>NTJQ01000020.1 GCA_002457555.1 Marine Group II euryarchaeote MED-G37
AACCGGTAAGGCGCTAACCTTCGGCGAGGCGATAGTCTTGGATGGCGAATATCTGTGCATGGAGGCCTATGTGGAAAAGACCGGTGCCACTCCGGCGACAGAGGGTAAAGAAGTACAAGATTTGAATCTAGATTGACAGAATCGGTGCGTTGAGTTCATCAGCCTCCTTCGTTTTCGGATTATTATGTCGGGGGGATGGAGTAGGTTTGCGCTGCGCTTCTCCAGGTATTATGGGAGTTTATCTACCAACGATATATGGACTCCTCCTAGGTTGCGAAACAGAGAATGGATGTTCATCCATTGGGGAGATAAACCAGTTGACCGGCATAGAGGATTTTCATCAGATCAATCATTACTATCATATCTTCAACAAAAGGGCCCTCATTCTTCATTTCACAGCACTGCATATTACAGAAAACCAATGGAAAGGAAAATGATAGACAAGGACTGGTTAGGGGCTGATTTGATCTTTGATCTCGATGGCGACCATTTACCTGGTGTGTCCGACGCAGATTTTCCATCAATGATTTCATTAATTCAAGAACAGGCCTGGAGCTTGTGGAATGATTTCTTAGAACCAGAATTTAACATGAAAAGGGAATTTGCTCAATTCACATTTTCCGGCCACAGGGGTTTTCATATTCATGTTAGAGACCCTTCATTAATGGGATTAGATTCCAATGCTAGAAGAGAAATTGTGTCTTATATTCGAGGTGAAGGTTTGGAAGTCAATACAATATTGTCGGGGGACAGCAGCGGATGGAGAGACCGAATAAAGATTGGAAAGCAAACAGTATTGGATAAGTTAAGGGCTATAGCTGAAAAATCGTCGGATTCCAAACAATACCTGGACGAATTTTACGGTCTATTAAATGCTAATACCAATCATAGTCGGACACGTGGAGTTAGTAAAAATAGGATTAATACGTTAGCAGAATCGGTTTTGTCTGAAAAACGGTTAGAGCGATTAAGTACAGATCATAATTTAGCAGTTTTTGGTAAGGAAACAGGAATATTTTGGGATTTAGTAAAACTCGATAAATCGGTAGTTTTGGGGACGGCGGGGGAAACCGATGAAAATGTCACAGTTGATATTAAGCGTGTAATTCGACATTTAGGTAGTTTGCACGGAAAATGTGGCCTAAGAGTAACGGAAGTCCCGTACGATAGATTAGACCCTGATGGCTCCCATCCATTCAATCCCTTGTTAGAAACCGTGGCTTTTACCGGGGTAGGAACTACCAAAATAAAATTGGTTAGAGATGACGTGACAGCTAGCTTAGAGGGAACTGAGGTTTCCGGTTCTACTGGTGAGATTGTAGAGGTTAGTGAGGCCATGTCGATATTCTTATGTCTCAAGGGTTGGGGGGAACGAGTTAGTCCCTGAGTAAACGAAACGATACTCTAAGTCACAGAATGTTGAATAGTGGGTTCATTAGACATGTGCCTGTTGGGGTGTAGGCTTGTCTGATGTTGAAGACGTTTCCAAAGAGAATTTACCACTTCCCCCTCCACCACCTGGGCTAACAATTCCGCCTCTTCCCGCACCACCTCCCCCTCCAGACATTGAGATTGAAGAAACACAAACTAAAACGGAAACTCAAGATTCTGATTCGGATGATGATTTTCAATCCGCATGGGCCAAGCGCAGAGCAGAAAACCCCGACCTAGGTTCTGAAAAACGAGATCAAATGTATGGTCACATAGACCGGATTGCAACTGGCGAAGTCGGGACACTATTGGACCGATTCTCTGATAGATTTGGTTCAGAATTAGACAGGGAAATAATCGTTTTGCGCAAAAAACAACAAAAAGAAATGCGCGATATCAAACCTACCGTAGAATTAATCTCTTCACCCGAAACAGATTACGAAGAGGATATTGATGAAACCATATCTGATCCTGACGGAGAACCCCCCACAGAAGATACAAATGAAGATCAATTTGTAGAATTCTTCTCCGTGGTTAATGACCTATTAGGTAGTATGCATGACGATTTCGTTAATTCTTTTGTGGCATCTGACGATTTCTCATTATTTCAAGCAGTGGGCGAGAGTCCCGATCAAACCAGTGAAGAGGCCCGGGAAGAATTCTTCAGTATGATAAATCGAGTTTTGGGTGACTTACCAGACGACAAGATAAATGAATTTGTGCAATCCCCAGGATTTACAACTTTCCAGTCTATGGGCGAAATTTATGGGAACTAATAAAATATTTGAGAGGTAGAAAATATGGGATTACTAGAAAAAGCCAGTAATATAGAGTCTGAAGATAAACCTCCAGAAACTAAGGTTGTGAAGCCTAAGGCAGTACCAAAAAAGGCTACCCCCGTCAAGCCAACCGCTGTTAAGAAATCATCGAAAGCAGCAAAAAAGCCCAAGAAAGTTAAACCTAAGAAGGAAAAGAAACCAAGGGCTCCTAGAGTCAAAAAAGAAATTCCTGAGGGCTTCGAACCGGCAACAAGGGGCCAAAAAGTCACCCGGAGAATTTTTGACTTTGCAATAAGTTATGGCTGGACAATTCCATTAATTGGAGTATCTGCATGGGGTTCAAACTTTAACCCGACTATTATTGTCCTTCTTGGTATTATACTTATTTCATTTAATTTAGGTTTCATGCCTAGTTACGCTGGTAAAAGAACCATGGGTAATTGGATTAGTAGAACTAGGTACGTTAACTCAAGAGGGGAATCACCAATGGCACTATATCTTGCTATCAAAGGTATGACCACCATATTCGTTTTGTTCGGCGTTTTTACTGTGGCGATGGTTATGGGCAGCCAATCATTTGGTGAAACTACGTTCGCCCAAATATTTGCAGCCCTAGGTTTACTATGTCTAATCCCGCCATTAATTGATTATCTAATGTATAGGATAAGAGGAGACCTAGGTCTTTGGGACACCATGTTTGGTGGCGTTTGGCTCGTCAGAACTACCAAGTCAAAAGAAGCCAAGGGATGGCTGAAGCGCCTAGAGAGCGTAAGCGATTGGACTGAGTCTAAAGGCTTCTTAGATGAACAGGAATCAACAGACTAAGGAGTTTCGTTTCTACTCTTCCTCAGCGTTTCTCATCATAGCTAACTCTCTGAGGTCTTCTCTAGCTACACCTTCTTCAATAGCTACTTGATCTTCCTCATCGACGATTTCGACTCCAAGTAATGTCTCTATTACATCTTCCATGGTAACAAGGCCAACAGTGCCGCCGAAATCGTCTCTTACTACCAGGATTTGTGATTTATTTTCCAGAAGAATGTCTAGAGCTTTGTCGACTGAATCATCATACCGACAAATGACTGCTGGCCTAGAAATCTCTTTCATAGTAGTGTCGAAGTCATCCCCGGCCGCCTTCCTAAGTATTTCACTTCGAAGTACCAAGCCCTGAACATTATCTATGTCATCTCCTACAACTGGCATCCTGCCGTATACCATTATGGGAATCCTTTCCATAACTTCCCTTATGGTTTCGTCTGCTGATACGTGGACAACAACAACTCTTGGCGTCATTATTGTCTGAACTTCAATGTCTCTTAATCGGAGGAGGTTCTGAATAACAGCTTCTTCGTCTTCTTCAATAATATCAGACTCTTCTGCGATATCTGCTAAGACTGATAATTCGTCCCTTGTTACAGTTTCCGTATCTACTGCTGGAAGCATCCCGCGTATGATTTCCACGGGCCTTACAATAATCCATGAGGAAATTATCAACATTCTTAACAGATATCCGGACGAAATTGTAAGTTTTCTCCAATATAGAGTACCAATGGTTTTAGGTAAAATTTCTGAAAAGAGCAAGACAGCCAAAGTCAAGATTGCGGATGCGACTCCCATAATCATGTCCAATTCGGTATCTTCTGCATAAATCTTGGCCACTTGGCCTCCTACACCTAACGCACCAACGGTATGTGCAATCGTGTTGAGTGTTAGTATTGCAGTCAAAGGCCTTTCAGGGTCGTCTTTGAAACCTATCCAGAGATTACTGGTCTTCGGATGTGTCTCAGTCATACCCACTACATGGCCCCTGGTTGTTGAAAGCAATACAGCCTCTAGTATACTACAAAGAAAAGATACTCCTATCGCGAGAATAGCGTACGCCGTTAATAGAGTCCATGGATTCAAAGTGTAATCACCTCTGGATCCCGAATAGGATTCTGATAGTAAATTAGTACGTAGTTGGTCACTGCAATACGTGCTCCGGGGTTAATCGAAGCAACGCAGACATAAATACGATGCTGTTCCACAGAGTAGCAACCTTGAGTGGTATAGCGGGTGTTAAAATCGAGTATACAACCATATTCATGGCTTGGCCGTATGCTAACGGACCCCTACATCTTGGCCATGTTGCAGGAAATTCATTACCTGCGGATATTCAATACAAGTACGAAAGAGCCCGAGGTCGAAAAGTACTGATGTGTAGTGGTTCGGATGAACACGGCACACCGATTACTGTTACAGCAGAAGAAAAAGGAATCACTCCACAATCAGTAGTTGATGAATTCCACACCATTAACGCAAAAGCATTAGCGGATTTGGGTTGTTCATGGAGTCAAAATATAGACACGAGAGGAATAGAATATGGCGGTTCTCTATACAACCGCACAACCGACATTAGGCATAAAGAAATCGTCCAAGAAATATTCGTGCAATTGTTAGAACAAGACCTTTTGCAAAAACAAACAATGCAACAATATTGTGAAATAGACACTGAGGGCAATGTAAAGTTTCTTCCTGATAGATATGTGGTCGGAATATGCCCTGTATGTGGAAATGAAGAAGCACGTGGCGATCAATGTGATTCATGTGGATCAACATATGAGGCTCACGAGCTAAATAGCCCTAAATCAAAATCTAATCCAAATGCTAAAATTGAAATTCGCGACACCGATCATTTATTCTACAAACTCAATGAATTCCAGGATGATTTGGAAAAACATTCTCAAAGTAGGCAAAAAATTTGGAAACCTAACGTTAGGGCTATGACAAAAAACTGGCTAAATATGGGTCTAAGACCTCGGGCGGTAACTAGGGATTTAGAATGGGGGATAGATGTCCCTATCGATGATACTGAATGGACCAATAAAAGCATCTATGTATGGTTCGAGGCTGTTCAGGGATACTATACATGCGCGAGAATTTGGGCAGAAAAATTTGCTTCCGAACACCCTGATAAAGAAAATGCTTGGGAAAATTGGTGGATAAACAAACCTAACCAATCACTGAGGCACATTTACTTCATGGGTAAAGATAACATACCTTTCCATACAATTATTTGGCCGGCTATTTTGATGGGCATGAATAGGTCAAGAAATACAGATATGCAATTACATATTGAAGACAACGTCGCTGCAAATGAGTACCTAATGCTGAAAGGGGGGCAATTTAGCAAATCGAGGAAGCATGGTGTATGGTTACCCACTTTCCTCGAGAGATATGATCCCGATTCTCTCAGATATTACCTCACTATCAATATGCCCGAGGGGCACGATACAGATTTCCGATGGGAGGATTATGTAGAAAGAGTAAACAACGAATTAATTGGGAACTATGGAAATTTTGTCCATAGAGTAATGACATTATCCAATAGATTGGACAACACCACTTCTAATCCTCTATCAGAATTTGATAGCCTGGAAAAACATTCTGATTTCTATGATTACATCCGCACGTGTGTTAAATCTGCTATGGATTCTATGGAAAGACAACGGTTCAAAGAAGCACTAAGACACATCATGAATATTGCGCAATCTGGAAATTCTTATCTTCAAAATGCTGAACCCTGGTCTCATCTTAACAACGAACCCTCAGATGATAGATATAACTCCTTGAGTTCTTTAGCTGCATGCTGGAGGGCTTGTAAATCATTGGCCGTTTTAACAGCACCATTCATGCCCTTTCAAGCAGAAAGATTGTGGGCAAGTCTCGGGGAACCAGGTAACGCAGCCGACCAATTGTGGGAGTCTGCGACTCACTTTGACAGCACTTTAAATTGGTCCCAAGAACAACCAAAGGCTCTATTTTCTAAATTAGACCTAGATGAAATACTCAAGAACGAAGCCACCATAGCAAGTCCAGAGACACAGGAGGCATCATACATCGAATTTGAAGATTTCATGAAAGTAGACATGCAAACAGGCACAATCCTGAAGGTCGAAAACCATCCTAACGCCGACAAATTATATGTAGTAACAATCGAAGATGGACCAGACTCCACGAGAACAGTATGTGCTGGTCTAAAGGAACATTACTCAGTAGATGATTTAGTAGGAAAATCTGTAATTTTCGTTGCTAATCTAAAACCGAGAAAACTAAGAGGGATTATGTCGGAAGGTATGATGTTGGCTGCAGAAGATTCCGAAGGGAAAGTAACACTTCTAACCACTGATTCGGATATAGTCGCTGGATCGGGTGTTCGCTAATCAACAGTTGGTTTGTCGAAAAACTCCCATTGAACCTCGGCTAATTCTTTATTCGTTTTAGCTTTGGAGTACGCTTCCAATGGTAATTCATTAAGTCGGAAAAATTCTTCCCCGAATTTAAATGGCTTCAGGATATTTTTAGCCTGATCCCATCTATCAAAAATAGTGAGACAAACTGCAAATGCCTCGACATTTGATAACCTACTTGGTTTGCCCCAGGATACAGGGTTTGCTGCTAATACAACTGGTAGTGTCCTCCCCTCTAGATTAGTGAATTTATGCAATAATTCTATTGAAGGCTCAATTTCTTTCCAAGAACAATCTAAACCTACTATTGACGATCCACGGGATATGGACTTAGAATCATCCGGGCCTATCAATATTCCAGATAATGGGTCCAACAATATCCCTCTTTTAGGGGATTTTTTGATATCATTGTGTAAGATACAATCGCCGTATCTAGCGGATTTTCGACTTGTACATTTTTTTGGATCATCTTGATTCAAATGGATAACGTGTAAAGGAATATCATGCAAATCATTCCCTCCGAGAAAATAGTTCGTCATAGGCGTCCCCAATTGTCATGTTCCTGCCTACAGTCGTTGAAGCAGTGCGGGAATTCGAAGCGGCGAGTTCAATGAAAAGTTCTACATCTAGTACCTTCTCTATTTTTTTGATCAAAGCATCGGTTGGCCGATTACCGTTTTCTGTCCTTTGTACAATATTCAACCTCTCATTCATACGCTTTGCAAATTCACGTTGGTCCCAACCTTTGACTTGCCTGGCCAGGCGAATCCTTTTATGAAAATCCGGCGCCAATTCTTTATCCGAATTTTTCATAATGTTCGGGCCAGAAATTCTGGTTCGGGTTGAAGTTTTTTGAGATGAAATCCGGTTAGGGGGTGGAACAGGTTTCGTAAGGCCTAGCCTATCTATACAACGATTACAAGCGTCAACTTTGGCGCCCGATGTGGAAGTTTTGTAGGTAGAAACTTTGTCTGCCCCGCATAGTTCGCATGTACCCATATTTTTCGGGAATGGTCGCGGGTCATCATATCTTCCTGTCGGAAGAGTCAAAACATTTCGACATATTCAGTGAATCATGAGTGCTGATTCTGGAGTAGACGATAGAGGAAGCAAACCCCTACAAATGAACGTCATAGAGTTAAGAAAAATCATTAATGACCTAACAAGTAATTCTCAAGATTTACTTACTGAAAAGTTGTTTTTAGAAAATGAAGTGAACCAATTAAAAAAACGGGCATCGAGATTAGATGACGAGATTCGTATTTTGAAAGAACCTCCATTCATTGTTGGATTTATACAAGATATTGAAGGGAACGATGCTATTGTTCGTAGTTCAAACGGGACTATTTTCCAAGTTTCAGTCAATCCGAGAATAGAGAGAGATTTGTTGAAACCAGGCGCTAGGGTTGCAATGAATCAAGACACATTAGCTATAATCGAGGTACTAAACGACGGGTGGGATCCATTGGTCTCTACAAGTGAAATTATCGAAAAGCCTAACACTAGCTTTACTGATATAGGTGGGATGCAAGAAGTAATTAATACGATTCGCCAAGCGATAGAATTACCGTTAACTAATCCTGCAGCATTTGAGAAAATGGGCCTAGCTCCACCCAAAGGTGTATTGTTAACAGGTCCACCTGGAACCGGTAAAACAATGTTGGCAAAAGCATTAGCTAATTCTACATCTGCAACTTTTCTTGGCTTAGTGGGGTCCGAATTAGCTCAGAAATATATTGGAGAAGGCGGGAGGTTAGTAAGGGAGCTATTCGAACTAGCAAAGGAAAAATCTCCAGCGATAATATTCATCGATGAAATAGATTCTATTGGTTCTAAAAGATTGGACTCTTCGACCTCTGGTGACAGGGAAGTACAGAGGACATTAATGCAACTATTGGCTGAAATGGATGGTTTTGAATCCACGAATTCGGTCAAGATTATCGCTGCTACCAATCGTCCAGAGTTATTGGATAAAGCATTACTCAGGCCTGGTAGATTTGATAAAATTATTGAGATAGGATTGCCTAATAGTGATGCACGCCTTGAAATTTTGAAGATTATAACTAAACAGGTCCCTCTTTCAAATAAATTAAATTTAAACAATTTGGCTAATAAGACCGAAGGATATAGTGGTGCAGAACTCAAGGCTTTAGTGATGGAAGCCGGAATGAGAGCTATTTCCCAAGAGAGAGAATCAGTTTCTAATGATGATCTTACTCATGCATTATCTATGATAGAAGATAACCGTAAAGATTCACTTAGAAATAACCACGAAGGCCTGTATGGTTGATGATAAGGCTCATCAATAGATAATTTTTCATTGGGGCCGATGGAGTCCCAACTGGTCGAATGTGTACCCAATTTTAGCGAAGGAAGAGACCAGTCAATCATCGATTCTATTATCCAACCAATAATTGATAATGCAAATGTGAGTTTATTGGATATTGATATGGGTAGTGATTTCAATCGCACAGTTGTTACAATGGTGGGCGAGCCTGAATCAGTACTGAAGACAGTCATTGAATGTACATCAGTAGCACTAGACCTTATTGATATGCGCGACCATTCTGGGGAACATGCAAGGATGGGAGCTGTTGATGTTGTGCCGTTCATACCTATCAATGGCGTTAGCATGGAAGATTGTGTAGAATTGTCCAAAAGATATGCAAAAATAGTTTCGGAACAACACTCTTTGCCTGTGTACCTTTACGCTAATTCTGCTATAAAACCTCAAAGAGTAAGATTACCAGATATTCGCAAGGGTGAATATGAAGGATGGGAAGAGAAAATTTTCTTGCCGCAGTGGAAGCCCGATTATGGGCCTGTCGAGTTCAAACCAAAAATGGGGGTAACTGCTACTGGGGCTAGAGATTTACTAATCGCTTTCAATGTTAATCTAAACACAGCCGACAAATCTATGGCTAACATAATCGCCTCTAAAATTCGTACTAGTGGGACAATTGTCAAAAACGAGAAAGGCGAAAAAGTGAGAGATATTAATGGGCAAGTAAAACGAACTCAAGGTATGTACAAACATCTGCAAGCAGCCGGATGGATGTATAATGAGCATGTTGCACAAGTTTCTATGAATTTTTTAGATTTTTCAATCACTGGCTTGTATGATGTAACTGAAACCATAAAAAAAGAAGCGAGTATATTAGGATTGGAGGCTAATGCAGGGGAACTAGTTGGCTTAGTTCCCCTTCAGGCCATTGTAAACGCAGGTAGAAAGTACGCCAAAACAAATGTACAAGATGTAGCAGTTTTGGTACAGTATGCTATAGAGGGCCTTATGTTAGATAGGTTGGAAAAGTTTGATCCGACTGAAAGTATCATCGAATGGGCTATGCAGAGGGGATAATATGAATGAGGGGTATATTGCAGTTTTGGAATCGATCGCATCTTCGAACCCCACGCCGGGAGGTGGAACCGTAGCCGCATTAACGCTGGCTCATGCACATTCACTTGCAATTATGGTTTCACGGCTGACCGTAAATAGTGAAAAGTGGGCGGACGGTCATCAAATAGCTAATACTATCATTTCTACTTCCGATGAACAAATTTCAAAGGCCCTGAACTTAGCTTCCGCCGATTCCCTAGCATTTGATGCAGTTATGATGGCTTACAAGTTGCCTAAAGTAGACCCAGAAGCCAGGAAAAACGCTATCAGGCAAGCCACGATTGATGCGGCGCTAGCACCTTTAGATACGATGAATTCATGCCTTGAATTTTTACAGAATTTGAACCAGTTGTCTAAGGGTTGTAATTCCAATGCCCTTACGGATTTGGCATCGGCTGCAGAGTTAGCAATATCGGCGGCAAAAATTGCTGGGTTTAATATTAAGATAAATACAAATCATCTTAGTGGGGAAGATATAGATTCGATAAATACCCAATCACTGTTTATATTCGATAGTTGTACTATTTTAATGGAAGAAATAATTAGCACCTATGAAGATAGATTGGGGTGGTAAAATATGCTCGACCTCAGCCAAGGTATCCCCGCGGTTCTCCCTGAAAAAAAAATCTTAGATTCGTCAGTATCACACGCCCCTATTCGACCTCAAATCCTTGATGACTCCGAGAAACTTCTGGCGGTGTCCAATGCCTTGAGGTACTTCCCTTCAGATTGGCATGAGGAATTAGCATCGGAATTTCTTACAGAATTGAATGAATTCGGCCATATTTACATGTATAGATTCAGACCGGATTATCAAATGTATGCTAGACCTATTTCGGAATACCGTGCAAATACACCCGAAGCAGCTGCGATGATGTTGATGATTCAAAATAATCTGGATCCAGAAGTCGCGCAATTCCCTCATGAATTAGTAACATATGGTACTAATGGATCCGTTTTCCAAAACTGGGCTCAATATCTACTCACAATGCAATACTTATCAAAAATGCATGAAGATCAAACACTAGTAATGTACTCTGGACATCCTTTAGGATTATTTCCATCATCAAAAGACTCCCCAACCGCAATAGTAACTAACGGGATGGTAATTCCTAACTATTCTACACAGGAGGACTATGAACGTTTGAATGCATTAGGTGTGTCCCAATATGGCCAAATGACAGCTGGTTCTTACATGTATATTGGCCCACAGGGTATAGTACATGGCACTACGATAACCATACTTAATGCTGCTAGGAAATATTTGGATTTACCAGATAATTCTGACCTCGGTGGGATATTATATCTCACATCTGGTTTAGGTGGAATGTCTGGTGCTCAGGCTAAAGCGGCAGTAATTGCTGGGGCGGTTTGTATTATTGCAGAAATCGACCCAATCGCAGCAACAAAAAGGCATAATCAAGGGTGGTTAACTGAATTATACGACGACGTTTCTAAAGTAATCTCACGTGCCAAAATAGCAGTGGAAAATAAAGAGGCCATATCTATTGGTTATCAAGGCAATGTTGTAGACCTTCTCGAATACTTAGTTGAACAGGAAATAACACCTGATTTAGCGAGCGATCAGACTAGCTTACATAATCCGTGGTTGGGAGGCTATATGCCACAGGGAATGAGTTTGGAACAATCTCGCCTAATGATAATGGAGAATCCAAGTGGTTTCAAAGAAGAGGTCAAATCCACTCTAAGAAAACACGTAGAATATGTCAATAAACTTGTTAATAGGGGCACTATTTTCTGGGACTATGGTAATGCGTTTCTATTGGAATCTAGCAGGGCAGGAGCGGATATCTTACTGCCTGATGGATCATTTCGTTATCCATCATATGTAGAGAATATAATGGGTCCAATGTGCTTTGATTATGGTTTTGGTCCATTCCGTTGGGTTTGTACGTCCGGGTCAAACGAGGACCTACAGATTACTGACAAAATTGCCGCAGATGTTTTACTTGAGCTATCTAAATCCTGTAAACCAGAGGTAGAAATTCAATATCAGGATAACATTCGTTGGATCGAGGAGGCAGCTAACCATCAGTTGGTTGTAGGAAGTAAAGCAAGAATATTATACGCTGACGAACAAGGTAGAATGCAAATTGCATTAGCATTCAACAAGGCCATCAAGGATGGTAAAATTAGTGCCCCAATCGTCCTTGGTAGAGATCATCATGATGTTGGAGGGACCGATAGCCCATATAGAGAAACAGCGAACATCAAAGATGGTTCCATGTTCACAGCGGATATGGCCATTCACAACTTTGTAGGAGATTCATTTCGAGGGGCGACATGGACAAGTATCCACAATGGTGGAGGTGTCGGCTGGGGTGAGGTAATCAATGGAGGTTTTGGGATGTACATAGACGGTACTAAAGATTCCGAAATTAAAATTGAATCTATGATATCTTGGGATGTAATGAATGGATTAGTGCGTAGGTCATGGGCACGTAATTCAGGAGCTATATCTACTGTAAAGGACGCCCAGGAAACCAATATTGGATTGGAGGTTACTATACCCAACCTTGCAGATGAAAATTTACTAAATCGCCTATTTGATAGGCGCGATGACTCTATGTGAGATTCCCTTCTCGCAGAATCGTGCTTGACGTCAAGATTGATGGTCATAACTTGACTATTGAAGAAGCGGTATCTATAGCGGCAGGAGAAAATTCCGCGTCGTTATCAGACAAAGCGAGAGTACGAATGGAGTTATCTCGGAAAGGCGTGGAAAAAATTATTGCCTCGGATGATATTGTTTACGGTATAAACACGGGATTCGGTGCGATGTCCTCCGTGAAAATTGATAGTGAGGATTTGCAGCAACTTCAAACCAATCTAATTCGTAGCCATGCGTGTGGTGTAGGTGAATTTATGGAACCGCATCATGTATTGTTGATGATGGTTTTTCGAGCCAATTCGCTAGCCAAAGGGGTATCTGGAATACGCCCGGAAATTGTGGATATTTTGTTGACAATGGTGAACAATCACATAGCCCCTGTAATTCCTAGGATTGGTTCTTTAGGAGCATCTGGAGATTTAGCACCCCTCTCTCATATGTCTTTGGCTTTACTTGGAGAAGGTCAATGTATGGTTAGAGGTAATTCAGGCTGGAATACAATTCCCAGCATAGAAGCCTTACGAGGTATTGGTTTAGATGCGGTTGAACTAGAGGCTAAAGAGGGGCTATCACTAATCAACGGAACCAGCCAGATGTGTGCCTATCTTTCATTGACACTCTTAAATTTAGAAACACTCGTTTTTGCTGCGGATGCTAGCGCTGCCGCTTCATTAGAAGCGATTAAAGGATCTCATAGCCCATTTGATACACGCATCCATACTAATCGTCCACAAATAGGACAATCTATTTCAGCATCTCGAATTAGCGCATTTCTAAATAATTCAGAGATTAAAAATTCACACCTTAACTGCGATAGGGTACAGGACGCCTATTGTTTCAGATGTGCCCCCCAAGTTCATGGCCCAGTAATAGATATAATCGCTGAAACTAGAAGAGTTTTGGAAATAGAAATTAACAGTGCCACAGATAACCCGTTGGTATTTGTTGATGATAATGAAGTTGATGTGATAAGCGGTGGTAATTTTCACGGCCAAAACCTTGCTATCGCCAGTGATACTATAGCAGTTGCATGCCATGAATTAGCCAGCATTTCTGAAAGGAGAATAAATCAAATATTGGACCCACAATGGAGTCAACAAACCCCATTCCTAGCGCTTAATGAAGGTTTAGAGAGTGGATATATGATAGTCCAATATGTTGCCGCTGCATGCATAGCAGAGTTGCATTTATTGAGTAATCCAGTAACTATCTCAAATGTACCTGTGAGTATGGGGAAAGAGGATCATGTTTCTATGGGGGCTACTGGCGCTTATCGTAGCTTGAAATCAACTACATTACTATCACAAGTACTGGCGAATGAATTTATTTGTGCAACAGAGGCTTTAGATAGAATCTCGGAAAAACCGGGAGATGGAGTGGTTAAAATCGCACAATGGGTCAGAACATTTGTTGATAAATTTGAGGGGGATGTCGTGATGAGCGCTGGATGTACAAACCTCAGCAAAAACCTTCTCAATGGTGGTTTACAGGTATCCTTAGGGTGAACTTATGCAAGACAAGCTGCATATGATATATCATCCCGGCACCGACCCAAAACCATTCACAACCACTATTACCGGGTTTAATGATCATAACGCCATCTTGGAATCTACCTATTGTTACCCACGTGGAGGTGGTCAACCTGGCGATACAGGTTATTTGATTTCTAAAGACAAGAAATCTTTGATAGACGAGGTATTACCTGGAGAATCAATTCTTCACCCACTCGAAAAACCCGAACTTTTTGAGATTGGTGATGAAGTAAGTTGTATTATTGATTCTGAACGTCGTAATGTACACGCACAAATGCATACAGCTCAACATATAGTATCCGCTATAGCAGAAGATATCTGGGGTGCGGAAACTGTTAGTAATCAATTATCAATGAATTATTCACGTGTGGATTTGTTTTTCGAAGACAAATCGCTATTCGAACCAGATGATTTAGTTAGTGAAGTAAATAATATTCTGGATAAACATATTCCTGTAAACATATACGAATGGTCACGTGAACAAATAAATTCACATGACCAAATGCGACATACTAAATTCATGGATAGAATTTCTAAATCTATACAACAATTGAGAGTTGTTGAGGTCGAAGGCGTGGATCTATGTCCCTGTGCAGGCACACATGTCGACAATACCGCTAATATCCCCAAAATTAAATTCAGGAGTAAGAAGAACAAAGGCAAGGGTAGAATACGTTTTTCTTACTCTTTTGAGAATTGATAACAAAGGGTATGTAGTATCTGGTGGGCTCGGCAGGAATTGAACCTGCGATCTTCGCCATGTCAAGGCGACGTCATAACCCCTAGACCACGAGCCCAGATTGTGCTGGGGATAGTATTCACCCAAATGAATGATTCTCCTCGAATCGGTCTATCTACGATACGATCTTGGATATACGTCCGCCACATTTTGCCGAACTACAATCACCACTAATCCTCTTCCTACCATTTTTCATTGTAGAAAATGTGGGGTTTAGTATACGTGTAGATTGTTTACATTTCATGCAGAAGCCCGTATCAACCTCAGCCATGGTTATGTTGACTCCCTCTAATGATTTCAATCCGCCTACACAAGGGGGAATAGGGGGGAATAACTCAAAATCTTAGAAAAACGCTTACTGCAAGCCTATCTCCTAGATTAAGCTCCAGTCTTTGGCCGATAACCATGATTATCGGAGTCACAGCGAGCGGAAATTAGGGGATTATATCCGTCCTACTCAAAAAATCGATTAGTAAGCATAGCCAAGATTTGAAATGGGACTGGAGGAAGAACATAATTTCATTATCAGTAACGGTGTTTTGTTTCACCTATTATAAGATAACAATTCTCCAGTTTTTACAGTATGAGTAATGGGATTGTCCCCCGGCATTTGGCACCAAGCATCTATGTGTTCTGAATCAAGGATTAAGAAATCTGCGGGGCCACCTTCTCTAATTGAGCCTGGAATC
>NTJQ01000021.1 GCA_002457555.1 Marine Group II euryarchaeote MED-G37
TCAATTAAACTACTGGAGTATCAGAAATTGGTGGGTTTTTACTATATGATTTTCAGCAATCATGAGATGGCGTTCCGGTCAAGGTTGATAAGAGGCCGGCTTGGGACTGAATCTGATAGTTATGCAGCCGAGCGGACGAGGATATGACCATGGAGTATCTACCTTCTCACCAGATGGACGATTGTATCAAGTGGAGTACGCTCGAGAATCTGTAAAAAGAGGAACAACAACAGTAGGTCTAAAGTTTCGAGACGGAGTTGTATTAATCGTAGATAAACGAATATCCAGCAAGCTTGTAATCATTGATTCTATTGAAAAGATGTATCAAATCGACGATCACGTCGGATTCACCACCTCTGGGCTAGTCGCAGATGCTCGCCAGTTAGTCGATCGGGCTCGAGTACAATGTCAAGTTAACAGAATGACTTACGGAGATGCGATTCCCGTTACCACATTAGTCAAGAAAATGTGTGACTATATGCAATCGTTTACTCAATATGGTGGCGCCAGGCCGTTTGGAACCGCTCTGTTAATCGCAGGAGTAGATGCTGATGGAGTACATCTGTTTGAGACAGACCCTTCAGGTGCATACCAATCTTATCACGCAGGTGCTATTGGCCGGGGAAGATCCACAGTAATCGACCATTTCGAATCTAATTGGAAGAAAAATATGACTCAAAATGCCGCTATCAAAATGGGATTAGAGGCACTTAGGGAGTCGATTGATGAAGATTTGAATCACGACGCAGTTGAGATTGCCGTAGTAGATGGAAATGGTTACACAAAGATGAGTAAAGAGGACACATTAACACATCTTGGTAAGTTAAGTTGATTGGGAATACAATCCCGATTGCTCTAAGGGCCTAGGCGAGGCTCGCCAATCATGGTAAGCCTAGATGACGCAGTCATTGCGCGCCTCGAAAAGGGCGGAAGTAGGTACGAAATTCTAGTGGACCCAGAACTTGTCACTCAGTGGAAGGAGGACCAGAATTCAGTCAAGATGGAGGAGATGTTGGCTACGGACTCAATCTGGTCTGATGTTAAGGCTGGAGATAGGCCTACATCTGATGCTTTGGAGAACATCTTTGGTAGTACTGAATTGCACATTTGTGTAGAGAAAATTCTCAAGGAAGGTAGCATACAACTAACCACTGCTCAAAGAAAGCAAATGGTGGAGGAAAAACGCAAACAGATTATCAATGCTATTGCTACTACGGCGACTGACCCCAAAACACGTGGCCCCCACCCTCCCACTAGAATAGAAAATGCATTAGCCGAGGCTAGATTTAGTGTCGATCCTTTCCTTTCTGTCGAGCGTCAAGTACAGGATGCAGTAGAAGCCATACGTGCCTTAATTCCGCTTCAATTTATCACCGTCAGACTAGCGTTTAGGATTCAAGGAAAAGACTACGGGGGAGTACACCAGTTGCTGAGAGATTCGGTTCAGCGGGAAGAATGGCTCTCAGATGGTTCGTGGGCATGTGTCGTGGAATGTCCCGGAGGTATGAAATCGGACCTAATTAGTCGTGTCTCAAAACGTAGCTCGGGTTTAGATGTGAAAGAATTAGATTGAGGCCATCAATCTACACACCGTAGGTGTGAGCATATACGGTTATGAAGGGGAGGTCGGTCGCGCGGCCCGATAACATGAGTGGAGACAAGGGCGCGGGCGGACCGCGCGGATCTCGACAGGCACCTCTGCTTGTCGCACCCGGAGATGATCTGGGTGATTCTGGGGAGCTCGAAGCTGGGCATGGCGTACTCGCCATCAACGGTCGGCTTCGTGCATTGAAGCAAGGAAGAATGAGTAATCGGGACGGTACTGTCTCGATAGAGCCGCGACGCACCGCTTACGTGCCGCGGCCAAGCGATCTCGTGATCGGATACATCGAGGGATGCACCAGTAATATCTGGTTCATCGACATCGGTGCGCCGTTCAATGCGATTCTGCCGATGAGCCTCGGACCATCCAAGGCTGAGTTTGGTGGTATCAGAAAGATCCTCGACATCGGTGACGCTATCCTTTGTCGAGTTCAAGAGGTCGACGAGAATCATTCGAGCGTCGTTACGATGAAAGGAATGGGTCTGCGTGCAATTCGCGCTGGCAGCGTCGAGGACATTGATCCTCACCTGCTTGGCCGACTTATAGGTCGTGGAGGCAACAACCTCCGCCAACTCAAGGAAGAC
Organism: Marine Group II euryarchaeote MED-G37; assembly: GCA_002457555.1. Classification (GTDB taxonomy): domain Archaea; phylum Thermoplasmatota; class Poseidoniia; order Poseidoniales; family Thalassarchaeaceae; genus MGIIb-O1. Next base: position 2,188 of record NTJQ01000021.1, read on the forward strand.
ACGGAATGCCGTGTCGTAGCCGGCGATAATGGCCGGGTGTGGCTAGATGGTGACCTCAGTGGTATCATCGATGCTCGTGACAGACTCAACGCGCTTCTCACCGAAGCGAAAGTCGAGGAATACAGAGGTGATGCCTGATGGGCGGATACGGAGATGTGCAGTGCATAGATGAGAATGGAATTCGATTAGATGGTAGGACCAAGGATGAGGTTCGACCCGTACACATAGAGACTGGAGTAGTTCCAGTCGCCGATGGTTCGGCCCGAATGACTTGGGGTCTGAACGATGTCATTGCAGCAGTTTACGGGCCTATGGAAGCTCACCCTCGCAAGATTCAGCGCCAAGACCGTGCTGTGCTTGATGTGCGATACAATATGGCACCTTTCTCGACAACAGACAGGATTCGTCCAGGATTTAACCGCCGCAGCCGAGAGATTTCCAAGGTTACGGCTGAGGCTCTTGAGAGCGTAGTGCTGACTGAACTCTATCCACGCAGCAAGATCCGCGTCGAAATCGAAATTATTTGCGCCGAAGCAGGTACAAGATGTGCTGGAATAACAGCTGCCTCCGTTGCCCTGGCTCATGCTGGTATTCCTATGACAGACATGGTGGTCTCGGTAGCGAGTGGTAAGGTTCACGACATCGTAGTTTGTGACTTGAATAAGGAAGAAGATAACTACGGGGAAGCAGATCTTCCCATGGGCATTCTGCCCAACACTGGTGAGTTAGTATTCCTTCAGATGGATGGGGACTTGTCCCCTGAGCAATTTCAAGAGGCTTGGGATTACAATATGGTAGCTGCTAAAGTAATCCACGAAGAGATGGTTCGTGCCCTAAAAGGGGGTGATGAGTGATGAGTATACCACTAGTTCCTAGCTTGCTACGCGCTCACCTAGCTGAATTAGCTGCTGAAGATAAGAGGCACGACGGTCGCGACCGATTCGAAGCTCGTGATGTGGAGCTTGAAATTAATTGCTTACCTCGAGCAGAAGGATCCGCTAGAGTTAGGATGGGAGATACTATCGTCTTAGCAGGGGTTAAGTTCCAAATTATGACTCCGTATCCAGATCGCCCAAATGAAGGTGGTTTGATGTGTAGCGCAGAAGTAAGGCCAGTTGCAGGTCGCAATTGGGAAGCTGGCCCTCCTAGTGCAGAATCTATCGAATTAGGTAGAGTCGTAGATCGTGGAATCCGCGAATCAGGATGTATCAACACAGAAGATTTGTGTATTATCCCTGGAGAAAAAGCATGGCAAGTTATCCTTGATGTGTTTGCTATATCAGACGATGGAAACCTATTCGATGCTTTCGGGCTAGCTGCGATAGCAGCACTACGAAGTGCGACGGTTCCGGCGGAGAGATTTGAGGTTGGAGAAGATATGCCTCTGGATGTCTCAAAGACTCCGATAATGTGTTCTTACCACAAAGTTGGGGGTCGTTTTGTATACGATGCAGACAAGAGAGAGGAATTAGGCGGCGATGAAAGAATACACATCACCCTTGGTGATGATGATCACGTTCATTCATTGCAGAAGGGTCTAAAGGGAATCTTCACGGCCGCCGAATTTGCCGAGATCAACAATGAGGCTCGTTCAAGATGTGCCGAACTAAGAGATATGGTGAACAACGCTCTGGAAGGTGAGTGAAATGGCAAAGAGAACACAGAAGCTCGGTGCAACTGCAAAGTATGGCGCTCGGTACGGTGTAAGTGTACGTCGAAGAGCTGGAGCTGCGATTAAGAAGAAGTCCAGAAAGTATACCTGCCCAGTCTGTCATTATCAAAAGGTGACTCGGCAAGTAGCGGGAATTTGGGAATGCAAGAAGTGCGGACACAAATTCTCTGGTGGGACTTGGGAACCATTCACTCGCGCAACAGATGCTAACACACGAGTTATCCGACGTGGTATGGAAGGAGCTACTGCTACCGATATGACTGTAATCGCTCAGCAGGCGGCTTTGGATTACGAGCGTAATTTAGCTGGTGAAGAAAGTGTCAGTGATGAAGAAGAGTGAATCACTCAAACTTACTTTGCAAATCAAGAGCTCCTACGCTAGTTCTCTAGAGGCGGCATTGTCCACCGAAGCGGAAGTATCCAGAAGTGACGATTTTATTATTGTGGAGGAAAGTGAGCCGGTATTTGTTGATATGCGAGCCCGGTGGAATACAGTAATGAGAGGCCTTTCTGCTGCCTACGACGCCTTGAAAGCAGTTGACTAAATCAGAGGGTTGAGAAAACATGGATCAACAGCAACTCCAAAGCCTAGTTCAGGAATTACAACTTTTACGTGGACAGATTCAATCTTTGACTAGCCAATTCAATGAAATTTCGCTTACTATTGAGGCACTGAAAGAACAATTACCAGAAAAAGCCGTTTATCGAGCACTTGGAGGGGTATTGTTAGAGGTAGAAGATAGAGATTCGTTATCCAACGACCTAGAATCTTCTAAGGAAACTATTGAGGCTCACCTAAAATCACTCAGTGCTAGGGAATCGGAACTTATCGCACAGTATAATGAAGCATCTGAGTCACCCGAATGAGTGGTGAAATCTGATGTCGGTTTATTTTCCTGCAATGAGCGATTGGATATCATCGCATACTCGTAATGGGCCAATTGCAGTCATAACCCATAGAAATGGGGATATGGATACAATAGCATCAGGAATAGTTCTAGCATCGGCAATTGGTCAGAACGCTAAGGCGTGTGGCATTTATGTTGGAGGTTTAGCCCAAAAAATACTCGACAGCATGGTGGTTGATTACCAACAAATCGACCAAAATAGGCCTGCTTTACCACGAAAATTGGCTGGGATTATCGTAGTTGATTGCGCCTCTCCTAGTCAAATAGGTTTCAAACTGCCAGATGTGCCACTATGTATTGTTGATCATCACTCAGCGGCATCTGATAATTGGCCTGAGGGGGCCTTGGAATTGAAGGGGGATTATTCCTCTACAGCAGAAATGATTTGGGATTGGTTTCAAAGTGAAGGACATGATCTAGATCCCGACCAAGGAACTCTCCTTCTTGCCGCAATTGTTTCAGACACTGGTCGATTCAAACATAGCAGATCGGGTTGCCATAGGAGAGTTGACGAGATTTGTAAAGCATCTGGAATAGATATTGTAGATGTAATAGAAAAAGTAGAATCTGAAGATTTAAATCATTCCCAACGCATTTCTATTCACAAAGCAGTCTCACGTTCTACGGTACATGAAGTTGGAGAATTCATGGTCTCAATTACCCGTGCTGGTACTAACGAGGGAGTAGTTGCACATGCATTATTGGCAGCTGGAGCACATGCCTCTTTTGTCTACAAAAGGAATAATTCAGACCTCAGGTTAAGCTCTAGGGCTAGTAGAAATGCTACTAATCAGGGCATCCATCTCGGTCAGCTGATGAAAAAAATCGCCGATAGATTGGGGGGCGAGGGGGGTGGTCATGCTGGTGCTGCTGGCTGGTCTGGTTCTTCCGATGAGGTAGAATTGAAATCCGTTTTATTAGCCACACTATCATCGGAGTTGATACAATGAAGGGCATCAGAAATATTCTCTCGGATTTGAATTCGGGTTCAATTAAGGTTTCAGAAATCCCTGATGAACTAATTTTTCAATTATCATCATCCATGTTAATCGAGGAATTAGAAGGCCCAGATGAATTACTTTCGAGATTAAGTCCATTACAAAGAGATCTATTGGGGCTACAAGGTCTGTTAGTCGAAGGAGATTTAGCAAACGCAGTAATAGTCAGTGAAGATTTACTTGTCCGTTCACGTTCAAAACAAGAACGTGACCTAGAATGCGAGGTTCGAATTAGAATGGAAAGAGCGCTATTGGGTGTTGATGGTCCCGATTCATCAGGTCAAGAACTACGTTGGTGTTCTGAACGTTTGAAGGCGATTTTACCAAATACAGCTTTGCATGGAATATCAATGTTAAATCAGGCAACTTGGCATAGTAATAACGGAGAAATCATGATGGCTATGGCCATACATGCTGAAATTACCAAGGACAGTGGATTCCCAGATGAAATTAGAGGTTTATCTCGTTTAGAAGTAGGCCGAATATTGACTGCTATGGATGATTTAGACCCTGCTATGAGGCATCTCTGGACTGCTAGAGCAATTTTCATTCAGGCAGAAATGGAAGCGGAGGCGGTCGTAGTATCCTTAGAATGGCTTGATTTAGCATTGGAAGAAGTTACAGAAGACGCTCCACGAATGTTGTATAGAATAGAAAATGCTGGACCACGTTCCGTACCCGGTTCATCATGGATTCCTGCAAATGAACAAGATGTAAGGGATGTCGTGGAATCAATTTTCCCGATATTGACTCAGGATGTTCGCGGTTCTGAAAGAACTGATTTAGGAATAATTCTCGACGCAGCAGAAATACTTGGTGAGCAAGAATGGATGGACTCTCTGTTAGAGAAGTCAAAAGAGATTCAGGACGCTAGACTACTAGAAGTACTCCAGTCGTAATCCAGTAAACTTTGAATCTCTTTTTCTCCCCAATGTAATTTTGCAGGGATTTCCACACACCAACCTACTTCGCTAATCTTTTCATCCTCGGATTCCCAGCCATAGGGCTGGGGTTCTTCATCGATTTCCACCCTAACAACCGTGCCATTAGGGATGATATTATCATCATAATGAGTAGCGATTCCAAGTAACCCAGTTTCCTCGAATAACTCTCTTAAGGCACATATATCAATTGATTCGGAATCCCCGATCTTTCCACCAGGTAATTCCCATCCTCGTTCTATATGATTGACCATTAACCAACACGGGATATCGAATGACTCCTTTGGCACAGCCCAAACGACGACCCAAGGATCTTCTTCACTCACCGTTCATCGCCTCACGAATCTGTTCTGCAAGTGTTTTAGCCTCCGAATCTCCCTCTGCTGCGAGTCGCCTACAAATGAAGAACGCCTCTGATAGTCTTTCTTCGGTGAATAATTTCCTGGCATAATCTATTTCGGATAATCCACCCCCTTCATCATCATCATCATCTTTTGCAATTTCCATAGTCGGGTTGGCTAAAACCTGCATTCTAGTTAGGAATTCAACCCTGTCAGCGATATCAGGTGTTTTCCAAGCAATCTTCCCTTTTCCGTCAATTATTGACTCCATCCGAATTTTGAAATCGTCCCTCGATGTCAAATTGGTCGAGTGGGTCTGTGCTTGATCATAGCAAAACCATGCTTGATCGAACTCGTATCGTCTTTCATGTAAATGCCCCATTTTTTTCCAAGCCTCATGATTTGAAGGCCTTTGAGCAAGTAACTTTCTAGTCAACTCTAGATATTCGTCTTCATAGCCGTCAGCGAGTAATCTTTCCATCCGTCTTGAAAATAAAATATTGGCTCTTTGGTCGGTAAAATCGAGACTTCTGACTCGCTGTAAAAATTCCACTACCCCTCCTTCTTGTGAGGTTAATTCCCACCAAATATCAGGGTCTAGCGGGTCAATAAATAACGCGGCCTCAAGTAGGTTTGTTGCAGATTGTTTTAGTTCCAACCCATCTAATTGGGAAAGTAAATCTGGGTCTCTCCCAAGAATCAAAAACAATTCATCTAAAACGGCTCTGGCGCCTGCAAAATCTTGTGACTCCAATTTGATTGTTAGCAAAACCCTCCAATTGTCTGGATGTGTGAAATCATGCAAAACAGCTTGCCTAGCACTTTGCTCTGCCCACGAAATATTAGATTTATCATTAGTAGATAAATGTAGGAATTTTTCGGCTTGACTTCTATGGCGATTGCCTAGACTTCTTCGCGGGTGTTGTAGGCTAGAACCGAGGTCCGTTGTGGCCATAGTGACACCTCATAATACGCTTTGATACGGTTTTCTATCGATGCCTGGGGGCAATGTAGCATCTATTCCTATCTTACTAGTTAATCCCTCTTCATCCCTAGAGGGGTCTAGGCTTGACCCTTTTTGGTCTGATAGGATAACAGTATCTTTGTCTGGTTGCCAGCGAGTCATCAATGCCCATTCTACTCTAACCGGATTGGAACAATCTATGTCCGTGTCTACAATGGTGACTTGTTTCATCGAGCGATGTCCATCTAATGCAGCATGTATAGCAGCCACTCCGTCACTCTCTTTCCGAGGTTCTATAGCGACTACTGCCGATAGCCAACCACTGCCGCCATCAGTCAGGTAGACATCAGCACATGGCACTACGGCGTTTACCGCCGCTTTGATTGTGGGAGCTCTTGGAAGCCCCATCAGGGTACGATGCTCTACTTCTGCGGGAATTAGGGAGTGGAATATAGCCTGGTTTCTGTGGTGTACAGCATCGTATTCGATAACTGGCTCTTGTCGTACATCGTCGACGGTGCCGGTAATATCAACGTATGGACCTTCATCGTCGTTTTGCAATGTAATTCGGGCTTCCATGGCGTATTCGGAGTCGGCAGGAACTTGAATGCCGTTAGACAGAGTAACCAATTCGAGTGGCTTGCCATGCAACTTTTGATGTAATGCGGCTGCTACCGTCAACTCGTCCAAATCGTGGGTAAATGACATTGCTGCCGCAAGTAAGACTGTAGCATCGGGGCCATTTACGACTGCGATATTTATCTCTTCACCATTTTCCCTTGCCTTGTCGGTCATAGTCCTTAGGTGTCTAGGGACAAATCTAGAAACACAATGATTTCTATCTCGTAGAAATTGTCTGTGAAAGGACATATTCCTAATACCCTCGTATTCAGCTATAATCACTGATGCTGATTGGTACCTACCCCTATCCTCTGGGTAATGCCAGGGGATTGGAATTTTAGTCAAATCAACAATTTCTTGTGTATTTTCGAAAACCGGACTATTCGCAATGTCGACTACATCGGGTTCTATGGGGTTTGCCATTGCCCAAGCAAGAATGTCAATTAATTCTCCAGGGCTAATATCAAAAATTGCACAAATACGGTCCCTTGCTAGAACATTAATAGCCGATCTCAGTTCGTTAGTTTCTGAAATATTGTTAAACACAATGGCCTTGTGGTCCATCTTTCTGGAATGGGTTAACATATCGTGATTTACACTAATTTCATCATTGACTTCTGTTACTCCAGCCAACAAGTCCCTAAAGGCCATGTGACCAACCCGACGTTACTCCTGCTTCAATGTTAGCGAAGTGGGGCCACTTGCCACCTCACCTTTGGTGAGTCCGTCACGCTCTTATATGGGGGGTAGGTCGGCGGGGCGTTCCTTAGAGGTGTTATACTTGGGTCGCGGTTTATTCTCAGGACCAAAGATGAAGAAGGATCGTAAGAAGTTCCGCTGGAACGAAAGGAAATTCAAGACCCGTGAAACAAAGAGGCGCCAAGGTGGTGTCCTCAAGCACGATCCCCTTCGTGGCTCCACCCAAGCAAAAGGAATAGTAATTGAGAAGGTCGGGATTGAAGCTAAACAACCTAACTCAGGTATACGCAAAGCGGTTAAGATTTCCTTAATTCGAACAGGTAACAAACTTACAGCCTTTGCTCCAGGTGATGGAGCAATTTCATTTATTGATGAGCACGATGAAGTACTCGTTGAAGGAATTGGAGGTAGAATGGGCCGTTCTTACGGTGACCTACCTGGTGTTAGATTCAAAGTTATCAAGGTCAATGGCGTAGCATTAGACGAAATGGTTCGTGGCCGTAAGGAGAAGCCGATAAGGTGAGCATCATGTCAGAGGAAGAGGCCCAACAAGCTCAACCAATAGCCGGTATTGGAACTATGGTTTTCAATAAATGGGATGCACAACAAGTAGTTTGTGGCGATCCTGGACTCGCTCCCTACATCAATCTCACAACTATAGGAACCCCTCATAGTGGCGGAAGACACGCTAATGCTTGGTTCGGTAAATCTAAACTTTCAGTGATTGAAAGATTCATTAACAATCTCATGCGAACAGGTAAGTTCAGCGGAAAGAAACAACACTGTGCAAAATCCTTCGAAGCCGCTCTGGACAATATAGCCGAGCGTACCGGAGAGAACCCTCTGCAACATTTCATTGATGCTATAGTTAATGCCGCACCTTGCGAAGAGACAACTCGAATTAAGTTCGGTGCCGTTAGTCAACCTAAGGCAGTAGATTCATCTCCAAGTCGTAGATTAGATGTGGCTTTGCGCAATCTGTCTATGGGCTGTGCATCAGCAACCGCAAAAAGTACACGAACTCTAACGCAAGGAATTATTTCCGAACTCAACAAAGCAGCAGCAGGAGACGTAGCCTCATTCGCAGTAGGAAAGAAGGATGAGATTGAGCGAATAGCTGCATCAGCTCGTTGATGGTATGATTAATCCCTGGTCACTTCGTCCCTTGTATCACTTAGTGATACAATCGGCTTTATGAACCAATGTCAGGTCGCCGGGCCAATTAGAGGTTGGTAGAATGGGCCGTAAAGAAGATAACATCGCAAGGGCTACTGAAGTCATGACTGTGCGAGATAAAATTAGGAATCTAGCTATTGCAGCTCATATCGACCATGGTAAAACAACCCTATCGGATAATTTGATTGCTGGAGCCGGCATGATGTCTGAGGATTTGGCAGGTAAGTCACGAGTTTTGGATTTCGACGAGCAAGAAAGTGCACGCGGAATCACTATCAACGCAGCTAGTGCATCAATGGTTCACAAAGTCGGTGATGAGGACTATCTCATCAATCTCATAGATACACCTGGACACGTTGACTTCGGAGGAGATGTAACTCGTGCTATGAGGGCGGTTGATGGCTGTATCATTTTGGCCTGTGCTGTAGAAGGAACAATGCCCCAAACCGAGACAGTAGTTCGTCAGGCATTGAAGGAAAAGGTCCGCCCTGTTTTATTCATCAATAAGGTTGACAGGTTAATCAACGAATTGCAAATTGATGGGCCAGAAATGATGGCTAGATTTGAGAAAGTTATCCTCAAGGTCAACAACCTGATACAGACATTTGCACCTGAAGATGTAAAGAAAGCGTGGCAGGTATCGGTTCAAGATGGAACAGTGGCCTTCGGTTCCGCGTACTATAACTGGGGCATGTCAGTCCCTTATATGAAAAAATCTGGGCTTAATTTCAAGGATATTTTTGAGCACTGTGCAGCAGATGATCAGAAAGCTCTGGCCAAGAAAGCACCAGTGCATGAGGTACTCTTGGATATGGCAGTCGAAACTCTACCTTCACCCCTCGAATCACAAAAATACCGAATACCAAATATTTGGCAAGGCGATCTAGAGACTACAGAGGGTAAGGCAATGATGGAGTGCGACTCTGAAGGTCCCTTATCACTGATGATTACAAAAATTTGGATGGATCCACATGCTGGTGAAGTAGCAGTAGGTCGAGTTTATTCAGGTTCAATCAAACACGGAGAGTCACTGTGGGCGATTGGCGCTGCAAAGGCCGAAAGGGTGCAACAAGTTGCAATGATGGTTGGTGGCGACCGCATCCAAGTCCCATCTGTTACTGCTGGAAATATAGCCGCGATTACAGGCATCAGAAGTGCCGCAGCCGGAGTTACCATTTCCCGGGATAAAGATGCAGAGCCTTTCGAAGCCATTCGCCATTACTCAGAGCCAGTTGTTACTGTTGCTTTGGAACCCAAGGCAATGAAGGATCTACCGAAATTTATCGATGCGCTACGTGGTTTGGCAAAGTCAGATGCATCTCTACAAGTATCTACCAACGCTGAGACAGGCGAAGCTCTGCTTGCAGGCATGGGTGAATTACACCTTGAAATTACAGTATACAGGCTAGAGGAAGAACAAGGTATCAAAGTAAAAGTCAGCGAACCTATTGTTGTTTACCGAGAGTCAATAGAGTCCAACAATAACGGCCACGCCTTCGAAGGTAAGTCACCTAATCGACACAACAGATTCTATATCGAAGCAGAGCCCCTTCCACTAGAGGTAGTACAAGCTCTTCGAGAAGGAGAATTTGGGGATGGAACCGTAAGGAACAAAGACGCCAAAGGAATTGGTGATAAATTCGCAGAATATGGTCTGGAGAAAAATCTGATGAGGAAAATTTACGCTATTCATGGAACTAATGTATTAGTCAATGACACAAAAGGTATTCAGAACCTACATGAAACTAGAGAGTTAATAATCGAGGGATTTAACGAGGTATGTAAAAGAGGACCAGTTGCTGAAGAACCCATAATGGGCATAATGATGCGACTAGTCGATGCAAAGTTACACGAAGATGCAATCCACCGAGGCCCGGCACAAACTATACCCGCCGTTAGGAATGCCTGCAAAGGCGCCCTTATCCGATCTCGTCCAATAATCCAAGAACCAATGCAAAATATTCGTATTGATGCTCCAAACGATGTTATTGGGGGGGTTACTCGTGAAGTAACTAACCGAAGAGGAATCATTGAAGATATGCCAGTTGAGGGCGGGACAGCATCCGTTATTGGTAAAATGCCAGTAGCCGAAACCTTTGGATTCTCCAACGACATTCGCGCAGCAAGCCAAGGTCGAGCCGTTTGGAATACAGAAAATGCTGGCTTCGAAATGCTACCTCTATCTCTATTCGAGAAGACCGTAGCTGAAATTCGAGAAAGGAAGGGTCTGAAACCAGAAGTCCCTACTGAAGCTAACTATACCGACTGATCAGTTGATCCGTACCAATTGAAAATCAGTCATATCTCTGAGTAAGTCGACAGCGGGCGTTTGTTCTAATTTGTCTAAACATCTATGTGCTATACTGTGATGTTCCATTGCCCTGTCTAAAGCATACTGAATAGAGCCATTTTCGCGCAATTCTTGGACAGCAGTAGTAAGTTCATCGCTGTTTGTAGATTCAGTTCCAAACAACTTGTGGAATGTTGGTAAATCGGCACCACTTTCTAAGGCATGAATGGCGATTAAAGTCCTCTTTCCTTGAACTATATCACTCCCTGCGGGTTTACCAAGAGTCTCCGTATCGCTAGTCATATCAATATAATCATCCATAATTTGGAAACATAATCCAAGATTTAGACCCCAATCAGCCATATTTGCGACTAAATTCGTGTCTGCGCCTGCTAGAATAGCTCCTGTTTCCGCACAGGTTTCAAACATAGCACTAGTTTTCCCTGCTATCATCGAGATATATTCATCCTCAGAAACAGAAACCCTGTCCTCAAATTCAAAGTCTTCTTGTTGACCTTCTGCAACGTGGCGAACCATTTCTCCAATAGCGCTTACAACATGTCTGAGTTGGGCATCCTGGATATGAGGGCTGTCGGCTAGCATTTCAAAACCAAGTGCTAACATCGCATCTCCTGCGTTGATGGCAGTAGCGTCATCATAAGCGACATGTACCGCATCTAGACCCCTGCGAATAGGGTCTTGGTCCATTATATCATCATGGACCAATGTAAAGTTGTGAATGATTTCTATGCACGCACCTAGAGTATAATGTCCTTCATGACCGTATCCTACGGCGTCTCCTACGAGCCTGGGCATTATCGCTCTCAATCGTTTCCCTCCACCAGTAAAAAGGTGAGACATTGCCCCATGTAGACGGTCTTGTT
>NTJQ01000022.1 GCA_002457555.1 Marine Group II euryarchaeote MED-G37
GGTCGGCGCAGGAGGCCTAGCCTCCGTATTGGAGGTGGGCGTAGCTGAAGAGACGAAAGCCCAGGAAATTGATGAGGATGATACAGATGACCCCGCCCCATCAAATGAGTTGAATCTAGGCAATCCGAATAAGTTTGGTCCATCCTTAGATTATTGATTTGTCAAATCATTGAACCAACCGCTTGATATCTAAAACTCAATTCGGAATTTACATGATGCAACGAAACGCTGCCATCCTAGTACTCGCAATGATGCTGACATCTGGATGCCTCGGTGCAATTGAAGACATTGAAGACGAACTGGATCGAACAATCGATATTATCGTAGAGGATTATCCAAAGTTAGATCTTCCAGACAGGACTCGAACCCAACCAACTTTGCAGACATATGACGAATGTGATGCCTTATTGCTGGACCTCAAGAATTCTCTTTTCGATGAGATGCTAGTTCGATTAGACCAGGAATCCTACTACCACTGGATAGGCGGGCCTTGGATGTGGAGAGAAGGTGGAGTAATGTTTGGTGACGACGTTGCAGTAGCAGAGTCAGCCGCAGACGAGGGTGGATCAAATTCAGCTTCAACATCCCGAGAAGGTGAATTTTCAGGAACAAATAATCAGGAAGCGGGTGTTGATGAGGCGGACTTCCTCAAGACAGATGGATTCCACATATACATGCTGAACGGCCAAAGTCTAGTCATTATGGACGTACCAGAATTTGGTCAAATCAGCCTTTCCTCAGAAATGGAAATCGAGGGCAGCCCACTGCAGATGATGATTGATGGCGACAAACTAGTCATCGCTTCGATGATTTATGCCTGGAACCTTCCAGAAGACCATCCTCTTCGCGATCTTCTAATTGAGGAGGTGGCTGCGACCCCTTGGTCGTCCTCCTGGACTTACTACCGCACTCAGAACCTAGTGAAGTACACAATTGTCGATATTTCCGACAGAACCGCTCCAGAAGTTGATCGGGAGTTGTACATTGAGGGTTATTACCACACAGCACGAATGGTCGATGGTACAGTTCGCTCGGTTACTCATAACTATGCTAACTTCGATGAACTACGATACTGGGTTAACCTACCTAGCGAATATTGGGAAATAGAAAATGAAGAAGACAGAATCGCTGCATGGCAATTCCACCTACAAGAGACAATCCAGCACAATCAGGATGTAATCAATGGACTAACGCTAGCAGACTTCGCTCCTCAGATGTACGAAATGACAGAGTCTGGAATCTCTTCCCTTCCGACAACATCCGAGGATTGTTCAGAATTCGCAGCCAGTACTGACAGTGTCTCCAAGGGATTCACTTCAATCATCACATTCCAGTTATTGGAATCGGATGTTGAGATGGAAGTTGACCACATCGCTTCGTCTTGGGTACACGTGTATGCCTCGCAAGATATGCTAATCCTCGCAGAACCTGCTAACGATTGGTGGTGGTTCTGGCAAAACACTGATTTTGATGATGCAACAAATATCCACGCCTTCGATATCTCAGATACGACAACAACCAGCTACCTTGGCTCAGGTCGTGTAGATGGAACCGTCCAAGACCAATTCTCTATGTCTGAATACGACGGTTCAATCAGAATAGCAACTACATCGGATATCTGGGGTCGATGGTGGCTAACTGACGAAGTAGATCCTGAAACCGGAGAACTAGTCTTCGATGGTCCAACCAACGGAGTTACAGTTCTCCAGCACGATGGACAGGTCGGCCTCGATGAGGTAGGTAAGGTCGATGGCATCGCTCCAGGTGAGACAATTTGGAGTGCCCGCTTCATCGGTGATAGAGGATATCTCGTAACCTTCGAGACCATTGACCCACTCTGGGTAATCGATCTTTCAGATCCAACCAATCCCACAATTCTTGGAGAATTGGAAGTTCCTGGGGTCTCAACTTACATTCATCCTGTGGATGAAAACACTCTGCTTACAATTGGTATTGGACCAGGTGAAGATGGACTAGGATTGGACTGGTCTATGACTCAGATTTCGCTTTTCGACGTCAGCGACCCAACTAATCCAACTCTAGCAGATTCACTACCTCTGTCTCCTGCTTACACAGACGAGAACTGCGATGATGTTCGAACATGTGGATGGTCTTGGTCATGGTCAGAGGCTACATATGAGCACAAGGCATTCACCTACTGGGCTCCGGAGAATCTGCTCGCAATACCTCTTTCCACTTACCGATATACCTACGATGTAGATGGAGGATATGGCTACGAGTACGTATCTATGCTGAAATTGGTCAACGTAGATGCGGAGAACTTGAGTCTCTCAGAACATGGAGAAGTAGATCACTCTCCGTTCTACAACAACGACGATACCGATGCACATTGGTGGTTCTCTTACTCTACCAGCATCCGCAGGTCGATTTTCATGGGTGATTATGTCTACGCATTCTCAGCTCTTGGAGTAACTATTCACAGCACTTCTGACCTAAACCCAATCCAAGAATTGGATATTCCCGGTCATGAATTACCTGATTGGTATTACTACGAGGAAGATGATGTTGAAGAATCAGAATCCGAAGGTTCCAATGATGGAGCGGTAGAATCTGAATCCAATTAGTTGAATTTCAGAACTCTACCTGTACTTCCTGGCTTGGCAATAGGTGTGCCCCTCAGGGGGCCACCAGCCTCGCGCTTGTGAACAAGGTTACCATCAACTATGGTGTACATTGGCCAACCTGTCAATTCCATTCCATCGTATGGAGTCCAACCGACTTTGGTCCATGTATCAGCATCGGTAATTGTTTGGCGATTTTCTAAGTCGACCAATGTCAAATCACCATCGTAGCCTTCGATAAGGGAACCTTTGTTTTTCATACCGTAAACTCTAGCGGGACCGGTACACATCCACTTTGCTACATCACTGATGCTACACTTATCATTCATCGCATGAGTAAGCATCAATGGTAGAGATGTCTCAACACCTGGCATACCAGCTGGAGCGTTTGGATACCCGACGGATTTTGATTCGAGAGTATGAGGCGCATGGTCTGTGACGACGCAATCAATTGTCCCATCTTTGAGTCGCTTCCATAGAGTGTCTCGGTCTTCTGTATAGCGAATTGGTGGATTCATTAGGGCTCTAACTCCTAGAGATTCTACATCATCTTGGTCGAAAGTCAAGTGTTGAGTACAAACCTCAGTTGTGATGAGGTCTCCTTTGTTGTTGTTTAACCAATCTGCTTCAGTCGCGCTGGTTAAGTGAACTATGTGAAGCCGATGATTGTGGTCTTTGGCAAGAGCGGCCGCCCTTTTGGTTGCAAGGAAAGCACATTCTACATCTCGGCATTCGGCGTGCAATCTGATATCTGTTTGATTGGCGTATGCCGCAATACGTTGTTGAAGTCGCTCCTCGTCCTCAGCATGGGTAGCAATTATTCCACCAGTATTTGCAAAAATATTTTCCAAGTCTTTTTGTTCATGAACAAGTAAATCTCCGGTACTGCTTCCCATGAATATCTTGATTCCGCAAACTCCGTCCATGCCTTGAATATCTTGTAAATCTCTGACATTATTCCTTGTAGCCCCAGCAAAGAATCCGTAGTGAGTTACCGCCTTTCTATCAGCAAGAGCAATTTTTGCTTCCAATGTTGACCGATTTGTAGCATTGGGTACATTGTTTGGCATATCCAAGAATGCAGTAACGCCTCCCGCTGCAGCTGCTCGACTACCGCTTTGCAAATCTTCTTTTTCGGTATTGCCTGGTTCTCTGAAGTGAACGTGTGGATCTATTACCCCCGGGAGTAGATGTAATCCAGTAGCATCAATCAACAATTCACGATCTAAGGATTCTAAACCACCTCCAGTTGCTATTGTATGGATAGAACCATTGGTTACTCGAAGATCACCTTCAACAATGGTATCAGCCAAAACTAGGGAGGCATTTTGAATCAGGACATTGCCTTGCATGGTTGGTTCAGATGTTGTCGGAATGCTGGCATCTCAAGACTGTTCCCATCCCTGAATTGGAATTATGTCGTCCCGCGCGCTTCAAATAACCGAGGCATCAGGGAGGGGACAGCGAGTTGGAGTAGCCAGGTTATCTCGTCGGGCTCATAACCCGGAGACCGGTGGTTCAAATCCACCACTCGCTACCAAATTAACATTGGAAATAGTCGATATGATCGAGATAAGTAAATGAAAACTGAAAGTGAAAAATATGGCTACTGCGTGTTGATATAATGTTTAGTACACTTTCAATTATCCAAAAGGGGTCCTTCTGTTGTTCATATACCGTCTAGCATTGAGGGATAGTGAAGCAAAGGTGAGAAAGATGGCAAAGAAGACCGCAAGTGAAAAGTTAGATGAAGAAGATGGCTCAATCGTGATAGACGCAGATGAAGAGCAGGCAACCATAGATGATCTACCAGGCGTGGGACCAGCGACCGCGGAAAAATTACGCGAGGCTGGTTTTGAAGAATTACTCGCTATCGCGGTAATGAGTCCAAATGAATTAGCCGAACAAGCCGAATTGGGCGAAGCGGTCTCTTCTAAGATTATCCAAGGTGCCAAGAAGATGGCTAACATCGGCGGATTCATATCTGGTAACAAGTTACTAGAACGCCGTAAAGAAGTCCAGAAATTAACGTCAGGTTCAGCCGCTCTTGACGAATTGCTAGGAGGGGGATTTGAAACCCAGGCTATAGTCGAAGTGTATGGTGAGTTCGGAAGTGGAAAGACACAGATAGGTCATCAATTAGCCGTTAACACAATACTACCTACTGAACAAGGAGGATTTGATGGAGAGATATTCTACATAGATACAGAAGACACGTTCAGACCCGAAAGGATAGCGCAGATGGCAGAAGCCGTGGGTTTAGATCCCATCGCGGTTCTTGACAGAATACACGTCGCTCGTGCCTACAATTCGGCGCACCAAATGTTGCTAGTAGATGAGATAAAAAAGCTGTCTAAGAATATTGATGTCAAGCTGGTAATAGTAGACTCACTCACTAGTCACTTCCGCGCAGAATATGTAGGACGTGGAATGCTAGCTCCAAGGCAGCAGAAACTCAATAGACATCTGAAAGAACTCAAACAGTTATCCGATGTCCATAATGCTCTAGTTCTGGTAACTAACCAAGTCATGTCGAAACCAGACGCAATGTGGGGTGATCCAACAAAGGCCATCGGTGGCCATATTGTAGGACACGCTAGCACTTTCCGTCTCTACCTCAGGAAGTCAAAGGGAGGGAGAAGAATTGCCCGACTAGTCGACAGTCCGAATTTGCCTGAGGGAGAGGCTGTGTTTACCGTGACTGCCGAGGGTCTCAGGGATTGATTCTTGAGAGGCCCTCGGGGTCCGAGTGTGAAGTCATGCAGGTAATTCTGCTAGTGCTTCATCGATTTCCCCAATGAGTTCACCAACGTAGGATTCGGAAAATGAAAGTTCTAGTCCGCTCGCTAGAAACAATTCAGTCAGCCCTCGGGTGTAACCCAATGAAAGGCCGGCTTTGTATCTATCAAGAGCGTCTTGCGTATCTCTTCGATGGTACTTCCACATCTGTAGGGCACCAAGTTGTGCAATACCGTATTCAACATAATAAAACGGCACCCCGAATAAATGCCCCTGACGTTGCCAGGATACTTTGTGTATATCCTCAAACCCAGTCATGTCTACCTTAGGTCCAAAACGTTCTCCAAGCTCCAACCACTTGGCTGCTCTCTCCTCTCTCGAGTGATTTGGGTTTGCGTATACCCAATGTTGGAAGGCATCGATTGTCGCCATCCATGGCATAAAGGAAATGATGTCTTCTAGGTGCTTTCGCCTTGCTCTATCAGCATCTTTACTCTCATAGAATTCTTCCCAATGAGGATGGGTTAGAAGTTCCATCGACATACTAGCTACTTCGGCGAATTCAATTGGTGAATCTCTCTCATGGATTAGATCTAGGTGACCGGAATAGAATGAGTGGAAAGCATGGCCAGCTTCGTGAATCATGGTCTCAATATTGCGCTGAGTTCCAGCTGCATTCATGAAAATAAATGGTAATCTACTCTTTTGCAAATAATACTGATATCCACCAGGTGCTTTCCCCTTCCGACTATCTAAATCAAGGCAATCATTAGTATCGAGTTGATCGAAGTAATTTCCTAATTCTGCCGACATGTTGTGGAAAATACGAGAGCAACCATCTACCATTTCTTGGACATCATTGAATGGCTGAAGTGGAGGGCGACCTTTCACATCGACACCCATATCCCATGGTCTTAACGAATCAACTCCTAACTCCCGCATTCTTTCTCCATCGGTTCGATGCCGCAATGGTTGGCAAACAGTTTCAATCGACTCGTGGAATTCTAAACAATCTTCGATACTGTAATCGAATCTATGCATTGAGGCGAACATATACTGTTGAAATCCTTCAAATCCTGCGTTAGTAGCCATTTTATGCCGAATCTGAATTAATTCATCATAAATTTCTGATACTCTTTCGTTATCTTCAAATCGTCTCTCCGAGACCGCTTTCCAAGCTGCCTCTCGGATAGTCCGATCTGTATTCTCGAAGTAAATGGCCATTTGAGCGAAGGTCTTCTGCTCTCCATCAAAATCTACCATTTGCGCTCCACATATCTCATTATATTCAGTGACGAGTTTCGTTGCCTGTGTGCTTAGTGGTATATTCTCCTCTCGAAATATCGCGATATCGGTCTTTAGTCCCTTTACTAATATAACAAATCTCTCAGGCAACTCATCCAATGCCTCGTGTTCAACAAGTCGGCGATTTAGAATATCGCTGTACTCTGATAATTTTGGTTGCACGTTTTCTACGAACTGCATCCAAGATTTTTGTATCTCCTCATCATCTGTGTGGCAAGTCATATCGATGTAGAGTCTGGCTCTGGCTTCTGAAATGACTTCGGATAGGCTAGATCTATCGGCGATGAAAGTTTCTAGACAATTTGAGCAACTCAATTTACGGTCTCTGAGGTCATTCATGCATGGTTCTATGGATTCCCAAGATGAACCATCTAGATCTTTTGGAACAAAACTCATGTTTCTTCCTCAATCTTTCCTAGATGACATAGGCCCAGTAGGTAAAGGTCCTTCTTTTCGGCTGTACTTCTGTCTCTTCCACTTTGCCGCAGCCTCCCTGTTTTCGGCTCTAATTTCATCAACACCCTCGTGCTTGGGATTTTCTTTTTCGATCCAACATGCGGTGCAATACCTCTTCCCTTTGTGGTCAACAAAATTACTTGGGGTACAGCCCTCATCGCAGATATTACAGGTTCGGAATCCATGGAATCTCGACATAATCTCGATTGATCCCTAGAGGTCACCGTCTATCAGTTTGACCCCATAGGGGTCAAGTGTTCATATCTGCCATAGCAGAGTGTAACATAAATGCAGATTCAAGATTCAATAGATTAGATTCTTCAATTTTTGATTCATATCCTAATCTTTGTAATCCAATGTTGCTCGGTATTGGTCTTTCAGTTACTAGATTTGATTTTAGATGAAGCATCAAACGATTTGCATCCTGAGCAGCATTATTGTATGTGTCTCTTGGAATTTCCAATGTTTCATTGTCCTTAGTAAATGGGTAATCTGTACCAAAATCTGGCAGGTAGACAATCCAAGCAGTTTCGTCACCCTGCATTAGACCAGCTCGCTCGAACGCGATTCTTATTTGGTGAGTCCCAGAAATCAATCTTAGGAATTCTGTGTCGACATTATTTCCAATCATTGAGTTACGCAGTTCCCTCCTTCTCAGGGCTTGCCAAACCGTCCATAGGTGAATCTCGCTTGCGGCGGCGGAGTAGGAGAGTAACAACCAACGTTGGTTCGGCCTCCATTCATTGAATATTGAAATTACATCTTTTGGGTCTTCTAATGGCTCTGGAAAACGTATACCCCATGCGGGGAACCAAGGCACTCTATGGCCATCCGCCATGCTTTCCGATGCGGTCTGATTGATGAATTATACAGTTCAACCTAGTCGTTTAATCGATCTAGATGCAACCTCTACCAAATTATCCACCAAGCGAATACTCCAACCCCTTTGACTCGCTAGATTATCTCGGTCTTTTTCCGTCAATGAAGCAACATCGGCGGCGTTCTCAACACCTAGCAAAGTAACCATCTCTCTAGCTCTAGTTCGACCAACTCCTCTAATGCTAACCAAGCCAAGAAGGTCTGATTTACAGCCATGTCTAACCCTTCTGTGTAATTCGTTGACTAAATCCACTAGAACCTTATGTTGCGAGGGGCCTAATTGCCTTAATTCCTCATCATCGTTGAGAATTTCTCTCATAGCATATAGTAACCATTCGGCCAAATCCACTCTGCTTCTTACATCACCTGGTTGAACATTCCAATTATTCTCAAGGTCCTCCATTCTCGCTTCATTAATCCAATCTTCAAGCACCAAAACGCCCTTCATTCTACGTTCAATATCTGCATCCACAGCTTCTGTTAGGAACTCACGCTGGTGAGAATGGATAGCCGTGTGAATTCTCTCTACCTCTTCTTTTCTGGGCCAAAGGGCAAGAAAATCTGGAGTACAGGCTACTAAGTGAAGAAAACTCATTGGAGATAGTTGGTGTACATCGTCGGTTCCAATCATTATTTTCATTGCCCTTTGTATTCCATCGTGTATCATTCTACCAGAGATTGGATTGAGATACAATCTAGCGACACGATGGCCAAGAGGTGTGGGAGAGTATGTCATTGAAGCAGGGTCGGGAAGATTTGGTTCACTGGTAATTCTTTGACTAGCCTTTGAGAAGCCAAAGATTGCTGGCCCTTTTCTAGGAGGTAGTGTGGTTGTTGATTCGATTTCTGATTTTGATATTTCTAAGCCAGGTACACTTCCCCCCGTCTTAGCCCATTCAGGCATTTCATCTTGCCATTCTTCGGTCTCAGATGTTGAATTTTCTCTTTCTTTAATTCTCGATAGAACCTCATCAGACTCTCCTTCTCTAGTAATCATTCCATTTTCAGCCAACCAGCCAATAACATCGTCAAGCCGTGCTTCCAAACTTTGTTCATTCATGTGAGTAGCAAGGAAAGTTTGGCCGAAAAATCGTGATATTGAGTCCCTATCTCGTAATCCTCCTGTTGCCATAACCGAGAGAAGATGAGTCAGTAATGCGGGATCTTCTTCCGCATAAACTGCCGAGGGATTAGCTAATTTTGAAGTGACTTCTTCAGGTTCGCTTAACATATATAATTCGACGATATTCAGTTCATCATCCTCGTCTTTTGCTAGTATCCATGCTTCCCCAGAGTCATCAAATTTAGGCCTCCCGGCTCTTCCTAACATCTGTCGTATTTCCATCACTGGAAGAGGCATTGAACCTCCGCCAATAGAACTCCATCTTCGATGATCTCGAATGATTACTCTTCTCGCTGGTAGGTTTACTCCCTGTGCGAGGGTTGGAGTTGCAACAATTGCCAGCAAAGTTCCCTGTCTAAATGCCTCTTCGACTACCTTCCTTTGATTATGAGTTAGTCCAGCATGATGGAATGCCACACCTCCCCTAATCGCTTGTGCGAGTGATCTACCCATCACCGAAGTATCCTCTCTACGAGTTAATCTCTCAGCGATGTTACCCCACTCGTCGATTAGTTCAGTATCATATTTCATCGAGTCATCGGAAATTTGTTTTCTAATGTGTTTAGACAACTCCCGGGCTTCTTTTTGAGCCGATGCTCTAGAGTTTACGAATACGAGCATTTGTCCACCTGTAGAATATGAGTCATCTAGGGCTGCTTGCAACCTTTTTGTATTCCTTCCTTCAATCATTCTAGGTTCTGGCCATTCCACATGTTCGGGGCCATCTATGCGATGAATCTTGACATTAAGTCCAGTTAATGTTCCCGATTGGAGTTGTATTGGCCTCCAACTAGATTGGATTAGTTTTGCATCTAACCAATCCGCCATATCTTGAGAATTTCCAACCGTTGCTGATAGGGCAATGATTTGGGCTTCGGGTTGTGAGTGACGAATTCTGGATAGAAGAACCTCCAACGTAGGACCTCTAGAAATATCGTGTAATAGATGAAATTCATCAGCTACTACTACACCAATTTTTTCCATTACTCCATCACGAGTTCGTAATATTGAATCGAGTTTTTCACTCGTGCAAACTAGAATGTCAGAATCATCGATACCACTGGTTTCACCACTTCTATCTCCTATTGCCATACCGACCCTAAGTCCGACTAAACTAGCCAATTCCTGTAATTCCTCGACTTTCTCAGATGCCAAGGCTTTGAGTGGAACGATATACAGGCCTCTGGCTCCATTTAGGTCAGAAATTAGCCGTTGTATCATTGTCAGATGAGCAACCAATGATTTTCCGCTAGCAGTGGGGATTGTGAGCATCACATTGTGCCCAGCCAGTGCGTATGGCAAGGCTTCACGCTGTGGAGGAAATAGCTCTTCAACACCCCATTCAGACCTAAGGTATCGGATTATTCTTTCATCCACCTGCAGGTCTGAGAGACTTACCTCTGCGAGGTCTTCGTCTACCGCCACGTAGCGACTTAGAATCCGCCGTTCTAAAGGATACCGAATCTAATTGCTTAACCCAGATAAAAAACTAGAGCACACATCAGTAACATGAGAGATGCGGGAGTCGCACGGCTTAGTGGATCTCCCTTTGTCTTCAGGTGACAAACGACAGCGCCTACCATCAAGATACCCATTCCAACAGCGGCAAATTGCACTAATGAAGAATACCAAATACCCAATATTAGCAGACTTGCAAGAGTCAATTTTGTTGCACCGATAACGTATACTGACCACTTTGGCAACCCGTATATTGCAAATTCTTCAACAATATTCTTTGCATTTCCAGCACGGAAATCGGTTTCCAGTCTTGGTCTGAATATCCAAACTGCAATTATCACAACTGCAATAGTGATTTGTAGAACCATCACAAGTTCATCCATCATAGCCACTAATTAAGCAACTTGGTGTATATACTCTTTGTTCTGAGCACTTTACTTACTAATTCCATCTATGGTATGCAGGATGCCCTTCTTTTACCGCAACGAATAGACCCTCTCCAACAGCACATATTTTCCCATCAGAGGTTAATTCCATCTTGACTTTGGCTCTATCATCTGCTAATTCAATTACCTCTCCAGTTACTATTATTTCATGTCCGAAAGGAGTTGGTCTACGGAGTTTGATGCTGTAATTGGCAGTAACTGTGCAAGGGGGCTCGGGATCTCCAGATTGGTCCATGAGTGCAATTGCAGCAGTCCAATTACCATGACAATCCAACAAAGTCCCAATTATTCCTCCGTTTATCATGCCTGGAAATGCTTGATGTTCAGGAGAGGGGTTAAACCTCATTTCTAATCCATTTTCGCTTCTGAAGGAGTGTATACGCAGTCCTTCTGAGTTAGCCGGGCCACAACCAAAACAGATGCTATTTGGAGCGTGTAACTCTTGAACAGACTTCCCCTTTGCGGCACTCATTGTTCATCCGGCGGAATAAGTGGAATACAACAATTACTCAAGAATAAAGCAAAATTTCACTCAACCTTGTATGCTAATCCTCTTATTCGGTTGACTCCACAGAGTGGTATTGGTGGATTCCGAAGAGGCACCTAAGTCATCGAAAAAAGATGACGGGAACGTTCGAGTTCCAAGGGCAAAGAGGCGGCGCCATCAGCCAATAAAGGTCTCAAATCAAATTCCAACAAGTCGAAGAAAAGAGATTGAGAAAGCATTGGAAGAGCCTAGCAGCACTCCTAAATCATGGTCTCGCACTAGTGGCTGGAAATCACATCGAATTGGACGCAAGCTTGTGAAAACAGGAACAATTCGACAAATTGAATACGACTTAATGGACGTAGAAATTGGTGAATCTTGGCCGATTCCAATTACTGTAATTCATGGTTCTAGGCCTGGTCCGGTAGTTACCTTAATCGGAGCACTTCACGGCAACGAATTAGTTGGCCCTTTAGCATTGACTTATTTACAATCGCATGCAATCTTGGGAGAGGATAAGCCCATAGATCCCACAACGGTCGCAGGAACCATTCGGATTATTCCAATTGTGAATATGCCGGGATACCGTCGTCGAAGCAGATACATGACTGACGGCCGAGATCTGAATCGTTTCTTCCCAGGCAAAGAAGACTCAAACACAACCTCTAGGGTAGCAAACAGGTTATGGAATGAAATATTCTCTAAATCTGATCATATCCTCGATCTACATACTGCGGCTTTAGGTCGCACTAATATGCCACAAATTAGGGCAAACTTAGCCAATCCAGCAAGCAATAGAACCGCTCGATCCTTCGGAACCGAGGTAATTCTAGACAGTGAAGGCCCTAAAGGGTCCCTCAGACGAACCGCCGATGACCATGGAATTAGTTGTATTACCTACGAAGGTGGTGGAGCTGATGAAGCAGACCCCGAATCTATCCAAATTGCAATGTATGGAGTTCTAAATGTATTGAGAAGTTTGAAAGTGATTCCTGGATATTCTAGCCGACCACGATTTCGACTACTCGCATCTGGTTCGGTATGGGTTCGCTCGGACTATGGCGGTCTACTAGATGT
>NTJQ01000023.1 GCA_002457555.1 Marine Group II euryarchaeote MED-G37
CCCATCTGTATCAGCATCCCACATTACTGACTATGCAGTACAGAGAGACCCCTCTTTCATTTCGATAGGGGATATTGACTGTGATGACGACAACGATATACTGTCCGCCAGTTCAATGGGTCACTTTATCACGGCACTGTATAATGATGGTAATGGAGGATTTGGAGACAGGCAGGATGTCTTCATCTCAAACAACGACTCGTTCCGCGCTGGATTCAGGGATACAGCCGATGGAACCAGAGTCTATGTCGCCGATGTAGACGGCGACGGTGTTAACGATGTTGTATACTATCAACAAAACATTCGATTCGTGGGAGGACCCATGGTTCCAGGAAATCTAACCGTACTATGGGGAGATTGTAGCGAGAGAATCAACAATTGGAATCCTTCTGAGGCAATCACAGTTAGCAACCCGTATCTTCAGGACATGGATGTAGAGGATATTGATGGGGATGGGGATGCAGATATTGTGATGAGTGTAGTTGATCCAACTTTCACTAATAATTACATCAACATATACAAGGGCCCAGACCCAACTCAAATAACAGCTCAACAAACTATTCCTGTGCCACTAACCAATGGATTGCACACGAATTTAATGCTAGGACATTGGGGTGAAGATGTCCTTGGCGGAGGGGGCCTTCCTGGTGGTGGTGTTGGAGATTGTGAAGATCTGGACATTTGGTTGCTACGCTCACCTCCGTACAACACTGGTGTTGGATTCTCGAATGGTCACTATGACAACATGACCGTGCTTGAATACGACTGTACTCTAGGAACTTATCCAAACCCATTGGATGCAACAGCAAATGGCGTACATAATTTCAAGCTAGACGCGGAACACAACTATCCTTTGTACGGAATCGATATTTCCGATACCAATGATGACGGAGAGGTTGATCTAATCGCCGCTGTCGATGGAATTACAGGATATATCTCCTATGCAACTCGATCCGGTTCAACATGGAATACTCAAAATTACGTGCCTTTGGGAGATTATCTAGGTGCCTCGCTCACCATTGCTGATGTAAATCGAGATGGACACATGGATTTCTTTGTTCCAACGGAAGTTACTCTAACTCGCTTGCAGGACTCCACTGCACAGAACCAAACATACTTGCTGGTGGATAACCTAAGGGAAATCAATACAGTAGAAATCATTCTTGGTGATCCAAACGGAAATGGGTATCTTTCATCGCTTTCCTTTGACGTTGGCCGCCGACCAACTATGGCAGTCCCGGGTCAACTATCTGGCGGAGAAAACAGTGCATACGAGATAGCCATCGGTCAACGAGATCGATCATACAGATTCGCAAACAGCGCTATGTGGCTTGATACTCAAGGTTGGGCTGGAGCAGGTGATTTCCTTTCAGTCCTCAGTCTTGATAATGAGGATGTTGGAATTACCGAGGTTAGTATTGCACCGGCGGCCTACGATCCAGCAACTGGAGCAGCCATGATTGGTGAGGGCAACCGTTTTGTCAACTTAACAGTTAAAAACACTGGCCTAAACCCTATTTCTGGTTCAATTGACGTCGATTTAGAAGTCAAGGAAGTCCTCGATGGAATTGACACTCTTGTCTATTCCAACGACTTTGAGGGCAACATTGACAATACCAATTGTCCTGCTTGTGCAATTTCCCTAAAATCCTACACAGGAGAATATAGCGAAGGTTCATCCTCGTGGCACGAGGAATGGAATGCATCTACAGATTCTAATGGTTCAGCCACCGATGACTGGTGGGAGGCCGACAGAAACCCAACTACCTACATGTGGGCTGGAATGGACCACAATAACCAGGATAACGACTCAGGTTACTACAACAATATGGACGAGGCATTCATCATTGAGAATGTCGACTTAACGGGTGCAGATGCAGCATATCTGGATTTGGATCTGTTCTGCAGCGCCGCATTCTTTGAGTTGTATCTCGCTGAGCAATACGCCGTAGTAGAGCGATGGTTGTATGAAGACTCCTGTGGTATTGAGGTTTGGAGCGACGGAAATGGATGGGAACAGGTGTTCTTCACTGGTGGCTGGGATAACGAAAGATACCTGCGTCTCTACGGACTTGGCCAGGATCCCGAATACAACACCTACAATGGAAACTTCAACACCAATACGGTTACCACTTGGACTAGTTTTTCGGGTGATGATGCAATAGACCTTACCCCCTATGCCGGCGAAGTTGTCGACATCCGCTTCCGCTTCCGCAGCGGATTGATGGGAAGTGTTGGCCCAGACGGTTCATCTCAGGACACTGGATTAGATGGTTTTGCCTTTGACAACATCTCTATTCGGAAAACCGACATTATATTCGGCACCGAAGAAGTAGTAAGTCAAACTCTGTCTTTCACAGACTTTGCAGCTGGTGCTACCGAGGAAGTCACTCTTACTGCTGATTTCATCGACAACCGAACGTATTACATCAAGACAGAATTAACCAATCCCAGTGGATTCAATAATGCAGATGCAACAAATGACGAGGTAAAATTCCAGATTACGGTCAAGAATCTATTCGATCCAGGTGTTGGAGAAGATCCATGGATTAGTCTTGAGAATGGATTGAGATATGCTTCTGGCGATCGCGACATCGAGATTCGAGTTCAGAACTTTGGAAACACCCTGACTGACTTCCAATTGGAAACTGTAGTCAAGAACGCTCTCCCTGATCTAATCGCAATTGAGGATTTCTCAGGATTAGAACCTATTTGGGAAGATGATGGAAATATGAATGGAAGTCGCTTAGATGATACCAATGGCGACCATCCAATGCTCCCACAAAGCAGAGGTGTGTTCAATTCCTTTGCATATTGGTTAGGCGATCCGGACACAGGTTATGGCGACAATTGGGACGAGACTCTAACCCTCGATCCTTTCCCAGTCGCTTCTGGTGGAACCGACTTCACTTACCTAACTTTTGACTACTTTGCAGAGGGCGATTTTCTCTCAGATCAGCAAGGAAATATTCTAGCAATACGTGACGCTGCTGGCCTAGAAATTGAGTGGTCTAGGGGCGGAGAAATTTACAGCGGAACTGTTTGGGGAAGCTGGACCGATCTTAACGAAAATGGACTAAGGCCTTTCCAAGATGGTAGTGGTCTGGGTGCTTGTGAGGATTTCGACAACAATGGTCGATATGATGAGGTCGAATATATGGGAGACCATTCCGACCGATACGAGTCTGTAGTTTGGTTTGATTCCGAAAGTCTGGTTAAGTCAGTCATCATTGATATGACTCACATAACTCTGCTAAACCAGACTTCTAACGACACCTTCGATTGGAGAACGGAGTGCACCGATCTTTCCGGCTCGGAAGTCACCTTGACATGGAGATTCCAATCAAACGACGATGGCGTAAATGGAAATGCTGGCCTTGCCGGATTTGCAGTCGATAATATTCGTATCGATGAATTCACTTTCGAGGATGATGGGACTTACATCAACGATATCAATGGACTTGATGCAGCGGAGCGCCAAGACGTTACGGTGGCAACGCATGACTTCAAATCTGGAATTTATCGAATTGATGCTACAACATTATTCAATAATACAGTTGAAGAGACATCATGGTACAATAAAACGGAGATTACCACTGCAAATAATCACACCCAGATTATCTTCAGTATCGCAAGCGCGGACATAACTTTGATGCAACCAAATGTTCTTGATTGTGTCTCAGATATCACATACAAGTGCGTTTACACACATGATTCGGTCTCTCAGCACTCATTCACCGTTCCTCTTCTGAATGGTGTAATCCCAGGTGAGTATGAGGTGAACATGAAGGTTGTAGATATGACAACAGGTCAAACTGTTTACGAACAACCGGCAGATAATGGGCCGTTTGATCTTGAAGCTCATGCTCGAGACTTCGCTAATTGGACAGCGCCTTACAACGGCTGGTACGATGGTCATCAATACAACATTAGTTTCTATGCGATATTGACTGAAGATGGAGACCCATCAGGAAACGACCGGTTCTTCGAAATAGAATTCTTTGACACTGTTGATGTCGCAATTCTATCCAACCCTACTGACCAGAATCGTTTGCAGAGAGTCAAGCAGGACTTAGAATCGATGGGAATGACTTACACTCAGTTGTCAGTAAATGATTGGGATAGATACGCAACTGAGAACTGGATGTCCCATTATGAGAAGATATTGCTACCATGGCAGACTGATTACAATGTCGAGTACGGAGAATATTACGAGACACTAGCTTCTACTAGGGAATCAGACGGTCTATCGGTTACAGAAGTCCTTGAGGCATATATGGTCAATGGTGGAACTGTTCAGATTCACTTAGGGCCATATCGCAACGAATACCAGCCAAATAGGCTACCTTTCGGAATGGATATCGCTATGCGAAATCAGTGGAATAACACAGTCACAAATGACGACCTAGTTATTGTCGATGCATACCACCCACTGATGACGAACGTCGATACTGCAGCCTTTGCTGGCGTTCATGGTGGTGCATACGTCGGACTAGCGGGCCTCGATACAGCACAGGTACAATTCGACCAAATCCCACAAGTTTGCGGTGGACGAATTAGTGACCCAACCGGAACCTTCCATACACTAATGCGAAGCGAATCGTTTGACTCACAGTCGTTACTTTCGATATGTAACCGCGGAGCAGGTGGAATGATTGTTACTACCCTCGACGTTGAGAATCCAAGCTTCTCTCAACCATTTGGTGGAACCTCTATGCCTCTATTATCCAATATGCTGGGCTATCAGGTAACTCCATACCCGGGCAACTTCGGAATTGCAGGCGATGGATTTGACTTGACGGTTAACGGAGAAGCTCCTTCAATCGACACAGTAACAGGTGCATACGCAACCATGTACATCAAGTCGAACTCTGAACTGGACTTCTCTTTCTTGACTTCGGATTCATCCTTGGCTGACGGCATTACTGCTGATTGGACATTACAATCTACAGACATGAACGAGTCGGTAACAGGGTGGGAAGGAGAAATTATTGATTTCGGTGAAATCAGTCACATTCGTCAAAACAGTGCGAGCATACCAGCTCTTGGTAACTTCTGCGTTGGCGATTCCAGTTCCACAACTGGATGCAGAATCGGTGCAGAATGGCTACTGACCCTGTATTTGCACGATGATGATGGCCACACAAGAATCACCTACATCAATCTAGTAACAGATGATACATTGGCGGACGAGTTCCGACCTAATGCAGATTTACAATTGGTTGAGGACAGCGTTACAGATGAGTACGTCAGTCTTGACGGAAGCAAGACCGTTGGCGGCATTGATTGGCCGATTTATCGAGTTAGATTGACCGACAGCGGTGACATCAGTCTGTCCTTCGATTCTTCAGCAAGTTCTGACGATGACGCACCTGAGGGTGAGAGAGGAATTGAGATGTTTGAGTATCGAGTGTTCTTCGATTATCCGGTAGATTCCTCGAATCCAACTCTAGAAGGTCATACCTTCCAGGTACCGAATGCTGCAGGTGGTGACCTGTGGAATTATGTATTCCGTAACATGACTAGCGATGGAACGCTTGAGAACCAAATTCGGCTAGAATTGATTGTATACGATCGAGCCGGTAAGCAATCAGAAAAGGCACGAATCTACTTTATTGTAGTCGGAGAGGACTTCGGAGACGAACCGCCGGTTGTGGATATTACTTCACCACGTTCTACTGATTCTCAGAGTCAAGATTTGGTCACAATTAATGGAATTGTGGAATCAGGTGCTGAAAACGGTGTCTTGATTGAGGTGGCATTAGATTCAGCCCATTTGGATTTGACTCCATCACCAAAGGCTACTCAGAAGGCACTAGGGAACTACAATTCAACAGGTCCAGCCTTACTTGGAGATGGTGATACCTTCACAATCACTCTCAACATTGCAGACCTGTACTTGGAGACTACTGGAAAGCAGGTCACAATATACTGGAGAGTTGTTGAGGGAGACGGAAGCCGGTACACGTTGGACGATCAGTTCACAATCGACTTACTTCCCCGATCAAGCGACCCTTGTGCTCTGAATCCATCAAGCGATGGTTGTGAGTCAGAAAGTGGTAGTGCCGACGTCATCATGTTCGCTGCTATCGGAGTTATCTTGGTTCTAGCAATTGTTGGTGTAACTCTAGTTGTAGTTAGATCTAGAGGTAAATCTGATGATGGCCAAGATACTGTTGAACAGTTTGGTGGTGTTGAGCAAATGGACCCAGTCGAAGCATATGTGCAACAGATGGTCGGACAAGGCTATGACGAGGCTACTGCGAGGCAATATGCCGAGCAGTATTACGCAGCATATTACGCCCAGCAAGGTCAAGGCGGCGGCAATTGAGTAAACCCTCCAAAGGGGGAAGCTCAAAACGCACCTTGAAGGCCTAATGGTGGCCGCCGTAGGCCATGAATACGGGTGACACATACACTGTGGCAGACCTCTCTCTAGCAAAGGCAGGTGGCCTAAAGGTAGACTGGGCTCGAAGCAGAATGCCGGCTCTAGCAGTATTGCGTGAAAAAGCCGAGAAAGAACTACCCCTGGCAGGTCAAAGAATTGCTGGTTGCTTACATGTTACCAAGGAAACCGCTGTGCTAATCGAGACCATTGAGGCCGCAGGCGGCAAGGTCTCTTGGTCCGGTTGTAATCCACTATCTACTCAAGACGATGTAGCGGCTTGGCTTGCCTCCAAGGGTTATGATGTTCATGCTTGGTATGGTCAAAATACCGAGGAGTTCTACCAATCTATTGATCGTACTCTGAAAATAAATCCAACACTTACTTTAGACGATGGCGCAGACCTAATTTATCGTGTACATAGCAAATTTCCAGAGCTAGCAGAAGGCGTAATCGGAGGAACCGAAGAAACAACAACGGGTGTTCACAGACTCAGAGCGATGGGTGAGGCAGGAGAACTCCTCTATCCAGTAATTGCAGTCAATGATGCATCTACCAAGTGGGACTTCGACAATGTACACGGAACAGGTCAATCAACCCTTGACGGAATCATCCGGGCGACCAGTGTTTTGCTAGCAGGCAAAACCTTCGTGGTCGCCGGATACGGACATTGTGGTAAGGGATTAGCCAACCGTGCGCGTGGTATGGGTGCCAATGTACTCGTCACGGAAGTCGATCCAATTGCTGCTCTGAAAGCAGTCATGGATGGATACCGTGTGCTGCAGATGGATGATGCTGCAAAGGTTGGCGACATATTCTGCACAGCAACTGGAATGAAGGATGTAATCATAGGACGTCACTTTGACATTATGAAAGAAGGCGCAATCGTTTGTAATACAGGTCATTACGATTGCGAAATCAACATTTCACATCTTGAGGATAGAGCCAAAAAAATTCACACGATTAGAGAAGATAACGAAGCCTTCCAACTTAAAGATGGCCGCACTATACATTTGCTTGCTCGTGGAAGACTGGTAAATCTAGCCGCAGCAGAAGGCCATCCAAGCGAAGTAATGGATATGTCATTCGCCAATCAATTCCTAGCGCTTTGCCGATTAGCGGCTGAGGGCGAGGGATACGACAATATCGTCTACGACATTAGTGCCGAACAAGATAGTGAATTGGCCAGGTTAAAACTGACAGCAGAAGGAATTAGTATCGATAGTTTGACCGATGAGCAACTTGCCTATCTAGAAGATTATTCTGCAGGGACATGAGAAATAGTTCAGAGTTAATCTTCGGATTCCTCATCCACTTCCCACCAACTTTCCGTGTTTGAAAAATCTGGTAAGTTTGGTTTCCACTTTTCAGCAATAATTTCGTCCGAATCTATAATTTTACTATGACGGTCTTGGAAGGCTTCAGTTCGTTTTCCAATCGTATGATTGTAGAGTTTACTACCGCGAATTTCGGTAGGCACACAGACCTTTGCTGAAGTCCCCTCAATATCTATTGCCCTTTCTAAGTCGAGTGCGTGTCGGTTGAGTTTTTGCAATAATCCAGCACCGGCTCGACTTACCCCAGTAAATAGACCTAGAATAATCAAAAACACCAGAATGAAGCCATATTGACTACCTCCAAGGGCACTCATGGCTATAGTGCCAATCAAGAATACAATTGGAGCAACAAAAGTGAACAGGAAGAAAGTCTCAGAGAGCGGCTTCCTAGTTTTCATTCGTCCGATTATCTCCCAACGAGGATGCTTTGGATTCTGAGGTCTGAATATTTCTTCCTTCTCCATTTTAGCCGCCTTGTCAACCATTTGTCGCACTCGATCCATATTCATGAGTTGCTTTCGGTCTGGTTGTTCCATTTCCGAATCGAACATGATTTCCAACAGCTCGCTAGCTTCAGAATACATCCCAAGTCGTACAAGAATAGCTATTTGTTCTATTAGCGGAGTCACATCTTCGGGGTTGACTTGCCTTCTTTGCTGCCACCACTCTAGGGCTTCCTCTAGCATACCTAGGTGCTCGACCAGAAGAATTCCTCCTAATGCCCATGATTCGGTATCCTCTGGTTCTAGTCTCACGACATTTTGTAATGCGGCATAAGCACTAGCCGCTTGTGGTAGAGTAGGCATATCTTGCACACCTCTCCTTGCGGCTGGAAGAGTCATCCTTGCGGTCATTTTCCAAGCGGCGGCATGGTCAGGCTCCATGCGAGTGATTTGGCGACATAATTGGAGGGATTCCTGCCTCTCACCAGCCTCTTCAAGCTCGAGAACATCTTCCCAGAGCATATCCGCCTTGTTCGCCATAGGTATTGCTCGGGTTTAGACAAAATGAATGCTGGGGTGCTCCAAACTCAGCGCCTACCACTACCTCTTCCTGGTCGATTACCCCTAGGGCCGCCTCGACCAGTTCCTCTAAATCCAGATCTTCGTGGTTTACTTGCGCTACCCGGTGATCTTCCTCTTCCACGTCCGGGATGCCCCCCTTGGGGTCTAGAACCACGGCGTTCATTGCCTCCTCCTCTCGAGAAGGTCTTGCCACCGGAACTAGGTCTATCTGCTTCACAGCGATTGCATTTATCTCTGAAGGCGAAGTTAGAGTTGTTGCACTTAGGACAAGTCCAATCTTGTCCCTTTTGCTTATTATTACCACTTCGTTCAAATTTTCTTTCGAACTTCCTACCTCCATCTCGAGGTCTATCTGCTTCACAGCGATTGCATTTATTTCTGAAGGCGAAGTTAGAGTTATTGCACTTAGGACAAGTCCAATCTTGCCCCTTTTGCTTGTTATTACCACCTCGTTCAAATTTTCTTTCGAATGTCCTTCCTCCATCTCGAGGTCTGTCCGCTTCACAGCGGTTACACTTCTTCCGGAAGGCAAAATTGGAATTATTACACTTAGGACAATTCCAATCTCCGCCTTTTTTGTCATTGTTTCCTCCACGTCGGTCATCACGGCGAGAGTTTCCTTTCGAGTAACTATCTCTTCCACGACCACGATACTCTCTCTTTTCTCTTGGAGCGATTTCAACCGGAGAGCCGATTGTGTTGGTGACCTCTATTTGGTCTGTGATTGGGTGAATGTGAACAAACGCCCCATCAATCGCTCCAATTACCGAATTAACCTTGCCAATCGGCTTTCCTCCGATTATGCGTAAAGTAGCCCCAAGTCGCGGGGCACGTCCCTCAAAGGAAACGAGGAGACCTCCTTCATGCGACTCTCTGTCGACCGTGCCTGAGAAGCTCACGAACTTAGTCGCGGCGGCCCGAGTATATGAGTGCGGCAGATGCCGCAAGAATCAGACCGCCCAATCCCATTGAGGGAAGAATCGATGAGTTGTCCTTCGGTGGTTCGGGTTCAGGTTCAGGATCAACGAACAAATGAGTATTGTCAACGCTACGCTGTTGACTGGAACATAGGCCCGACTCATCACAGGCTTGAACCTCAACAATATGCGATCCTTCTGTCCATACTGAGAAATCAATCTCAGGTGTGGACCACATATTCCCACTGACTGTAATACTTCCAACTGAGGAACCATCAATCATCAGGCTGAAACTAATCGTTTCACCATCAGGGTCAGAGAATTGACCACTCATCGACCATGAATTACCATCCCAGCCTTCGGTGGTGACAGTCATTATTGGTGCACTGCTGGCCTTTTGAATTCCCAAATCATAAGTCGCTTGCAAAGTATAAACTGCTTCTCCGGTTACAATGACTGCGACATATACAGGACCGGGAATGAGCCCCACTGCAGCAATATCTTGGGTTATTTCCGAGCCTTGAATTGAATATGGACCGGAATATGTTCCAGCCTCTTCAAAACTTGAGGTAAATCCAATTTGCACAGATAGATCTGGCCAGCCAGAAGTTGGAGAGAGCGTAATTGGATGTGGGTCTGATAACTCAGTATCTGCAGTTGAAATTTGAAATGGAACTCCTATATTCCAAGTTCTGTTTCCCGATGACTGTCCAGCACTGTCAGTTCCTTCACAGGTGACTTCTCCTGCCTGACCTCTTGGCACATCCATCGACAACTCACGTTGTGAATAGGTAATTGCTAATCCTGCATCACCTCTGCAATTTACATCAAGGTTCGATACTCCAGCCTCATCATTGAACCAATTTTGAACTTCATTCCAGTCCGCGATAATCTGTGCTCCCCCGCTTGCACGAGGGAACCAGGCTCCATTTGTGGGTGCGCTGTCAGTCCAGAGAGGAGGGTCGTCGATAGGGATTGGTGCAGTTGTAAAGTCGGCAAACAGATCCTCTCCTACCGGCCATTGAGGCATGTTGGGATAGAAGGAGTAAGTCAGACTTCCATCTTCGTTTTCATTGAGTTCATAGCTACTAGAACCGTCACCAATACAGCTACCTCTCAGAGGTGATACACCAGCAAAATCTCCCATATCCACTTGCACGTCTCGTCCTTCACATTCCTCCCACATATCTAGACGGAGTCCTTCGGTTATGGGGAATTTGATATGATATTCAGCCCCACTCATGTTAGAGGCATTATAGGCTATAGTGAAATCACTTGGATCATTGATCCCGGAGATTGCCATGGTGGCATTTAGCCATAGCATCATTCTACATTCATCTTGACCGTTTGAGGGGTCCATTTCGGTATCACAATCTCGGTCACTATCTGGATATACAGGAATCTCGTAACAATCGCTATTACTTCCAATTCCTGAACATTCTCTCGATTCCGAATGTCGAGGAGGAACTAGATTCCATTCTTCGACTAGAACCTCGTCTTCGGTCCAAGAAGTATTTTTCCAATCGGTGCCGTCACCTCCTCTGTGAGGGCTTCCATCACGCATACCCATTCTGGTAAGAGTGTGTTGAATACACTCTGAAGCAACAGCTCTGACTCCTTCCCTTTCATCAGTAGAAATCCATTCATCATCGCCGCTTGGATAGATAGCAGCGATATATTCATCTAAACTCTGTCTTACATCATCTGCTAAAGTCCCATTTACCCAACCAACTGCTTCAATTTCGGCAGAACGCCAATCACTGGCAATAGTGAAATTGAACACTGCTTTTGAATACTCAAACATATCTTCGAATGTAATTGTACTACACTGTTCCTCCAGTGTAGGACCATCAGGGCCGAGCTGTTCTCTTCTTTCTTGAGATTCATCAAGACCACCCTGTTGGTAGCCCACTGGCAAACAAGAAATCATCATTCCAACAATCGTTATCACGACCACGATTCTAAGCACGCCTTGGCGTCTCATCACAATGCTCGAGCGGGCCTCACACGATATTGCTATCGGCGGCATAATAGTAGCCGATATTGTTAGTTTAGGGCGCCCTAAACTAGATAAACAACTAATCTGTCCCGTGGTTTAGGGGAACCTAAAAATGACGCAAAGGACACTGATAGCAACCACACTAATTGGAATAATTCTCTTTTCGACTTTAGCCGGTTGTTTAGATTCAGAAGAAGATGAAAATGTAATAATTATTGCATTCAAAA
>NTJQ01000024.1 GCA_002457555.1 Marine Group II euryarchaeote MED-G37
GCAAGTGGCAACAAAACAGCTCTAATTATTGATGAGGTGCAGGAATTACATCCTCGGCACTTGAGTTCTGTCAAATCACTACTTTCGGCCTGCGTCGAAACGTCCACAGGAGTGCTCGCAGCAGTCCGTGCACCAAGTCCGTTCGGAACTTTGTCCGGTTTTGAAGAAATTAGAATACAGGGATTGGAGACTTCTAATGCAGTCGAATTATTGCCAAATTCAATTGCTAGTGAAACAGCAGAACAGGTTGCAAAAGCATTGGGTGGCCATCCCTTGGCGCTACATCTATGGTCTCCTGATGAAGATATTCCAGAGGAAGGTCAGGCAGTACAAGAATACGTCCAAAGCACCGTTTTGAGAAGGTTAACCGATGAAGGCCTTGGTACCTTGGATGAACTAAGTCTCTCTCCATTACCGCTATCCGTAGAGGAATTATTTGTTGCAGATGGAATCGCAGAATTGGATGAGTCAGCAGTTCTCCGATGGATGGAGAGGTTAGTGGAACCTCATCACCTAATTCGCAATGTTCGACGTGCAACTGTGGAAGAAGAAATCGCCCGAGGTTTGCATACTAAAGCAGCCGAGATTTGGTCGACAAGAGAGGGCACGAGGGCTAGAAGAATTGAGGCCCATCACCGATTGAATTCTGGAGAGAAACTTGATACAGAATGGTTAGCGAAAAATGTGGAAACAATTTCTCGTGAAGATAGTGCAGCAGCAGCCGTGCTGATTGATGATGCGATACAAGTTACCGATGACGATAACCTACGCTATACCGCAATCGATATCGCCTTTGAGAGAGGCGAATCAGAGGTCGCCTCTGATCACATAGATTCAGTCTCTGATAGCCCACAAAAATTAATCAGGAAAGCAAGGCTTGCTCGACTACAGGGTGATATCGAAGGAGCCGAAAAATTACAACAAAATGCGCTTGAATCGTTATCTCCGGCTGAGGCAGTTAGGGCAAAAGTTGCTTCCTTGGTTCGAGCTCACGACGACAGGTTACCGGGTCAGTCAACAAAAGTTCAAAATTCACAGATTGATGATGTAGTTTTGTCTAGACTTCCGAAAACGGATCTCGCCTCTGCTAGCCTAGCACTCGATTTGCTTAGACACGCGGTTGCAGTAGAATCCGGAAGCGTCGAAACCCTAGCCAATGTTCGTTCATCTTTGGTAGCACAAATGGGTGAAGACCATCCACGCCTGGCTTTGATAGACCTACGTGCTCTAATCACTTCTAAGGCAGAGGGGTCATTAGATGCGGCTAGGAAATATATCAATTCGGAAGCAGAGAATATCGACAAAATAATTGCAATTCATGTCTCACTTGAGGCAACCTCCCCTTCACATCCACAATGGCTAGTTTCTTCTCATAACAATGCAATAGCAATCGAACTGAGGCCTGAGATTCCATCTCATAGAAGAATACTGGCTCAGCGTTGGTATTGGAGAGGAGTGCTTGAACCAAATATGCGATTATCTCATTGGAGAGAAGCAATCAGTCGTTTCAAATCGGCTGAGTGCCCATCCGCTGCTTCTGAATTATTGTTGAGGTTAACTCGCTCACTTTGAGAGAGCAAATTCAATCGTCTAAATCTCTGCGCCGATTAGAGTCCTAGTTTCGGCGATTCCATCGATTGCTCTAACCTCGTTCATGATACAACGAGTCAGGTCATTATCATCTTCGGCTTCAACTTTCACGAACAAATCATGTATTCCAAAAACGACCCACTGGCCGCTTACGGTAGGCAATTTAGCGACCTGATCACGGACCTCAATTTCACGTCCGGGCTTGGTTGTAATTAGTACAAATCCAACTGCCATAATTCAAACCTCCACCGCGATTAATGTCTCGGTTTGTTCGACACCTGGAATGTTTCGAAAATCGCCGATTAGAATTGTTGACATCTCCTTATCATCTTTGAAATCTATTCGAGCTGCTAAGTCGTATTCTCCGTAAACAACATGAGTCTCGACTACATTTTCCAATTCCAAAAGGGCTCGATAAACTTCGGCTTCTTTCATTGGCTTTGTCTTGATAAGGACGAATGCTGTACTCAATTCAACGACCTCTGCGAGTGGAACGCTGGCTGTTTGTTTATGACTCCTATGTAGCAGATAATCACGACTTCCATCAGGGGGGAAACAATACAACGAATGAGGCGAGCCGATTCAATCATGCGCGCGAGGGACGGTAGCACAGCCGGCTTCGCAATGTTCGTAATTGCATTGTTACTAATTTCGTACAGTCTCCCTATTTTCGCTACTGCTGCAAATAGCAAAAGCACCACCGTTTGGTCAGGTACGGTCCTTCTTCCTGATGGCTATATTGTAGGTGCTCAGGATGTCTTAATTGTACAGGAAGGAACAACAATTCGCTTGGGTTCCGATGAGGATATTACAGTGGATGGTAGAATAATGGTTGAGGGTACTGAAGACGATCCTGTAATCTTAGAATCAATACTTGGTAAGCATGATGGGATTATCTTCAACCAATCAAGTCAAGGGCTTGGGTCAAGTATCGAAAATCTTACGATTAAAGATGCCGAATTTGGAATCACAATCTACGGTTCTGATCCTCAATTGACTGATATTATTGTCGAGAATGCCGACAGGGTTGCAGTTGACTTATTTGAAGGAGCAACTCCGATAATAAATAACCTAGAGATAAATGGAGGTGGCCAAGACCTCCACGGTTTTTCTAGTAGTTGGAGATATGGAATTGGACTCTCTGTGGGAGCCAACTCAGCTCCAATTCTCAATGGGCTAAGCGCTGATGGTTTAATCACCCGTGGTGTGAATTATTGGGGTAATTCAGGTGGTCTACTTTCAAACCTAGAAATTAGCAATATCTCAGGGGCCACGCTTGCCGTTGGAACCGGTATATGGATTGAAGACTCAAGGCCACTGATAACCGACGTAGATATCCAGCGTTCCGACAATGGTATCTTTGTTCGACATATCACAGAGGGCTGGGTAACTAGGCCAACATTCCAAAGGGTTGTGATTGAGGATAGCATGTACCGTGGAGTGATGGTCGAACAATATAATCACAGTCAATTCAGCAATATACCTGCACATGCGGTTTTCGATGATTTGGAAATACGTGGCACTGGGGGTTTGAATGCCAAGACATCAGGCTTGGGTTTTTCAGCATTTGAAGTCAATACAAGCGGGGTTATTGTAGACAATGCCATAATCGAAGACAACCCAGTTGTCGGCTTCAAGGCATACCTAATCGGTTCTTCCACTATTATCAATGGGCTAGATTTGCACAATAATGGAAAACCACTTGCAAACACTCCGATTAATGATAGAGCGGGATTATTCTTGCGTAGTGTTAACTGGGCTCCGGTAATCAATGATCTAGTAGTAACCAACTCCTCTGGTCCAGGTATTCTATTATGGAAGGGAGGTGCAATGGGACAAGATTGGTGGACCTCAAATAACGGAGCCAGTGGTGTTGACTTCAGAGAATTTCACCCACAGGTAACGATTCTCAGAAGTCTAGATAATGCCGGGCATGGGGTGTCGGTTAGAGATTCTAGTAATGTCGAACTATCTCATGTTCTGACCACAGGAAACGGCATTGGTTCTAGTCTTCCAGAATCTGGAGCGGGGCTATTTTTTGATGAGGCAAATGATGTGATGAGTGGAGGAAAGAATGTCACCTGCTTCACATGCATATCGAATGGAGATCAACATGGCATAGTCGCCAGAGATAGTATAGACCTACAATTGATTTCTGTAGAGGTTCATGATCCATTAAGCGGCCCTGCATTGGATATCGATAACACCGGTCTTGCCCGAGATGGCATCGTGATTATCGATGATATGAGAATAAATTTGAATCAAAGTAATTATGCAATTCAATTACAAGATGTAAATGCGGAAATTCATGGTGTTGATCTTTCAGGAGATAATCGCGGTGTATTTTGGAGGGCTGGTGATGCAATGACATCCTACCTATCTTCCAGTATAATTTCAGGGAATGGTGGTTCATGTTTCGATATTGTCGACCATTCTGAACTTCTCGTCAATAACTTAGGATTAGCTTGCGCAACAGGTTCCAAACCCACAGTCGAATCCAGTTTTGTTAACTTCACAGATTCAGGTTTTATTCCTGGGAGTGGGCATGAGACCAGCTTTCATCTAGGATCCTCAAGCCATGTTCGTTGGATTTCCTCCAGTTCTATTTCAGACCCAACAAATACCGGCACTGACAGCATTCTGGACATAATGTGGTTCATTGAAGTGCACGCGGTAAATCAGTTATTGAGACACATCCCATACGCTGAGGTTAACCTATCATTTTCATCTTGGGAATCGGATGAAACAGCTACTCTTCCCTATCATGGATTTGAGACACTAGGGCCCTATGTTGGAACTCGATGGGTTCCATCTCAGGGGTGGTCTGTCGACAATACAGCCAATCTTGGATGTGATTATGACGGAGTACACAATGATTCTGCATCGATAACCTTGAATGATGATTTATTGGTATATTGCAGACTTGAATTAACCAATCAACTGCCATTCATAATTTGGTCTACACCCGAGGATGAGGAAGAATTCCCAAGTGGTTCTTCAGTTATTCTCGATGCCAGTGAATCCTGGGATTTAGATAATGATCCACTCACCTATACTTGGACAAGCAGCATCGACGGTGATTTACATTCATCTTGTTTTGGAACCTTACCCTCTGGTAATAATGGCTCATACGTAGTTACCAATAACCCCCCTGAAACAGTTGACGGGTGCTTATCTGATGGTGAGCAAGAAATTATCTTGGAGGTTTGCGATAGTGGAAATCAATGCGTCAGCGAAACTCGAACGATTGAGCTTTTCAATCGCCCTCCCTCCTTGTCCGTTTCCACTTCTCCTAGTATCTCATCTTGGGGAATAATGCACCTTGGTCGAACTGCGAATGCAACTATCTCACTCGAGGGGAGCAGCGACCCTGAAAACGACCCACTAACTTGTTGGATTGAAACAAATTACGGGTTTTCTACAGCAACCGATCAGGGTTGTCCAATGATTTTTGACATTGATTTCCCAAGCGCACCATCGCAATTTACTCTGACAATTTATCTTTCAGATGGAAATAATGCAGATGCCACTTGGAGTTTTGATGTTAAATTATTCAACGAAATCCCAGAGCCTGAATTCGAGGTACTACGAGCTGGTGAGACCTCAGCTCACCTCCTCTTATTGGACGGCTCAATGGTGACGGATCCTGAAGGAGATGAGGTTCGATTCGAATTCTGGAGCGACTTGGACGGATTACTCTCTTCGGGCGTCACTCCTAGCAATGAAATCGAATGGCAGGGTTGGTTGACCAAGGGATTGCACACAATTACCATGTACACTAGTGATGATAGGTCAGGGCACGTAAATACATGGAATTCAATAACTGAACAAGTAAGTGTAAACAACTCAGTTCCGATTTCAATAATTGCTCAACCAGCCGATCAAACCCTCACTGATTCTGGTGAAATAATTCGCTTTGATGCCACAGGTTCTGGAGATTGGGATTTGGCTTGTAGCGATTTGCCTGACAACGGCAGCGGATTCGTTTGTAGTCCAACTGCGACATCTAGCAAGGATTTGGTGAGCGTAGTCTGGACTTCAGATAGAATGGTAGAACCGATAGGAAGTGGATGGGTAATTGATTCTCGATTACCGAAAGGGTATCACACAGTGACCTTGACCATAGACGACGGCTCAACCGAAATGGATACCTCATCAATTGTTGTAAGGGTAGAGGAATCGGCTCCGATTCTTATACTCGATTCACCGATTCCGGAAGTTGAAGTTTATTCAAACTCTCCAGTTTTATTCGATTTCAGGCAGTCATTTGACCCAGATGGAGATGAATTTACAGTCACCGTAACCTCAGATATTCTAGCCGAACCAATTCTTCAAGATAAGACGACGGAATACTGGTACAATGACTATCTTCCTGCAGGTGAACATCGACTAACTTTCGAACTAAGGGACTCAACTGATAGGGTTCGTACCCATACTCAGACTCTATTCGTAATGGAGACCGGCCCAGTTGCACTAATCGATGGATTACTAGATAGCCAATACATTCCTCCAGGTTCTTCAATTACTCTAGATGGTTCCCAATCATACGATTATGATGATGATATAGTTCTCTACCAATGGACCACTGGAGACGGCCAGACACTTGGTAATAGGGAAATTATCGAAGTCGAATTCACTCCCGGGCCAATTAGAATTGACCTATTAGTGAAAGACTCGAGAGGAGCCTCCTCTACCACATCGGTCAATTTGACTATTGGCGCATCTTCTCCGGTTCTAAGTGAAATGATGATTGTACCAAATGAGATAGAGCTCGACAACCCAACTCAAATGAGAATCACAGTTAATCTCGAAGATGCTGATGGAACAACTCAGGAAGTTAGAGGGGTGATGAAAATTAGTGGCTCAGAACTAACACTGGTCTTCCAAGATGATGGAACGCGAGGCGATGACACCGCTGGAGATGGAATTTGGACTTATGTTGGTACTTGGCTAATCGAAGAGGAGGGCTGGGTCAATGTTCAGGTGTGGGCTATCGATGGTGAATTCACCAGTCCAGCCCTTGTTGAGACTATCTCGGTCGAGGAACCCCAAACTACCTCCTTAGTATCCTGGCTATCCGGTAGTGGACTTCCGTACCTTATTGCCGTAGTAGTAGTCTTCATCTTACTCGGTATGGCCTATCAGAAGCGAAGGAATGAAGTAATTCGCCGAGACTTAGAGATGATTGAGTCGTGGTCAACCTTTGACCCTAGAGAATTGGATGATGAATTCGATTCCGACTAAACATTGAAGGTTAGCCTTCTTCCCTGTATGACTATGCACATAATGACCAAAGTAACATTGGGGATCGGTGCTACTCTTCTATTGATTAGCGTAGCAGCCCTTACTATAGGAGGAGCTTCCGTCTCGAATACTTCCTGGTTTGATGACGATTCTATCGGAGAAGAATACTGGACTGGAGATACTTCAACCACATTTTCGGGAAAACTAAATTGGGAATCGTATTATCTTGTCTTTGTTGAAGAAGGCTATGAAGTAGAAATAGAAATTTACGAAGGGTCTAATGGCGGTTGGTCAGAATTCACTACTTGTGAAGATTGGGATGAGTGTGAGGATTATGACATAATTCCTGGATACGACTATATTGGGGATTTTGAAGTTGAAAACTCTGGTGATTTTGAAATAGAATTTACTGAAAAGGAAGGCCGTTCTGTGGGAATATTAATTCATGAAGAAGAAGTTCCAATCGAGGGAATTCTAGGTTTCGGTGCAGGCTGTTGTGGCCTCTTTTGTGCGCTACTAGTCATACTTATTGGGGGCGTTATGGCCCTAACTCTCAAGGATCAACCAAAAGTTCAGACTAGTATTCAGTTTGATAATGACTTGGTGGTTGTTAATGAAAATCCTGAGAATTCAGAATACGACCAAGACGATTCTACTTGAGAATTTACTCAGGTCCCCATGGAGTGACTTGACGAGTTAATCCAAGTCTGTGGGTGAAGAGGAATCTGAGGTTTAGTAATCCATCTCCCCAGGTATTGATTTCAGCCTCACCCACTCTTGGTCTGTAAGGGACACTGACTTCAGTGGTCTTCTTCTTGCCGAGGTATCGGCGAGCACGAATCTTGAATTCTTGAGAAAGAGGCATTCCATCGTGTCGTGGTCGGACGTTCTCGTTCTCGAAAATTGACTTGCGGAATACCCACATTCCACTCTGTGAATCATGGATGCCGTAC
Organism: Marine Group II euryarchaeote MED-G37; assembly: GCA_002457555.1. GTDB lineage: Archaea > Thermoplasmatota > Poseidoniia > Poseidoniales > Thalassarchaeaceae > MGIIb-O1. The sequence goes on from NTJQ01000024.1 coordinate 7,788, forward strand.
CAATACAGGACCGTTGCAGTTGTTGACAATACCCAATTTCCAAATCCATGTAACCCAGGCATAGCACCCTCTTCGGCTCTTCGAAGTCTATCACAGGAGATCCATTGCAAGTCATCTTGCATCAGTTTACGTACTAAATCTGGAACTTCTTCTCCTGGGTACGTGCAATCTGCATCCATGGTCACAATCACATCACCAGGGGCCATCGCAAATCCAGTCTTGTATGCGCGACCGTATCCCTTGCGAGGCTCGAGATAGACGCTAGCACCTTCCTCTTCTGCTAGTTCTCTGGTTCTGTCGGTGGAGTTACCATCGATAATCAGGAAATCCAATTTCTCACACCAACCATCGTTAGGAACAGAGCGAATAGTATCAACGATAGCCGCTTCTTCGTTACGGGTTGGGATGACCACAGTAACATGTACGGGGAGTGGTTCAGACATCTAAATCGAATTTTGCGACCTAACCGGCCGCTATGAATCATACTGGCGCTAGGGCTACCGTAATTCAACCACAAATTACCGAAACTAAGTAAAATCTCTTCCGACGGGGAGGCCATTCGTTTGAAATGAGCATCCCTTGAGCGATAGTTGGTTGAGATGGGTCTGCACATCGCTATGCTGTCTGCCGAATACCCTCCAAGATGGGGTGGTATGGGCTCAACCGTTTACCATCTCTCCGCCGCTTTGGTTGAACTCGGACATCGGATAACCGTGATTACTCGAGACGGAGGCGGAAAATCCCTCGAACAAGAAGGAGTCAACATTCGAGAAGTAAAATGGCTATATGCTCCCATGACATTCACTAAATCGTACGGGAAGCATGCACTTTCCGATCTAAAGAAATTGCATTCAGAAGATTCAGTCGATATAGTCCATCTACACTGTCCAATGATTTCGTGGACAGAATCACAATTCACTGATTGCAAAGAAAATGTTGCTCCAATCGTGTCATCCCTCCATGGCTCATGGCTCGGCGAAAGGGACGGTTTACGAACCGCAGCCGAACAGAAAGAAGCCGCGGTTTGGGCGAATCCGAATGACCTTGCAATTCTACTGAGTGCCGGGTATTACGCTAAATTTGAGCGAGCCGCAGTTAACGGATCAGATATTTGTGTGGCAAATTCCCATGCGACTAAGGAGGACTTTCTTGAGAGATATTCTCCGCCTAAAGATTGGAATTGTCAGGTAATTCATTGGGGGGTAGACACAGATATGTTTCATCCAAGTGTTACCCCGAAGGATACCGAAACTAACCATCTCCTTGCAGTAGGTCGATTAGCAGCTCGCAAAGGCTATGGTTCTCTCCTACGAGCCTTTGCCGAAGTAAAGCAGAGAAGTCCGAATACAGAACTGCTAATCGTAGGCCGAGGCAATCTGAAAAAGAGACTGATAAAACAGGCAAATCGTCTTGGGATTTCATCTGCTGTACGAATAGAATCAGGAATGCCCTTCGAAAAACTGGCAGAAGAGTTTCGTAATTCAGATGTTGTTGTATACCCTTCCTATTACGAAGGACAGGGTTTGATACCTCTTGAGTCAATGGCCTCTGGGACACCCGTTGCAACTGTAGACCATGGCCCACTGCCGGAAATGGTCGATGATTCAGTTGGGGCGTTATTTACCATGGCAGATATCGATTCAATGTCGAGCGCTATTCTCAGTCTTCTTTCTAATCCAAAAGACCTCGAAGCCCGTGGGAAAGCGGGTCGCGAAAGAGTTCTAGAGAATTTTACATATGGTCAGAACGCCGAAGAATTTTCACAAATCTATTCTCAATTAACAAACTGATTCTGGGGAGAGGTTGATGGGGGGTTAACCTCACGGAACTCCATATGGGCACAACAAACAGCAGGTCATTCCGCGGTGTAGAAGTCAGTACTTTGAGCCATATTGCAATACTTCTGTTGATTTCAATTCTGGCAATTATTCACCTAAAACCTATCATCCAGCCGCTAGTAGTTGCGACTCTGTTGTTTTTCCTAATTCGCCCTCCTGCTCAATGGTTGGAGGACAAATACGGCCACCCATTGGCAGCCTATGGAATCCTAACTACCGGTGTGGTGATGGTGTTCTTTTTCGCTGGAAATCTTCTCTATCAAAGTTTACAGGCTTTCAGCGGTGAGGCGGCGGTACTTGAGGAAAAAATGTCTGAGAAAATTCAATGGTTTTCCGATATTGAAATCTACGGTTATTCAATCGACACAAGCGCACTTACTGGATTAGTTACGGTTGAACGAATCAACACAATTACCTCCGAATTCGTAGGGACATTAGCCGGATTCACTGGAAGTGCAATCACGGTCTTCATCTTCCTAATTTTCATTATCGTTGAGGCCGAAACTCTTCCAAGAAGACTTCAAGCCGCCTATCCTGATGAAATGGATCGATTTTCCTCGATTGTCCAAAACGCTGGTGCAGGGATTAACACTTATGTGATAACCAAGGCTACTGTAGCTTTTGGTCAGGCAATAATTGTAGCGATTATCCTTAGTTATATGGGAATCCCCGGTTGGTTTATGTGGGCCTCAATCACCTTCCTTCTAGACTTCGTGCCATATGTAGGGGCTCCACTTTCCTTCATTCCACCAACGATAATTTCCTTTATTCTGTTTGAGCCCGTAACCGCCTTGCTTATTCTTGGGGCATTATTCGGGAACCAAGTTGTATGGGGCCAATTTATCGAACCTCAACTTGCTGGTCAAAGGCTCGATATGTCGCCAATAGTTCTATTGATCCTAGTCGCATTTTGGGGCTGGGCATGGGGGATTATGGGAATGATTCTCGGGGTGCCTCTTGCTGTAATTATGAAGCTAGCATTGGAGAGTGACCCAAGAACTCGCCCAATCGCAATGTTACTATCGTTGAACCCAAATCCAAGTGACGAATCTTGATTTGAATTCAAGACTGAAAAATTATTGCCAGTATACCATCAGTTTTGATACTGATTTTTTCTCCAGTTGATTGATTATGCAAACCCTTGGTTGAGAAATTTAATGACTCTGAATCCAGATTCCAGCGGGCGCCAGATATACTCACTTTTTGACAGGATTCTAATGCGAATACAGAGAATTGATCGTCCTTTGGTATAAGAAATTCTAGAGTTCCATCATCAGGGTGTAATCTCTTGGTAATTCCTCCTGAATGGTGCAGTTGAATGGAGAGACCAACAGGGGCCTCTGTTAGAGTAGCCCAAGTTCCGAGGATATGATCAGGACTCCCTCCATCAATTCCGACAATGTCTACTTCGGTAAATCCCCTATCTACCAATAGGCCAAGCGACTTTGCTAAGTCACTGGCCGAATCGTCTGATAGAATAGTCGAGCGGCCTTTCCAATCTGCAGTATTGACGGAATCTAAGTCTCCTAGAACCTCAATCACCTCAAA
>NTJQ01000025.1 GCA_002457555.1 Marine Group II euryarchaeote MED-G37
CCTTTCCAGTTTCGGAGCAACGGTAGAGTAGATTGACGCGCTTCGTAGGTTTGTCGCCAGATGGTTTAGGACGAGGGAAACCTCGGTATCCAGATGTAACCTTACGGAATCTTCTCTGACCCCATTTTAGTTCGGAAGCGCGTCGCTTCTTGACTCGCTCGACTGTGTGCTCAGTATGCTTTCCAGCCGATGGGCTGTAGCGCATTACCTTACGTGGCATCTTGACCATTGCTGAGCACCTCAACGTCTTACGACGTCGCGCCCACCTATGTCCCATATTTGATTGTGTCGCGAGAAGGCAAGCCCCCTTTAGGGGCTGGGCAGCCCTTTTCAGGCTAGAATTGTAGGTAGTCAATTCAAAGAATCTATCCCTGCCCGAACAGTCATGGTCTTCTGGGTGAATCAGGCATTGCTGAGCTTCACCCTACTGATTGCTGCATTCTCTATGTGGCGTATGGGGCCTGCCTTCAAGCGTAGTAAATTCGCTGGACCAATAGCATTAATCGGACTTGCAGGACTCATATTCTTGCCAGAACAACCTCTGTATTTCGAGTCGGATTATCATCGCTGTGAGTTTATCTCATTTTGTAACGACGACGGCAGGGAATCCTATCTCAAAGTGGTTACTTGGTCTTTAATTTCTATTTCGACTGCACTGATTGGTTGCTATACAATAATCAGAGGTTCTCGAATTTACGCTGAACGAAATCTACCTGTGTTAACTATTGGGTGGTTTTTTCTCGGATTATCATGGTGGTCTATTGCTCAAAGTCAATGGTTTGTAGATGCATATACTCGCCTCGATGTTCTTGCATGGATGGTTTGTTTTATCTTTGGTATAGCCGGAACTGTATACATATTATTCCGAATCATTAGATTCACCGAGAATGTGTCCCCCAAAGATCCACCAATTGAGCCTCTCAACGATAATGAAAGGCGTCTGGTGACTGAAATGATTAGAAGAAATTTGGGAGATGGAAGTTAATGGTTAATTTTGATTTCTCAATGGCTGGTATTGGATCCTTAGGAGCGATGGTGCTCATAGCAATGGTATTCATTTGTTACTGCTTTGCTATTCATCTAATCGTCACTTGGAACCCCTATCACCGCCCGGCGATTCCTCTAGTATCTTCTCTTATTCTTTGTACGGGACCTATGTTAGCTATGTCAATGGAGAAAGACGGGGCCACTTCATTAGCAGAAATGCTAGAAATCATATTTTTGTTCACTTCATTGGGCGGGGGTGTAATCGTACTTTGGATGCCAATAATCCTCGTATTTGTCACTTTTCAAATGCTAATTGTGTCTAGAAAAAGCCCAACAGAAGACCCTCTTATAGATATGTTAGAAAATTGACTCGACTTTCTTCTTGCCTTATTTTGTAGGTAAAGTCGTTGCAATCCTTTGAGTAATGCTCATAACACGCTCGTCGGTCGCCGCGTTGTCCTCAGAGGTGGTAATCATGTCCAAGGGAACTCCAAGCATGGGCAAGAAGCAGAAGTCCACGCACATTCGATGCCGCCGCTGTGGCCGACATTCCTATCACAAGCAGAAGCGTGCTTGCTCTTCATGCGGCTATGGTGAATCTTCTCGACGCCGTAAATTCCGCTGGAGTAAAAGAAACCGGTCTATGGCTGAGCATAAGAAGTGAAGGCTTCGCTCCGGAAATGGCTAAGTCCTTTCTGAATCAGGCAGAGACGAATCCCGATGTGTGGTATCATAGGTCTCGTCGGGCATCCAGATAGTCAGGTGGGTAAGACTCTCTACGACGGCTTACTAGTTTTACAACATAGAGGGCAGGATGCAGCAGGTATCGTAACCAGCGATTCTAGCAATATTTCGCATAGAAGAGCAAATGGTCTAGTCCGAGATGTATTCCGACTACGTCACATTCAGGCTCTACAGGGTTCCATGGGGTTGGGCCACGTTCGATACCCAACTGCGGGTTCTTCATCTGCTGCAGAGGCTCAACCATTCTATACCAACTCGCCATATGGAGTAAGCCTAGCACACAACGGGAATGTGACCAATCCTGAAGAAATAATTGACACATTACTAGAAAGAGATCATCGTCGAATCAATACCCGTTCAGATTCGGAAGCTCTACTGAACTTATTTGCTGCCGAAATTCAGCGTTCAATCAATGGACGTAGAGGCGGATTAGACGCACTTAGTGAAGAAGATGTTTTCCGCTCTATAAGGGCGATTAACGAGACTGTCGAGGGCTCATATTCTGTGGTCACAATGATTACTGGTTGGGGGATTGTTGCCTTTCGCGATCCTCACGGGATTAGGCCTCTGAGTATCGGAACTTGTGAAATCGATGGATTTACCGAAACCTTAGTCGCATCCGAATCCGTCGCTATGAAGGCACTTGGATTTGAAAGAGAAAGAGATGTTGCGCCGGGAGAAGCAATTGTTGTTAGGATGGATGGAACTAGAACTTCAAGAATCTGTGCAGATACTCCGACCCACACCCCTTGCATATTCGAATTCGTTTACTTTGCCCGTCCCGATTCTCGCTTGGACGGAGTTTCTGTGCACGGCGCAAGGTTAGCTATGGGTGCTAGATTGGCGAATCGCATTGCTGAAGAATATCCAGATCACGCGATTGATTGTGTTATTCCGGTTCCCGACAGTGGTCGAATTGCGGCTCTTGAATTGGCTAGGGAGTTAGGTGTATCATACAGAGAGGGATTCGTAAAGAATCGATACATTGGTAGAACATTTATCATGCCTGAACAAGCGATGCGAAAAGATTCTGTAAGAAAGAAACTAAACACGATTAGACATGAATTTGAAGGAAGAAATGTACTCATAGTTGACGATAGTATCGTCAGAGGAAATACCTCGAAAAGGATTGTTGAGATGGCTAGAGAAGCAGGCGCCAACAAGGTCTATTTTGCCTCAGCAGCACCGCCTGTAGTTCATCCAAATGTGTATGGAATAGATATGCCTGCAAAGCATGAGTACGTTGCTTACAATCGCACCATTGAGGAGATAAGTCAAGCGATTGGTGCTGATTGGTTAATTTATCAAAAACTCCAGGATTTAGTCGAATCTTGTTTGGGTGCTGGAGATACTCGTCTTGCGAACTTCGATTGCTCCTGTTTCGATGGTCGCTATGTCGCTGGCAGAATCGACCAAGCATATTTGGAATCCTTAGAAGCCAAGAGAAAAGATTCAGTCAAAGCCTAAATTTTTGTTATATGACACCGTCCATCGACGCGACAGTCTGAAAACTACCTGCTCACGGTTGAGGCTGTGAAAGTTGACGGTTTGCCGACAATAGAGGGCTTTGCCCAGATTGAAATGCTCGAAGATGTAGTGACTTCTTGTATACTTGGTAACTCTCGCTTTGCTGTCGGTTCCATTGAGGGTAAAATGCAAATTTTTGAGGCAGATATTGTTCTACAAGATGCTAAATTCGATTCTGCAATTATTTCAATAATTACCTTTGGTGAGAATGTAATCGCAGCATCGACTACAGGCCAAATCAAGTCTTTTCATGATTCACTGAGTTGGCAGTATGAAGTTCCATCAGGGATTGAGCATATGATTCCTTTAGGTGACCTAATCTGTGTATCCGACACCTCTGGATTGTTTGTATTCCTGAACTCGGATGGAGAGGAGGTCAAAACGCAATCTCATGGTGATGTAAATCGGTTGACTCAATCTGATGACGGAAATTTTTTCGCAATTGCAAAAACCGATGGAACTTTACTGATTTTGAACAAATCCAGAGAAATTCGTCATGAATCGTTTGCAGATAATGAGGATGTTGAAACAATCTCACAAATTTGTTTTCGGCCGGATAACATTCTACTAGCTTGCAGAGATTCCCTAGGAATGAAGCTAGATGAGCGCCCTGAAAATCGCCTAGAGTGTTGGCATCTTGAAAGAGGTCTTCTACATATGAGTGAGTTACCAGCCATGGCAACTAGCATACTTGCAACGGTAAATGGTGCCATAGTCGGTTGTCAAAATGGTGCTTTGTTGAGGTTTACAATTGGTAAAGATGTAGAGGAATTGCTAATTCTAGACAATTCCATATCATCAATTATACAATGGGGTAAAGATTTGATTATCGGTACTTGGTTTAATGCAATGAGAATATCATCTAGTGGAGATATTATCTGGTCGTATGAGCACGAGGGCTTAGTCAGTGAAATTTTAGCGATAAATTCCGATTTAATCGCAGTGATTGGGCGTTCACCAGCGGGTCAAAGCCCTGCATCGATTGTTTTACTTCAACCGGATTCTGAAACAATAAATCCCGAGGTTGAATTGTTTGATTACGAGTTTAGCAAGAATGACTCAAACGAATTCGATGGTGGGCTAAGTGATGATGAAATTGCTCTGGCAGAAGCGCCTCCGAGTGCCTCGATCGAATCAGATTCATTGATGGATGCCTTGGACGAAGAACTGGAAATTATTGTGGAAGAGAAAGTAATTTCAGAGGCTGATTTATTAGAGGATTTATCTGCTTCTGCCAAAGCGATTAATCTTCCACCGATTGCAGATGCGGGCGAAGATAAAACCATCTCAGCCGAAGAGGATAATACCGCAACTATTCTTCTAGATGGTTCTAGGTCTTACGACCCAGATGGGATGATTCAGTCATATGCCTGGCAGGACTCTAATGGTAATGTCATCGGTGACTCAGCCCAAGTCCGAGTTCGCCTTCCGTTGGGGACTCATCCTTTCGAACTAACCGTTGTCGACGATAAGGGAGCGGCTACCAAAGCCATGGTTACGGTCAGGATTCAATAATCCATTCAAAGTGCTGCTAAGGCTGATTTAAGGGCAGGAACTGCTTCTTCCCAAGTAGCCACGATTCCGTAGTCAGCAACCCCAAAAATAGGTGCATCAGGATCCTTATTTATCGCTACAATGTACTTTGAGGAACGCATTCCTGCAAGGTGTTGAATCGCACCTGAAATTCCAACTGCAATGTATAGCGAAGGGGTCACTGTCTTTCCAGTTTGTCCGACCTGCATACTGTGCGGCATTCCCCACTCGTCCACAACCGCTCTACTAGCTCCAACCGCAGCCCCAATTATATCGGCAACTTCCTCAAGGTGAGAGAAATTCTCCTTTTGCCCGATACCTCTACCCCCCGAGATAATGATGTCTGCCTCAGATACATCGAGTCTTTCGCTAGCCTTGGAGATAGCCTCTTTGACAGCGATAGAAATATCGGCGCTTTGATCAACTACATTAACAGAAGCACTACCATCTGAACCGGCGGCATCGAATGCGTTTGCTCGCAATGTAATCACACAATCACCAGAGACAGTTGAAGTCTCTACTGCTTTACCGGAATATATTGGCCGAGTGATAGTAATTCCAGGCGCTAAATCCGTAGCATCTTGAATAATTGGAATACCTTTCTTGGCAGCTACTCTCGAAGCAACTTCGCGACCAATTGGCGTCGCTCCAGCAATTACAACTCCTGAGCATTGTGAAGCAATTGCACTAGCCCATGCACCGCTATCAAATGTTGAGAAGCAATCGCCTACTACGGAGATTACCTTTGAGACTCCATCTATGCTGGCGGCCTCTTCCGCTCCCGCGCCACCCGGGACTACTACAATAGGCGTTGCGCCGAGAGAGCTCGCTGCCCCTACCAGTTGTGCGGTTATTGGATGGATTGAATTTCCTGAAGTTTCTGCGATAACTGTACATTCCATAATTAATCCTCCTCAAATTACGTTTGCTTCATCTCGAAGTTTACTTACTACGGTAGATACTGATTCCGCTCCCTCAAACTTCTGACCTGGTGGCTTTTCCGCCGGTGGGGAATGTGAATCTATGTTTACTCCGTTTGCTCCAATATCCACACCTAGATCTCCTACGGACCATGTTTCAATCGGTTTTTTCTTTGCCATCATTATCCCTCTGACGTTTGGTCTGCGCATTTCGGAAACGCCCTTGTCGAACGCAAAGACACAAGGGGCAGAAACGGCCACCTTTTCATGTCCAGAAGAGCTTGGTCGGGTGGCGGTATATCCCCCTCCCTCAGAAGATACTTCGGTTACTAGAGTGACACATGATGCGCCGATTAGTTCAGCCACCCCTGGTCCAGTTGAACCAGCGTTGGTGTCTGCTGCTTGCTTACCGCAGAAAATAAGCGATGCGCTAGATTTCTGGACAGCGGCTGCAAGAAGGTTCTGAACTTGAGTCGAGTCAAATTCATTGAAATTCTCTGCTGAGACATGAACCAAAGTATCCGCTCCAACCGCTGCTGCATCTCGAAGTAACTTTTCGCAACGTGCTGGACCAGCAGTGATAGCTACAATTTCTCCACCTGTAGACTCTTTCAGCTGCAATGCGGCTTCTAAGGCATACTCATCATAGGGGCTGAAAGACCACTTTGAAACCGCATTCTCGTCTACACGACCTCCATTAACGGAGATTTTTGCGGTAGTGTCGGGAACTTGCTTGAGTAGTACTGCGATCGTCATATGATTACCCTTTGATGTGCCTTCGACCGGTATCCCATCTATGAATTTTAGCGGCCTCAGCGTAGTTGTTTTGAAATTCATTCACAGTTCTCTAGTGAAAGCCTGTATTCCTGTAATATGACGGCCGAGAATCAAATTGTGAATATCATGAGTTCCTTCGTAAGTCTTCACCGACTCTAGGTTTGCCATGTGGCGCATTATACAGTATTCATCAAGAATACCATTTGCCCCATGGATGTCTCTTGCTTCTCTAGCAATTTCTAGAGCGATGTCGACATTGTTCATTTTTGCTAATGAAATGTGTTCAGGAATCCAAGTCCCAGCATCCTTTTTCTGACCCAAATGGTAGGCCAGTAGTTGAGCCTTAGTAATTTCCCTTAGCATCCACGCTAACTTGTTTTGAACCAATTGATAACTTGCGATCGGATGAGTGAATTGTATTCGACTCAAGGCGTAATCCTTTGCTGAATCAAAGCAGGCCTGGGCTGCTCCAACCGCACCCCAGGATATGCCAAAACGTGCGTTATTGAGGCAGGAGAACGGGCCCCTTAGCCCCTTTACATTCGGGAGGATTCTGTCCTTTGGAATCTTACAGTCCTGAAATACTAATTCGCTTGTCACACTAGCCTTCAGTGAGTGTTTTCCTTTCATTTCCGGTGCGCTGAATCCTGGGTCGTCTTTCTCAACAATAAATCCACGAATGACTCCATCTAATTTAGCCCAAACAACTGCTAATTGAGCAACTGTGCCATTAGTAATCCACATTTTGGCTCCATTCAACAAGTAGTGGTCACCCATATCTTCGGCCTTGGTAATCATATCTCCGGGGTTCGAACCATAATCAGGTTCCGTAAGGCCGAAGCATCCAATCCATTCTCCGCTTGCCATCTTTGGAAGATAATGCTGTTTTTGTTCTTCACTTCCGAAATCCCAAATTGGATACATAGCAAGGCTGCCCTGAACACTAGCAAAAGAGCGTAATCCACTGTCTCCTCTCTCTAGTTCTCTGCAGATTACGCCGTATGCAGTATAGGATAGGCCTGGGCAGTCATAACCTTTTAGTGGAGCGCCAAGAACTCCCATTTCTCCTAGAGCTACTCGCCATTCATCTGGAAAGACCCCATCTCTGCAAGCATGTTCAATTTTCGGAATCACTTCTTCATCAACAAAGTCACGGACCATATCTCGGACCATTCGTTCCTCATCGGTCAATAGTGAATCTACATCGTAGAAGTCGAGGGCTTCGTATGGCATGAGTTTCAGGCCGTTCGCGAAGTCTGCCCCTCATGAAGGTTGCCTGCTTTTGGAATTCGCGCCGTAGGCGCGTTGCACGATTGAAAAATCCACCGATAATCTCAGCGTCGTTTCCTTTGCTGTTTTGCCCTACGCCGGGCCAGATATTTTCTTTCATCTTCATTTCCTATCCGTTCGATTGTCCAATCTTGCATTTTTTTAGGTGATGCCAAATATACCAGACACAGAACAACTAGTCCGGTTGCGGCAGGAATAGCGATTACAATCCACAAACTAAGAAGTCCAGATGACTCCGAGAGGGTTGGTACATATTGGAACAAATATCCACGGCTTGTTACTATCCAACCCGAGTCTTTTCCAGTGGCCCATGTGCCTACAATTCTATCACTAGAAAGATTGAGATTCTCAATATCTGAATGCTCAAGCCAGGGGTATGAGCCATTGAGGCTAATATCGTGCTCTACAAGGCTTGTAGGGGTCGTTGCAATTAGTGTACGATCGCCTTCCTGCGCATCTATACCTATGAAGTATAAATCCAAATTCTGTAGTCGGCTAATACTCGGAATTGAAGCAGAGATGTCTTCAGGATTAAGTTCGATGTGTGCGATAATCTGACTGTCAGCAACTGCGACACAGTAGGGAGTTTCTCCGCTTGGACATTCAACACCCGTCCAAGGATATCCAGTCCCTCCAACCCAGGTAAAGGTGTGATCTCTTTCAATTATTCCAATACCCTCGACATTAGCACTAACTACACACATCATGATAGTATCGTGGCAATCAATTGCAGTAATCTCACTAGTTCCTGAAGCAGATAGTGCATGCAGCTCCGCTCCTCCGTCTTCGGCAGCTCTCATTCTCCAAATCTGGCCTTCCTCGGTGCCGACATAAGCCCATGACCCAGCAGTATTCCATGCAACTGAAGTAATCTTTGCATAATCAAGAGACACATCAGATGCAGCCCTTTCTAGTGATTGGTCTTGCTTCGCATAGCGTAGTACAACTCCATGGTCTCCTACAATAAGTGCGGTTTGACCCCCCGGATGAAAATCCGCATCATGCAATTCGCTAACGCCATTCCATACCATTTCCACTTGCTGGTTTGGGTCATTTGCATCTAAGACTCGAACGTATCCTTCCTTTCCGTAGACCACTGCCGTAGTTGCATCTGAATCGATAGTAACACCATTCAACCCAAGGTCTTCTTCGGAAAGGGACAAACTATCTGTGAGTCCCACTGCAGAGGTTGCCAGTACGTTATGAGACGCCAACATGATGACCATGATGGATACGAACAAACCGCGTCCAGTCACACCCATGCTACTCGCAGAGTGGAAGTTGGTTTAGGCGTGTGGGATGGCTTGCAAGAGTGGTGCGGTCTGCGGCAGGATTCAAGAGCGAGTCTGCTTCGCAAGGCTTCATGGAGAGATTCGAGGTTAAGCGCGGACTAGTTAAACAGGTGACTGCAGAAGGAGGTCTTGTTGCACTAGCGGGCAGACATTTTGAGTTAGTTGAGGCTAATGGAGAAAACTCCTTTTCCGGCTCTCACGATATAATGACCTCAATTGTCGGGCACTATTCAGATAAAGGAGCATTAATTGTAGATGTTACAAACGTTCCACCAAATTTCGATGACTCCGATGCTATGGCACGCGCTCAAGATACTCGGAAGCGTTGGACTGCATTTCTAGATGAGTCCACTGGTTACAATTCCAAGCAACGAGGAGATAAGGCGAAGGAATGGGCCAAGAAGGGCTCAAAAGCCAAATCAGCGATTTCAGCTGCTCGTCATTTCATGAGTATGTCTGAGAATATATCTGGAGAAGTAAAGGCCAAAGCCGAGGACTTAATTGAAGAAATCGAAGCCGCACTCGAGGATAACGATAACACTCGAGCAGCAGGAAGAGGCGAGAAACTCAACAAACTACTAGCAGCCTGAGTGGTCCAGATGACAACCCAAGAGACGCCTAATGACTTCTCTCCCGAGGTTTACGCGTCTATTGACAGAATGTTTTCTAATGTTCAGGAAGTAGTCGGATTAGACCACCTCGCGGGAGTAATATCTGGATCCAAAAGCCACGGTGATGACTCTACCGTTAGAGCCTACATTGGTTTGGAACCTAGTGGTAAAGCACACCTAGGATGGGTAATTTTGGCAGAAACCATTCGTAATATGCTTTCTGAAGGAGTCAATGTATTGATTCTACTTGCAGACTGGCATGCTTGGGTCAACGATAAGTTTGGGCGGGATATGAAGAAAATATCAGTCGCAGGAGAGTATATGGTGGAAGTTTTCCGAGTCTTGGTCGGTTTCCCAGAAGAAGGAGAGGGTCCTGGTCAATTGCGATTTGTAAGTGCCAGTGAGGTCATGGACTCCGGGGCTTACTGGGAGAGAGTTCTACGGTGTTCTAAGGGGATGAGTCTTAATCGAGCACGTCGAACTTTCAGCATAATGGGTCGAACTGAAGATTCCTCTGATGATGATTTAGCCGCCTTTTTCTATCCGGCAATGCAGGCGGCCGATATATTCGAATTGAATATTGATATTGCCTTTGGTGGAATGGACCAGCGAAAGGCGCACATGTATATGCGTGAGGTAGCAGATAGAAATGGATGGACTAAAGCAACTTGTATTCATACTCCAATGTTATCTGGTCTGAAAGGCCAAGGAGGAGGTAGAATGGACTCTTTCGACCACAAAATGTCGAAGTCAGATCCAGGTAATGCAATCTTCG
>NTJQ01000003.1 GCA_002457555.1 Marine Group II euryarchaeote MED-G37
AATGTCAAAGTCAGATCCAGGTAATGCAATCTTCGTTCACGATACGCCTAAGCAGATTGAGAAGAAGTTTCGCAAAGCATTCCTAGAGATTGGCAACCCTGCATCTCCTGTATTCGAAATCGCCGAACATATCGTACTTCCAAACACCGGTAAATTGCTCGTTGAGCCTAAACCAGAATTTGGTGAACCTAGCACTTGGATTGACTTGGAATCGTTTGTTGCTGCAGTGAATAATGAGGAAATCCATCCATTCGATGCAAAAATGGCTGTTGCGAGGGGCCTAACGGAGGTTCTTTCGCCCGTTGTAGAACATTTTCATGAAAACAATGGACTACTCGATGCTGTGAATAAAATCACCGGCTCGCAGTAACGCGATTCTAGTTAGGCCCTCTAGCCTGATTTGACGCCACAGGTATCATAACCCTCCCCTCACGGCGGGCGAGCGAAGGAGACAGGACTATGGCAGGTGTTGGAATCGATGACATCGCAATTTACTTTCCAAAGTTGTACTTCGATATGAAGGACTTTGCAGAATTCCGAGGTGCAGATTTTGGTAAACTCAACAAAGGATTAGGCCTCACCGCTATGGCGATTCCTGATGCCCACGAAGATACCGCTACCATGGGTGCAAATGCTTGTGCTAGACTAATTGATAGGAATCAACTTGATCCAAGGAAAATTGGACGAATTTATCTCGGTACAGAATCCGCTCTCGACGGTGCTAAGCCAACTGCAACTTACATTATGGATATGCTTGAACAACGCTACGATGATACCTACGGCAAGGAATGCTTCCGTAATTGCGATGTCGTCGACCTAACTTTCGCTTGTATTGGTGCGGTGGATGCAATGCACAACACCCTAGATTGGGTTGCTAGAGGTGGGATAGAGCAGGATAGAATTGGAATCGTGGTTTTTGCGGACAATGCAAAATACGATCTCGGTTCATCCGGTGAATATACCCAAGGAGCCGGAGGAGGCGCGATTCTCATTCGTCACAATCCTCGACTCATCGAAATTCCTGATAATTGGGGGGTTTCTACAATGCCTGTCCACGACTTTTTCAAACCCCGAAGAGAGGTTGAGATGAAGACTGTAGTCGAGAATGTCCTTGACCTTGCGGAAGAAGCCGGAGAGCCAAAGAAAGAAGGATTGGTTGAGAAGATTTTAGCAATCCTTCCTAAGTCATCCAAGAAGGATGACATCATGTTTGAATCGCATACTTTAAAGATTCACAAAGATACTCCGGTATTTGACGGTGCTTTCTCAAACCGATGTTATTCAGAATCGGTAAAGACGGCCTTTGTCGATTTCAGACAAAAGGCAATCAACTCTGGAAGATATGACCCTGGCGATGACCAAATTCTGACAGAACAGTGGAATCGAATTATTGTCCATCTACCCTACGCATTCCAGGGCAAGAGAATGTTCCCGGATGTGTTCCGCCATGATAGGCGACATCTTCCAATGTGGGAAAATATAGTCTCTGTGATTGGCCCAGAACCTTTTCCTGAAGACTTCGAGGACTCACCTGAAGGGCTTGAGGAATTTGAGAAGGCCAACGATTCTTATCGACGTCTAATCTCAAAGACCGATGAATTCAAGGAATTCGTTGAGAGAAGAATTGAGAAAACCCAAAGAGCTTCCAGTCTGATAGGGAATCAATACACGGGTTCGATTTTCCTTGCTTTGATGTCCACCATGGAATCAGATTATTTGGATGGAACCGAAATGGAAGACAAGAGGGTAGGCCTTTGTGGATATGGTTCAGGAGCCAAGGCTAAGGTATTCGAGGGTATAGTGCAACCCCAATGGAAGGAAATTGCGAGTCGTTTTTCCTTGTTCGAAAGATTGTCCTCAAGAACACCCCTAGACAAGGATGTTTACGAAAGGTTGCATCGCGGCTCTCAGAAAGATTCAGTGTTGACTCCAACAATGGAATTTGCCTTGATTGGTATCGGTAGAGAAGGCAATCTAGAGGGTCATCGAGAATATAGTTGGGTGGAATAGATTTACGCTAATATTCCATTTAGGGCTTCGATGAATCTGTCTACTTCTTCTACAGTGTTGTAGTGTAATAAACCTACTCGAAGAGCTCCTTCTGGCTCCAGTCCTAGTGCTTCCGACAATTCGAGGGCATAGAAATTGCCTGCCCAAGCAAAAATACCCTCCTCAGCCAGAGCTGAACCAATTTGCTCAGCAGTCATCGATGGATGTGTGAACGAGACAGTAGGTGCTCTGTATTTTGTCTTCGATAGATCGGTGACCCCCCATATCTTCAATCCATCAATTTCTTGTAATCCATGAATCATATTCCAACACAATTCACTTTCATATTCTTCTATTGCAGAAAAAGCAACCATGAGTGCCTCTCTCCGACTCAATTCTTCTGTTGAAATAACTCTACCTAGCCATGCTATATGCTCTATCGCAGCTAAAGTTCCAGCCATAGATTCATGGCTTTGGGTTCCGGTCATCCAACGAAATGGGACCTCCTCAGAAGATACGCGTAGCTTTGCTACAGGAAGTTCCGCAAGTCGATTGAATTTCCCCCAAAGAATACCTTGGTGCGTACCGAAGAACTTGTAAGATGAGCAAGCAAGATAATCGCACCCCATTTCCTCTACATCGATTAATCCATGAGGGGCATAATGTACCGCATCCACGAATACCTCAGCGTCAACCGAGTGAGCTTTCGAGCATATACCCTTGACATCGTTGATGGTGCCCGAGAAGTTTGAGGCAGCACCGATTGCAACCATAACTGTATTTTCATTGATATTTTCTTCAATACTTTCAGCACTATGAGTACAATCAGTAGGATTAATTTCAATCCATCTTATCTTAGCACCTGACCATTGGGCGGCTAAAACCCATGGGCGGACATTTGCATCATGGTCAGAGCGAGTAACCACAACTTCGTCCTCAGGACCCCAAGTACGACTGAGTGCGCTTGCTAGTTGAATTGTCAGACTGGTCATATTCTGTCCAAAAACAATTTCTCTATGGTCAGCACAACCCAATAAATCAGCGCATGCCCTCATTGTCTGTTCAATTAACTCATCAGTTTCTTTTGATGTGGCAAATGACATTCCGACATTCGAATTTTGATGCAAAAGGTAGTGCTTCA
Source organism: Marine Group II euryarchaeote MED-G37 (assembly GCA_002457555.1). Classification (GTDB taxonomy): domain Archaea; phylum Thermoplasmatota; class Poseidoniia; order Poseidoniales; family Thalassarchaeaceae; genus MGIIb-O1. The sequence continues at coordinate 3,131 of NTJQ01000003.1, forward strand.
CAGCTTCTCCAACGGACTCAGGTGATTGGCTACCTCCTGGTCCATCAAAGAAAATCGCTTGTTGGCCATTAATCTGGCGCTTTAGGCCCGGAAATCGAGATCGAATTTGCTCTATCGGGTAATCGGACATACCATCACTCCGGGGCGATGGAGCGGTTGATTACAATCCTCTGAACTTCTTGAGTCCCCTCGTAAATCTGAGTTATTTTGGCATCTCGGAAAAATCGCTCAACCGGGAAATCTGTAGTATATCCATATCCTCCAAGAACTTGTACAGCTCTCTCAGACACCCACATCGCCGTATCGCCTGCAAATAACTTCGCCATGCTGGCTTCCGTTGAATGCCTAGGTCCTTCGTCCTCGTAGTGTCTTTGTTTTGCCCAAGCAGCCTTGTAGACCATGTGTCGGGCCGCTTCGGTTTGTGTAGCCATGTCGGCTAGATAGTTGCCAATACTCTGATGATGGGCGATTGGCTTACCAAAGGCTTCTCGTTGGTGAGCATAGTTTAGAGCGGACTCGTATGCACCTTGAGCAATTCCAAGCGCCTGTGCTGCAATCCCAATTCTTGAGTTATCTAGGGCATTCATTGCGATAGGGAATCCTTTACCAGATTCTTTCAATACATTCTCGATGGGTACTTTACAATCTTCCAGTAATAGAGCACAGGTATCCGAGGAGCGAATTCCTAACTTGTCCTCTTTCTTTCCAACACTGAAACCTTCCATACTTGAATCAACGATGAATGCTGTTGTTCCTCCATGCTTTTTGACTCCGTAGTCAGGATGGTCTACATCCTTTGCAAATAGAACATAAATATCTGCAGAAGATCCGTTGGTAACCCACATTTTTTCCCCATTCAGAATGTAGTGACTCCCATCATCACTGAGTTTTGCCCTACAACCTAAAGCCGCTGCATCAGTTCCTGCCCCCGCTTCTGAAAGTGAATATGCACCGATTTCCCCTGCTGCTAAACGTGGAAGAAATCGTTGCTTCTGGTCATCATTTCCGTGTAATGAGATGGTCATTGAACAAAGTCCAACATGCACACAGAACATAACTGAGAAAGAGGGGTCTACTCTGGCTAACTCTTCTATGATGATTGCTTCTGAAATATCATCGATGGGGTTTCCTCCATATTCTTCAGAGATTGTTATACCTTGTAATCCATATTCACAGAATGTATTCCATTCATCTAGAGGTGGTTTTTGGTCTCGATCTCTTACCAAGCATGTCGGCGCTAGAACTTCCTCAGCAAAGTCTCGAACCATCTCTCGAATCATGCTTTGTTCTTCCGTCTCCGCGAAGTCCATATCTGTTCCCCGTACCACGGAGCAAGGTCACGTTGTTAATACATCGTAATTTACGATAACTTGCATATTTGTGGAACGAATCATTCAAATTGGAGACCATAGGCGACCCGTTCGGAGATTAATATGTCTGACTCGGACTACTTCGAATTTGGAGTTGCTCATGACCGCCGTTACACACTTGAACATCTATGGCTTCAATTGCTAGATGAGAAGGATGGTACGGTAAAGGTAGGAATGTCGGAATTCCTACGCGCAGATTACGGAGATGTGGTCCGCGTAATTCTACCCCACCCACAAGATACAAGTGAATTTATCTTGGATGATGAAGGGACTCCAGGAATACGAGACGATGGAGAGGTAGACTCCAGCCCAGATTCAGTATCGACTGGTGACGAAATAGGCCTAGGAGAGTTGCTAGTTACTCTCCGTACAGTATCCGATAGAGTCTTGATTAATTCTCCGTTCCCTTGCAAGGTTCTCGAACTTAATGGAGAGGTCGAAGATAATGCAGATCTTGCAAATGATGACGCTTACGGGGACGGATGGTTTCTGATTGTTAAACCTCATGATGATTTTGATGAGGACCAATTCTTAGATGCAAACGAGTATGTCGAATACTTGAGCGAATTGTGATTACGGCCAAGCTAAAGATGGCCAAGAACCTGGTTCTTCTGACTTCCAATCAATTGTTTTCAGTAGCGATATTACTTCATCAGCATCAGAGAGGTTTTCTTCGATTTGTCTCCTGTGGAGCCATCCTTTTAGGCGCCCGAGTCTGATACCTGGTTCTAAACCAGTAAACATCATCAATTTCTCTCCATCAATCAAAGGTTTATTGCCTGCATTCAGAGGCTCAACTTTAGAAGATGCTTCGAGAAATTCTTCTCCTTTTTGGCCGAAGTATGCCATTACATCCTTCTTCATAGAATCCGACAAGGCTGCATTAAATCTTCTGAAAGAGTTTATTTCATGACTTAGGTCTTCACTTTGCAAATCGTGTAAAAATCGAATTGTCGAATATTCTTCATTGGATAATCTGAGAACCTGCTGGAGATGGTCAGCTAGGAGAGTTCCTGAACGACTGTCCCTAGAGCATAAAATCGCCAGATTTACTATCGGGGATTCGGAAAATCGCTCGATTGCAGAAAAATTAGTTTCTGGAATTATTTGAGGTAAGACTCCAAAATTCTTCATTAATTCAACCACCTGAATATTCTTCATTCCTTGAAAAATTCTCGATAACTCGGTCCACTTACGTTCCGACGAGACCTTTCCAAGCATGTGTAGATTATCTGTTATTGCAGCTTGTAAATCCTCATCCATATTTCTAAATCCTAATCCACCAGAATCTAGGAAGCGGAATGCTCTCATTATCCTCAGACCATCTTCAGATATTCTCGCCTGAGCATTTCCAACTGCACGAATAATTCCTGCATTCAAATCATCAACACCGCCAAATTCATCAATAATTGTACCATTTTTAGGGTCGAGAGCCATAGCATTAATGGTAAAATCTCGGCGGGCCAAATCATTGATAATATCATCACCAAATTCTACCTTGTCTGGTCTGCGGCCATCTCCATAGGTACCTTCACTGCGTAATGTGGTTACTTCCCAAGATTTCTCAGAATCTTCATCTAGTACCAAAATGGTTCCAAATGCAGCCCCAACTGGAATAGTTTTGTCAAATAATTTCATTACCACACCTGGGTGCAAATTTGTCGCGATATCCATTTCTTTGGGTTTTAACCCTTGTAATGAATCTCTGACCCAACCGCCAACAATCCAAGCCTCACCATGCTCAGACAGCCGTTCTAGGACTCGCCTATCTGAAGTTGCGAGTTGGCTCAATAGGTCGTCCATGACAAGGCCTCTAGCGGTCTAAACATCAACCCGTCGGGCATTATGCCTATCTGTGATGTCCGTTTTCGAGGGTCATGGAAGTCGAGTTGGTGCCCCTGGAGGTCCTTCGTCCTCATGAACAAATCATTCAAAAAAAGGTGGACCAATTAGAGCGTGTAACTGATCGTTGGAACGCTTACACAAAGCCACTTCTCCTAGATCGGGCAACCGGTACAATCCTTGATGGCCACCACCGATATCACGTTGCAAAAAGGATTGGTTTAATCTGTGTCCCTTGTGTTTTAATCGATTATTTGGAAGACGACTCTATTGAATTAGACGTTTGGCCTAATTGTGGTCGTGATTCAATCTCTAAACAGGACGTAATTGAGGCTGCACTTTCTGGTGATTTGATGAATCCGAAGACAAGCCGACATCGCCTATCCGACCATCTTCCACCAATCGCTGTTCCTTTGTCTAGACTGAGACAACCTGCGATTGGTAATTGAGTAAACTTATTGCTCAGCTAAGAGATTATTTGCAGAGGATGAAATTAACTCCAAATCAGATTTAGCAAGTTCGCTAACAATAGAAAGAGTAGATTCGGAAATAGGCCTTCCGATTAAATCCTCGATAAGTTGCGAACGCATCTCTTCGGAGCGTGAATTATCGTTCAAAAGTTCGTCTCTTAGGCTTGCTCCAGATTTGCTCCTTTCTCCACGCAATAGACGAATCAATAACATCTCTGATGCATTGGATTTGAGCGTATCGGACAATCCCTCTATAGATGTCCAATCAGTATCTCGTAGGCTACGAGAGAAGCGATTTACGAAAGCAGTGTTAGGGTCTCTTATCCAGTACTCTATCCGATTTGGTGATGAATCAAGGAGGATACTAGCTATACGAGCCTTAACTTCACCGCTTGATTCTGCAATCAATTCATTTAGTCGGTTTTCAATTTGTTCGTCGTAAGTCGACGAATCCTCTTCAATTATTCCAATTGCAGAGGCTCTAACGGTTTCTGACTCATCAGAAAGAAGTTGCAAAATAATGTTTGGATTCACTCTTTCCAAAGAAGAAACTCGCTGTGCAACAGCCCTTCTGACAGCCCTATCCTGGACAACTAGTGCTTCTGCAATCGAACTGTCATCAGAATTAATTCTAGCCTTCCAAGCAGCTAATCTGATATTTGACTCATCGTCGGATGAAAGTTTACCAAGGATTACTTGACCAGCGCCACCTGCTCTAATCGCAATCCTTGCAGCTAACAATCTTCTAGTGTTCTCTCGTGACTGGGATAGTTTTTCAATCAAAACTAGGTCTTTACTAGCGGCCCACTTTTCTATGGCCTCTAAGGCCTTTTCTCTGAACCAAGGATCAGGGTCATCGAGTAATTTTTCAAATCCATTCAATGCTTCCGGATCATTCAATTCGAATAGATGCCTTACGGCTCTTCGACGCTGTCTCACATCGCTGTGGTTCAACTTGGCCAAGGCAGGCCTTACACTCATATTACTGGCGAATCAAAAGTATGACATGAACACTACGCACTTACGAATCGTAAATCTACAACGGTCTTGGCTCACGGAACTAGATCTTCATGACCTCCAACCATTGGAGGTTCATCATCATCCCAATCGGCTGGAGATTCTATGTCTATAGCCAGTAATTGTCCGAATAGAGGCCACATAGGTTGTAGCCACTCCATTTCTGCCATGAGCAATTCAAAAACTGGGTGCTCCACTAAATCGTCCTCGGTAGCGTCCTCGTTCAATGGTGGTATATCGGCGGGCATACCCCGAAGAGAATCCACTAATTCTTCGATTCTTTCAATGGTTTCATTATCTATTTCAACCATTTCAACAATAATGTTCAGTGCATCTTCGATATGTTCCGCAAGTGCTTGTGGGTCCAATGGGTCTCGTTCGGCCTCTGAAAGGTCCATTGGGCCAAAGATAACATTTCCGAGTTCCGTGTCCAACCAATCGTCGCCCTGCCTTTCTCGCTTCAGTAGGTTTTGTTGTATGGGTCCACCAAATGGCCCTAGAACAAATCCTCCTTCTTCCACCATACCTGCTACGGTTAGTGGAATTTCCCTCACTGCGCCAGTAATCAAAACTCGGTCAACACCTCTAGTTGACTCGTCATTATCTTCTAGCGAGCGGACTGGTAAGACGCGAATCAGCCCTTTCGATTCATAAAATTCTAATCTTTCCTGCGTGTGGTATAGTACCTCCGGATGAGGTTCTAGAACAGTTACCATCCCGTCTTTTCCAACGATATGGTCGATTAACGCGGCTAGATATCCTCCTTTGGCTCCTATCAACAAGACATGTTGGCCAGTACGCAACTCAAGGTGGTGAAGTAGTGTCGCAATCATGTGTGGCGCGGAGATTGTTTTCGAGGCATCACTTTGAGTGATTAGAAAGGGAACAGGTCTATCATTCCAAAATCCATCCAATTCGTGGTCTGTAAAAGTCCCGATAAATACATGTTGCATGGCTTCAGTCACCTCATTTTCTAGAGGAATGCCACTTTTTCGTAATCTGTTCATCAGGTTTTCTAAGGGGTTCATAGGTTCGCCTTCAGGCAGTTTATTCCACCACCAATCATTTGAACACATTGCGTCTCCGTTCTCACTCAGGGCCCGTGGTCTAGGGGTTATGACGTCGCTCTTACAAAGCGAAGATCACCGGTTCAATTCCGGTCGGGCCCACCAAAAATCTACATTTTTCGCATGTGAAAGAGTCAAGAAGGACGGGCCGGGCGAACGGTCGTGGTCGAAGAGACTGCAGCGCTCGCCTCGAGGTTGAGCCGAAGACTCCGTAAGAGAGGGTGGAGCATTGCAACCGCTGAGTCTTGTACCGGTGGATTACTTGCCTCAACCTTCACAGATATCTCTGGTGCAACCAGTTGGTTTGACCAAGGTTGGGTGGTCTACAACAATGAAGCAAAAATGCGAGAACTTGGCGTAGAGAAATCCGCATTTGATCAAGGAGAAGCCGGAGCGGTATCTCACCAAGTGGCTTTACAAATGGCTCGAGGAGCTCGTCATCGCTCTAATGCCGAGGTGTCAATTGCTATCACCGGTATTGCTGGACCAGGTGGAGCAACACCTACCAAAGAAGTAGGACTTGTTCACATTGCTGTAACAGCCGGAGATCAATTCATAGTCCGCAGGAGAGATTTCGGGGAAAATGATCGTTTAGATAACAAGAAATCGTTCGTATCGTTCGCACTTAGGCTTTCTTTGGAACTTCTAGATCGAGTTGTAGAAGACGAGGAGCGTCTCGCCGCCGTCGAAAGTCGTGTTGAAGGCGACCAAGAACAAGAGCCTGAAACCCTGGATCCAAAGTCTGAGCAGTGGCAAGGAAATTTGTCTTGGGCAGATTGGGAAACTGAGACTGTAGCTGATGAGATTCAGAAGGTGGATTTAGCATCCCTGACAGATTGGGACGAGTGACATTCGATAATTCGACTCTATGAGCCGTACTAGGCGATATCATCATGAGCGGTCCTGTGTGACCTATGGCATATGGCGACTGAGTCTTGGGCGGAAAAAAGTCGAATTCTCGCCTCCGCAGGCCTCGTTGTAATGGGTAGAGATGCCCAAACAAAGATTGAGCAGTTAACAAATCTCTCACCTTTAATCGAAGCAGCAACCGCAAGTAGTACTCGATTGTTGACGAGTCAAAGTATTGACGAATTACTTACGATAGTGCCTACTGAGGAAACCATTAATGAAGCCGAGGTATCAACTCAAAGAAATCCCCAAACACTGCAATCGACCTTGGCTAGGCCAGAAACGGGTCAAGCAATTGGAAGGACGATAGCACCCATCACTCCAAATGAACCTTCACCTGTTCCTAGGCCACACGGATTAGACCATTACCGCATGCAAGATTTCCCTATGCAGGCTTCTGATATTGATTCTGAAATAGAAATTCATTTCGATATCACCGGTTCGTCCAAAACTGAAGGAAAGATGACCGATATTCAATCATTTTTCGGAGATCGATTGAAGCAAATTCGTAATCAACTGATTTCAGGCGGAGCACTACCTCGTCGACCCGTTAGTATTGCAGAAGCATGGCGTAATCGACAGAGGCACACGTCAAAAGATTACGAAATCACTCTAGTTGGTCTTGCTTCTGAATCTCGATTTACTCGTGCAGGCAACTTGTCTTTTGCCCTAGAAGATGAAACCCAAAATATCCAGTGTTCGCTTCGTCCACCATCGGGGGCAGGCCCCCTTCATTCTGCTTTGGATGGACTGATGAATGATGATGTGGTTGGGGTTAGTGGACACTTTCTACTTGGACAAAGAAGTCCCCTATTCATGGTTAGCAATATCCATCTTCCCCCTATGAGGCAGCACTCCAAAGCTACAGCGGGAGAAGATCAAGCAGTCTCCGCTGCCTTCCTTTCCGACGTACACGTTGGGTCGAAGACATTCTTGGGCCCTCAATGGGAGAAGATGATTCAATGGTTCAACACTGATCCTTTAGCTCGAACTGTGAAATATTTCGTTCTCAGTGGAGATGGAGTAGATGGAGTAGGAATTTATCCGGGTCAGGAAAGGCACCTAGCGATTACAGACCTATTTGCCCAATATGGTGAACTAGCACGACTTTTGGAGGGTCTCCCTGATTGGGTGGATGTGATAATTTTACCTGGGAATCATGATGCGGTTCGCCCTGCCGAACCTCAACCTGCACTAGACCCGGAAGTGCAACAGGATTACTCTGATGCAGTATTCGTAGGTAATCCGTGCGAATTCAGCTTACATGGGGTTAGGATTCTGTCATATCACGGAAAAAGTATCGATGACTTTGTCGCAGGTCTCCGTTCAGTGACGTATTCTAAACCAGAAATGGCGATGAGGGCGATGTTGGAAAGGAGACACCTAGCCCCCTCATGGGGTGGAAAAACCCCCCTGTCCCCAGAACCCGAGGATAGAATGGTAATTCAACAAATTCCGGACATTTTTGTCACAGGTCACGTTCATGGCCATTATGTTGGAAATCACAAGGGTGCAACAATAGTTCACTCATCGACTTGGCAGGACCAAACCGATTACCAAAGGATGCTGGGTTTCCAACCAAAGCCATGTATTTTAACGGTCATAAATTTGCATACCCATGAATCGGCTAGCATACCCTTTGCTTGAATTTCATTCGGGGAACTTTTCACCAAATAACGGCTCCCAAATCCTCCTAAGATCCTTTCCTTCAACAATGGGAACCCCTGCCTTTACAAAGTCTTCAGACCCTCTATTGGGAGCAGGATTGAATCCTATGAATCGAGACCCAGTAATCCTCATTGAAAGATCCGGACCTGAATCTCCAACTGAAACAATGTTAGAGGGGTCAATGGAATTAATCATAGCAAATTTTTCGACCATAATTCCTTTGTCATGAGATTGAACTACAGTAGGCTTTGAACCAATCAACCATCCTTCTTCATCCCATTCAAATCCATTAGCGGCCCAATCGTTAACCTTGAGCATATTTGCAATCGAACCGATTAACAGATCCACTCCTGAAGAGACAATAGCAACCAAAATGCCACGTTTTTGCAACTCGTCGACTACTTCCCTTGCACCGGGCATCAATTTGATTCCTGAGTAACATCTCATGATATCATCTCGATGTATATCGGGCTGGACTTCTCTCCAAAGGCGGATATCATCCAAAACAAATTCTTCCTCTGTGACTTCTTTTCGTATGAATTTGGCTAGCATTTCTTTATTTTCCGTTCCGAAATAGTCGTGAATATTCTGCCATGATGAATCATTTGCAGCTAATACCCCATCACAATCGAAGGCCACAGCCTTGACTCCCTTCATAATCTGCCCTGCATAAACGAAGGTGTTTAGATTCTGCGCGGCGATGGGTTGGATATATTGCACACTTACCTTTGGGGTTGAGACATGGATGAAGGCGACCTCGCAATCAAGGTCAAAATGCTATTTTTTGGGCCTTTGGCCGAGTCCATGGGTCAGCGAGAAATAGAGGTCGCTTTATTACAGGGTTCAAGCGCTAGGGACTTAATCGATAGATTTCGTTTGACTCCGATGCTAGAATCAGGACTCAGAGTTGCAATCAATGGCATGATAGGAGCGGATTTGGATGCAAGTCTACCAGATGATTCAGAAATCGCATTCTTGCCGCCGGTTTCTGGCGGTTGACTAAAAAAACCAACAAAATACTGTTTTCTTTGCCGAAGACTTTGAGAGAGGGCTGCCGCACCCAGCGGTTGAGAAAGATGATTGGAAGCACTGAATTAATTATCATCGGGATATTGGCCATATTCCTTTTTGGTGCCAAAAGAATCCCAGAACTAGCAAGAAATTTAGGTAGAGCGAAAGGTGAATTCCAAGCGGGCGTTGCAGATATCAACTCCCCGTCTCGTGCAGAAATCGACATGGATCGTGGCGGCGTCAGCGACAATGTTGCCGACGAGAATGAGTAATTTCGCCTCATTTCTTTTTCTTCAATCTCAGCGCCGCCCCACAATCTCGGCAGTCATCGTATTGCTTCTTTTTTGCATTCGTTAATCTAGGGGCATCAAATTCTTTTCCACACCCACTACAAATCAAGCACCAAGACCAAACTTCGCTAATCCCGTCTTGGCTCACTCCTTGCCATTCGATTCCTAGGAGGGTTGCGATATTTTGCATTCTGTAATCATCTGTAATGAGTCGTGCCGATCTTTCTAATGCCAGTGAGAGCAAAGCAAGGTCGGTTTCAGAAATTCCACTAATATCTCCGCTTTGTTTCGCTGCATCTAAAGCCAAATCGATTGAATCTTGATTTGGTCGACAAAATACTAACCCCATACTCTCCAAAAGAGCGGCTCTATCAGGTGAAATTCGTATTAATTCGTCCTCCTGATGACTTACTATCAGACCGCCCGATAATTCAGATATCGGCCAAGCGATTAGAGCAGCAGTGTCGAGCACACGCGCCTCGGCCATACTTAGGGCTAGGTGGACCAACCTATCAGGGGTGGGGTAGAGTTGTTGCCTAGCGACATAGGGCGGTAACCTTCATCGCGAATCGGTCAGAGGCCACGTTTGATGGACATCATCCCCGAGGGTCTTGTGGACTCTGCAATAGAGTGGGCAGACGGTCTTGGATACCTAGGCCTTGCAATTCTAACATTCACAGAGGCAGCGTTACAACCAATCCCACCCGATCCTTTAGTTTGGAGTATGATCCTAGACGCAAATAACGGATTTGTAGTAGCAACTGTAGTCTTGATTGCAACACTTTCCAGCGTTCTTGGGGCACTTGCAGGATATGGAATTGGTATGTACGGGGGAGGTTGGTTCCTAGAGAGATTTGTTTCTGAATCAACTATTGCGAGATTGAATGTATTAGTTGAAAGATATGGTTCTGCTGGAATATTCATCGCAGCGGTCTCGCCCATTCCCTACAAGGCTCTAGCTTGGATTGCAGGAGCTGGTCGAATGGACTTGCGCTTATTTGTGGCAGCAGGAATTGTTGGCAGAGGGCTTAGATTTGGAATTCCAGGTGCATTATTGGGGATTTATGGAGAGTCAATGAAATCCTCAATGACCGGTGTAGAAGGTGCGATAACCTTCAGCATAGTCTCAATTTTGGGTCTAATCATCGTGATTCCAGCATCTCGCTGGTGGAAAGGTCTCCTCGACGAAGAAGAATGATTCTAACCAATTCGATTATTTGTGAGTTGTATCTCGGACGGTCATCGCTCCTGTGGTGTAGCACGGTCCATCATTCCGGGTTTTCATCCCGGCGACCCGGGTTCAAATCCCGGCAGGAGCACCAATTTATTTCAATAAGAGCACAAATCACCGAGCGAGGTTGTCAACCATCGCATCGATTGTCTCTGGATTCGCGTCTTTGTTTCTACCCGATGTCAAGGATCTTCCCATTACATCGGCTCCAAGGAAAGCGAACATACTTCGCATTGCCATGATTACATGTGCACCGCCTCCACCACTATGAGTAGCAAGTCCTACTGGCTTACCTGTGCACATCTTCCGAAAGTTCTTCCAATCACGTGAAAGCCAAGCGATTGCATTATTCAGTGTAGGGGGGAAAGATCCATTGTATTCTGGAGCCACAACAATCCAAGCATCGGCATCGATCATTTGTTCGGTTAGTTCTGAAACATTGGGAGATTGTTCAGGGTCTGAAGAACGTGCGACGGTGAACATAGGTAAGTCCATTGCAGCCAAATCAATTATGTCTGCATGGTGACCTTTGTCTTTCGCAACACCTGCAAATCTTTCTGCCAATTCTAGGTTGGTGCCGGAGGTCGCGGTAATCACCAGGAATTTCACCATGAGGGCGCGAGGGGCTATCCATACTTCAACAGATTAGTATCATCGAACTTCAACAATTGAGGTTGGAATTCCTCTTTCAGCCGCTAAATCTATGACAATTCTTGTCCATTTACTTGTGGGCGAAGGCATCGCTAAAATATGCGATGCGCCTTTGAGAATTTTTTCTGTAAGAGTGTTTGGGGCCTCTCCCCTACCTCTATCTACCAAACTTCTAGTTTGGTCGCCCCATTCCTCGGAAAACACTGCGATTTCAATAGAACTATTGTCGGCCCACCTCTCTGCCATGTAGTCTACTCCACTCGCACCTCCAACGATAATTAAATCAGGATACCCATTGTCTTCGACCCAGTGATTAATTGCGTTTTCAAACACTTCAAAATCATAAAACCTACTACTTCCTACTATTGCAAGATTAATCACAGCACCGTCTTGATTTAAGTCACGTTTACCTAAAGAATCGACCACATCTTGTCCAGTCGTTGTTGTCATTAATTACCCGAGACCAGTCTTAACGAATAAACATGGTCATTTTCCCGCTTCTTTTTTGGATTGTTTAGATAATATATCCCACCTATTGATATTGAGGTGTCTAATCGCCTGATCCAGAGGTTAAGTCATGGGTCTAGACATCGAGGCTATTCGAGCAGACTTTCCGATCCTAAATCGGGTTTTGCCTAACGGCAAGAAATTAGTCTATTTTGACAACGCTGCTACCTCCCAAAAACCTCAGGTTGTTATCGATGCAATGAGTAGATATTACGAGGAATACAATTCCAATGCTCATCGCGCTAATCATACCTTAGCAGATGAGGCGACCACTGCTCTAGAAGAAGCTAGAAGCAAGATTTCTCGCTACTTCGGCACAACCCCTGAAAACATGATTTACACAAGTGGAGCAACCGAGGCGATTAACCTAGTTGCCTATGGCTGGGCACGATACAATCTGCAACGAGATGATGTGGTCGTAGTAACTGAAATGGAGCACCACGCAGATATTGTTCCTTGGCAGGAACTAAACAAAGAGAAAGGAATAGAGGTTCGATATGTTCCAATTAACTCTAGAACATTCACTCTCGATATGGAGGCCTTTGAAGTAGCCCTTGAGGGTGCTAAACTAGTCTGTGTAGTTCATACTAGCAATGTACTAGGGATCCGTAATCCCGTTGAGGAAATTATTCAGAAGTCTCAGGCAATAGGTGCCCGTGTGCTCCTTGATTGTGCACAGGGTGCACCCCATGAGAGATTATTCTTCGACAACATGGGTGCTGATTTTGTTGCCATTTCTGCTCACAAAATGGCTGGCCCAACCGGTATTGGTTGTATATTGGTAAAATCTGATGCGATGGCTGAAATGGGGCCTTTTATGACGGGAGGTTCAATGATTAGAACAGTCTCAACAGAGGGAACGACCTTCCAAGAAGGCCATGCAATGTTTGAGACAGGTACTCCAAGAATTGCAGAGGCTATTGGGTGGGGAGCCGCGGTGGGATGGCTAAGCCAATTCGACATGAAGGAGGTTCACGCACACATACACGATATTTCCTCTTGGACCGCCGACCAAATGCTTGAGATTCCAGGAATTCGTGTCTTTGGCGACCCCAATCATCCAAACTCTAGTGGTGCAGTTTCTTTCTTACATGATTCAATCCAATCCCAAGATTTAGCGATTCTCTTGGATGAGGGAGGTTTCGCCGTTAGAACTGGGCACCATTGTGCTCAACCTCTAATGGATGCATTAGGAGTTCCATCGACAAATCGCGCCTCATTTTGGATTTACAATACGTTAGATGAGGCACAGGCCTTCGTTGAGCACTTGAGATATGTTTGTGAACGATTTGCTTGAGTTAGGTTATTTACTCGTCATATTGAATAGAACCAACCGTGAGGGGAAGCCATGGCGGTGAGGGGATGGCCAGAGCATCTCGACTCAGTAGTCGAGGAGTTTGAGGATTGCTTTGACTCAATGGAGCGTTATGAGTTGCTTTTTGAGTATGCAAAGAAGCACCCAAGCCCATTACCTGCAGATGAATGGGATGAAGATAACCAGGTCCACGGATGTCAGTCGAGAGCTCACGTCGTATGTACCCTCGATCAATCGGGCAATTTCCTGATGCGTGCTGGTGCAGACGCGCAGATAGTTCAGGGATTGATGTCAGTAACCGCAATGGCGGTAAACGGCATGCGCCCAAACGAGGTGTCCCAATTGTCTCCAGACTATGCAGACGCAATGGGAATTCGAAATTCTTTGACTCCGAGTAGAGCAAATGGATTTATGAATATGTTTGAACGAGTCCGTTCAGAAGCCGAGAGGATGGTGTGATTTTGGTCGACGAAGCAGCGATTCGAGAATCTCTTTTCGATGTAGAGGATCCCGAAATGAAAATTTCAGTTATCGATTTAGGACTGATTTACGGTGTCAGAATTGATGGCGAGCACGCTGAAATTGATATGACTCTGACAAGCCCCGGTTGTCCGGTCGCTCCCGAATTAATGGCCGCGGTACACCGAGCAGCTCTCACTACAAAGGGCATAGAAAGCGCACACGTAAACCTCACCTTTACACCGCTTTGGGATCCAAAAATCCATGCTACTGAAGATGGAAAGTTTGAGCTTGGCGTATTCTAACCCAATCGTATTTCAGCGGCTCTAATCGTATTGCTCATTAGCATCGAGATGGTCATTGGGCCAACTCCGCCTGGTACAGGCGTCATATGTCCAGCAACTTCTGATACAGTGGGGTCTACATCCCCTGCAAGACGGCTACCACTGTCTCTTGATTCATCAACGACTCGATTAATTCCAACATCGATTACTGTTGCTCCGGGCTTTATCCAATCAGACTGGACCGTTGCCGCCCGGCCAATCGCCGCCACAACTAGGTCGGCACTGCGACAAATTTCCGCAATATCTTTCGTTCTAGAATGAGCAATTGTTACTGTTGCATCGATGCCCTTCTGAGCCAGTAGTATTGCAAGAGGCATGCCAACTATCCTGGATCGTCCGATAACTACCGCCTTCTTTCCGATTAAATCGATGTTGGCGTCCTCAATAATCTGCATAACACCGGCAGGAGTACAGGGCAGCAAACCATCTACCTGACCCATTACCAATCTACCGAGATTAGTGGGGTGGAACCCGTCTACATCTTTTGAGGGATCAATTTTTGCGGTTATGGCTAATTCATCGGTCCCATTAGGAGTAGGGCTCTGAACAAGTATGCCATGTACGGATTCATCTGAGTTTAGGTTTGCAACAACCCGCATTAATTGCTCTTGCGAGACATCATCAGGAAGGTCAATTCTAGTACTTTTTATCCCACATCTTTCACAAGCTCGTTGTTTATTTCTAACATAGACGTGACTCGCGGGATCATCTCCAGCCAGTACAACAGCAAGATGAGGCTCAATTCCCGAATTCTTCAGTGCAGTCACCCTCTCGGCTAGATGCGCCTCAATACGCAATCCCAAAGCCTTACCATCCAGTATAACCGCACTCACGAATGAATCCCCCTCTTTATTGGACTTGACCTTTTTCTGAACACAGTCCGTCTTAGGC
The DNA here is from genome assembly GCA_002457555.1 of Marine Group II euryarchaeote MED-G37. Lineage (GTDB taxonomy): Archaea > Thermoplasmatota > Poseidoniia > Poseidoniales > Thalassarchaeaceae > MGIIb-O1. The sequence continues at coordinate 18,173 of NTJQ01000003.1, forward strand.
CTAATCGAGAGGGAGTAATGGAGCCCCAGGAGGGATTCGAACCCCCGGCCGTCTGATTACAAATCAGATGCTCTACCAGTCTGAGCTACTGAGGCAGCACCCCTTGCTGACCACATTCGATTCTTGAACCCTGCACATAGAAGACTAGCCAAAACAGGGCCAAGTTGAATGCCTAATCACCCCTCGGGATATCATCGATTACTATGTCGAACTCAACTTCCCACAGGAAATTGAACTTGGTAATTGCTGCTTGGACCTGTATACTTCTTGGTGCAGGAATTGTGTTTGGTACCGCCGGAAATACATTTGCTATAGCAATAGGTGCACCATTGTCTATCGCTGGAGCCGGATTGCTAATATTCGGATTAGGAATCCCAGATGAATCATCTGTAGACCCTGAGGAATTAGCCGCCTGGGCTCCAGAAGCTGTGAAAATGCCTGATGCCGGACGAGCTATGTATCGTGTAGATACTTCGTTAGATCCACCGATAAAAACCTCGATTCTGTGCGGCCGTTGTGGGCATTTAGAATGGGTTAATGGCAATAAACCAGCATTCTACAATTGCGTAGAATGCAAAACTACACTCTGGGTGGCGGAAGAGGAATGAATGGCTTATTTCAAAGCAAGCATCAAAGCGAGATGGTATCAGCGAAGCATTTGAGGTGAGGAGTTGAGTCTGGGGAATAACGAGCGCAGAATGCTTCGAGCATTACTTTCAGATGCCTCCCGCAACTGGATACTTTCAGAAATTCTAGAGGAAACAGATTGGAATGATCAAGTCCACGTCGCAGGCGCAGGTCAAGCACTTCACGAGGCTGGACTTATCGAAATCAGTGAGTCCACGTCTCGCTCTGTGGGGCTTGGCGGGGAAGGTCAAAACGCCGCTTCAAATGGCTTGCTAGAGGCTCGGATTTGGAATTGGCTACTACAGGCCGAAGACTCAGAGAGAAACATGCAAGGTTTGTTCTCAGCAGGTTTTGAACGCCATGAGGCCGGACCAGGTGTAGGTCTGCTGAAATCCTTAGGGGTAAAGGTAGAATCTGGATCTTTTCTCTGGGAAGATGAAAAAGAGATCACTGCGACTATAGAGTCGCGAACCTCATTCATCCTAAGCCTAGAAAATTCTCGGGATGATGCAGATTCTCTCGATTCTTCTTTGATTAACCATTTCCAAGGTAGAAAGGGCTTGATAGAAATTGAGGATACAATCACGAGGAATTGGACCTTAACTAAGGCAGGTGCTGAATACAACACAGAAGGCTTGGAGGAAGTTCAACAAATCGGTGAGATTACACCTGAACTTCTTCAAGGAGAATCTTGGAGAGATGCAGAATTTAAGCCATTCGATGTAAATGCCCCAGCGCCGATTCCTGCCGGCGGCAGACCTCATCCTATGCAAGCTCTCATAGAGAGAATTCGCTCAGTGTTCTTGGAAATGGGATTCTCGGAAATCGAGGGTGATTATGTTCAATCAGCAGGGTGGAATATGGATGCTCTATTCATTCCACAATCTCACCCTGCTAGAACCATGCAAGACACATTCTATCTGAACAATCCAGAGAAAGTAGAAGTCGCCCCTGAAATGCTTGACCTATGGGCTAAGGTGCATGAACATGGACACGACACAGGAAGCAAAGGATGGGGTGTGGAATTCGATAAAGAGGAAGCACAAAAGGGCTTACTGAGAACTCATACAACCGTCAATACAATACGTCATATCGCAGAAAACCCACAGGTCCCAAGCCGAGTTTTTGGTATTGGCCGTGTATTTAGACAAGAGACAATTGATCGCACTCATCTACCAGAATTCCACCAAATTGAGGGAATCATTCACGAACCTGATGCAAATCTTCCAATGCTGATTTCTACTCTCAAAACCTTCTATGCAAAGATGGGATATCCCGATGTTCGTGTACGTCCAGCCTACTTCCCTTACACCGAGCCTTCCGTCGAGGTAGAAGTTTTCTGGCGTGGTGAGTGGCTAGAACTAGGAGGCTCTGGTATATTCAGGCCAGAGGTTACAGAGCCATTGGGGACAGAATGGCCAGTCTGCGCATGGGGGATGGGTCTCGAGCGACTTGCGATGCTGGTTCTTGGCTTGGATGATATTCGAGAATTGTACCAACCGGATCTTGAGCGACTATCTAAGATGCCGATACTGTGATTGTTGAATCTTTACTTCCTCTAAAAATCTGTAATTCACTTCCGGAAACAACTGCCATTGTTAGTAAGGTCAACAATATAGCCCCTGAATTGGGAGGGTTGTTGAACCACGGGATTGCAATTAATCCAGACTCACTTGATTGTCCTTGACCACCTCCTTGGCCACCTCCTCCGCAACCTTCTGGTGGAGGTCCAATGCCTGGTCCCCAAGTTTCTCCGTAACCAGAACAATCTGTATCCCCTCCTCCATCTTGTCCTGTGTCGTAATTACTAGTTTCAGCAATCCCTCTGTAACAGAGGATGAAGTAAGGGAATCCTAAGTCATCTTCACCATTCGCCCATGTTGAATGGTAGTGGTAAATCCCATCTGGGAAATCAGGTGTTGCACCATATTGCCCATTACAGGAATCTAAGTCACCCATGCCTGCAATATACTCATAATCTTCAATTCCGTTATACCCCGTTTCTCCTTCTTTCAATCGATATGAAGAAGTCATTTCTGATACTTCACCTGTATCGTCCCATCCTACAAATCCATAAATTGGATATCCATCGAAGGCAAATCCGACTATCCCCGAATGTTCATTGAGTGTTCTTGAAGATTCTAGACTATAATCTCTCCAAGATTGGTCTTCATCGGGGTGCCAATGAACACAGTTGGCATCTGCATGATAATGATACTCGCCTCCCGGGCCTGAGTGGCCATGACACAAACCGAGCCAAACATGTTGTCTATCTTCTTCATACTGCCCCTCTTGCCCAGCCACTGCATCTCCACCGGGGCCGTCTTCAGGGCCGAATATGGGTACTCCATTGACCGCGAAAGCGACAGCACCTCTAATTGGGGCCATTTCACAACCCTCACTCGAGATAGAGGGGGTGCACTCAGAGTTATTTGTTGGTTCTAGTGGAATCGTCCAAACATGATCTTGTGAGGCAGTACAACATCCCGGCCCTGACTCTAAATCATGGGCTGGAATCCCATTTGCTTGAATCACAATGTGAGTTTCATTGTATTCGTAATCTAATGCACAAATGTGGTTATCATAGTCAGTAGTATTGTAGTCGTCAATACCTGCTATATCGTCTCCATGGCAGTGCAAACTGTTATTCCAAAATTCAGCACGGTGAGCCTCCTCATCGTTGGGTTGCTATACAGTGTTATTGTCTTCATTTGTAGAATTGCCGTCATCATTTTGCTGTTTTTCAACGATGTAATTTATGGTGGTTTTATCTGTAGAAAATATATTTTCTCCACAATTTGCTTCCATGGTAATTGTTAGATTTTCATTTAATTCTGAAAAAACCATGGAGAAAAGTCCGTCATCACCCATAGGAACGTTCAGCTGTTCTTGTTCAATATCAGAATCGGACCAAACAAAATCGCAAGTTTCAATCGATGTGTGGGATAGGTTTCCACTAAGAATAGCATCACTACCGTGAGCAATAGTGGTTGCAAAATTATCAAGAATAATTTCAGCGTCCCCTTCATCTGGATACGAAATTGTAAATTGAGTTTCCCAGTTTGCCTCTTGGTTAAGGTAATCTCGCGCTAAGATGCTTAGTGAATGAGTGCCGGGGTTTAGTCCGGTAATGTCGACTACATATTGTCCATTTTTATCGAGGTAAGTGTCGGGTAATTTTGCATTATTCAAAGACACTTCAAGGTATATTTCATCAACAGATTCGTCGGTGACGGTGACAGTAACGCTCGTCACCTCTCCCACTAGGAAATCTCCAGGATTTTCCCCAGTAATTGCCGGGGGTCGATCTGAAACGTCGGTTTCCACTCCAATAAAGAAAAGTCCTAACATGACACTCCCAATCATCAGAAAGGCCAATGTTAGGCTCCGGAGCTGCTCTTTGTCCATACCCCCTCTCTCCACATTGAACATAAAAAGTCAACTTGTATTTTTCTTACATGTATCAGAGATGCACAGGTATTCAAAAATTTCACTCTTTGGCTAGGTGTTGTAAATCTTCTACGAAGAGGTCCAATTCCCAAGCTGTACCTGTCCAAGCCAACCTCTTTCGCAATTGTTTGTCTAGGACAAAAGTCACTGTCGAGTGACCTATTTCGTAATCACCCAATGACTCCTCATGTGGATTTGTTTCCTCACCATCCTCTGAGCCTTCTAAGACACAGGATAGGTAATCTCCATTCGGGCGCTCATAGCCTTCATCGCACATACAATGAGCACTCGAACCTTCACCCATAACCCAGCCATGGTCATTACAATCTACACCTACCGGAAGCAGAGAGGTGTTTGCACCTGACGCAACCCAAGCTAGGTGGTCATCGTGTGTAGCGAATTGATTAAGATAGTCTTCGTCTGATTGTTGCCACGTCCAAGAGGTATGATTCCAATTCATCAACGTCCACCCTTCAGTCGAAAAATTGACTTCAGCAGAATTTCTCGCTTTGTTGTCTAAATCAGTGACTGTATCAGAAACGTGCAAATTTGAATTTAGAGAATCTACAACAATTGTGTCGTTGCTTGAATTCAGGAATACTACTCGATTCATTGCACCTTCAGGGGGAGCACTGGCTGCAATGTGTTCATCGTCAACAATTACATTCCATGAGGAATAAACATCCAACAGAACACTCGGCCTTTCAGCCGTCAGGTGTGTCCAGTTATATCCTCTAGATTCAGTCCATTGGGACAGATGTTGCACTGTGTCTCGAGCGGGATCAATTGTAACTGAGACGAAGACAACATCATCACTCGCATCACCGAGATTTGCTTTTGCCCAAGCGATGTTTGCTGAAATTGCCAGACAAATATCGGGGCAACTAGTGTACACAAAAGCCACAACGATAACCTTTCCTTCTAGGCCAGAAAGAGTGAATTCCTGACCATTTTGGTCAATTAGAGTGAAATCGGGTGCATCGGGGGGTTCTCGATATTCTATCCCATTGAAATCGAAATCATTGTCATTCTGCCCTAAACACCCGGATAGCATTATCGAAACAAGCAGAACCGCGAAGATTTTCCGACGCATTCTCATTCCTCAAGTAGGTACAGTATGTCTTCTAGGACCATTTCTGCATTCCAATCGGTGTCTCCCCACCAAACTCTTTGATTGAAATTTTGGTCAACGATGATTGTTCCTGTTGTATGGTCTACCCAGTAACTTAGTGGATGGTGCTTGACGGTAACGGCGGCATCCTCCGACTGTTGAGTATCAACCCCACATCCTTCGTCGTCGACTTCTTCGCCTTCTGGCGTATCAGCACAGATATCGAACCCATCTGCCACCCCATCTCCATCTTGGTCTGAATCATAGGTGGTTAATCCAACATCAAAGTTAACCCACACCGGCTGTAATTCCTCCAAACTACCCGTAAGGTGTGGCCAATGGAATCCTCGGTCATTCGCATATTGTTTCAGAACAGTGGAGTTGTCGGTCCACGGGTCTACAGTGATTGATAGGATTGCTACATCTTCGCCATACGCATCCCCTAATTGCTCAGCGACATAGTGTAAATTAGCACTTACTATTGGGCAAATGTCCGGACATCGGGTGAATAGGAAAGCGATAACGATGACTTTTCCTTCTAGTTCGCTTAAGGCGTAAGGTTCACCATTCTCATCAAGTAAAATGAAGTCCTCTACAGATACTTCTGGCTTTATTTCTTCACCGTAAAATGGGCTTTCTTCCTCCCCCATACATCCTGCCATCAGTAGACCAAGGGTAACAAGAATCACCGAAATTACACGTGAGTTAATTCTCATTCTTCCTATTCCTCCTTTGCTATGTTATTCGAATCTTTTCTGAAATTGTTCCTCATTATCCAAATACAGGCGGCGGCTGTAAATGATAGAATTGCACCCACAAGTAAGATATTTTGTAACTCAATTCCATCACTTGAATCAGATGGCTCTTGCCCACCTCCGGGCAAGGTAAAACCACCTTCTGGAGGTCCATTTTCTGTATGGTTATCCAATAGTATGGTTACATTGACAATATGCCATAGGGTTCCATTGTTGGAAATTTGTATTTCCAAAATGGTAGGGTAGTAGTACTCAGGGTCAAGCCATACTCGACATTCATCATCGGTAGTTATCGAATTTGAGGGGCCGGCCTCACACTCCCAATCTATGGTGCCATTTTTGCCTTCGGTAGAAAATGTAAGCGTACGATTTCTATCTACCACATTGTAAAAAATCAAGGTATCATTCTGTTGAACGGAGGCTTCGTCAGGCTGTACTGAATTATTCCTCATGATGAACGCGAATGTGTTAGCACCATGTGCGGATGCGGTTGGAGCCATCAATAACACAGCTACCATTACCAATGCGATTCTAACACGCATTAGTTTCCACCTCATTCATCAGATGCCTCTACTGACCATAGGGCGGGATAATCATATCTTGAATCATAATCTTCGTCAAACTGAACCACATACACACCACTGACCATCTCAGAGATGAAAACGAATCCTCTTGGATCATATTGTAACCCCCAGTCGAATGGAATCATACAAGATGCCCAACAATCAGCCATATCGTAGCCGAGGGTATTCGTTGGGTCTTCTATCCAATCAGGTCCCGCCGGCAAGTAATATCCGAGGGTATGAGATGGCGCCAATTGAGTTATTGCTTGGAATCCTCTATCAGGTTCAGGGTAGCCGTTTTCCCATACTAGTTCATCCCAAATATGACCGTGGTCGGTTATCCAAACACCTGCATGATAGTGTGTCCAATAGACGTGTCCACTCAACCCCGTATCTCCATTGTGAGGGCTGAATATGTATCCCCCTGGGATGTAGTGGTGCGGATGTGTTGTCCCGTCAGCTAGGATGCTTTCGCCTGGCAACTTCCACTTGGAAACTAAGAACGGCTTCGTTGGATCAGTTGTATCTATGGTCCAAATGAATCCTGTATGGTTTGCGTTAGATCCATATTCCGGAGCGATGTAAGTGTAGTGCCTCCAATTCTCGCTGTATGTAGCATCAGTAGGTCCTGTTCCACAATGTTCAGGCCAGGTCTCTACAGGGTCATATTCACTGATTCCCGAACAAATAAGATTGTCTTGTGGTACTGCATAGTGGATGTTGTCGTTTCCATCATTTGCGTTCAACCAAACATCAGAGTCCATGTTTGCATGGCCACCGCCATCAGGCCCATACCATCCTGCGTCATCTGTGGGGCAACCGAGCCAGCGACCGGTTTCTGGAGGCCAAGAAATACCCAGAGGGTCTGCAAGTTGGGGTGGTTCAGACACATCAACAAGTCTCAATCCAGCACCCCAGTATGAGACTGCCAACATCTTTTGTTTGGTTATCGGGTGTATGAAAAACACATTATCGTGATTGAAAATAGATCCTCCACAAGTTGTCTGAGGTTCGGGAGTGTATCCTCCCCAACGAATGATTTCTCTGCTTGCGTTTTGTTGCTCATTGTTGTTTGTGGGATTCAGCCCTTCGAAATCGATTAGTGCATAGAATACTTGAGTGCCTTTGTAGAATGTTCCACTTGATCCCTCAACCATTTCTGGATAAGGGTCTGCACCGAATAGGAATAGATGACAATCATCTTGCCATAGGGCAGTTGGATTCGCCGGCTCCCAATCGCAATAGACATGCAGGTCTTGGTTGTGGAAGCCTGCTGGAGGGTTATCCCATTCAGCGACCTTGATCGGACTTGTCTTGTCTCCAACATAAATCAGGTCAAGTCGATTTGCTCCGCTGTTGGCGTCATCATCATTTGGAATTGGGTCTAGTTCTGAGTTGGTTAATTCGTGATTTACCAAAACCCAATTATTGTCTGAGGTTACCTTGATGTCTATCATTCTAGCAATTTCTGCGTAGTAAGTTGATAATAGCCGAATATCGTTAGGTTTGCTGATATCAAGTATTTCGAATTGGTTGTATGAAGACACGTATGCAAAGCATCCTCCTGTTCCATCTCCGTAAATTTCACAATCATCTAGGAAATTACCTTCGATTGCGATTTCGGAATTATCTCCTGGGGTAGGCCCTGTATTCTTGAATTCATCAAAACAAGGTCTTCCAGCCACGTTATCCAATTCTGCTGGAGGTTTGACATTTCCATCACAATTCAGGTTGTGATAATCAATAAGTTGAGCATTTGGAGTTGCAAGCCTGTGAGAAAATAGATCATTGTGAGAATGATTCTCGTCTTCGATTTCAGTGACGGGATCAATCCACTCCCAACTATCTGATTCATCGGCATCGGGTTCGAATACACCAATACAACCACTGAGTGGGGCTGCAAGCATAAGGAAAGTCATCAGAATCATGGGGTTTAGATAACTAAGAGTCATGTTCTCACCATTGGCTATGGCTTTGGCGGTATTCGTCGAGCAATTGAATGCAACGGTCCTAAGCGCCCTCTAAGAGAGGGCGTGGTTTAGGGATATTCTGGTTTAGTTATGTGTCCAGGGGAATGCCATATGGTACATCGATGTCTAGTTGGACGATGTATAGTCCAGTTGTGATGCAGGAAAGATAGGTGTATCCGTCGTGGTATTCAGCAGCCCATAGGAATGGAGTCCATCCAAAGTCGTAGTATGAACTATCCAGAGGAACTCCATCTTCGCCATGAGGTAAGTGATAACCAATCGTAGCTTCCATATGAGCTACTGAACGATTCGTCCCTTCTTCTAAGCCTAAAACCATCAGAGTTTCAATGTCTACAACCCATAATCCTGCGTGGTAACTTGAGAGATATATTCGCCCATCCCATGCACCACCATAGCTATGGTCTGGCATATTTGGCAGACCGGTTTGGAAGATTTCATGATCAGCATTGTGCGGGCTGAAGAGTAACCATTCATCTCCCGATGGGATGAAATGATCCTCGGCAAAAGGAATCTCATAACCATGGATTAACTTCGGCATGAAAGTGACTTTTCCGTTCAATACTTCGTAATCGGTGGTGTCTAACAAATACCCCATGCCTGTTCCGATTTCAGTTGAAAGTACTTCAGTGGCTAGGAAGGTCATGTGCATTTTTCCAGCAGGGTAGCCTAAGTGACTTGCATCCACCATCTTGTCAATTGGTTCGGCGTAGTGGATGTAGGAGGCACGTCCACCATTTTCATTGCTTGTACAACCACAATCCATCTCTCCGTCTCCATCAAGATCGGCGAATTCCATCCAAGCCCCAACTTCAGGTGCTCTCCATGTACAGCCGGCTTGAGTACCACCGGACATACGACATAGCGAACCATGCCAGAGGTATTGTTCCGGACTATTCTGAGGGTGAGGTACGTCGCTAACATCGAAGATCCTCAGACCTGCTTCCCAGTATGCTCCATAGACGTAGGTGCGGCCATAGCGAGGATCACTCTGGTCCTCGCCAGGCCAAGTCTGAACAGTCATATCGTGAATGTAGATCCAACCTCCAAGAGTAGTTTCCCAACTTACTTCTGCTTCGCCCACCTTTACAATTCTAGGCAAGTCACCCCAAAGCCCGAAGTTTAGATGGGCGATGGTAATTCCACCACAGGCATCTCCCTGGCCAACATCACAGGCTTCGTAATCTGGATTCGCCACGAAAATGTACCATTCACCATCAATCATGTGAGTGTATAGGTTGTGAGGCCCGCTTGGGTGATCAACATCATACCAGGCATCGACAAACGTAGGGTCGGTCTTGTCAGTGACATCAACCAAAGTCACGGTAACTTGAGCAGGGTCCCCCCACTGACCAACATTAGGGTCTGCATTACCCGCATCTACCAATTGATTTTGAACAATAATGTATTCTCGGCCATTGTATTCAAGATATTTAACATCCAAAACTTGTGTATTTGGATCGACGTATACTCCTGTTACAGTAGTATTTGCTGGATTTGTAACATCGACAATATGCATTTCAGACCATCCGGCAAGATAGGCATAGGTTCTACCGTCGGGAGAATCAGCAACTTGTACTTCGGCATTACCTGGTGCAGTTAGTGGGTTGAACGAAACAGGTTGAATATTATCGGTGTATAAGACATGCTGACTTGCATTTCGATGATCATGTCCCTCCTCATATTGAATCAACGGATCAATCATTGAAGACGGTCCATCTGAGGTAAGTGAATCTCCTTCTTCAAGCATCATTATCGCTACTCCTCCAATAAGCAAGGTAACCGCTAATCCCCCCGCGATAAGGAGCCGCTCGGTGTCCATCATCCGCCCGAACGTCCGAGTCATGTTGAAGTCTTTGCCGCAATACGGAGAGTCGTGAAGCGTACTGGCTGGTTGCTTGTAGTAGTGACATTGAGTCTACTAGCAAGCTCTTCTGTAACTGCTCATGATCAGAAAGAGTACACGGTTATCCTTGGGTCCGAAGGTGCCACACCTTCGTCAATAGACGCTGGCATTCTGGTCGAAACCGATTCAATTTTCTTCCGTAATCATGACTCGAGAGAAAATGCAAGCCACAGAATCCTAATTGATGCGGATTTGGATGGGGCTTTCGATTCTATTGATGATATCTACACTGATTGGATGTACACTTCCTGTGAATTAAACGAAACAGGCCACAAGGTCGATGAGAGTTGTAACACATCTACAACGGTCCTGTTAGCACCTGAAAATGGCTTACTTCCAGGTAACATATCAATGATTCATGAGATAAAATTCTACGAACAAGTCACGCAAACTCCGTTTTATGCTGTATTCTCGATAGACGACCACAGCCAACAAAATACACTTGTCCCACAAGAGCCTCATACACCTACTAACTCAGAAGAATCTGATTCTCTTCTCAGAGGTATCGTGGTGATTACAGCAGGAGTTTCCATTTTGCTCGCCTCACTATTGATTTCTCCTCGAAGCGATAACTGAGCCTCTCTTTACGACGGTCGAACTCAAGAACCCCTGCTCGGTCGGCAGGCTCACGGGGCGCTTAGCTCAGCTTGGAAGAGCACCTGGTTTGCAACCAGGGGGCCGGGGGTTCAAATCCCCCAGCGTCCACCATCAAGCTTCAATCCGAGGCGCAAGCTGATTGAGGATCTTCAGTAAGCCACGAAGAGTCACTTCACTGATTCCTGATACCTTGCAAACTTCACTTTGGGTTCGGGGTGAAGTGCTTTCTTGTGAGGCGCGATAGAGAATAACTCCAGCAATACCAGAAGGCTTCTTTCCTTGCCAAGATAGGTCTTCTCCAACCTTCTTCCACATATCTCGAGCAGCACCGAGGACTGTAGGAGGTAGTTGTAGGTCTGAATGGAACTTTTCGAAGTACTCCTGTGGCCCTGTGATGTGATGTGTACCTAAGTTTCTCGCAACTAACCTAATAGTTCTCTTGAGCTCCTTTTGTTCGACTTCAGTTCTCATATCGAATGCTTCTGCAATCTCTTCAATTTTGCGAGGAATCCTTGCTTCGCGCGCTGCGATGTAAACACAAGCAGCAGATACACCACGAATACTACGACCCGTTACCAAGCCACGTTCTACAGAGTGCCGGTAAAGAGAAGCGGCCTGTTGTTCAATCTGAGGAGTTAAGTCTCCACGGTCTCGTATGAATTGCATAGCAGTTGTCAGATTGCGAGCACGTGAGTCTCTGGTCTTGCTACGCTGGTCTATGCGCTGACGCCTTCGCCAGTCGCGAGCAGACTTTCCAGTTATCCCGTGGCGCTTTGCAGCCCCTGAAGTCAAGTCGGATCGACTGATTTCAGTGGACAGCCCTTTATCCGAAATTGTCAGTGTTGTAGGTGCGCCAACTCTACTTCGGTCAGCAGCATCCGAATGATTTACCCATTCTGCACCAGGGTCGATCATATTCTGAGCCGCAACATATCCACATACAGCACAACTAGTTTCACCACGCACTACATCCGTGTCCCATTCATCACTCCCACAAACTTCGCAGGCACCAGATACAATCTCGGTATTCCTAGCTTGTGAAGGGCGTACACCGCTTACAAACGACTTCTTTCTTTTTGTCTTCTTCATAGTTCTCTTCTCCTTGGCCTGTCGGCTCTTAGTAACTCGTTCATTCATAGTAACTATTGGTTGTATAGTCCGAGTTATCCTATATAAAACTTTGTCCTCTCTGTTTGTACGGATTTCACTAAAATCGTGGTATTGCACTCTAATGTTCCAATAGAGAGATTCTTGCACCTATCGCTTCCGCAACGGGTTGTGTCAGATACTCCACCTGAGCGTACAGCGTTGTATGATTGCCATCTAGAGTCAGAAGCGAAGATGGTTGATTTCCACGGATTTGAATTGCCAATATGGTATTCCTCAATCCAAGAGGAACATCTTGCTTGCAGATCTTCAGCAGGAATGTTTGACGTTTCACACATGGGCTTGTTCTCCTTCAGTGGCGAAAAAGTCAGACAGTGGCTCGAGAGTATATCAACCCAGAGAGTTTCTTCCTTTGCTTCAGGCCGCTGTGGCTACACCCATTTCCTTGACCATGATGGGCAAATTATTGATGACATGATTTTTGCGATAAAATCAGATGATTGTGTATTAGGGGTGCCAAATGCTTCTATGGTTTCAACTATGTGGGATTGGTTCAGTGAATTGCTACCTAAAGATGGCTCGGTAACTGTAGAGGACCTATCAGATGAGACGAGTATAATTGCTCTCCAAGGCCCGAATTCGGCAAAAATTCTTACTGCAGCATTGGGCAATGAAAATAGTATTGGACGATTCAAGTGTCAGGAAATTGCTTCCAATGATTCTGGAATTACCGGTTGGATTCAAGGCACAGGTTACACTGGTGAGAGTGGTGCTGAAATTTTTGTTCCGAACGAACAGGCAGGCTTACTGTGGAATCTACTCCTCAAGTCTGGTCACCCTCACGGTTTGGTGCCTGTCGGTCTGGGTGCTAGAGATACTCTTAGGCTTGAGAAAGGCTACTTATTATCAGGCCAAGACTTCCTCTGGCCGGGTTTAGGAATACAACCCGATGAATCGTTACCCTCTGAATTCCTTACTCGCGACACAGTCGAGACAGCAGTCCCCTTTGGCCTAGATATCGATCACGAATTTGTTGGCCGTAGTCGTGTTCTGTCATCACTAGACTCGGGAGTAAAGTGGCATGGTCTTCGATGTCTTGATAGAGGTCCTGCGCCTCGATTAGGGCACGCCGTTAAATTGTCTGATGACGACGAATCTGCAATACTGGGATATGTAACTAGTGGCTGTCCTTCTCCTTCTCTATCAAGAACGGGAATTGCTATGGCCTATCTTGAGAATGTCGAAATTGGTTCAGAGGTTTGGATCCAAGCCAGCCCAAGAAGGCGAGTAAGGGCAGAAATAGTACGCCCCCCTTTCGTTTGAATTAAATAGGATTCAGGCAGAGAATTTACCTCTGCGCCGGCGTAATACTCATGACCACTATTGGTCAGCGGATAATTGGGTGGACATATGAGTGCAAGATTTGAAGCGGTCGCACTTAAGAAGTTGCAAGAGATTATTCAGGAAAAAGGGATTAGTGCTGAGGCAATTTTCTCTAAATTCGATGTTAACAATGATGGAAGTTTAGATGCTCAAGAATTTAAGCAGGCAATAACGTCAATAACAGGTCAAAATGCTCCTGATGCAATAATTAGAGCCGTTTTCTCCGCTCTCGATAGTGACGGTGATAACGTACTCGATCTCGCTGAACTTCTAGCCTTGGCAGGTGGTGGACAGGCTGGAACTGTCTCCGGAGAATTCAATGAAATTACTATTCAAGGACACACCATTCCAGAATACAATGGCAGTTATATTCGTGGAGAGGATATTAATGGGCAACCAAGTTTTTCAAAGCCCTCTGGTCATACACTTTACTTCTACAATATGTCAGCGGGTGGCGCTAAGTCTTGGAGCTTGCACAAACGTCGAACAGATGGTAGTAAGGATCACTATGATGGTGGATGGACCAGACCCCCGTCCTCTGGAGGTCTCCCCTTAGGCGCCAGAAGGTGGGTTGGCGTTGGTATGCTCACGATTACTGCAGTTGGCGAACGATTAACTCCTAACGCCGAAGAAGCGGAAAATGAAGACACAACAGATATTCGAATTGAATTGGAAAAAGGAAGATACAAGTCAAACGAATCAATCTTAGTTAATTTCACTGGACCTACATTAGGTCCTGATTCATGGCTAGGAGTTGTTCCTGCCGATATAGAGCATGGCGATTCTACGGTAAATAGATACAATCGGGTTTCGTATTTTGATATGGAGGGGCAATCGATTGGAACTCATATTTTCGAAAACCCAGGGGAGGGCGATTGGACAATCAGAATGAATGATGGTTCCGGCGATGAACTAGCTTATGTTGAGTTCAGCGTTGATTTGGCTCAAGTGGAAGAAATAAGCCCAATTCCAATGGAGTCTTCGCAAGCCAATCTAGAATTTACTTCCGAAGATGGATTTGACCCCGTGGATAAGATGATGTCAGATTTTGGACCTGAATTCAATAACGATCTAGAAAACTTACTTTCCAATCCAAACCAAAGCCTAGATGAGGCTAGAGCAGCAGCGGACGAAATGGCTGAAGATAAAATAAGTGATTTGCCATTCTTATTCCAAGCACCCGCGAGGAGAATGTGGTCAAATAATGCCGATTCAATCCTTACAAAAATGTTGAGGAATTTACCTCCTCCGGAGGATGTAGCAAAGGCCGCTGCTGTTGCTAGCGCAGTAGGTATAGGTGCTGCAACTGTGGCTGCCCAGGCTGGATTGGATACACAAACCCCGGAAGAGGCAATCCTAGATGCGGTAGTTAATACCGTTGTAGACCATGCTGCCGAAGTAGTACTGGATACTGCATCTCCTACATATGAGTCGGTACCAGATGCAATATCCTCTATTGAGGCTTTAACGGATACTGACCCAGAGGCTACAATCGAATCAAGCAGTCTAGACTTGCTTGCTATTTCCACAGCATTGAATCAATCACGATATCTAAACGACCAAGTCGAAATCATCGAGTCGGCAAGCGGTAAAATCGCTCACGCATCAGTCCGAGTAGACAAACTTGAGAGAACCTTCTCAATTGGAATCGACGATGAATATCGAGGTGGTCAGACAATAATTGGTAGCATAGATGGAGTTGGAGAAGTTGAAGTTCACCTAAAGGCATCAGCAGACATTTCTTCTATAATACCAAACCATAATTCTGACTTCGCTCTCTCACTCCACAAGTGGAACGGAATAAGAAAGAGACTGGAATTATACGCTCAATGACCTGCGAATTCGAAAGCTTCCTCTAGCATCTCTTCTAGACTGATTTGAGGTGCGAAGCCTAACCGCATCTCTAGGTCTCTAGCGTCTACAATGCCGAACACTTCTTGTGAATCATCCTGGCCATATTCTGATTCACACCCAGTCTTTTGATTGTAAATCGCAGCAACCTCAGCCATACTGATTGCCTTGCCGGAACCAACGGAGATGCTCTCGCGAGTAGGCGGAGGATTCTCTAACACAGCACCGATTACCGAGACTAGGTCTTGTACATGAACGAAATCTTTCACATCTGAGCCATCTCCAGGGATGTTTACCCAGCCCATCATACATTCCATTGCCCATTGATGTAGTAATCCATTGCCTTCTGAACCATCGAGAAGAACACCTTGTACGTTTGAAGCCCGAATAATGCTAACCGGTCTCTCGGCTTGGGCTCTCTCTAGTGCCATTTCTTCCATCCATAATTGGCCTTCAGCTGCAGTATCTCTCGGAGAGAGTGTAGAATCATATCCGTAGTACGGCTCATCGGGCTTCCACTGAGGGTGCACTCTGAGAGTTCCAACGATGATTAGGTGCAATTCACCATGGCGATCTACAGCATCTAGAATTGGCCTTGATTGCTCACGCATCCTAAGTAAAGTTTCTCGGTCATCTCTGCCAAAAGCAGAGTCTGTTGGTTTGGAATTAATGTGAACGATTGCAGTGCAGGATGTAAGCAATGCATCCAGAGTCATTGAGTCTTCCATAGCCTCCGGTGGAATCTCAACAGCCGCGTCTCCAAGCATCTCCAATATATATGGAGCAACGAAGTGGTCGGGTGCGCTAACAGCGACCTTCATAGTATCACCAATACCCGACCTTCTTCTATAACCTAAGAGTGTGTCGGTAAGTAGTGTTTGATTTGTTGAAGCAATCATTGAAGCACCACCCGCAATTCAGACAGACCGCCCGAGGGCTAGAGGTGCGCGCTGATGGACCAATTACCAAATTTAGGTAGAGAGCAAGAGATGCTTGATTCCATGGGTCTCAAGTCGATTGATGACCTATTTTCGGACATACCAGAAGAAGTCCGTAGAATGGACCCACTACCTCTCCGAGGGCCACAATCAGAAGAGGAAATTTGGGCTGATGCACAACATTTGCTAGGAGCCAACATAGACCTTGACTCCAGACCTTCTTTCCTTTCTGCAGGTTTGGCTCGAAACTTTGTTCCAACCATGGTGCCGATGCTTGCAACTCGGGGAGAGTTCCTCACCTCCTACACTCCTTACCAGCCTGAGGTCAGTCAAGGGATGCTACAGGCTATGTGGGAATTCCAAACGATGGTATCTGAATTAGTAGGATTGCCCGTATCAAATGTCTCGATGTATGATGCTAGCACAGCTGCTGCAGAAGCCATAACTACTGCTGTAAGGGTAAAAGGACGCAAAGCGACTCAGAAAGGAGTTGTATACGTTTCACAATTTGTACCACCTCATCGATTGTCTGTGATAGAGAATTACACCCAAGGCGTTGGTATAGAATTGCGTACCCTTGAACATAATTCTGATGGTATGGTAAACCTAGAAGCCGCCTCAGCGGCAGTAGGTGCTTGTGCGGTTTACGTCGAACAACCGAACGCCTTTGGGGAACTCGACGAAGGAATCACTCAGATGAAGGAAATAATCGGTGAAAATACTGCTCTAATCGTCGGTGTTGACGCAGTCTCTCTTGGTATAGTGGAGGCGCCTGGAAATTATGGCGCCGATATCGTAGTCGGCGAAGGCCAGCCATTCGGTATCGGTCCTACTGCAGGAGGTCCAATATACGGACTATTTGCCTGTAAGAAGGAATATCTTCGGCTAATGCCAGGAAGAATTGTTGGGAAAACCCTAGACGAAGATGGAAAGGATGCTTTCACTCTAACTCTGTCTACTCGCGAGCAACATATTCGCCGCCACCGAGCAACGTCGAATATTTGTTCAAATGAAACCCTCATCGCTTTGATGGGAGCAATGCATATGGCATTGCTTGGACCAGAGGGTTTGGAGAAATTAGCTCTTCGTGTTGCGGCGACAACAGAAGTCACCAAGCAAGCCATAAGCGGAATTTCTGGAGTGGAATTAGTAGACCCAAACACACCTAATTTCCGCGAGTTCGCTGTAAAACTACCTGGTAATGCTGCTGATGCAGTTGCTCACATGGATGCGGCTGGAGTCCTTGGGGGATTTCCTATGGGCGAATGGTGGGATTCAATGTCTTCGTGCTTGCTTATCGGCTGCGACGAGCGCACTACACAATCGGATATTGAGGCCCTAGTTTCGGCTCTTACGGCTTGGGTTGAGGAGGAGTCAGCATGAGTGATATCTTCGAGTTTAACGGAGCGAAGGGATCCGGCTGGTCGCAACCGGAACCAATGAAGGAGGGGGCGATAAACGCTGTTCCGAGCTCTTTACGCCGCAGTACACTTCCTCGATGGCCTCGAGCCAGTGAGCCAGAATTAGTCCGTCATTATACATGGTTGTCACAACGAAATTTTGGAATAGACAATGGATTTTATCCATTAGGATCATGTACAATGAAGCACAATCCAAGAATCAACGAGAGGATTGTTCAACTGCCTGGAATCGATCGGATACATCCCTTACAACCCGAACATCAGATCCAAGGGTTACTGTCGATTTTCTATGAGATGCAAGAAATGTTGGAAATTTGTGCCGGAATGGACCAAGTCACCCTACAACCAGTTGCCGGGGCGCAAGGTGAGTTTACAGCGATTCGATGTATTCAAGAATATCATCGTCAAAATGGAGATATCCAACGAGACAAGGTGATTGTGCCTGATTCCGCTCATGGTACAAACCCCGCATCGGCAGCGATGTGTGGTTACGAAATAGTTGAGATTCCAAGTGGCGAAGACGGCCGCTTAGACTTAAGTGCACTAAGAGCGGCAGTTGGAGAAGATACAGCCGCGATGATGATTACCAATCCAAGTACACTGGGGGTCTTTGAGCCAGATATCGCCGAGGCGGCAGAGATAGTCCACTCGGCTGGTGGACAAATGTACTATGATGGTGCTAATTTCAATGCAATTCTAGGCAAGACTGACCCCGGTAGAATGGGATTCGATGCAGTACATTACAATCTTCACAAGACCTTCAGCCAGCCTCACGGAGGTGGGGGTCCAGGAAGCGGTCCGATCGGAGTCAAGGCCCATCTAGCTGATTTCCTTCCATCCCCAATTGCAGATAGAGAAGAGACAGAAGATGGGGGAGCTACCGGAGATGGTTACCGCTACTTTTGGCGATCCCCAACCAATTCTATCGGTAAGGTACAGCAGTGGCACGGGAATTCCGGCGCGGTTGTTCGAGCATGGGCATACTATCGCCGCTATGGTAGAGAATTGGAATTGATGAGTGAGCACGCTGTTCTGAATGCTAATTATCTCCGGCATCAAATCATGAACCCAAACCAAGAACATCAGAATTCCATTCACTCAATGCCGGTTGATGGGGCACCCTCAGAGGTGGTAAAGCACGAATTTACTTTGAGCATGATGCCACTAAAGGAAACTACTGGAGTTACCGGAAAGGACATTGCAAAACGACTACTCGACTATGGGTACATGTCTCCAACACTTTACTTCCCAATGATTGTGCCAGAATGTTTGATGATAGAACCAACCGAAACCGAAAGTCGAGAAGTATTGGATAAATTTGCCGAGGATTTCCTGACAATTCTTTCAGAGGACCCAGAAGTGGTTCAAACAGCTCCACACACCACAGATGTTAGGCGCGTAGATGAGGTACTAGCAGCCAGAACCCTAGTATTGCGCAAAGAGTTCGATGATTGATATCCTGGACTGATATCAATCTGTGCGAACCAAATATGAGCAACCCGACGGGATAGTCGTGCAGGCCGCTCGCGACTCAGACTGGTTAAGGGGCGAATCTCGTTGGTATCCTGCCAGCGAATCCACGCCTGCGAATCTGGCAGGAGAAGAAAATCCCGGCGGAAATTGGGAATTAGCCTCAACTTCAGAAGTTACTAGAGGTTGGATGAGACAGAGATTGAATCCTTTAGGTCCAAGAATACTGTATACAACAGCATGGGCTCCGTTTTTCTTAATCGCTTCTGTCTTACCTCTAGCATTTCCAGATCGCACTCCCGATGACCAATTGGTAGCAATCTCATTGTTCTCAGTTAGCTGGTTTCTATTGTTAACCGGTTTTCGTAGATTGCAAGAGGGTTTACCAATTCCAGTTGAGGGCTTTTTGGAAAAATTCTATCCTTTTGACATTGCACTAATCCTTCCTGCTGCAATAATTTTCTCATTACATATCGTCATCGATAGCCGCTTGGGTTGGCTTTCATTTCTGCTTTTTGCCCTTGCCCAATATCGGACCATACAGAATATCATTTTAGTGGCCGGTCAGAACTCTGCTCGTTGGCTTCTTCCAATCAATCCAGAAGACTATTCAAAAGATGTGCTAACTGAGGGTTGGATAGTTGTTTCAAATAATTTCAGAATCGGGACACTCGCGCAATGGGAAGGGCCCCTACCTGAATATGTAGCTAATTTAATCGGAGTAACTCGAGGAGATTCGAATTTTGTGGCCTTCACTCTAATGCACCGTGTAGGAACGATACATGACGCATTTTCGGACACATTTATTTCCGACTCTCGATTTGAGTCTCTTCTATTTTCACCACCTTTGATGATTGCTGGAGAGGCATGGTCAGAGAGGTTTCTTGCACCAACTGAGACATAGATTTGCAGTCGTTGCTTTCGGCAGGCATTTTAACCGACTGTTATGCGTTGTGGCATGGACATATGTGTTGTTCTCGGCTCCAAGTCTGATATGCCAATTGCTGAGAAATGTAGAGGGGTGCTGGAAAAGTTCGATGTCAGCTACCAAATTAGAGTTGCCTCGGCCCATCGAGCTCCCAAATATTTGGAAGGAATAATTCAGAAAGCAGAGGCCGATGGCTGTCAGGTTTTCATTGGAATGGCTGGTGTTGCGGCTGCCCTTCCTGGAGTTATCGCCTCCATGACCAATAAGCCAGTAATCGGCGTTCCTGTTGGCGGTAAGGTGCCTCTTGACTCGCTCCTATCTATCGTTCAAATGCCACCGGGAATGCCTGTAGCAACTGTAGGTGTTGACCGTGGAGATAATGCAGGTGCGTTGGCTGTACAAATTCTTGCTACTTCTAATGGCCCTCTAGCCGCAGCCTATGCTGATTACAGGTCGGCTATGACTGCAAAAGTCATTTCAGATGATGAGTCGATTCAGGGGTGAAGCCATTGATGAACACCCAGATGCTAGTCGATGAGGCTATCGAAGCGCTGGATTCGCAAATTAATGACACTGCAATCATTGCCTGTTCAGGAGGTATTGACAGCACGGTTGCAGCGGTCTTGGCCCACCGTGCTGTGGGAAGCCTTCTGCATTGTGTCTATGTCGATACTGGATTTATGCGTAAAGGAGAGACCGAAGAAGTTCGTGAGATGTTCAAGGAAATGGGCATTGATTTACAGGTCGTCGATGCTTCCGATCGCTTCTTTACCAACCTAGAAGGAGTTACAGATCCTGAAGAAAAGCGTAAGGTCATCGGTGAACAATTCATTCGCGTGTTCGAGGAAGAACAAAGCAACTGTGGGGCAAAATTTCTGATTCAGGGAACTATTGCTCCAGATTGGATTGAGTCAGGTGGTGGTGAGCGGGACGTCATCAAGAGTCACCACAATGTAGGAGGGTTACCTGAAGATGTTGATTTGAAAATTGTTGAACCACTGCGAGAATTTTACAAAGATGAGATTCGTCAAATCGCTAGAGAACTTGGTATCAAGTCAAGTGAAAGGCAACCATTTCCAGGTCCTGGATTGGCGGTTAGAGTACTTGGAGACTTAACCCAATCTCGTGTTGAGGCCTGCCGGGAAGCCTGTCATATTGTTGAGACTCGATTACTTGAGGCAGCGGCTGAAGGAAAATGTGACCTTCCATGGCAATATTTTGCCGCTTTACTACCTGTTCGTTCCGTCGGTGTTCATGGTGATGCCCGGGTACATGGAGAAACAGTAGTTGTACGCGCAGTAACAAGTCTCGATGGTATGTCTGCACGTTACTCTCCAATACCACATGACGTGCTTGCGGGAATCAGCACCGAGATTACTAATTCGTTGAAGGGACAGGTGAATAGAGTAGTCTATGATATCACCCATAAACCACCAGGTACCATCGAATGGGAGTAAATACACATCCAATTTCTTCTAACTTCACTAGCGATTGATTGATGAATGAATGTTCCAGCCGCAGGCTGGGCCGACATAGCTTAGTTGGTGGAGCGGTGGACTGTTAATCCACAGGTCGCAGGTTCGAGTCCTGCTGTCGGCGCCACTCAATCCCTTCGTGCGAAAGCCGCAAGGCTAAGCATGGAAATTGCAGTCAAGAGCCCAAATCCGGGCAATAATCCACTATCCTCCTCTTCATTACGGTCACAAATTCCATCTTCATCAGAATCCTCTGGAACACTATTAGCATCGGTGGAAATTGTCAAGCATTGTTGTTCTGCATAGTCTGACCATCCATCGTTATCGTCGTCGAAGTCCGAATTATCACCTTCACCATCTCCATCGGTGTCTTTGTGCTCTAATGAATCGAATTGGAAATCGTCGAATACATCGGCGACACCATCATTGTCATCGTCATCGTCTAATTCGTCACACTTACTATCTCCATCGAAATTTGATGGTACAGAATCAATGTCTAATGGATCGGAGGCGCAGGCTGATTCCTCATCATCTGAGTATCCATCATTATCATCGTCTGTATCAGAATTGTCGGTTACCCCGTCAGCATCTGTATCAATTGGTGAAGATGAAGTATCTAGAGGGTCATAACCAGTCGAAATTTCATACTCGTCACTCCAGCCATCGTCATCGTCATCATCATCGGAATTATCTCCAATTCCATCGCTATCGGTGTCAGTGGTTTCAAGTGGATTATCAGGAAATGAATCTTGTTGATTATCTACCCCATCGCCATCTCTATCGTTGTCGGAATTGTCTCCGGTCCCGTCACCGTCTATGTCGCTAGATTCAAATGGATCTAGCGGAAATACGTCATTCACATCCTCCACTCCGTCTCCGTCATCGTCAGAATCCAAGTAGTTACATTCAGAATCAGAATCAGAATCAATCGGGGTAGACTTTTCATCAAGAGAATCTGTTGAGCAATTTGCCTCATCTTGGTCTGTCCATCCATCGCCGTCATCATCATCATCTTCGTTATCCCCAAGACTATCCAAGTCAGTATCGAACCATTCCGCAGCATTCATCGGGAATACATCATTATCATCTGTGAATCCGTCATTATCATCATCATCATCGACTATATCACAAATCATGTCACTATCAAAATCATCTGGCAAAACTAAACTATCTCTAGGGTCTGTGCCACAAACCACTTCATCTGAGTCCATCCATCCATCATTATCGTCATCTAGATCTGCATTATCTCCAACGCCATCCATGTCGGAATCAGAAAATTCTGTAGCGTTCAATGGAAACAGGTCATTGACATCTAAGACCCCGTCTCCATCGTCGTCATCGTCCTGCGAGTTACAATTCCCATCTCCGTCCGTATCTGTGGGATACTCAGAACTATTCAGGGAATCGGTTAGACAATAATTCTCCACCTCGTCATCCCAACCATCTCCGTCATCATCAAAATCAGAATTATCTCCTAAACCATCATTATCCGTATCTATCCATTCTGTAGAGTCTAGTGGGAAGTCATCGACGGTGTCGTTGTATCCGTCTCCATCATCATCCAAATCTTCAACATCACAAATTCCGTCTGAATCTGTATCAGTCGGATAACTCTCGAAATTGGTGGTATTTGTTCCACAAAGAATCTCGTTAATATCTGACCATCCATCATTATCATCGTCTGTATCTAAAGAATTACAGGTGCCATCAGAATCAGTGTCAACGGGGTATGATGTAGAGTCGATAGAGTCAGTTCCACAGGCTACTTCATCAGAATCCTGCCAACCATCTCCATCGTCATCATCGTCCAAGTAATTGCACGCACCGTCACCGTCGGTATCGATTGGTGTGGAACTAGAATTGGTCGGGTCTGTGTTGCAATTTAATTCGTCAATATCATTCCACCCATCATTATCATCATCGAGGTCTAATGGGTCGCATATTCCATCCGAATCGGTATCGGTTGGGGTGGAACTGGAATCGGTAGAATTACTGCCACAGTCATCTTCATCCGAGTCACTCCAACCGTCATTATCGTCATCGGTATCCATTGAATCACAGGTGCCATCGCTATCACTATCATCTGGAATTGAGCTGGCATTATTTGGATTAGAACCACATGCCTGTTCGGCACTATCGCTCCAACCATCGTCGTCATCATCAGTGTCTACTGGATCACAGATGCCATCACTATCAGTGTCAGTGGGTACGCTAGAGCTGTCATTGGCATCTGTACCACATGCCCCTTCGTCAGCATCACTCCAACCATCTCCGTCAGAATCCGATGCCTCTTCTGCGAGGCTCCAAGAATCTGTGCCATATCCATCGCCTCCGGTATTTCCATTACCGTTTACAAAATTTACAGACAAATCGAATGTGATATTACCTGAGCCGGATGAAGGAGCGGTCCAATCTACAGTCCATGTTCGTGCGTTTGAATTACTATGGGTGACTTCACCATTCGAAATCTGGGCGTTAGAACCAGGGTTGCTAAAGCCACCTGAATCTACATCTAGGTTGAACCCTCCATCACTCCCTGATGGTCCACCAGTTCCCCCTATGGTCAATCCATAGGTACTACTTGCAACATACCCATCAGCCGGCAACCCAGACAAACTAGGAGTTACTTGGTTTGCTCCACCACCATGGCAGGCACACCCATTAGATGCTTGTCCAGTTATTCCACCTGAGTACCCAAATGCATCTTGTGGCACGGCTAAAACAAGTAGTAGAATCAATACCAATGATACCTTACGTCGAGAAGTCATTGCAGCACGGCGTAATCATCGCCTTTTGGCCTTCACTGTCGCCTGCGTCCGACAATCATCGCTGCACCTAGCATTGCTAAGGTTGCCAAAACTAATCCAAATCCAGGTGTGTTGTTGTCATCTGAAACGTATTCTGGACCATCTGTATTGTCGGAATCTAACTCATCACAAATCTCGTCTCCATCGATATCGTTTGGTACTGATGTTGAATCCATCGAGTCACTACCACAGGAGTCTTCGCTAGTATCCAACCAACCATCTCCATCGTCGTCGTTATCTTCGTTGTCTCCTAGGCCATCGATGTCTGTGTCCAACCACTCATTAGGATTATCTGGGAATACGTCGATATCGTCTCCGAATCCATCTCCATCATCATCTGGGTCTTGATTATCACACATTCCATCATCATCAAGGTCGTCTGGTACCAATGTTGAATCCATTGAATCTGAACCACAATTATCCTCTATGTAGTCAGGCCAACCGTCTCCATCATCATCATTGTCTGAATTATCACCCTCGCCATCGCTATCAGTATCCAAAGATTCACTTGAGTCATTCGGGAATGCATCAACCGAGTTATCTATACCATCGCCATCTTTGTCACTGTCTAGAGTATCGCATGTACCATCATTATCCATGTCACTTGGGATTGAAGTGGTGTCCAAAGAATCCGAGCCACAATCTAACTCATATTGGTCAGTGTATCCATCACCGTCATCGTCGTCGTCTACAATGTAATTAGTCTTGGATGAACAATCGTCTTCAGGTTGACCAAGTATGTCTATTCCCGTGTAGTCATCAGGGAGCCCATCACCGTCTGTATCTGTGGATACGCATACGTCTAGTGGGTCAAAATCCTCCTCATTTCCGACTCCGTCAGCGTCAGCATCCAAATCCATGGAATCACATATCATGTCTTCATCATAATCATCTGGAGCAGAGGTCTCACTCAGAGGGTTGCTTCCACATGTTATTTCGTCGTCATCGCTCCAATCATCATCATCGTCATCTGTATCTTCATCATTGGTTATTCCATCTGAGTCAGTGTCGGTTTGAGAGGGTGCACATCCATTAGCGTAGATATTGTTGTAATCCTCTGGTAGAGTATTGGAGCACATATCATCAACATCATTGACTCCATCACCATCGTCATCTTCATCTAAAGAATTACAGGTGCCATCGTTATCAGTATCTGAAGGAACGGACATCCAATCCCATTGATCGCTACCACATTGATTTTCGACACTGTCACTGTAACCGTCACCATCATCATCTAGGTCAGCATTTCCTCCAATTCCATCTCCGTCAGTATCATTCCATTCGTAAGGGTCGAGTGGGAATGCATCCTCGGAATTGATAACCCCATCTCCATCATCATCAACATCTAATGCATCACATGTTCCGTCTCCATCAGAATCTACAGGGACATCATTTACGTCGAGCGGGTCGGATCCACAATCTTGTTCGTATTGGTCAAGATGCCCATCTCCGTCATCATCGTTGTCTGAATTATCGCCTTGGCCATCTCCATCCGTATCTGTGTCCTCATTAGCGTCTAATGGAAAAGCGTCTGCAGAATCGTCTACACCGTCACCATCATCGTCAGTATCTGCATTATTTCCGACCCCATCACCATCGGTATCAGTATCTTCATTCGGATCTAGAGGGAATGCATCATTGGAGTCATCAATTCCATCTCCATCATCGTCTGAATCTAATCCATCACATGTTCCATCACTATCTGTGTCGGCTGGAATACTCGTCGCATCAACCGGGTCTGATCCACAATCATTCTCTAACGAATCACTGTAAGAATCTCCATCATCATCATCATCTGCATTATTGCCGATTCCATCTCCATCAGTGTCCGTATCTTCGTTTGGATCTAATGGGAAATCATCGGCGGAATCATCGACTCCGTCGTTATCGTCATCAGCATCCGCGTTATCTCCAATTCCGTCTCCATCATTATCCGCCCATTCACTGGCATCGAGAGGGAATGCATCGTTGACATCTAGGTAGCCATCATTATCATCATCATCATCTTCTATCAATGTGGTAGTGGTTCCGCTTCCTGAATTAGCACTTGTGAATGTCACATTATCGAAATATACTGATTCCGATTGTGAATTACAATTTAATTCAAATTCTAAATTACCTTGCCCAAGAGAGCTAATGTTTGAACTAAAACTAGTCCATATTCCCATGTAAGAGATAAAACCGCCGTTATTGCTGGAACCAGTTGCGCCGGAGACATTTAGCAGTTCAACTGTCGACGAACTTCCAACGAATCTGATAATTAAGTTGTCTGCGGCTTCGTAACTATTGCCCGATCCACCTTGGACAAAAATATCGAAAGTAACAAAATCGGCGGTAACATCGTCAAGAGTTAGCGTGCTAATTCCATCTACATCACCCATCTGGTATCCTTGAGTACCATCGGTGTAATTTCCTACTGTGCCTGCGTAGTTTGCAGTTCCAAAGTAGTCACCATCGGTAAGCCCTACACTCCCTGTAGATGTGTAAAACATGGTGAAACCCATTTCGTTTCCAGTTGTCTGATTGTGTGCCACATGAGGCTCATCGACATTATTCCAAAGGAAGTAATCCGACAGTCCGTCTCCTGTGTCGAAATACTTTGAACCGTTAGTAAATGGATCTTCAAATGATGTATAGGCTACTGTTCCCGAACTGCCAGGGCAGCTGATTGTATCTGGCATTCCATCTCCGTCGGTATCGGTATCTGCACATGGGTCATTAGGGAAGTCATCAGCAGAATCATTCACTCCATCTCCATCAGAATCTGTTGCCATTACATTTGGAACCCATGAAACCATGAGTAGGGCAATCAATAGTACGAGTGGCTTAGGGGTACTGGTCATGTGTTCCGGAGTGTGGCTGGGATTGAAATAAATGACTACTGTGAATTCTTGTAATATAGAGCGACCTAGACCGTCATACTCTTTGACCGAGCGTTCAAGGATTGGATATGAATCCTAGAGAGCAGGTAGATGCGGTAATGCAAGCTAGTGCGTCTTCCGGTCGCCATTATCGCAATTCCATTCCTATGATTGCTAGCGAAAATATACTTTCTCCTTTGGTTGCGGAAGCCATTCAAGGAGACCTTCATGGTCGCTATGCAGAGGGTCTACCAGGTAAGCGATATTATCAGGGATGCGACGATTTTGATACTATCGAAAGCATCGGAATAGACTCTGCAAAACGGGTTTTTAATTGCCAATTCGCAAATATTCAATCAACTTCTGGAACGGTTTCTAACATGGGGGCCCTCAAGGCCTTGACGAAACCTGGTGATACAATTACGGCAGTTTCGACTGCAGATGGGGGCCACATATCACACCACCCTATGGGTGCTGTGGGTATGAGAGGTCTCAATCTTGTCACCTATCCATGGGATGAGGAAAGGATGGAACCTGACGTAGACGCGGCTTCAGCGATAATTCGTAGTGAGCAACCGGAACTATGTTTGTTCGGCCAATCAGTTATTCTGTTCCCTATTCAGTTACAAGAATTAGCCGATGTAGCTCACGAGGTAGGAGCTCGTGTGATGTATGATGGAGCCCATGTCTTGGGGCTAATCGCAGGCGGGGAATTTCAAGATCCACTTCGAGAAGGCGCCGATGTCATGACAGGTTCAAGCCACAAGACTTTCCCAGGCCCTCAAGGGGGTTTTCTACTAAGTGATTCAGAGGAGGAATCATTGCAAAAGAAGCTCAACAATGCGATATTTCCAGGGGTCTGTTCATCATACCATCTTCACCATGTAGCAGGTAAAGTTGTGGCAATGGCAGAGTTTGAAGCTCATGGCAAACAGTACGCTCGAGATATAGTAGTCAACGCAAGAGCATTGGGTTCTGCTTTAGCTGAGGAGGGTTTTGATGTGATCGCTGAAGAACGAAATTTTACTGCGAGTCACCAAATATTAAC
This sequence comes from Marine Group II euryarchaeote MED-G37, assembly GCA_002457555.1. Lineage (GTDB taxonomy): Archaea > Thermoplasmatota > Poseidoniia > Poseidoniales > Thalassarchaeaceae > MGIIb-O1. Next base: position 46,459 of record NTJQ01000003.1, read on the forward strand.
CCGTCATGGAGGACCTGATTCAGGCGCTGGAAAGAGAGCCGCCCAAAGGCTAGAAGATTGTGGAATTATTACCAATATGAACATGCTTCCTGGCGACACTAAGGCAATGTCTGGCCCTAGTGGTTTGAGGCTTGGTACACCCGAGTTAACTCGAATTGGAATGGGTGCCAATGAAATGATAGATGTTGCAAAATTCTTTGCCAGGTCACTGTTATCAGAAGAAAATCCAGAACGTATCAAATCCGATATCGCTCAATTCAAATCCGAATTCCAAACAGTGAAATATGCAATTCAGGAAGGCCCTGCTTATCCTGAAATGTAATGGTAACATCGATTGGTTAGTATTTATCACGACCACCATAGGTGGTCGGACATATGAGGACAAAGGCCGCCACGTCCGTCCTCCTCACAATGCTGATGCTATCATCAGGCTGTTTGGGTCTGTTCGGAGATTCATCCGTGGAGCCCGAGACCATTGATTGTGAAGTGCAACCAAATCATCCAGATTGTATTGAGGAACAGATAACGGAAGATGATTGTAGACCAGATCAAATCTTCACAGGATCCGAATGTCGTCAAATGCAAAAGCCAGAAAATCTGTCTTATGGTTTGAGTATGGTATCTTTAACAATTGGAGAAGAAATGCAATCATTAACGCCTTCATTTACAGGGGATGGCCCTCAATTTTGGATAATAAATCCGAGCCTTCCCTTAGGGATCATATTCGACAGAGATAGTGGAGTGATTTCAGGCACCTCCGAAGAAGTAAGTGAATCAATTAGATACACAATTATCGGGTCAAATGCAGTAGGTTCAACGAATGCATGGATTGACCTAGAGGTAATTGTGAATTCACCTACTGCAATCAGTTACCTAGAACAAACACTTGCTTGTGAGTTAGGCAAACCTTGTGGAATTTCCGCTCCAATTCACGAGGGAGGAACGCCCGAGGATTGGACGGTATACCCACAATTACCTAATGGAATTTCACTATTTGCCGACGGCTCAATTTCTGGAACCTCTAATCAATTGGGTGATTCTAACCATACAATAAGCGCCGCAAATATGGCAGGTTCAATTGAAACTACAATACGAATAATCATTCTCCACGAAACTCCAATGGGGTTAGGGTATGGAAGTAACAATTTGCAACTTAGTATAGGTGATGAGGTACAGGTAATCCCTTCTACTACGGGCGGAGAAATCGTCTCATGGTCTGTAGAGCCGCCATTCCCTGAGGGACTCAATTTAATGCAAATTGATGGTTCAATTCGTGGCTCGCCAACAGAGGTTCAGACCCTAACCATGCATAGGATTACGGCTTCTAACTCAGGTGGTTCGATTTCCGTTGATGTTCTAATCAGTGTTGCCGATATGCCTGTGTCAAACTTGTTATACAATCCTTGGGAACATGATTTAAGAATTGGAGAACAGATTTCTATTACACCGTCATATTCTGGAGGGACACCCGATTCATGGCAAATATCCCCTAGCCTACCTTCAGGATTCCAATTCAATTCAGCTAATGGTACAATTTCCGGAGTCGCCAGTGAAGTACAATCATCTTGGGAATCTTGGACAATCTGGGCGAACAATACCGGAGGATCAACATCTACTATTTTCAAAATCAAAGTTACCAGCATGGCTCCTGACCTGATATCATGGGAAAATAATGAGTATATTCTAGAATCTAATCAGAGTATCTTTATTCAAGCAAATAACGATGGTCCGGAAATCGAATCTTGGGAAATCGAACCACAACTTCCAGACGGCCTCAATCTTCTTGATAATGGCAGTATCTTTGGCACGCCAACACACAATACTAATTGGATAGAGTATACCGTTTGGGCAAATAATTCTGGAGGGTCAGTGGGTCTTAATCTTTGGATTGTGGTTCATGATTTGAGGGCGGATCAAGAGGAATTGTTACGCGGAATGGGGCAAACCAATTGGGGTGGCTGGCCATCTCCAATTCTACCAATTGGAGAGTGGTCTTTTCCCGTTGGATTTGCTGAAGGTGGCTATACAGATAGTATCCCAGTTATCTCTGCGAGTCATGTTGGTAGAGGCAAGATGCTAGGATATGGTCACGAAAGTTGGGTGGATGGCGCGGGAGTCGAAGAGACAGAATTCTCACTACGTGCTGTTGAGTGGGTTTGTGGTGAGAACGCGAACGTAGGTCTCGCCTATGGAGCAGGATTCGAAGACTTCGAAGACGAGTTACAAGCCGAAGGACACACAGTACATCTCTCAGTAACACCCGCGGACCTTACTGGAATAGACTGTCTATTGGATGAATTTTGGAACGGGCACGACGACCAAGATAATCTGAATTTAATCAATTTCATGCTTGCAGGAGGTGGGCTAATAATGGGTGGTCACGCTTGGTATTGGTCATACTCAAATTCAGATGTGGCTCACAATTACCCCGGTAATAAGATTGCAAAAACTACCGGTCTTTTCGTCTCTCAGGCTTGGGGTTACAACAGTGTCAATCTAACCGAAATCCCAAATCCTTTGGCGAGACCGCAATCCGCGATCCAAGCGATTTACGATGACCGCATAAATAACCAAAAACTCTCTATTAATGACGCTTCAATAGCCGATTCTACACTCTCGGTTTGTACTGGGGTTGTGAGTTTAGATTTCCATGATTTCTGGACTCCACTTCGAGATACAGTTAACGCAACAGGATGGACAGTAATCGAATATGGGACTCTTTGGCAAAATGTTGGACATAACATCGGAAATGACCCAGTCGCCGACACGCTACTCAGGGTCGAGGCTGCGCTAACACAAGGGCTTCCAGCGAACGAATTACCAGCACATCCTAGCCATGTGGAATTTCCTGGCGAAGTGCCTGCAAATGCTACTAGAGTGACAACCACTGTTTCAGTCGATGGTAACCAAAGTGGCCTTCCGAGTAACTTTGGTTATGCGGGCGCTAGAGCTCATGTTAGGATGAGTACAGGACTATACGCAGCACCTGGAGAAGTTGTGACGGCAACGCTTCCTTCGGAAATAGTCGACTCAGGAACCTACGTCTTGGTAGGGGCCCATAGTGACAAGTTGTGGTCAAAGAGCCAATTACATCGCCATCCAGAGATTGTCAGATGGTGGTATGTTGATGATGTTAGTATGGAGGTTGGAAATGCCTTCGGGGGGCCGATTTACATTGCAATAGAACCGGGTTCTACATTGGGCGATTTCCAAGTTAATTTCACAAATGCGGTAGAGGCCCCGATGTTTGTTCTTGGAGAGACTTACGATTTTGAGTGGATATATTCGGAAAGCGATAATCCCGCTCCTTGGGCCGAATTGGTTTCGGATAATTTCATTATGACAGTTCCAAGTCATGAAATTCGGGATTTAACAAATCCAACAGATTTGATGGACTGGTGGGATATTGCTCTAGAAATGGAGCATGAATTGTATGGCTTCTTACCGTGGCCAAGAGTTGAGCGAGCCGTCTTTGATGCTCAGATATCAGCAGGTTGGATGCATTCTGGATATCCATTCATGGCTCATGATTTGAGCGTAGCAGGAGTAGTCAATGTATCCTATATGTCAGAGAACGGAGATTGGGGGATGTTCCACGAATTAGGACACAACCATCAATGGATGCCTTCCACGCTTCCGGGGACAACAGAAACTGGATGCAACTTTGCTAGTGTCTATCTGATGGAAGATTTGGTTGGAATTGAGGGTCACAACGCAGTTGACCCAGCTCAAAGAGCAAATCGTATGAGGGGCTATTTTGATGATGGTTCAAATATAGCCAATTGGTCTGTTTGGACTGCCTTAGATACCTATTTGATAATCAAAGAAGAGTGGGGTTGGGATCCGATAACTCAAGCCTTAACTGTATATTACACACTACCTGCGGCAGAGGTTCCAACAACTGGTGATGAGGAATTCAATGCCTGGGTTTTGCATCTTTCAAATACAACGGGGTATAATTTAGCTCCTTATCATGCTGCGTGGGGATTCCCACTTACACAGAATACACACGATTCGCTTACCCATTTACCAATCTGGGTAGATGATCCGTTACGAGGAGAATATTTCACCTATCAAGCGATACTTCGAAACTTGGGTGTTAATAATACCACATCCAGCAGTTCAACATTTAGTTGGGAAACTTACGATAATGGGACAAATACCTCACTAACAGTTTACTACGGACCAATGGATATGGGTAACCAATCTTGGGTTTGGGCCAATAGTGCATCCTTAGGCGACTCAGCAGTTGGTTGGTCAGATTACGAAATTACAGGCTTATCTAGTAATTCTACGTACTACGCCAGAGTCAAGGCATCGAGTGAAATTGGAGACACTTGGTTCGGTCCTGTTAATTGGACTACATCCAGCAATTGAAAATCAATTACTTACTCTTCTTAGTAACTCTTCGAGGCTTAATTTTGGACAGTAGCGCTGGTGTAAATTAGCGACAGGAATCCAGATTAGTGTATGTGCAAATGTGACAATAAAAGCCTCGGGAACAGATAAAAGTGGTTTATTCATCATGTATTCTGCAGCAACCCCGAGAATCGCAAAGTGAAGGACGTAGATGGTCAAAGTTAGGCGTCCAGAAGCTTCTAACACACTCAAATCAATTAGTCTATTCTTGGAATTTCGCAGGAGTAATTCGTTTGCAATAAGAACGAACATTGCAGTTATGAAAATGAAGAATGTTGTTGCGGGGAAGAATGTCAAAATCGCATCACCTTCGGTTAGTGCCCAAACCTTTCCTGAAGTAAATGACAGCCCTATACTAACCAAAAATATAATTCCACCTATTGCCATTATGTTCTTTCTAGTTTCAAAATCATTTTCAGATTCTGCAATTATTGCGCCTAAAGTCGAAAACGCTAACCACGGAAAAACAGGGTACGTTCCATTGACTAAGAGCCGGTGACTCCATTCTCCAATCCCCGTAGAATCAACCCTTGAGGCCCAAGATGATTCAGAACCATTGTATTCTCCAAGAAGTAGTGGAGTTAGCGCTAGTAACGAAAAAATTGCAACTAATTGCTTACTAGTAAATCGAGAAATTACGGGGGCGAAAACAGCAGCGATTGCAATTAGGGTTAGAACACCTGGAGTGTGCCATTCAAATCTCCCACCTCGGTCAATAGCAAGTAGAAAATTGACAAGAAATTGACAAGCAGTTAGAATTACTACTCGTGGTAAAACCCAATTTATCCAAGCGGTGGAATTTAGGCCATTGGCAAATCTTTTCTTAGCCCCACGATGCATTCCCCAACCTGAAACAGTAACGAATAGTGGAGCGGCCATGCCTCCAAATGCAGCAGCAACGAATGCGGCGGGATGGCCAACAGTGATTCCTTCAGGAGGCAAAATTGCTGCTGTGTGAACTTCGACCATGAAGAGAATTGCAACCGCTTTCATTTGATCGATATAACCTAATCTCATGCACTCACCCAATAATCTGAGAAATTCGAGATTCTACACTTACCTGCTCTATCGAGACCGAAAAAGCAGAGGATATTTTCTCCGACAAACCATCAGGCAATTCCTTGCGATGATAAATTACAATCAATGGGTCACCAATCTCGACTTCATCACCAACTTGGGCTTCTATAATCGCCCCGACAGCATGGTCTACGCTGTCTGTCAGAGTTTTCCTACCTGAGCCCAATTCGAGACAGGCGAGTGCAATTGACATCGCATCAATATCCTTAATCCATCCTTTTTTCTCAATGTAAATCTCGGTTGAAAATAAATCATCTTCTAGTAGGCCCAGTGAACTTAGCATAGCGTGGTCGCTTGCAAAGTCATCACGATTACCTCCTTGAGATTCGACCATATCTAGGAATTTTGTGAAAGCGCTACCATCATTCAAAGAATTATGAATCATTAATGCGCCTTCTTCCATGTTTTCGACAATCCCCGATGAAGCCAATAAAATCCCTGCCTGAACACAAACCAGTTCTTCAAGGTCATGCGGCCCACGACCACAGAGAGTTTCAACAGATTCAACTATTTCGAGCGCATTTCCTACTGCGCAGCCTAATGGTTGATCCATGGTTGAAAGGACTACAGAAGTAGCAATACCCATCCCATTCGCTGCATCTACCATCGATTGGGATAGCGCTTCGGCTTGTTCTCTTTCGGCCATGAATGCGGCTCTTCCATATTTTACGTCTAGAACCAAAGCCGAAAGTCCCTCAGCGGCCTTTTTCGATACGATTGAGGAGGTGATTAGTGGAATAGAAGCAACAGTACCTGTTACATCGCGGAGCGCGTACATGCGCCTATCGGCGGGAACTAGTGACTCCGTTTGTCCAACCATTGCAAATCCAATTTCTGCAACTTGTTTTTGAAGTTCATCTATGGATAGATCAACGCGGAAACCTGCTATACTTTCCAGTTTATCCAAAGTACCTCCAGTGTGCCCTAGGCCTCGCCCGGAAATCATCGGCACTTTGAGTCCACAAGCGGCCAGAGCGGGAGCTAAAACGATAGAGACCTTATCTCCAACCCCACCCGTTGAGTGCTTGTCAACAACTAGATGGCTCCAATCTTTTGGCCACGCCAAAACCTTTCCTGAATCCCTCATTGTTTTGGTAAGAAAGATTGTTGAGTTTTCATCGAGTCCGTTTTTGAATACATTTCGCAACCAATCGATGACCTGTTCATCACTAAGTGAACCATCGACAACTCCATTTACAATATCAGCGATTAAATCGCTCATACCTCATCCTCGCCGTATTCATCGCGTAATTCTTCGATACTCATTCCTTTATCCAATAGGGATTGAACCTGGTCTCGATCAAGTTTTTCGAAGCCAAAGCCATCTAAAACAATCCGACCGTGTACTCCATCATCTCTACCCTCTGTCAACTCCCTCGTGTCTTCGGATGTATCATCGAATCGAGTGCCTTTGAGAATAGCTTGTTCAGCATTAACATCATCGAATCGATAACCGGAATCGTCGATTAGTCGAGAATCGGTTTTTGTACCGGGTCTCCTTACCATTGTTAGTCCCGCACCAACTAAAGAAATCGCTGCAATTACTGTCAGTGTCAATAGAAATTTTGCCCCCGGGGTAGAAAGTGGGTCATCTCGAACATTGTCCTCTATCCACCCTCCATTTTCTCCATCATTGTTTTGTTCATCACTGACATTGGTATTGTTTCCTTCACCATTGTTGTTGTCGATGATTTCTTCTTCATCGCACCCAAATTGTATGCCATCAGGTATCCCGTTATCATCAACATCATTGGAATTCATGGCAACTACTGGAGACCGTCCTAATGATTGAGCAAATTCAGCTTCCTCGCCATCTAGAATACAATCGTCATCCGTGTCATTGTCATTTGGATCACCTCCCCAAAGGTACTCATTCAGATTATTCAAACCATCTTCGTCTAAATCTAGTGATTGCTCGCTTAGAGCGGTTCCAAGTATTGCTGCAGAATGCCGATTCAAACCGTATTGAATCTCCCACATATCTGGTAGAAGATCTCCATCTGAATCTGTGGTTGTGTCAAGACGAGACCAATCCTCATCGAATGATTGCAAATACTCAGAGGCAAGTTCTTGTCCATGAATTAACACTCCCATTTCTCTATTTCTCAATGCGGCGCTTGAACCCCAATTCATGCTTCCAATAAGAACGCTCTCCCCATCAATTATTGCACCCTTGTTGTGAAGTTTGGTAATTGTGTCTGACCAAGCCATGAGTCGTGCTGTGACATCAAGGCCTTCGGTTGCATTCCAATTTGTATTGAATAGGTTCACCGCATCCCTAATTTCATCATCCACATCGGCATAAAAGCCATTCAATAGTAAGCGGACTTGGACTCCTCTCTGAGCTGCTTGGTAGATTGCTTCGATAATTGGATTATCACCGAATCCCCAATACCAATCTAAGTCTAAATATTGCAATGAGAGTTCAATGGTCGAATCCGCCGATTCAATCATTTCGATTATTCCATCTACACAATCGTCTGGACATGTCATCAATTGCATTTCGAAAGGTCCAGAATATAACTGAGTACTAGTTTCTTGAAATGAGCCACCATTGGCATCTTCCATTTCCCAATCGAAAGTTGGTGCATGATTGGATGAGTGTGGTGATATGTGCAGGTGGTTTTCATTTTCGTCCCATGATAGACGAGATAGAACCAATTCAGCAAATGAATTTGAATTGACAATTACTGACCACTCTCGATTCCCAACCCCATCTGGAGGTAGGCTTGTATCCTTCCAATTTCCTGATGAAATCCATACACTTTCCGTATCCCTCACAGCAACCTTGCTGTGGATATAAGAATATGGAGAACTAATCAAACTCGGGTCTTCCATCCAGAGAACGGTTGCTCCTGCATCATGGAGAGTTTGAGCGTGTCCTTTTTGTTTATTTTTGGTGCTACTTCCATCTAGTATACCTTCTTCTAGAAGAATTGTTACAGAAACACCTCGGTTAATTGATTCTAGTAATGCGGTCGTCAGGTCTGGACTCATAAACTGGTAGACATGTAGATGAATCGATGTTTCTGCCCCCCCAATCCAATGCATCAAGTCATTGAACGAAGTGTCTGGGCCGATTGAAGCTGAGACAGTCGAGGATTCTTCTAAGGTGATTTTTCCTCCATCACAGAATGTAGAAGCTCCAATTCTAATCCATCTATACTCCCAATCTTCCCCTGTGTTTGTGTCTGGATTATCTCCACACCCAGATCCACGCATCAAAATCAACCCCGGAGTTCCATCCCCTGGTACTGAAATAGCGCCGCCATTCCAACCCTCGATTTCAGCATCGCCGCCTCCGTATACAACCGCATCAACCACAGTTCCATTTGGAGATTTTAGTTGGAGAGCGCTTCCTGAATCGACAAGCCAAGGCATATTGTTCATCACAACATTCCCATCAATGGCAGATATGCCTCCATCCAAAAATAGGTTGTCCGGATTTTCGGTTAGAACAATCGACCCTCCTGCAGGTATCAATAGTTCGTTGAATGTTGATATCCAGGGTGTTGTGGACCTAATGCGTTCTATGGTCCAGCCAGTTAAATTTACAACTTCATTACCCAAATTACTCAATTCAAACCAATCGTTATCCCGGTTAGGTACTTCACCCGGCATAAGACGAGTGAACTTGACATCATATTTTCCATTCCATTCTGAAGGTTGTAAATCAGTAGGTGTTTCTGGATTATTTTCGTCATCCGAACCTCCAATATTTTGGCTTCCTGGGGTTGATTGTTCTGAGTCAATCCACTCCGCGCTTCCGTTAGATGGTATTTTGGAAATTCCATTTGACGCTTGCCCTGTGGTTACTTCGTCAACTACACCACCTTGTTCATCTGTCAGGAAAATAGTCTCTCCAGCGTTGTTTATTCTTAGAGTTCCAATTTCATTTTCAGCAATAACTGCGTATGCTCCTGCTTCGATGTGATAAGGCGTAGTTAAATCACTAAATCCTACCCAACTAGTTTCATTGATTGGATGTGTCCATCCGCCAATATCGACAATTGTCCAGCCCTCAAGACTCACAGAACTAGACCCGGTATTGAACAACTCAACCCATTCACCCTGAGGAAAGATTCCTTGATCTGAGCCATCCGCATTAGGCATTATTTCGTTAATACAAACTACGCATGAGGAATTTTTTATGGCCTCTCGATTTTCTTTAGAATCATCGATTTGTAGAATTTGAGAGGAGCCTAGTACACTTAGTGTCAATACTGCAATGATGACTACTGCTAGCCTTGCGGGACCCCTTTCCATTAGACTTACGTCCAGTGTTCAGCGGTTGAACCCTTCGCGCAAGCGCGCCCACGGCTGGCTTTGCCAGCCGGAGTATAGGGTAGCCTCAATCTTCGTCTTTTGATACAGCAATCGGTCCCATGCCGCCGAATGCCAGAGCTCCCACAGCAATCATAGCTATGCTTGCAACATACAATACTGCAGTCACAGAATCAATTACAGCTGTGCCTTCTAATTCACAATCCCCACTGCCGCCGAAATCAGTCCAGTACATTGGTTCCATGTTATCCAGAACCCGACACTGGAAGGTTTCAGCATCTTCATCTGCAATTTCCGAGAAAGTATGAATCTCGAAAACCGGATGTGTGTCTACACCCATCTCAGGATTTAGCATTCCAGGACCTCTTAGGTCTAGGTGGAACATAGAGACAGATTTCCCGTACATCGCTACTTGGGTAACTGGCTCTACCTTGATATCCACATTTGAACCAAAGTATACAGGTAATGCACCTGGAAGTACATCAACAAAGGATGCAGACCCAATTAACTTGGCTTGTATTTGGTTTTGTGAAGGATCTAGGTTTACTGTGTGTGCCCTCATTTCAATTCCCTTGTATGTTTCCATGTCTCCAGGTACTGATTCCGCCATTGCGTATCCTACAAGATTCACCCTAAACGGGTCATCACTATCTGCGACACCACCTACTGCCCCAGCTACTACGGTATTTTCGTTACCGACGTGGGCGGATAGTAATCCAAGAGTGGAAGTTTCTCGGTGTGGTGCCCTCCATGGTAGATGCTCTGTAAATCCATACAATTCACCTTCTTCACAGGGATACATGCCACTTGAATCAGCATCTGCCATTGTACCATCGGAATTTAATTTGAAATCACAAAATCCATTTCCATCGGAGTTGATGTAACCTTGAAGCAATCTTTGTCCCATATTGTCTCCTTTTGTACTTGCGATATATACATCATAATCTCCAGTGGTAACGCTATCTGAGCCGAAATATGTTTCATTTGTTTCGAGGCTTACCCAACCTAGGGCCATATTGTCAGGTTGTTCGTAAACAACATCGGCCACGATAATATCTCTCCAGCCAAACAACCAGTTATCGACTGGCTGCGTGATGTAAGCAGAACCGCCGTATTGGAAGCCCAATAGCGCGCCAATAACTTGGTCGAACATGAAGTCTGCAACCCAACTACGGACCGCAACGGCGTCACTTTCCGAGATATCATACAATCCAGCCACATACGCATCATTCCAATCGGTTGTTTCCGCCCCTTCTTCTGCAGGCAGGGTACTTCCCGATAATTCTCCATACATGAAAATACTAGCAAAATCAGAAGTCAATGCATAAGGAGATGTGTAGAGGATTTCAGTCACCTTAGCAACATCCATATCAATCGTACCTTCGAATTCAGCTCTGTTCAAGCCAATGGGTATGTAACCACCAGCAATAGGCTCTTCACCTCCGAAGGAAATTTGCCACCAATCATCAGCATTCAGTGTACCTTGTCCACCCGCAAGAATCATCTCAAATTCAGTTGGAGTACCAACCATCCCTATCCATTCACCGGCATAGTCAGACAATCCCAACAACTGTGTTAGTCCAATACCATATGTTGTCATTGTACCAAATAGGTCACCTTGTGCGCCTAATAGGAAGAGGGCGATTCCATTTAGTGGGATGCCACTGTAGTCCGAAACCGAAAGAAGTCCGTTTGGAATTTCAGCGTCGGGTGTTCCAAAAATTACACCATTCAAGACATCTGGGTTGGTAATGTCAACTCCACTGACTTCGTTCAATCTCTCTCGTAGGTTGTCTACTTGGGTCAAATCAGCCATACCTCCGGCGGATAGGAATTCTTGTCCAGCAAGTGCATAAACAGCCCAGTCCATGTGAGTTAACTCAACAGGATCCGTAGAACCATATCCAAGAAGTGCTGCACGCATTGGAGTGACCGTTTCGCTTGGTTCTCCCATGCCCGCAATCAGCATAGGTCCTATTTCACAAGTTAATGCAATACAAATTCCCGTTGAAGGGTCAACTGCTGTGTGAAGGATTGAATCTGCTGAGAGGGAGAAATCTGGATCCATTACACCCATTCCAGAGGAAGAATTCCAATTATCATATACTAGGTCTAGAATAACAGGGGCGGCTATTGCTGCTGCTGTTGATTCATTGTAACCTGCATCTTGTAGTGCATTCTCATACTCAGTGACCATGCCGTCTATTGATTCAGCCGCCCAAATCGAAGGGGCCCTGTTTTGCAAATCATTGGCAATCATGTTGTTAGCGAATCCCGCCTTAGCAAACACTTCTCCATAGATGATTCCAGTTGAAATCCCCGCAATTCTTTGTGTATTCCAAAGGATGTTAACTTGAGTTATTTCGGTTGAACCTGGTACAGAGTTGTGTGAATCTCCATTTTCATCTATCCAAGCACAGTTCTCGCACCACTCAAAACTATCATATTCAGAATAAGTTATCTCACCAGCATCGTAATCGAAATCTAGGATTTCTCTGGTTGTAGTAACCTCATAGATGAAAGGACCCATTTTCGTAAATTCATGTGCTTCACCTGCATCTACCCCATCCGGGTTATCAAGAGAGTATGCAAAGTAAACTCTCTCAGAGGTCGAAATAAGCCATTCGTCGTCATAATCTGCAGTGTAGTTTTCGTTTCCGTCGTCATCATAGCCATCATAGCCATCGGCTACAACATCCTGAACTCCAGCCTCAACTTGCCCTGCTACGAAGGGCGCTAATGCTAGGAAATTAATTGCTATTAGCATAAGTCCGGTTGTTACTATTACACTTGCCTTTTGTTGGTTGTCCATTGTATCACTCTAACAGTCGACGTGCGCGGTAAGGAAATAAGCGATTCTATTCCCATGTTACCTAGTGTTAGTAAGTACACCGACCTGATTCGGCTAAATTATTTAATTCAAGCAAAGCCAAATGCATCTAATTCTCTAGCGAAGGTGTAAATCATGATAGGCACTAGAATAACTCCCATTCCATGTGACCTTCGTATTCCAATTCTAGGTGCCATAAGTCCGATCATGGTTCCAATAACTAAAGTTCCGACTCCAATCCAATCTGTTGAAATCCAAACTAAAATTGTAATGAAGGCACTTACCGAAATCACTAGGTTTCTGAGAGGGACCAATTCGTGCATTTTCAACATACCCTTTCCAACCTCAATCATTACCGGAACAGCAAATAATCCCGAGGCTACAGTAATAGCCAGAAGTCTAACGAAATCTGCAGGTGGTTCTACAGCATTCCACATATCGATTGGATACATCATATTGAGTGCTAATGCCGCTCCAGACCGAGGTCTTCCTACCATGTATAAGAAGCCTAGAACCATCACTGTAACAGCGGTGTTGACTGAGGACAGAATTGCAATAATTTCCAAGTCTCTTTGTTGGTTATTGTTCACTAAATCTAAGTCGGGTGTGGCGCCTGCTTCGGAAAGAGCCTCTTGGAATAACAAACGGTCATCTTCCGCTAGGTCTTCCATACCCTCAAACACCATCATTTGGGGCATCTGTTCAAATCCAGGCTGAGTTCCGTGCTCGAAGTCTGCTGGTATGTAATTTGGATCGGTCAATTTACCCCAAAAGTTTCGAGCGCTCATAACCACGACAGTTGCCTGAGCAGCGGTCATCCCGGGAAGGATAGCCATTACTGAGGATACAACTGCTGAAAGGAATGTTGGAACTGCCAGGGGTTTAGGATCAGGCATTTCCCAATTTTGTTCTTGTGGAGGAATCTCACTTGTTGTTACATAGATGTCAATTAGGTTTGCAATTCCGAATAATCCCGCCAAGCTTGGGAATAGTAGTGAGGCGGATGGAATTCCGACGGGAGATCGAGCAGGTAACTCGAATACAGCCCATCCATAAAATCCAGTGAGTAAGAAATAGGCTGTAGCGACTAGTATTCCAGCGGCCCTCGAGCTTTCTCCAAGTCGGAAGTCGATTGCATCATATCGTCTTCGAATACTGAGTCGCCCCATCGGTATCGTAAATTCGAATGGTTTTTTCAATGGCCATTTCAGTCTCTGAGTTATTTTTTGTGACCATACTGGCCATGGCAATCGAGTAGTCTCAGTCAAAATTAGGAATATAGAAATGAATAGTAGAAGCCATGGTAATTGTTCACGGCTGGCTTCATACAAACCTAATCCGGGGTTTTCACCGAAAAGCAAGCGCGCGACAATCAGTAGAGGGATGGACATCAGCATACCCATTTGCGAGCCGCGAGCGGAATATGCAACACCTTGAGCAGCTTGGCCCGAAATCAACATCCTGTGGCCTGGAAGTAATGCAAGTGCCATGTTGTCGTCAGGTGCCCCAACTAATGCACTTGGAATGTAATTCAGGAATGTGTGGACAGTTCCACAGGCGACGATAATTCCTGCAACCGCATCTAGAGGAATTCCTATCCCCACCGCAACAGGAGAAAGTGACAAGGCAATCAAAGCAACGTTATTGACGTGGAATCCCGGAATCAAGCCGGTTAAACAACCAAGGAATATTCCGAATATGAATGACCCGATTAACCAACCAAAATCGATTAACCAGGGGTCCATCTAAACACCTCATCTGATATCTATACAGAATTGCATTGTATTATCGACAGAATCTTCGGTGGTTGATAATCTGCCTGTCCAATCAAGAGGTCCCTGCCCCTCAGTTTGGCTAGACTCAGTGCCGTCTCCTAGTAAACAGACACTTTCGTCTGAACCGGATCTCTGAATCCACTGGTTACCATCCTCGTCCATAATTGCCTCCCCGTTAATAACCACAAGTTTTCCAATATCCCATTTCCATGAATTGTAACCATCTCCCCAGTTTAGAGTAGTTGGTGCTGGTGCTTGACCGAGAGTCCAAGAACGAGCTTCAAGAATCACTCGCCCCTCGCTTTCTGACCAAATTATTGTAGCATTGAAGCGGATTGATTGACCACCCTCAATATATTCTGCGTGCTCACCGATTAGATGTATTCTGAGTTTGGTTTGCCTAGAGAAGTAATCTGCACCGTCTCCAACATATCCTTTGTCATAATCTGGAGATATAGGGTCTGTAATCCATCCTTCAAATGTATGATTCTGATTTAGATAATCAAATGGATTCTCAGCAACATCGAGTAGTGGCGTTACATCATCTCCAAAGTTGCCAGCAGCATTTTCGGCTGAGTATCCGTCAAGCCTTAGACAAATGGTTGCTTCATCCGTAGACCAAATTAATCGTCCAAACCATTTTTGTTCAACACCCTCTAATCCCTCATCTACAACATCCTCTGAAGGCAATAAACAAAGTCGGTCTGTAGGTGAATTTCCAATTAACCACCAGCTACCTGATGATTGAGTTGATGTTCCATCTATTGATACGTTCTTACCAACTTCATAGGTCAACGTGTAGGGTTCTAATTCCCAAGATAAGTCAACAACCGATCCTTCGTTAAGAACTTCTATGGCAGTTGCTTGCACAAGTAACCTCCAACGTAGAGAACGTTGGTCATATTGTAACCAACCAGATATTTCCACATGACTTCCGGCTTCAATCCAATCTATTACTCGCCCCTCCACTTGCATATACAATAAATGGTCTGCGTTACCATAAGAGGGGTTATCCATAAGACTCAATGAATGATATGTTACATCAGGCTCAAGAGGTTCGGACAAATAGCCGTCTACTTTTACAGACATGTTGGCAAATTCTTGAGGATTCATTGCAACTTCGACTAATTGCATAGCGGTATATTCTACGGAGTCGCAATCCGAATCAGCACATTCTATAGCGCCGTATCCATTGGATGACAACCAAATCCGACCGTTCCATTCAGTCACTTCTCCTTCGACAGTAATTATCGTTCCAATTGGAGGGATATTGTTATCTCTGTCTACAAACCATCGAACTTCGACTACTGAGTGGCCATCAACTTCTCGAACTTGCAAATCTATCCTGTCTGCCTGTTCACCGTAAGGGTCTACAACGAAACTGGTCAGCACCCCTTTGACCTTGACGGTCTCTCTTGGATATTCGTGAATTTCATCTATGTCGATAAAATCCGGCTCACGGATTACCGCGTAGAAATTCATTGTTGATACTAGCAAAAGAGATGTGAAGAACATCACCCAGAGCTTCGCCATGAGTCCCGGATAGGTTTCTAATGCTTGAATATTCACTGAAGGCTAGCAGAGATTTTCGATCAAAATTCAGCTTCATCGGGTACTTTACAGGACCGAATTTCTCTCGCATCAAGAGAATAAGGTTCATCTCGCAGTTATTGTCGAGTGATGAGCAGGACCCGTAGCTCAGTTGGTTAGAGCGCTCGGCTCATAACCGAGTGGCCATCGGTTCAAATCCGGTCGGGTCCACCAAAATCTCCTTCTTTGAATCGTCTATTTCGAGCAAAAATACCAGAAAACTATCACAGATTCAAATTAGAATAAGTGGCTAAAAATTGCAATACAGCGAAGCCAACGGTGCTAACCCCTAAATACGGCCTAAGTCGGCCAGAAGATGATGAGCACTGCAAGTAAGGTTCGTCCTGCCCTGATGATATTGGTAGTGTACTTTCTCAGCACATGGGCTGCAGCTGCACCCGTTCAGGCTCAAGGAGCAGTTCCAGACATCACCTTGACATGCGACCAACCTCAACCAATTGACGTCTATCCGGGCGCTACGAGATCAAGTATAATCAACTGTCGAATTGAGAATCCAACCGTCCACCAAGAAAAGGTAAGGATCCAAATTCAAGCTGGAGTTCTCGCGTTCTCAGGTCCCGCCACTATGTCAATAGGAGGAGGCTCAGAGGTATCATTCCAAGTACTCGTAAGGGCTGAGCTCCGAGCTCCTGAAGGACAGCATCAGGTAACTGTCAGTGCAGAGGTGACGATGGCGAATGGAGTTCCGGTAACCAGCGAACCATCGGCCGCTAATGTCATGGCGATTATCCGACAGTTCAGTCGACTTCGAGTGGCCTCGGAAGTAGCCTTCTTGCAATTACGTCCGAAGGTCGATTATAACTTGGTTTTCGATGTTTATAATGACGGAAATGCTCTGGATCGATTCAATATTCAAATCGACAATTATGACCAATTGAACGATGATGGATTCCAACTAAGCATCCCCTTGGTCAGCGTGGAAATTGAATCTATGGCCCCTCCTGAGAAGATTCGAGTTCAGATGAGGACTCCGAAGAACCAAGGTTGGACGGATACATATTTCTCCTTACAGTTCAAGGCGACGTCTGAATACTCTGTTAGGACAGAGGGTATCCCGAATTACCAAATTCAAACGATGACCGTTTACATCAGAGGAGTTTACCTTCCAGGCTTCGAATTGATTGGTACTTTGATGATTACCGCTCTAGCAGCGGCTGCATTTGCAGGTCGATCTACAAGACTAACCAATGATGAGGAATCAGACGAGTTAGAACCGCTAGATGCTCGTTTGTTCTAACTGATGATAGCATATCTTCTGCCACCTTAGGTGGCATTGGGTTGATAACCAACGCTGATGACGCCTCGCCCAATTGAGAGGTTACTGGTATGAGTGATGGCGGATTGCTTCAGAAGGCTATGGACGTTCAGCAACCGGCAGATGAGGTAGTCGCCGTAGCGGTATCTTCCTCGAATGAATCAGGAGATTCTCCAAGTATTGGTAATATCCTTGGGACAATTGGGTTAGGGATGGTTTTACCATTTTTCTTTTTGATGTGGTTTGGCGGGATAATTCCAGTAATCCCCTCCAGTTTGCTTTCGTTGCTTGTAATTCTCGTCTCGATTTCATTTGTATGGTGGAAATTGGGGGGAGGAATCCCATCTATGGCCGGTGGGACTGGCATTAACAAAACTATAGCCGGTTCTGTTTTTGTTACGCTTCTTCTTCTTCTAGGGGCTCCTGCATTGCTATCTATTATCTTGACTGGAGACATGACTCTAGGCGAAATCGAGTTTGACGAAGAAGGTTCTGAAATGACAATAAAAGTCAGACAAAATGGTGGCTCAGGTTCACACGATGCAATAATCGCCATCAGCCA
This sequence comes from Marine Group II euryarchaeote MED-G37, assembly GCA_002457555.1. Lineage (GTDB taxonomy): Archaea > Thermoplasmatota > Poseidoniia > Poseidoniales > Thalassarchaeaceae > MGIIb-O1. The sequence goes on from NTJQ01000003.1 coordinate 64,272, forward strand.
ATCTGGTAGTGAAGTACTAAATGTGGTTCAATCGTTCAAAATCAATAAAGATGATAGTCGAGGAGATTATGGGGAGATTATCATTAATGTGGAAGATTTCTATTCTTCTAACGCTCTTCCATTGGATACAAACAGATATGTCATCAGCGTCACGGTTGGGGGAAATACATTTACCGAAAATCTTGACTCAAATTTACTCACTAGAACAATTACCGGTGCAGAATCATCGGCGACCGCCTCACTCAGTAAAAATCCAGACGATTGTGGAGATAAAGAGAGGTGTGTCACAGGAGTTGCTCTAACTGGATCTGCGGGCTTGGCTGCGGCAGCAGGATACCCTCCTGCGGGCCTTCCACATGCCGATTATTCAATGGAAGTTACAATGTATTACGAAGGAGATAATATTGCGATAAATTACCCTACAATTACTGTGGACAGCACAATCGCAACATGGGACTCTAACGGTGGTGAGTGGGGCTCTGGAAGTGGAATAATTGGTGATGCGGGTTCATCTTTACCGCTCGGTGGCTCGGAGTATGGCTCAGACATCCAAGCAGATATTATTCCAATCAGTGCTTGGGAGGAGAACGATTACGGTTGCTACACTGTACATATTGAAATTATTCAACAATCTCCATGGAGCGACAGTACACCTGTGATATTCGAGTCCTTCTATCTATTCGAGAAGACCGGAGACCAAGAAAACGGCGAATCCGAGACTTGGTCAGAGTCTACTGTTGCATGCTAGGCTAGTACAATTCTTCTTCATCCTCTTCAGAGGATTTTGACATTTTGAAGAAGAATGCACCCATAGCTACAGTTGCGATGACAAATGCAGCCAATACTGGTATAATTGAACCACCTTCATCATCTGTGGGGTCAATCCAAGTGATTTTGTCACTCGAAGCGGTACCACCGCCGAATGCGTCCTCTTCTACTAGTTGAGTGGGTGTAAGTATCTCACAGGTTAAGCTTGCATTATCAACGTCGCTATTCATCCATGAGAATTGAATTGTGACTTCTTCTCCCTCTTCGACTAAACCACCTGGATAACTCGTCATTTGTGCTGCTGTTCCAGTTTCACTTACATCACAGGTGAAATAAACAATGGCTGGAGCAGTGCCACGGTTTGCGATTGTGGCCATCAAACCAACGCCACCACTTCCTCTTGATACACTGTCCGTTGGATTTTGATAATCAATCGAAACAAATTCAATTTGCGGGGTTTTTCCGTCTACCATAATTACTTCATCCCAAGTCAATGGAATTATACCACCACCATAATCATCTAATGACTCATCCATATTCCAGCCTGTCCGATATTCCAGGATTTCTATACTTGCAGATTCTGTCCAAACACTTCCATCTGCCCAACCAATTTCTACAGTTCTTGCGTCACCAGAGTCAATTAGACCTACTCCACTTTCATCACTGAAATATGTCGAAGAAGTTATTTCATATTGGCCAAATTTCAGTATTCTAAACAAGACCCCTGCAGCATCAAAGTGTACTTCTTGTGAATCAATGATTTTTTCCCAGCGGTCGGTAAGTCCACCACTTCCAATTACATTTTCTCCCCAATGCAATCTAGAATTTGCATGAGCGCGTACATCATGGTCATCTTTACTCATAGAAAATGTAGTTTCACCACTAATAATTAAATCAGCATTTGTGGAAGATATGATTGGCCCCGTTCTTTCTATTGAGGTCGAATGTAACGTCATAATACCATCAACAACCACCATACATCCTAGAATTGAGGCTTCATCAAAATCAGCCGTCCCAGCAATATTTAGGTTACAGGTTTCACCATCCTGATCTAAGGCCATCATGTTTCGATATTCTAATTCGATAGCATCGTAGGTAATCGACGATCCAACTTCAGGAGTCAAGGTCACTGTAGTAAGATGAACAGATTGATGCCCATATCCTACTAAACCAACCCAAACATCTTCTGTATTTTCATCGAAAGAGAGGGTAAATTCGCTACCGTTCAAATCGATAAGATCTTGCCCCTCAATAATCGCTTGGCCACCGTAAAATGTACTAGTTTCTCCTGAATAAAATGTAGCTTCAAAGCCTCCATCATAGTCAGAACCAGGTATCAAAACAGCAGATCGATTTGTTTCATCCCAATATCCGTAACCTGCTAATCCAGTTGGCGGATTTAAGTCTTTAATTTCTGAGTTGTGGACATTTAATGTACCTCCGGATTCGACATAAATATTTACTCCATCATGTATGTTTAAAGTAAGATCCCTGAGCGTTAAATCACCTCCGGAAACAATTCTTAAGTCCCTCTCCAATGAGCGATCTTCGATCCATTCAACCTGTGAATCAATGACAATTTCAGATGATTGCGCTACTGCATTAAGCGAGGTTGTTGCAGCTAAAGCGGTTAACAAAGAAATTGCCAATAGTACAGTCTTCGATTTACTCATCGGTCTGCCGTACGGTAAGTAATCAATGAAGCAATCGGCGACATGTGTAGGAAACCGAGAGTTCTTCCCAGATGAGTAATTGGCCAGTTCAATGTCTAGTATGGCGGCACTTGCGTTTCCGGACAGTACCGCTGGAGATTTTGTAGTAAACGTACTAACTGTTCTGATTCTATACGGACCTGCATATTTAGCAAACACTGGAGCTATGCTTTTTGGCAAATGGATTCCTGATAAAACTGGATTTGAAAGCCACAAAATCGACGGAGGCAAGGTCCACTCTGATGGTAATAGGCTTCTAGGCGACGGTAAGTCTTGGGAGGGTCTTTTTGGGGGAGGTATATTTTCCGGAATATTAGTAATGATTGCACACTACATATGGGGTGATAACACCCCCACTTCAGATCGCCCATTCATCGACCCCTTGTTAACCTCTGATTCATCTGATTGGTTTTGGATTGGCAATGAATGGATTGCTGCATTTGTACTTGGATTCACCCTAGGTTTCGCTTGTATGTTGGGTGATATGACCGGGTCTTATGTGAAACGTAGACAGGGTCTGAAGAGAGAAGGGGAAGTTAGTTCCAAGGCACCGCTTTTAGACACTCTTCCGTTTGCAGTTTTCATCTTCTTGGCCGCGGCTATATCTTTCAACGATCAAGTAATGATGCATTCCGATCTAACATTACCGATTATTACAATCATTGTCTTGACTCCGATAATTCATCGTTCTTTCAATATTCTAGGATATAGACTTGGATTGAAGTCTGTTCCATACTGATGAGATTTCTGTATTTCTTTGAGTCCTAAGAGATTAACTATTGGAATGCATTATGTTTGTAATCGATTGCGAGTGCAAACATGGCTGGAATGAAGGTGCTTATTGTAGGCGGTGGAGGGAGAGAACACGCCCTTGCAATCGGACTCTCGGAAAGCCCCTCAGTCGAATCAATTCATTCATGCCCGGGCAACGCAGGAACTTCGATGTTAGGCATTAATCACAACGTTTCTGTTACAGACGTTGATGCGATTGTTACGCTTGCAACTAAATTATCAGTTGACCTTGTTGTAGTTGGCCCAGAAGCTCCCTTGGTTTCGGGGCTTTCGGATTCTTTGAGAGGCAGAGGGATACCTAGTTTCGGCCCACATTCAGAAGGTGCCGAATTGGAAGGTTCCAAACTCCACGCCAAGCAGGTGATGGAAGAATTAGGAATACCAACCGGAGGCGTTCAGGTTTTGCAGCCTGATTCCGACATCGATGCAGCCTTATCTTGCTATTCAGCACCTTGGGTAATCAAGCGAGATGTACTGGCTGCTGGAAAGGGTGTCGTAGTAACTGAGGATGTAGACGAGGCCAGTAATTTCATTCGAGATTCTATCTCTACGGATGGTTTTGTTTTATTGGAAGAGTTCCTCTCAGGGGAGGAAGCATCTATGCTTGTAATTATGGATGAATCTGGCTTTATTTGCCTACCTGCAAGTCAAGACCATAAGAGAGTAGGAGAGGGAGATACTGGACCAAATACTGGTGGTATGGGGGCATATGCCCCTGCTCCGATAATAACTGAATCAGTAAGGCAAAGAGCGATACAGGAAATTGTCGATCCAATGCACCATCATTTGCGTAATCAAGCGATTCCATATCGAGGAGTTCTTTACGTCGGGCTGATGGTTAATGATGAAGGCGCACCTAGCGTAGTTGAATACAATGTTAGATTCGGAGACCCGGAAACTCAAGTAACAATTCCATTGATAGAAAGTGACCTTGGAGAAATGCTTCTAGCAGCTGCTGAAGGTAGGATTGAAAGTTATCAGCCTATCTTTTCAAATAAGTCCGCAGTTACCGTTGTTTTAGCCTCAGAAGGATATCCTGGTCCGTCAAAGACTGGTAGGGAGATTACTGGTGAGAGTACTAGAATCGAAGAAGGAGAAATCACCGCGTTTGTGCATCAAGCAGGGACCAATCGCAATGAGGATGGAAAACTTCTCTCAAGTGGAGGAAGGGTACTCTCCGCAACAGCCGTAGCATCCGATCTTTCAAGTGCTGTCGACGCCGCTTACGCCGTTATCGATGAAATCACTCTGGAGGGCTCACATTACCGGAGAGATATCGCCTATCGGGCTCTTTGAGTGGGTTTTCTTGAAAACTAGGCACGCTACTACGTAGCGGAAACACCGCGAATGGTTATAACAGAAGTTTTGGTCGCCGCGACGCTGAGCCTTTAGGCTGCAAATAGACGGTGATGAAATAATGTCTTATGAAAACGGGAAAACGGGGGACGTCGGCCAGTACAATGGACTGGTTTCGGCTCCAGCGGTGTTAGCAGGATTACTAATCTTACTTTTCGCCGCTACGTCCCTCGCTGATGATGTGATGATTGACGTAGGAAAGTTGGTTATCCTTCCCGCCGCAGCCGCACTTGCGGCTGTTACGGGAAGGTTTTGGGTATCTGCCCTTCCTGATGATTCTCCGATAAATCGAAACTCGGTTTTCGTACTATTTTTTGCAGTCGTACCGATAGCATTGGAATCCCTCGGATTTATTGACGCCATACTTGCAACCACTTTTGCATTCATGGCGGTTTCAACATTAATTCTTGTTAAATCTAGTAGAAACGAGGAAGCGACTATTCTATTCACTATGGTCGCAGGATTCCATGTTTCTGTAGCCTACGCAGCGTCAATGCCGGAATTGACACTTTCAGAAGGAGATACTCTAAAGAATCTGCTTATCGATGTACAAAGGGCCGGTATAGCGGCTAATTTCTTTTCCTTTTACGCTGCATCATTGACGCTAGGTACCATTTTGGCTATTGCTTTCAGAGGATATCTGTATGATGGAGGAAACGGGTCTTTGTTTGAAAGGCTACCACAAAAAATTGATTTTTCAGAACACCGTGATTTATTGATCACTGCAGTTACCTTATTGATTGTTAACTTAATTCCACTTTGTTCATTGGCAAGTATTTCCAATGCTGGTGCCTTTGAGGAGCACCACTACCTTGGCGGCGTTTGGGCTCTAGTCACTTCAATAGTAGTGATGTTTGTAGCCTTCTGTCGTGCTGAGCGATGGCATGTTCTCGGAGCGATAGTTGCGGTAAATTGGCTAATCTACACATTAGCTCACTTGGTAGAGAGAGGCTCTAGCCTTCCAGAACAATTAGAATTCCTTGCTGGGAATGATTTCGGCGGGGCATTCTCTTGGTTCTTCATCACATTCTGGTTGAATGTGCTAGGGATCATGCTTGCTTCTAGCGGACGGTTCGGAGATATTGCACCCCGCCGAGAACCCAGCCAATTCCGTTTGTGGTGGAGAGACCATTCCTATTCAATTCTAGTTGGTTCCGCAGTTATTGTTGGTCTTTTAATCAGGACTGGTTGGAATGTACTTCCCGCAATGAATGCGAATATAACCGGACTTTGGGATATGACCGGAGGTTCTGATCCTTGGTACATGAAGAGGGTTGTTGACTACATCGTAGCAGAGCATGCCCACTTCATTTTCGATGCAGATAGAGCTTACCCGAGTGGCGGAATTAATCCTCGACCTCCACTATTTTCGTGGTGTTTAGCACTTGGTGGCCTTGCACTCGAGTGGCTGACTGGCATTACCGCCGAAGAAGTCGTTTGGTGGTCAGTTGCAGGTTTACCAGCCATCTTCGGAGCATTGATTGTTCTACCGGTTGCAGGTATTGCAAACCGCCTTCACAGTGCACAGGCAGGAATATTCGCTGCTTGGCTTATGGCACTAATGCCTGGTCACATCAGTCACTCAACATTTGGTCTAGCCGACCACGATTCGTTTGCACTGCTTTTCCTTACCTTAGCCATCTACTTCTGGGTTAGAACATTAGGGGAAATTGGTAGTGAAAGAGTATTCCGTAATCCAAGTTCCAATCCATTGTACTTGGTTGCAGGAATTCGAGAGATGTGGAATCGCAATCCAGTAATGATGTCCTATGCAACACTAGCCGGTATTAGTTTCTCAACAGTGGCGCTTGGTTGGAAAGGATTCGTTTACGGACCTGGAATTTTATTCCTTGCTTTTGCATTCCAAATCATCCTCAATATGTTCCGTCGACGTGACAGCCTGCCTCTTACTTCGGCAGCTTTGCAGATGATGTTTACAACCTTCCTAATTCCGCTACCATTCTATATCTGGCCTGGGCTTAACTTACTCTGGGCTCCTAGTGGTTTCCAACCTATGTTCTACATTGTTGGATTTACAATTGCCTTAGGTTGGGTGGCATCTAGCTTCCGAGACAAACCTTGGCTGCTAGTGTTAGGTAGCGGTGGCGTACTGTTTGGGGGCATCCTGTCGGCATTGTGGGTTCTACAAACCGCTGAATATTACGACGGTTGGGATATCCTATTCACAGGTGGATTTTATTTCTCAAAGAACAAGATTTTCGGAACAATTGGAGAAGCTCAGGCACCGAGTAGAGGTGTGCTATTCGCTTCCTTTGGCCCGATTGTTACATTGATTGCATTAGGTTATGCATTCATCCTTCTTTGGCGCGGCGCTCGAGAAGAAAAGCAAGGGTTGTCGCTTGTTGGTTTGTGGGTTCTAATTGCCTCATACATGGCTTGGACTGCTGGAAGATTCATTCTCAACGCAACTCCAGCAATGGCCGTCGTTGGTGCAATAGGTATAGCCGCACTTTGGAAGAGGGCTGATTTCTCTGGCTTTACCAAAGAATGGCGCCGTGCCGGAATTGGAACTCCAAAGGCTCGATTCCGATCTGTTAGAACTGCCAGTGTAAAGAAGCCGATGATTCCAGCCCTAGTCCTCGTTTTCATGCTAGTTGCAACTCAGCACGCAACCTATGGTGTAGACTCAGGTATTCCAAGGGGTGAGACAGCATCCGGAGATGTCGATCAGGTGATTTACGATATTACTCCAGATGTAATGAGATTCGATTTAGGAGGGCTATCGCTTCTGGATAGCAGTTCCTACAACCCAACTGCGAACTGTGGAAATGGTTGCTGGTACATGGGGACATTCGGTCCTGGATTCAACGGAGGCGGTTGGAATATGGCCTATGAGTGGCTTTCAGAACAAGATTCAGATGAGAAATTTGGTGAAAGACCTGCATTCGTCTCATGGTGGGATTATGGGTTCCAAGCATTGGATTCCGGAGAACACCCTACCGTTGCTGACAACTTCCAGTCTGGAATTCCACATAGTGGTGGTATGTTGCTATCTTCAGGTCAGGAAGATACTCTAGCGATGTTTATCACCACTCTCGCTCAGGGAGATAGAAAATATTCCGGAAACGGACAATTTGGTGAAGATTTCACTAACGTTATCCAGCACCACCTGTCTGCACAACAAATTCAGGAGTTCCAGGATATTCTATCGCTTGGTCCTGGCCAAAAACAATCCGTAATCGATCGTTCTTTAGTTCTAATCTATCAAAATGTTCAGGAGATTCAGGATTCTTCCTTTTCAGCAGGAAACCTCAAAATCACCACGGATTTGATGCATGGGACCGTCCTTGATGAAAATGGACTTCCAACAGAACCAATGTGGTTTGTATTCAAAGATGGTAAGCAAGTTGGTAATTCTACGACAAACGAAACAGAGGCTAAATCGATTTTCAACGAAGCACGCGGATCTAGCCAACCCTATGAAGAGGAAACAACTCATTACGATATTGGCGGTTACAGATATACTGCTGACTTAATCGAAAGTTATGATGACGTTTCAACAAACTTACACCGTTCAAACGCTAAGTTGGGTCTAGCAAGGGCTTTCCTAACCACTGCCCTTAATCTCGATGAATTAGTAGAACTGTACCATGACATCTCTACCCAAGTTGTGTATGAGGTTCAGGATTACGGAGGTAGTTTGGGAGAAACTATCGAACGAAACAACGAGATTCGCTACTTCGCTATAGACGATAGATTGTACCCACTTGGCGGAGCTTATTATGCCGACCAAAGTTACCATCGAGGTCAAACTACGGGAATTTTCTACGCTCCAACCACCCTATCTGGCCTTGATCCTAATCATTACATTGAATCGGTTTACGAAACCCAGCGCGGTGATAGGCCGACAGTCTTCATGAGTGCTGAGCGCTATGAGCAGGAGTATATGTCTGATGTTGTCAAGCAGCAATCTGGAGCAATGGAAGATTCCACAGATATGATTCAACTTGTCGATATACAATATCAGCAAACAGAATCTTTCTTCGAAACAATGGTTGCTAGAATCTATGTTGGATACGGAACCTCAAGCTTGGGATTAACGGTCGATCCATCTCAACCTGGGCCAACCTGGGCAATAAGTGGAACGCCGGGTTCTCCATTAGAGAATGCGTTCCCTCTTCCTGGGGCTATGATGAATCATTTCGTAATAGCCAATTGGTACGATGACGGCTCTGATTCTCCTGATGAAGACAACAACAGCGTACCTGATATTTTCGATGGTGGCTATGCCGCAATCGGGCGAGCTAATTCCAATGTCAAGATAGTCAAATATTACAGTGGAGCAACCCTAGAAGGCACAGTTGAATTGGATGGAATTGGTCCAGTTCCGAATGCTAGAATATTGATTGAAAGAGATGCATTCAGTGGTGAAGAGATCGCCGATGAGAATGGAACTGTGACCGATCAAGACTCTCGAACCTATTGGGTTCCTATCGGCACTGTAGACGCGGATGAGAACGGAGATTATTCATTCACTGTTCCAGCAGGTAAGATTAGAGTTTCAGCCTTCTTTGGCGAACCTGATATCAGAGCTGCTCGCGATCAATTAACAAGCGGTTCTGGCGGTATGCTGCAAGATGTAGCCACAGAATCAACAATTGGGGTTAGAAATGTCAACTTGATCACTGGAATACTGGGTAATGTTTCTGGCTCTCAATGGCTATCAGAGACCATAATAAACGTCTCAGGGGAAGCTGGTCATTCCAATGGTCAAGATATGATTAATGCAGATATCACCGTAGAACCCTCATTCTCCACCGGCCGATTAGTTTGGAATGGCATGGGCTCCTTTAGTGGCGAAGCAATTACCGATGCTGTTGTCGAGTTATCCCCTGCTTGGGATCAAATTCAGATGCAACCGATTTTGCTCGAAACTTCCACAGGAAGCGTAAACGGACCTGACCTAGCCTTCCAAGGAATAGGTCAGGTGACATTTACCGGTGAAGGTGAAGTCATCAGCAATGGTCTGATGACAGTAACCGATTTTGTAGGCACACACAGGCAGACCATTTTGAGTGGACACAGCCTAACCGGGTCCGGAGAATTTACCGGGCGAGGAACACTTTCCGGAGTGATTGATGGAGTGGATATTGTAGACGGAAATTGTAACGAAAACGGAACAATGCCGGAGAATTACTCTGTTTGTTCTCTATATGATGGAGACTTCTTGATTGAGGGCGCAATTAACGCAACCGGTCGATTTACATCCAATGGTACATCTTCATTCTCGCAAGAACACAATGGTTCATCTCTCACCGGCGCAGGTGTATTTTCCATTGATGCTAGTAATGAGGAACTAGACACCTATGGAACCCTAAATGGCACAGGAACTTTCAGTGGAGAAGGTGAATTTAGCGGCCCTATGGTTCAAGCGGGGACATTCCACTTGATCGATGCTATACCTGGGAATTACAACGTGGCAGTAGTCTTCAATGACGGCACTAGAATCGAAATTATTGACGGATTTAATGTTCCACATCAGGGTGTGCCATCTCTCAATCAAATCGATGTAGCGGGAGGAGTAATCTCCGGCACATTAACTGATGAGAATGGAAATACTTTGTCGGGTTCGGTTACAATGGTCAAACTTGAATCTGAAAATGACACCACTGTCGGGGAATGCAGTGAAGTCATGTACGCGCCATGTCGATTAACTGCAGATGCGAATGGGTCCTTTGAGTTCGGACCAATAGTTCCAGGAGAGTACATCTTTGAGTTGGATATGGATGAAGATGGATTCAATGAGGTTGAATTGACCCATGAATTCGATGCGGATATGGACTCACAAGTTAACTTCCCAACTCCTATACCTACAGTATTTGATTTGAGGTTCTCATTAACTCAAGTTGTTGATGGAATGGAAACATCTGTTGAATATCTCGACAATTTGACTTTGGTTAAGAGTGATAATTCAGCAGCACCAGTTATCGCCGTATTCGATAACATCAGTGGTGAATACTTAGCTGAACTACCACAGGGCCAATGGATTCTAAGCCATGACTTGAGTGATTCTGAGCAATTATGGGAACAAATTGACCTTCAATCAGACATTTCTACATCCTACGCCTTTAGAGAATCAATGAATGTAGTTGGAACTGTTTATTATGATACTAATGCAGCAGTCTCCAATTCTACCATCCAAGCAGAAGTTGTTGACTACACGCAGGTAATTTTCCATTGGGAGAATTTCACTACAACCGAAACCACAGATGCCAATGGTGTATTCAATGTCGTTTTGCCGATTGGTTCCGTTGTTGACGCCGCTGTATTTGGTAATGTCCTGAATGTAGTTAATGGTACACGATTTACTGTCGAAGAGGGTATGGAGAATATCACAATGGTTGCACGTCCTGGTTACGATATTAATGGAAACCTAAACCTAAATCGATTAGGGAATTATTACACGTCAAATCTAGACGGTTGGGAGCCTGTTACTGTATATGCAACGAATGATCAGGTCGACGCAGTGTGGCATATAGAAGCCACTCAGTTTGGGACGTTTGACACTATTTTGCCTCAAGGTAACTGGACATTTACCACAGATCTAGAATGGCTTAATGCAAGTGAAGCAACTCTCTTGGTTGATGGTGAAAATGACACATTAGAGATGTATCTTTACCCTGCACCTTCATTCCTTGAGATAGATTTCTTCTTGGACAATAGTGGTGACAATAACGTGGCTAATGGAACTCCCGTGGAATACAAATTCTCCGTTGTGCCGCTTGAGAATGAAGCAGGATTGACGATAGATGTACAAACAGATGGCGAAGAGTGGATTTCACAAGGATTCGCAAGAGTTCCTCTAGAAGCAGGATCATATCGAATAAATGTAGAACTATCCAACGCTCGCGCTGGAGATATTTTTGGAACTCGAATTATGACTGGTGATGCCTACTTTGAGGTTGGCCTCGACGGTGAGGTAGTTAGCAGAAGTATTGGCTTTGACCCGGAATGGAAGGTAGATATGACATTCACGAATGAAAGTGGGGGACCACTCGTTGATCAATTAGTTAGATTCATCGATCCGCTAAACAGTGGAGAAATTATCACTAGAAAGACCGATATGAATGGTACACTAATTGACCATCTTCCTGATGGAGAATGGATTGTTGTAATCGATTCTTTAGAAACTGATGTAGCGGTTATTGAAGGAGTCCGAACAACGATTATCGTTTCAGAACAAACTGCTAACGATGTTCAAACCATCTCAACCAGCGAACTTGCATCATTTACCGTTAGGATTTCTGATGTAGGTGGAGTCAATCTGCAAGATATGGAATTACAACTAATTTCTAATGATGGATTAGGAACGGTATATCTTGACAACACCGATGGAGTTGGACAAACCTCAGGGATTATCTCTCCGGGTTCATGGAATATTGAACTAAATCAGACTGTGGATAGAACTCGATACGTCATCGATTTAATAGAATTGATAGATGGAGGTTTGGTCGCAGGTGAGAATGAATTAATCGATATTCTTGCATCAACACATTATGAATTGTCTGGGACAATTTTCTGGGACCATGATGACGACGATGATGCGGACGTTGGAGAGGGTGTACCCGATGTGGAAATTCTGATGACTAGCGAAGGCCGTGATAATATTACTCAAATTACAAATGCCGCTGGTGATTGGAGTGTGTTTGTTCCTGCAAATACAACTTGGCAAGTCTCGACATACAGAGAAGGATTTGAGCAAGAAATTGAATCTATTGCAATGAATGCTCCTAACTCTGTAGAAATAGAACTTACAGCCGGATATGTGAATATTTTTGGAAACGTAACTCACTCAGATTTGTCGAATATTGGCGAGCAAGTAGAATTAATTTTGATTCCTACATCCGGTATGGTACGTGATCGAATAGTGCCAGAGAAGGTATTAGAAGATGGAGTCTGGGACGGTCAATGGACCGCTTCGGTTGAACCAGGTCGTTGGATTATTCGGGCAACACTGGAAGAATCTAATCTCGTAGGAATGGCAAGCATCGATGCAGACATTAGTGATGGTGGAAATGTAGACATCAATCTCGTTTATGGTGGTTGGCTATATCTTTCAACTCAATGGCTGGACTTTAATGGAACTCAGCATCATGCAACGGAAACCGGAATAGAGGGTGCAGAGATTGTCGATGACGTGGAATTCATACTGTCCTCAGGAGCTGGAGTTCGATGGGATGCTTTGTTGACTGAAAATGGTGATATATCAATCCTAATGCCAAGTGGAATGATTGAGGTTGAAGGTGGCTTCTCTGTCGACCAAATGGACCGTGTAATGGAATATACTGCAATCAAGTCAATTAGTGTACCTGGGTCTGGAACGGACCTAACTGCCTCGGTCACTCAGGACTTATTGTTCGACCGAATCTCTAACCACACAATAAGCGCGACAATAGTGTCTGTGACTGGTGGAGAATTAACCCAAGAAGAGAAATTTGATGATATCGAAGCCGTCCTAGGAGATGATGGTCAATACGATTCAGTTGAGTTTACAATGTCTCTTGACTATCTTGGACATGAGACGGTGTCAAGTTACACCGTATCAGGAAATGTTGCAGGTACCGATGGTCAATTTTGGAACGTTGAAGTATGGGATGAGTCTATTGAAAATTGGACCACACCTTTCACCTTTGAATTCGGATTAGATAGTAATAATAGCACAACCTATGACTATCTACTGCTTCGAATTACTCCTGCTAATCAATCGACTGCTCAATCACTTACCAATGGTCACAACGTAGATATCAAGTTCACTTCATCTGATGGCTATCAGTTCCAACAGGAAGTAATTGTTAGGATTCCTCAATTCCATAATTTCGAATTAAGGGAACCATTGTTGGATATTTACGGAATCCGGCCAGGTGAGGAGATGTCTATTCCTCTATTATTCACAAATAGTGGAAATGGTGATGAGAGATTTGAATTTGAATTCGATGACGCCCAACTTCCACCAGATTGGCAAAGAACAGGTGCTACATCACATACTATAGGCGCTTTTGTAGATACAACTCATACTATCAAGGTAATTGCACCTGAGAATGCAACAGGAAATGAGGATTTCATCATTACAATTTCCGTTACGGACAAGAATAATGGAACTTATCCTCCAATAGTGATTAGAGTGAAGACATCTCTTCCAGTGCTTGAAATTACCAATGTTTATTCCAATGACGATCCATTATTTGGAACAATCCATACATTTACCGTAGTTGTGGAAAACTCTGGATTGGTGGATGCTGAGAAGGTCAATTTGATCGGAACAGTTCGTGGAAAGAATGTAACCTCTAGTGTAACACAAGATGTATTATCAGGAGATACGGTGACCTATCTCATCGACATAAATTTGACAGATTTCGATGGCCCATCCCAAGAATGGTTTGACTTTGAAATTGAAAGTGAAGGTCAAGAATTTGGCGAAGAACCCGAAACAGTAAGCAAGAGATACTCACTTAAGGCTCAAGGAGTGGATGATTCAACACCAACCACGGTTATTGGTATAGTTCTAGCAATAATCCTAGTGTTTGTTGTATGGTACTTCACAAGATCCGGTCCCAGAAGACCCGGTGCCCCATTCTGATAACCTAGCTAAGCCCCGTTTACAACCTTAGTAGAGACAAGACCTCATAGGTGAAAACCATATAGAGAAGATTAGTGATTGGCCAATGACTTTTGAAGATCTCGAGTTAATGCCCGAACCAGAAGATAGTAGGTTGTTGACCGCTGTTGACCCCCAGGCTCCGGGCTATCCTGGTTCTGAGTACGGATTATCCGATCAAGAAGCCAGAGAGCTACGTTGGCCATTAGGCCCGATGAAGGAGTTTCTATGGCCATGGGGAGCTGCCAGCTTTGCAATAGGTGCAGTTCTGTTGATAATGACATGGTCGTCTATTCAACCATTATTGGTATCTTATCTCCCAGACTCTGAGTGGGCATATCAGTCTTCAGGGATTAGAGAATTACAAGCTCAGGGTTACTATGGAGATGGAGTTCATGTCTGCATCGTAGATACCGGAATTGATATTGCTCACCCCGATTTCGAAAATACTAATTTGGTCGGGTTTCGAGATTTCTACTCAGGAGATCACGATAATATCCGAGACATAGGGGGTGATTATCACGGTACGTTGATGGCTGGATTGTTAATTGGAAATGGAACTTATGTAGGCGCAGCGCCAAGCGTTTCCCTCTCAGTAGCCTTGGCTCTTGGACCTGAAGGGGAAGCGGGTCAGTCGGATAGAGTATCTTTGGCGATTCGCTGGTGTAGGATTTCCCAAGATGTTGATATCATTAGTCTGAGTTTAGGCGGCGATCCAGGGAGTGGAATGAGCAATCTACAATCTGAAACTGTCGAGGCGGTAAACGAGGCATTAGATGCTGGAATTTTTGTTATCGCCGCGGCTGGCAATAATGGCCAAAAGGCGAACATCAAAGATGTATCAATTCCAGCAAATATTCCTGGAGTTATCGCAGTTGGAGCCTCAACTATAGGTGGCAAGATATGGTCAAATAGTTCGCTAGGCTCCAATATAGACCCGTACTTCAATGAAGAAAGGCAATTTCCTAATCAGAAGCCAGAAGTTACTGCTCCCGGTGTCAGAATGTTTTCTACAGCATCAACAGAGATCACACCTGCTTATGCCTATTCTACAGGGACTTCTGACTCAACGGTTATCGTTGTAGGTGCCCTTGCTTTGCTTCTTCAAATTCATGGCACTGAAATGCGAGGAGAAGACGGCAAATTCGACTCAGGAGAAATGAATCTGGTGAAGAGTGCTCTTGCGAACTCATCCCTAAAATCGCAAGATATGGGTGCAATTCATTCAAACAAATCAGGCTACGGTGAATTGAATGCAGAGACATGGTTAGAAGAGATTAGGATTGAGTTTAATCTAACAAAATAACTTTCATTTTTCCTATATTTCTCCAGCCGAGCCTACGGCTCGATGAAACCCTATGATTAAATCACTTTGAGATTCCCCAATATCATGACGAGTGCCCGAGCAAGAAGCCAGTTCCTAGTATTTCTAATGCTTACAAGCACAATGTTAGCTATGGTTGGCCCTGCGCTTCCAGTCTCCGCCGACAATGAAACTACCAGTGGTACGATTACTGGAATCGAGAGATGGAGTGGAACACACCAACTCACAGGCGATGTTACAATCGCCGCTGGTGCGAAACTGATAATCGACCCTGGAACTGATATCTCATTTCCAAATGGTACAATGCTAGATGTCCGTGGTAATCTATGTGCAGGAGTTGCATCTTGCGGTTCTAATGGCAATGCGGCCTCAGGTAACCCAATAACTCTCACATGGGCAGAACCAGCGATTTCGAATGCAACCGGAGAATGTTACGGATTAGGTAGTGGGAGTTCGCAAATATGGATTGAGGACCCCTCCTGTGGAGAAGGGGTAATTCTTCGCGATACAATGGACCTATCACAATCGGGAATGAAGAGTATGTATTTTGAAGGCGCATGGGGTGTCCCATTCTATGTTCAATTGGAATATGAATATCGATATGGCGTATTGATTCTTGACGGAGCAAGCCCTACTCTGCGAGATATGAGATTCGAGGATATCAATACTTCCAGTGTACTCGCAGCGAATTTAGCCCAGCCAACTTTCATCGGCGGTGAATATGTTGCTGGCAATGATGAAGAGAGCGGCGTCACAGGTCAGGCAGTGCAGATTTATGGCGGAGGAACACCAATTTCACCTATGATATTTCAGGATGCTACTTTCCAATCAACAAACAAGGGTTGTGGGAATAGGGATGGAGGTAGGTCCGCTATTTGGGCCTCTCAGACATTTATTCAAGTTCAAAACTCAGATTTCGCCGGTGGTGATTTTGGGATTAGTATCAGGAATTCTGCCGGAAAGGTGACTGATTCCACCATTACAGTGACTTGCAATGGTATTGATGTCAACAGCCTGAAGGCAATTGGAAATACCGAATATGACGTTGAAATAGCAAATAATATAATCACAACTACTCAACGAACTCCAATTACCGCCTACTCTGGAGCCGACGTTCGAATTCACAATAACGAACTTGCCGGAGCCGGAGAAGGTTCAGGAATAGCAGTATATTCATCAAAGGCTGAAATACACAATAACAACATTGGACCTATTGGTGGTTTTAATGGACTATGGCTATTGGGGAGTTTTGATGTAATTGCTGAAAATAATTCAATTTCAGAAACCGCACAGGAACCGATTCTTGCAGGAGAATATGGAACTCAAGCACCTTCTCCTACACCCGCAAGACTTTACTTGGCTAACAATTCAATCTCTACTCAAGGTAGTGGAGAATGCTCATCGCAAAAGTGGTGGGGCGGTTCTTTCACTTGCCCTGCTATAATGGCCCATAGATCTGGAGCCACAATTGTAGACAATGAGATTAATGCTGGTGGGACTGCTGATGGAATTAGGGCGACTGGAGCTTTACTTGATGTCCAAAGAAATGTATTCAATGTGCAAGGAACCGGTGCTATATTGCAACATTATGATAGTGGTTTTGCAGATTCCCAACAATATGGAACACTGGCATTCTTTAGCAATAATGAATGGAATGGTGTTAGCGTAACCTACAATGTTTCTAAATCTTCGGTTACGGTTCAATCAGAATACATCCCAAGCCCTCCACCAGATGAACATCCTGTTTTACTTAGGTGGGCAGATCAAGAAGCTTGGGTACAGAATGGTTGGCAAAACGGAGTCATACCACACGAAGTTAGGGCTTGTGACACCTGTGATGATTTCACTCCTTACAATTTCCCTCTAGCGATAAATATGGATAATAATTCCACAGTGTTTACCTTCTCTAACCTTTCAAACTTGGATTTATCCAAGGTGAAAATCGATACCCAACCGACAAAATATGCAGTTCAGGTACAAAGAGCCGAACTGGTAAGATTCCAAACCCTAGTTAACGGCCAACGTGTAGAAAACGCAAACGTATTGATTGAGGACGCGCTTGGGAATGACCTTTACAGCCTTGAAACAGACTCAGATGGCTATACACCATGGTTCTCTCTTGCTTCTAATTTCCACCTTGATTTCAGAGGTTTAGCTGGAGGAGATAACCCCGATGGCTTTGCTGACGATGAATTCGAAGATTCCTGTTCAGATGGTGAGGACAATGACGGTGATTTACTGCTTGATACAGATGATCCAGACTGTGATTACTCTGCAGGAACTAGAGAATTATCCCTCTATAGATATACTGCATATAAATTTGGATATGGTATAGATAGTGGGGAGTTTACTCTTTCAGATACCACGTACCAAGACACTCTGTTTTTACATAACGACCCACCCAGGGTTTCTGTGATTCAAAATGATGGTGAATCTTTCAGAAGAGTGGTCAATATGACAGGTTCTGCATATGACGGCACATGGGCAGGGATTTACGAAACAGACGAGTTAGCCCAATGGGATCAGAAAGGTTTTGTCCATGCTGTAGAAATCAAAGACCCATTTACAAGTGATTGGGCTGCAGCTGGATACGCTACAGATTCTAGTGGAGCGGAACCAGGTTACGTATCAAGAAATAATCATCCATTCAGTAGTTGGTACTACGAGTATGACATGTCAGGTAGGCAGGAAGGTGACTATACATTCGAATTTAGGGCATTTGATGGTCTAGAGTATTCTCCTATTCTAACTCGGACAATAAAGGTCAACACAGAGGCTCCAACTATCTCCGTAACTTCCCCGAGCGCTCAATCGACTCACTCAGATGGTACTGTGACATTCGAAGGAACTGCTCATGACCCGTACGGGTGTCCTATTGATTGTGGAACTGATATTGACCAGATATATTTCCAAATAGAAGGCCCGAACTACAACGTAATTACTTCGACAGAAGGTGGTACAGAGTGGTCCTGGACTTGGGATTTTAGCGGCCTTCCACGCGAATTAGCCACATACACATTTACTATTTGGGCATCAGATTCTGATTTCTGTAAGGGAGACATTGATGAGTGTCAAGCCGTAGTTATAGATATTCAAATTGATAACCAAAATTCTCGCCCATTTGTAAGCCTAACCTCACCTCAAAGCGGACAGATATATGCTGTTGATGAGAAATCGATTATCAGCGGAGTTGCTAGAGATAATGATGGAGATATTACCCGTGTTGATGTGGAGGTCTTCGACGTCTCAAATGGATTTATCAATGTCTTCACAGGTGCTGTCACGGAAATTGAATCAAATGGTTATTGGGAGATGGAATGGGATTCAAGAATATTAACTCACAACATGCAGTATCTAATCAAAGCAAGATCCTATGATGGCTATGAGTACAGCGATTGGATGGAAGTTCAGGTCGTCGCAGATAACCCGCCAGACGCAGACAATAATAGACCCACATTTGACGCAACAAATTGGCAAACGGAGATCACTCTATTTTGCGAATTCGATACAACTTCACAAAACCCTTGCACAAAGGCAGAGATTGATTTACTAGAGTTCTTTGATGATGTAGATGGTATAAATTCCCTAATTCTATCTGTGTACGACGATGAAGCAAGATCATCTGATGATGAGTTTGGATTAGTGATTAACATAGATATCGACGGAGTTGCATTTTATGACCCTAAGGCGATGGGATTCTACAATGAGGACATGGATACATGGTCGTTGAGTAATGTGATATTCGTAGCCACTGATCCCTTTGGTTCAAAGGAGATTTCTACACCAGTATCTTTCAATGTAGTTCCAATAGAATTCTATGTTGGCCCGCCAGATCAAACCACTGCAAGCGAAGATGAATTAATCATCTTCAGTGGTTCTGGATTACCTGGAAAGACAGTTAGAGTAACATTGGGCGGTATTCAAGTCAATTCTACCGTAGTACATGATGATTCAACATGGGAACTTGGCATCCTTGGAGGCATGCTAAGTAAGCCAGTAATACCGGTATTTTCTATTAGTGGTTCAGAATCCATTCAGGGGCAAGAGATATCCCCACCATCCAGTGATGGAGGAATCAGTAATGTGATGATTATTGCCATTGTTGTAGTTGTTATCGCATTATTGGCAGGCACACTTTTCTTCAGTGGAGTAGTAACCTTCGAGGAAGATGAAGAAGAATTCGATGAATCAGAAGGAGTCGATGAAAAGGGAGAACATCTAGTAAAAAGCGATGATCACCCTGGTTGGCTTTGGGACGCTGAAAAAGAAGAATGGGTGCCAGATTCCGACCATATTAGTGAGTGATGCAATAAAGCCCAGCATACGGTTAATTTCTTGAGTAATTGAAATCGCACGTAGCATAATGGCGTCCATGGCTACTACACGTCCTGGGGTTCAGGAACGCATTTTATTACATCTAAGGGATTATGTGGATTACGCCGATAAGGTCGAGGTACCCTTTGCAATTTCTCAGATGGGTATTGCAAATGCTGTATCCATTGCTCGTTCGAATGTTCCCCGTGCAATATCTGGAATGAAAGAGTCAGGCCACCTAATTGAGCGACAAGCTCATGTCACTGGCGTATCGAGAAAAAGGAAAGCATACTTCCTAACCTCCGAAGGAGTAAGTCTTGCTGACAGTATCTGGAATAAGGTCTGTGAAGAACCAGTTCGATTAATTAACTCGGATGGAAGAGCCGAAAATATAGACCTGCAAACAGCATTGGAACGAACCGAACTCCCTCTAAGACACGTAGATATTCTCAGATATCTCGATGATTCCGGCACTCTTGACTTGTCTACATTATCTCCTGATTTAATCGAAAGGGATCTCTCAAAACATATTGAGAAGCAACTTGTAAATTCATTGAATGATCTACCTAGATTACGTCGATTCTATGGTCGAGACGATGAAATTACCAAAATGGCAAATATCCTGGAATCCGAATCTACAACACTACTAGTTCCAGGAATTGCCGGAATTGGAAAAACCGCTTTAGCGGCGAAATTACTCGAGCGTTTTACTCATCGAAGAAATCTTCTTTATCACCGGTGTCAAGACTGGGAAGGTTCGAGAGCGTTTCTAGAGGCTTGTTCGGAATGGCTTGCAATGATCGGAAACAATGACTTGAGCGATTATGTTTCCTCAACACCAGTTCCACAGGTCACAATGGCGGTCAACATAATTGTCGAGGGCTTGAAAAATTCCCCTGCCCTTATTGTCGTAGATGACTTACACAAGGTAGCGGATGAAAACTTCGTAGCAATTCTTCGAGGCCTTACTCTTCGTATACCTGAAGCTGAGGGATTAGGTTTAGTTATGTTCTCTAGATCATTTAGAATGGTGGTTCCCGAAAATGATTCAAGTGGCAATACAGTCGCACATTTCCTACCGCTCGAGGGGCTGGATCAAGATTCTAGCAGACAAATTCTCACTGCAATGCCAGATATTGATTTGCAACAATTCCTCCACATTTATACCCTATCAAGAGGGCATCCATTGGTCCTTGAATTGATAAATCGAGGCAGTGTTGGGGAAACCTTCCACTCTACTTTAGAGGCTTTTGTTGAAAAGGAAATTTTCAGTAAATTATCAGGGCCTCAAAAACGACTTCTCGGGGCGATTGCAGTATTCCGTGAGCCAATGCCATTGGCCTCACTTAGTACATTAGACGCTGATCTAGATCTACTAGACGACCTTGTGGAGAAGGGACTAGCAAGAAGAATAGATTCTGATAATTATGATGTACACGATTTAGTCAGAGAATTCCTTGTTCGTTCGATGGATGAGTCATTGAAAGCAGAACTACACAGCAATGCTGTAGCATGGTATCGAACTAGAACTGAAACCGCTGCTGAGAAGATCGAATTCATCCATCATCTAAATGCATCTGGGGATGTGGATACTCTTGCCGAAGTATTGCAAAGAGATGGTAGGGAACTGGTTAAGTCAGGTCATATCGAACTCCTAGGTATTCTCAGAGGCTTGGAATCTGATGGTTTTACCGCCATCCAATGGGGGTTGATTAGAGAACTTCGAGGCGATATTCTCTCTATTCAAGGCCGATGGGATGAGGCTGAAGAAGAATATGCTGCGGCCATTCCTACTGCAAAGAAGCACAAGGAAGCACAGACACTTGCTCGATTACTCACCGCTCGTGCTGATATCGCAATAAAACGAGGCGCTATGGATGACGCCCTAGAATTACACCGTCAGGCATTAGAAATTCAAATAGCAAAAAGAGATGCGGTTGGTGCATCAAGATCATACATCAATATGGGGTACATTTTCCGCCGACGCAGGGATACTAGGCACGCATTAGAGGTGTATGGAAATGTGGAGGAATTACTTGACGCAGAAACCGATCCGAGTTTGATGGATACCAGAGTTCGATTAGCATCCGCCTTCCTAGAGATGGGTGAATTAGATCGTGCTAGAGATCATGCAATGGCCGCACACGACGGAACAAAGGACAATGGATTGGATGCACTTCATGCTAGGAGTAGGGCGGTTTTAGGCAGGTATTATGCTCGAATGAAAGATAATGATTTGGCTTTACTTCACTATTCTGCGGCCTTGGAAATACTATCTGAGGCTACAGATCCTCACAGCGCTGTCGAGGTTGAAATGTTACTCGGCCAAGTGCTAAGCGATGCTGGCAGAAAATCCGAAGCCGCAGAGCGTTACTTGGATGGTCTTGCCGTTGCTGAAGCTAATGATTTCAGATTATTACAAGGTGAATTGCTAGCAAGGTTAGGGGAGGTAGAGAGTGATCGCTCTGCCAGAATGAATTACCTCCAACGATCTCTTACAGTATTCCGTGAATTAGGTGCTGTGGACCGTATGCGAGATGTTCAAACTGCAGTGCATCGAGCGATTATGGGCCATTAAGTGGAATCTCAAAGGGTAGAATTAATTTGTTCTAATTCCCCCTGTCCAAGCTTATGAGAAAACTCCGGGCCTTCTTGTTTAGAAATTGAAAGAACTCCGTTGAATCTCTCACCTATTTGGTGTAAAACTTCGGATTCGGCTAGATGTGGAGCGTTATTTTTCTCAGAAATGTGGCAAAGTACTATGCTGCTCAATTTCGGGTGTAATATTTCTGCTAAAATATCTGCAGTTTGCTGATTAGAAAGATGCCCTCCACGTCCTGAAATACGTTTTTTTAGATACGGGGGATATGGTCCTGAAATTAGTCTGTTTAGGTCATAATTCGCCTCTATAGAGATATGTTCACATCCTGCTAAATGTTTCATTAATTCAATAGTAGGCTCACCTAAATCAGTGACAAAAGCCGCCCTCATCCCGTCACCGTTACTCGCGATAACAGCAACATTGTCTGCATCATCGTGAGGAACTGGTACTGGAAGCAGACTCAAATCGTCAGAAATATGCAATCTTTCCAGTCCCTCAAAGGTTCTAACTTGTGAAATAGGTTCTAGCCCCAACCTCATGGTTGTTTCCAGGTTTGCGTACAATCGGGCATCCCATTTTTTGGAGGCCCGAGCGGCCGATTTAGAATGATCAGAATGATGATGGCTGACAATAATAGCATCTATGGAAGCTGCTTTTACCCCCGCTAAACTCAACCTTTCTTCCATTTGTTTTAGAGAAAATCCACAATCCACTATGACTCTTGTCTCACCTGTGGACAGTAGTGTGGCATTTCCACGACTACCACTTCCCAAGTGAGTTATCTCTAAGCCCATTGAATCAGTATGGCGGGCGAGGCCGTAAGGTCTTCAATGCAACCCTGATTATCAGTTTAAATCAGCTAACATCCAATGCCCTCTCGTGCGCGCGACGGCGTAGCCGTCGAGCAATTGTACCTAGGGTGTGTCCGAACGACGCTCCATCACCGTCATAAGTCAAGCAAGAGCGCTCCCGTATGTCTACCAGAGGTCATACCATGCGACGTAAGCAAACAGCGTTCTTCGTCACATTGTTGATTTTGAGTAGCCTCGTATTCGTTTCCCAAACTAGACCGCAGGCACCAGTGTCTTCGGTCGACCCACCTGATATACCCGGTTCGGGCCCAATGGCTGTAGACCAAGATGAAGATTTAATTCCTGATATACATGAAGTGATATTTAGTGAAGCAAGACATATCGATACTCCGTTTGGTGTTGTAGTGGTTGAAGGGCTAGATCCGATGAATGGTTCAGATAACATCACCGACTTCGATAGAGATGGAGCTAGTGCACTGATGGAATATTGTTGGCCCTGGACATTGGAAACCTGCTTTACAGAACGTCTATCGTTAACAGGTAAATCTCCCGATGAAACACAATCTGGATTCAGGGAGTATCTTGATCCTCGAGAATCGGATACAGATGGAGATGGCCTCCCAGATGGTTATGAAATTTACATGTGTACCGAAGGAGGAGCTGGTTACCAAAATCCAGCTACTAGTGAATGGACTTGCCTTTACTTCGATCCCTTAGATGATTCAGATACATTTGAAGATGCGGATTTATGTATTGAACAGGCCAGTGAATGGGGTTGTGGAGACGGTTTTGATGTAAACCGAGACGGTGAAATTGACCTCGATGAACGTTACACAAACTCTGAAGAATATTGGTTCGGCACACCATCAGATTGGCTTACTGAAAGGGATGGTTTGTGGTGTGCTGGGATAATGCCCAACCTCCATCCTGATGCCTGTCAAAATGAGATTGAAAGGCCCACCGGTGACGATGGTTGGTTGGGTAGCGACCCACGTCGAATGGACTCCGATCATTACACTTGGAGTGAATTACTCCCCACCAGTCTGGCTGTTCCCGGAGATGGAATTCCTGATGGTTGGGAGGCATACCATGGCCTCGATCCTAGAAATGCAAGCGATGCGACACTAGATTCCGACTCAGACGGCTGGGATATAGACAGAGACGGGTTCATCATCCCCGACTCTTCAATTGCCACCGCGCGCTGGGGAGAGGCATTCAGCAATTATGAGGAATATTTGATTCACATGGATAGTGGCCACTGGGTCCGCCCAGGATTAAGAGGGACGATATTAACAAGTCAATCCGACGAAGTTATGCTATTCGACCAAGGAACAAACCCAATGTTGGTCGATGGAAGAGTGCACACCGTTCTATCAGATAATCCACGAGATCGTTTACTCGTTGGTTCTGCTTATGGAATAACGGCAATTAATCCATTTGAGGGTATCTCTTCGACTTTTGAATTACCAAGTGGCATGGAATTGTTCACTATGATGCGTTGGAATCCATCTTCCGAAGATTATCTCATTCTGGGGTCTAATCATGGAATACATACGTTGATCCTCGAGAATGGCTTACCACAGATGGATACATTGTCTGCATCGAACCTAGGGTCGATTCAAGTGATTGAATCACTACAAACAGGTAGTGGCGATTTGGATTTGATTTTACTCGGCCATGGGTCAAATGCCTGGAGGATGACGATTTCCGAACCATCTTCTGGAACTGGCAACCCAGACTTTAGCGAAGTAATAGCCATAGATGAACTAACGGAAATGTTAGACATACTGGGTGCATCATTCACGGAAGTAATCCACGTTCCAATGGCCGGTAGAGGCCCGATGTTGATTGTTGGAACCGATAGTGGAATGATTCGATGGGACACCACAGATGGAACATCTTCGATAGGTGAACCATTCTGGATTTACACTACTGAAGATGCAGAAGAATATGTTCAATTCGCAGACTTGCTTAATCAGTCAAAGTCGGCCGTAGTTAATGTCATGGAATTAGCAGGACCAGTAGCTACTGACGGGTCATTAGAGGAAGTAACCGGAGTTTGGCTAGGTACACCTGGTGGAATACACCTGATTGACCTAGATTTGTTTGTTGGACTGCCTAAACAAGCCTTCAACACAGACCGAATGTTCAATTTAGAGCGTTGGGAAGAAGGCGCTAATGATATTTACTCAATTCATGCAATAGGCGGCCAGATATTGTTGGGTTCAAGAGACGGAACTTGGGCTCTTGAAGGAGGATCCCAGGGAGTCTTAGGGATTGAAGAAAACCAAACAAGGATGCCCGGACTTGTCACCTCTCTGACTACCTTTATTCACGATGGCAACCAGTACTTGTTTGCAGGTGTCTCACCAGGCGAATTCATGAACATCATGCCAATAAATCCCAAATCTATCGATTCAGATCTAGATGGAATGCCCGATGGCTGGGAGTTTGTTTACGGATTAGACCCCACCGACCCATATGACCGATTTAGGGACGCAGATGCAGATGGGGTATACTTCGACATAGATGGAGTAAGTTTCAATCGAGAATGGTCCAACCTTGACGAGTATAGATTCGTTAATACAAGTGAAGGTGGTTTCAACGGAACAGATCCAAGAAATATCGACACTGATGGAGACGGTTTGACCGATGGACAAGAATATTGGGGTTGGTTTACAGATTCTACAGATTTCTCTTGCCATTACCTAAATCAGGAATATATTTGCGATGATGAAGTTGGAGAGGCTGCTCTAGAAGTCCATCTCTCTGGTTGGTTAAACTCTGGTGCTGGAGGAGGAACTGATGGCCCCACAGACCCAACCAGTCTAGATAGTGATGGAGATGGAATGCCAGATGGTTGGGAAATTGAGCACCGCCGCTGGATTGGAGATGTATACACAGGTGGTAACCTTTGGACATTAGACCCGAGAGATCCCTCAGATGCAATTATGGATGCTGATGGGGACGGCTTGGATAATGTCTGCGAATACAAATGGGGTCTTTACGTAGAAACGGTGGCATTAGAAGGTCTACCTACTCATGGAGAAAATGCTAGCGCTGCCCAGAGTTGGACGAAGACTGATCCAAATAATCCTGATTCCGATGGAGATTCTCTGCCAGATGGTTGGGAGGCCCGCTATCAATGCTCATGGGGTAGAAATAATCGTGGAATTAATCCACTAAATGGGTCCGATGCGCTAAACAATCCAGACGGGGACGGATTTGATGTGAATCATGATGGGATCTTAGATCTCAACGAGAGCCTGGTAAATTGGCTTGAATACCACCTTAAGGACCAAATCCTCTATTCTGATTCAACCAGCTCCGGGCTTTCTTTCCCAGATAATTTCACAACTTTACTTACACATCAATCCTGGTTAGGATTTGCTGGTGATTCCTTCGGTGCCAAAACTAGTACAGCATATCGTAGCCTAGTTAATGGTACAACCAGTGAGGATGTTGGCGCTGCTAACCCGATTGATTCTGATTCTGATAGAGATGGTATCCCAGATGGATGGGAATTCTACCACGCACGATGGAGCTTGTTCGATGAAACTTGGACATTAAATCCTGTGAATGAAGGCGATCAGGTCGGCGACCCAGATGGGGATGGAATGAATAATTGGGAAGAGTACAACGTAATTGATGGCAATTTTAGTGAAATTGACGACCTTACAACAGTCCCTCAATTTTACTTGCTTAATGTCGGGGGAGAATTACTTGCAACCCCTTGGTTATCTGCAGAATCTACACTTTCATTTGGAACCTTCCTCAGTGATGAAGAAATACAACTCAGAGGCTATACTGCCGATCCCAATGAACCCGACACCGATGGTGATGGTTTGCTCGATGGGATTGAATTGATGTTTACTAGATGGAATTCAACCGACGAAACATGGACTCTTAATCCACTGGTCGCGGGTGATGGAAACTACGATTCTGACCGAGATGGAATCACAGACTTAGTGGAATTGAACCTTACCAATAAAAATCCACAAAATGGAGGCCTATCACCTCCTGACGCACCTAGATTATGGGAAGAAGCGGAATCTCTAGACCCCGATGAAGCTGTAAATCGAGTCTACCGTATTCTCTTCAACAAGGAAGGTAGAGCTGAGATTGCACTAGAGCAATTCGATGATTGGCAAAATGGAGAACCTACCAAACCCCTTCTTGTTGCCTTACTAGGGATAACAGATCCTAATTCTGATGATACCGATAGAGATGGTATGAGTGATGGATATGAATATTGGTTCACTGAATGGGATTTGGAGGATAATATTTGGACAATGAATCCACTAACAGATACAGATATTCATGTTGATAGTGACGAGGATTCATTTGATTGTAATGGGGATGGATATATTTCTGATTCAGAATCATTCGATAACTTGGCTGAGTATGATGCTAGAGTATATGGTAAGCGCTCGGCTATCGATACGATTCCAAATGGAACAGGATTGGTATCTTACGGTCAAGATACCATCACTGCATACATGCAAGAAAGAGGTATGTCTGAGCAGGTGGCAGCGGATCAGTTGTGGATTCTATTTTCGACCAAGGACATCGAATCAAGCGACAGGGCTGGTCTGATTAATGCAATAGATCCAGATAATTTTAATTTCAGTCTAGCAGGTGTATCTGACCCTACAAATCCTGACTCTGATAGCGATGGCTTACCCGATGGTTGGGAATTTTGCTACTCGATTTACGGCGAATGGCTCCCAGTCAACGAATATAGGTGGTCGTTAAACCCACTAAACCCGTTGGATATTGACTATGATCCAGATGCCGATGGTTGGTATGATAGAACAATTTTCGATACACCTGCTGAACAAGGAATTTGGGTGAATAGAGAATTCACCCCAGATCCTGCCAATCAACAGATTCTTCCATCCAACTCCGAGTTGTATTTCACCAATCTAATGGAATACAATAACGGAACCCATCCGTTAGAATTGGATAGCGATGATGATTCAATGGTAATGGAGCCAGTATTCAGTGGTGGCATAGTAATTGATTATATTCAGAATCTTAATCTCTCAGATGGTCGTGAGGTATTCAAATATGGAACAAATCCTCTAGACAATGATACAGACGGAGATATGATGCCCGACTTTTACGAGTATTATAGGGGCTGGAATGAGACCAATGATAATTGGTCATCTTATCTAGAAATCTCCGTAGTTTGGTATCAAGTCACTCCTAATGTATTGAAACCAGTAAAAGTCAACGGAGGCACCATTGCTAGGCCGGACCTCGAGTATACTTGGTTCACCCACGACGCCACAGACCCTAGTGATGCAGGGCAAGATGCGGATAATGATGGAAGTTGGGACTGTACAGGAGGAAACTGTGTCTATGTGCCCTACAATAATTTCCAAGAATATTACGGAGTAGTGAATGCAACCCTTTCGTCACCAACCTTGGTTAGACAGGCCAATCTATACGATTGTTCAGGAAATATTGTCCAAGAGTGGTGGCAATTAAGGGAATCACTACTTGGAACCTGTGGAGGAGCTGCTGCATTACAGAGCAATTACATGAGAATGTACAAGGTAAATAATGACGATTTACTCTATGCATACATCGTAAATGATAACGATGTTGATTATCAATATTTAGACGAATCAGATGATGAAATTATCGTCAATGGCGAATGGACAGACAACTACCAACGCTTTGCAGGAGACCGTTATCACTATCCAAACACTGGTTTGGGGGAATATGTTTGGGGCTGGTGGATAATCGATATTGATGGGGATCAAATTGCTGATGGAACTGACCCAACCAATTGGGACACAGATGGCGATTGGGCCAATGATTTTTTCGAAATTGAAGATGATATGTTAGATGGAGTTCGAGGTAATTCTGGTTCGCCAATTCGATATGATGACCGTACAACAAATTGAGCGTAACCTATTCGGTTGGTTCATCAGCAAGGGTAGCGAGGATTGACTATGGACGAGAATGCCAAGATACCAGGGATTGATGCCCCAATCGAGGAAAGGTTGCTATTCCTGCAAGAAAACATGGTCAATTTTGTTAAGCAGTATAATCTCCCTGTGATTGAAGTATCGTTGGTTGTTTCAAAATACATCAGAGTTCTACTAGAATCACTTGAGCGTGCAGCATCTGAGAGCGGAGAAAACATCCCGGAAAATATTTCTCAAGCATGGGATATTGATGCGGATTTGAACGCTCCTACAATAGAATCCTTTCCGTTGGAAAAACTACTTGGAACATTAGATGAAGATAGAATGGATATCCTAGATACTATGATGAGAGTAATTATCAACGGTGCAGAGATTCCATTTTCCTCTGCGCTTACCCTACTTCGAGATTGGGAGATGCGATTGAGGATTCAGATGGCTGAAGCAACAAGCCCTGGCCACCTATTTAGTCCGATGGACCTGCCAGAAGGGTTCTAGTTTCCCTCAATACAATAAGGACAATATTTGGTAATGACATATTGCTCACTTTCCATTTCTTCTTCTGTCAGAGGCTCCCTGCAAGCCCAGCACATCTGAGTTGTAGTTTCTTCCAATGCCGGGTCCAGAGCAACCCTTCTATCAAAAACGAAACAATCACCTTTCCAATGATCTCCACCAACCTGT
The DNA here is from genome assembly GCA_002457555.1 of Marine Group II euryarchaeote MED-G37. Classification (GTDB taxonomy): domain Archaea; phylum Thermoplasmatota; class Poseidoniia; order Poseidoniales; family Thalassarchaeaceae; genus MGIIb-O1. The sequence goes on from NTJQ01000003.1 coordinate 94,188, forward strand.
TCAAAGTAACCTAGGATACCTCCCTCTAATTGTCTTACATCCGACCATCCTTGTTGCATCATAACTGCACTTGCTTTTTCACAACGAATGCCTCCAGTACAGAACATTACTACAGTCTGATTTTTGTCTATTTCTGACTCAGCTACAGCATCGGGGAATGCCCTAAATGTCGATAAATTGAGGTCTACTGCGCCTTCGAATGTACCCAGTCGAACCTCGTAATCATTCCTAGTATCTAGTGCAACAATTTCTCGCCCTTGGTCTAACCATGTTTTGAATTCCTGAGGGGTAATTGATTCTCCTGTCGATTCTGCAGGACGAATTGAATCTAGACCTAGAGAAATTATTTCATTCTTCAACCTAACATTCATTCTCCTAAATGACATTCTATCGCTATAGGATATTTTCAGCGGAATCCCTTCGAATCTCTTATCGGATTCGAGGTATTGTAAAAAATGGTCTACAGCTGATTGTTTTCCGGAGAGGATGAAGTTTATTCCCTCATGGCTCAACAAAATTGTACCTAGCAACCCAACTTCGTCACAAGTAGATTTGAAAGGTTCGCGAAGTGTGTCCCGGTCTGGGAGATCAACGAAACGATATCCTGCAATATTCACTATTTCGTCAGTCACGCAACCACCTAACTGGACTCTGCTCGTGCGACTATACCGCTTGAAACCCACCATGCATCTCCAATAGACCAAATATAGAGGATTGGCCACAATATAACGGTCAGAATAAGTGGGAATTGAACTGCGAACCAACTAGCAGCTTTCCGGTGTTGTCGATTGAAATGTTGACCTATGAATAAGAATGGAATCAAGGCTAAAGCAATAGCAATTAATGGTCTCAATGCACCCCATGGCCCAATACCACCGCTTATTTCGTACCAGATTACTTTGACGACGCCGAGAGGGTTTGTGCTATCCTCTTCGTCGTCGATAACTTCGACGACGTAATCCGCACTCATTACCCCCTGGCCAGACCTTTGCCGAATGAATATGACGATTCCCTGACCACGCAAGACACAACTATGGAGGGCCCTTCGGAAGTACGTGAAACCCCGAGTTATGCTAACATCATTCCCAGCATTTGGGGGTCACGACGACAATATCTCGATGAAAGTAATGCAGGCAATCGAATCCATTGGAATATCTGGAATTACACTAGTAACTGAACTATTGACCTGTGATGAGGTTGGATCACGAAGAGTATCGGAGTCAATAAATCAGGGAGAGAAATTTAACGCAATCATTCACCTTGGATTAGCCGAATCTCGAAATGAGATCTCATTGGAACGGTGGGCTCACAACGAATCTAATTTCAGGGTTGCAGATAACTCAGGACGGTTGGTTAATGAAATTGTTATTGAGGGTGCTCCTTCAAAGTATGAGACAACGGCTTCAAAGCATATATTGGATGAGGAGTTTGATGATGAAGAAGATGTAGTCTGGAGTGAATCCGCGGGTCAATTTATCTGCAATGAAACAATCTATAGGACATTAAATTCGATAGATTCAGTTGGAGAAAAAACCCCAGCGATTTTTATCCATTTGCCACCTGAATCTGAGGTGTCACTTGATAGGCAAATGGAAGTTATCACCCGTATAATCGAAACACTGGCAACAAAACCCAGGTTAGATGTCGTAGGTGCACTGTTATTTGATTCTCATAGGCGAATCCTGGCATGTAGGAGGCCGCCGCAGGATGTGTGGTCCGGTTGGTGGGAATTTCCTGGTGGAAAGATCGATGAGGGAGAAACTGAGAAGGAGGCTTTACGCAGAGAAATTTTGGAAGAACTAGGCATTATTGTTGAACCAAATAGTCGAGTTGCTGATCTTCAATATGAGTACGAGGATCGTCTTGTTTCATTGTCTATTTGGGATTGTGGTGTTGTTAATCCGCAATCAATTGATGCTAAGGAACACGATTTAATTTGTTGGTTAGATCAACCTTCACTCAATTCGGTGAAATGGCTTCCTGCTGACGAACCTTTGATTGAAGAATGGATGAAATCAGGAATACCTCAATCTTGATCTATATTGATTGTTCTCCTTCCTTTATTGTCGAACCATTCAATTGGTGTTCCATCTTGATCCATACTCAGGTCATCCCCTAAACTTCTAGGGATGCTATGTCTCCCTTCATGCCAGGTTAATTGTTCAAGCCATAAACCGAGGTCATCACCTTGCAATGAAACTTCCATAACCCCCCCAAGAGGAAGCTCCTCAACTACAAATGCCACCTTACTTACAAATGCGGCCTGCCTAGATAATTGAAAGTGAGTAGTATCTTTGTGTAGATTCATCGTCATTACATCAAAAGCAGTATCTAATATTCGATTATTTGAGCAATATTCTATTATTCTGGATAAAGACTGAGATTTCCCAGATAGTTTGCTCTCCTCTCGGGTTACCGGAAAACGGTCCTCCTCCCCTGAGATTTTGCAATCCCAATCAGGGAATAGTGACCTAATTGCCTTCTCAACTAGGGTGGCGTCCTCGTGGGTTTTTACTATGGTAGAGACAGTTATCTCCGGTTCCATGTCTAGCCGAGGATGTGTGCAGGTCATGATTACTATGGATAATCAGTCTCCCATGACCACGAATAATTCAAACCATTGATTTGGTAGCCCCGTGTATGGTACAGCGTTCTCCGTTGATTAGCGCGGGTTTGCTACTAGCACCTACGATCTGTGTGGTCGCGCTTAGGTTTGGTCTTCCAAACATTGAGGAATTACTCAGACAAGACATCCTTGCGCAAGTGATGATTCACACGATTGCGATAATTTTAGGGATAATTATGTACTTTAGATATCGAGTTGTTGAGGACCACGAATATCATCGCTCTAGTGCAATTAAAGAGCTATCCAGTATGTACCGACTCGAGGATAAGGGGCTATGGAGTCGTGGAGATGCGGCATTGGAAAAATTAGAGTCTCAAGCCAGTAGTGAACCTAGAGGAAGAGCAGGCTTACGATTCCAAAAGAGAATGAGCGGTAGAATTTCAGATTTGAATAAGGAAGGTTCAGAGTTTGAATTAGATTCGAAAGATTCTAGGATGGATGTAGATGTTCAGGTAGAAGGTGCATCATCTAATTCCAATTCAAGTAAAACTCAATCAGAAGAAGTTAGTGAGCCCACCGGAGCTTTAGGAGCTAGTGCGGAAGCCTCAGCTCAACGACGCCTTGCAAAAGAATTGTCCCGCCGAGAAAAGCAAGCTGCAAAAGACGAGAAGAAGGCAAAAAAGCAGGCTAAGAAGGAAGCAAAGGCCGCCGAAAAGGCAAAAAAAATTGCAGCTAAGGCTGCTGCAAAAGTAGAAAAAGAATCGGCAAAGAAACCTAAATCCCCATCTACACAAACTAACTGGGATGCAATAGAAGACACACAATGGCAACCTGCGGCTGCATCATCTATTTCCAAATCTGTAATCTCTTGTCAAGAGTGTGGGGCCGTAAACAATAGCGGCACCGCATACTGTAGTAGTTGCGGTGCTTTCCTGTAAGCATTCCAATGGGTTGAAAACAGGTGCTTTAGAGCAATTGGTTGTGGTGGTACCTTGAGTCAGAAGAGAGATTACTACGAAGTATTAGGAGTGGACCGTAAAGGGTCTGACTCTGATATAAAGAAAGCCTTTCGTTCCAAGGCTAGGGAATTTCATCCAGATAAGAACCCAGATGACCCTGATGCGGAATCGCGCTTCAAAGAAGTTCAGGAAGCTTACGCCATTCTATCTAATCCTGATGAAAGAAAAAAGTACGACATGTTTGGGCACGACCGCCCTGGTGGCTCTCCCTGGGGTTCTGGAGGGTTTCAAGGAGTCAATATCAGCATCGACGACTTATTTGGAGGTGGTTTCGACTCGATTTTTTCATCCTTATTCGGAGGTGGAACCAGACAAAGACCATCCAGAGGCGCCGATCTTCTTATTCGCCATGTGGTGAGTTTTCAAGATGCATTTAGCGGAGTTGATGATGAATTAGAAATCGATGTGGTAAATCGTTGTGAAAGTTGTGAGGGTAGTGGTTCTCAGACTCCGGAAGGTGTCAGAGTTTGTCCAACCTGTGATGGAAGAGGGCGATTAACTAGAATAGAAAGAATAGGTCCATTTCAACAACAAGTTACCCAAGATTGCAGAGCCTGTGGAGGCGATGGAAGAATCATACAAAATCCCTGTAAAACTTGTGCGGGTAAAGGTCGAGCAGAGCAACCAAAGAAAGTCAAATTTAGTGTTCCCGCAGGCATAGATAGTGGAACCAGATTGAGATTGAGTGGTCATGGAGAGTCTCCTAGGAATCTAAATGGAAAACCTGGGAATCTATACATTGAAATTGAGGTAGAAGAACATGATTGGTTTGAAAGGGATGGTTCCGATTTGTTGATGGCTCTTCCAGTTAGTTATGTCGATCTTGTATTAGGCACGAGTATTGAGATACCTCACATCGATGGCTCAACTCTCAAAGTCAGTATAAACGCTGGTTCAAAACCGGGAGAGACAGTCACAATCCCAAATCGAGGCCTACCTTATCCAAGGGGGGGAAGAGGTAGGGGGGCAGTAATGGTCCTGCTCAAACTTGCAATGCCAAACAAGTTGTCCCGTTCTACTAAAAAGCAACTAAAAGAACTCAAAGAAGATTTAGATAGCGGCGCATCAGTTACTGATGACCTCCACAGAGAAGCTCGTGACCGCCGCCGCTCATGACCAGTCAATCGCCCGATTAGGTACGGCCGCCAATGGTTCACTGTTTACCAATCCGGAAAGGTGGAAGCCAATATTCGAAGGCTCTCCTGAGATGCTTAATCTGAGGAATGTACTAGTCAGAGGTGACAGAGTATCCAAGAATATTTCATCACCATTGAAGAGATGTTTAGGCGATACCTCTGCAATACTTACGCTCGCACCCTCTGGAGCATAAACACGCATTGCAGCCATTTCCCAAGCGGATTCAGCGATTCGAATTCCAATGAGCATGGTGTTGTTTCCTTCATTTATTCTCCAAGCACAAATTTCTACTTGTTCCGTATTGTGTCTAATTAGAGGCCCTCCCCAGTCTTCAACTACAGCCTGCCAAGGGCTATCACCTAGTTGATGAAGGGCAGAATCGATTACTTGTTCATTGGTTTCTTCTTCTGCAAGTAGTGTAGTCAAGCGTTCACGTAATCTCCGCAATCTCCGTAATTCGTGTTGTTCGATTTCAATTTGGTTGATTCCATCACGCCAACGATTTCGATTCCAAAAAATGACTAGTACAGCCGGTGCAAGCAGGAAAAATCCTGCAAAGATGTAGTAATCAGTAAACAGGTTCGACTGATCGGTGAATAAACCCGGGTCCATTTCGACAATGTCTCCATCATCGATGAGTTTGAAATCATAATAGGTCAAACTAGCATCGCCAATTTTCTCTACCCTAATTGCGTGGATACCATAAGGTACGTCGATTAATCCACCGTTAGAGGCATTTTCGATTGACCAGGTTTCTTGATTTAGCACAAATATCTGGTAAGTTACCGGCTGGGTAAGGTCGGCATCGATATGTAATTTAGAACCATTAGCAGAGGTCACCTCGAAGCCAAAAACATCTACAAATTCATCCCCAGACATTCTGGCTTCGATGGTTTCATTGAAAGAAACATTAGGCCAATTTGAGAAATCATCAGAAATCACCCATAGTCTGTCGGGTGCATCTCCCATTGCCCCAGCATCCCCTTTAGGATACTCTGTTAATGCGATATTCCACTCTGAAAGAGTTTCAGAATTCATGCGGAACTCAAGAGCTACCGTATCAACATTCGTAGTAATTGCATTTGTGCAATCACCCTCCAAATCGAATACAGTTCCGTCTGAAGAAATCAAGGAAACTTCAAAATTCACTTCTTCGAACCTATCCCAACAAGTTAATGTGAGCCCCATTCTACTAGCTGATTCCACACGAATGGTATCACCTTCTGTGTCACTGGATGAAACCCAGCCCCTAAGGATCTGCGCCTCGCTTGGGAATAGAAGTGGTTCACGCTCGCCCCAATCAGCAGCCAATTCCCCCCAAGAAGCCTCCAAATTAGGGGAATGTCGTAAAATGTACAATTCATAAGCTGCGAATCCATTTTCTGGCAATTGTTTGATCCTTAACCAAAGATTTCCATTTTCTGGGTAAATGAACCGGAATTGACCATCTTCATCGGGTTCAAATGCTTCAAACAATGTCTTTGTTGAATCGTTTCTAAGCCAAAATTCTATTTCAACGGATTCCGGCATCAGGGGGACTGAAATTTCGATGATATCACCTGCATCACCAAGGATTTCGATTGAATCTTTATCAGACCCATCGATAAGAGACCCAATCACCCAATGAACTCCAGTGGGGTGAATCTCATGACAATTATCTATGGGACAATCCCAGGTGGGGTCTACAAGTTGTTGATTAACGGCAATACCCGGACTGGGGATATTATCTAGCCAATCATCACCCTCGATAATCATCGATGAAGAATTTGCATTTACCCATTGACTCATCTCAAAAAATAAATCATCTATTGAGGTTCCACTGTTGGCAATTACCAGAAAATCGACCCGCCCCGAGGCTACGAAGGAGAGTTCTATTCGATTTGGGTTTGAGACGGTGTAATTTCCATCAGTAGCCATCACTTTGAGTTCTAGTCCTGGGCATGATGACTTTTGGCACCATATCTTTATGAATATTGGAAGAGGTTGGTCAAATTCGCTTGAATTTTCGATTAGTGTGACCGAATTTTCACTATCCTGAGCGGTTGCATGAGAAACGCCTCCAATAAGGAATATGAAAAGGACGAAAATGGCATTAGCGGTCCGGCCCACGGCCCTTCGGGCCGGCTTCCCCATTAGAATGCTTCAAGCGAACCGCATCGTTAGCGGCCCCGATGACAGAGGGTGCTGATGAGCGACCGCTGGCACGCAGCGTTGCTGCAAGAGGGCGTTTTGCGCGTATTTTCTCTCTTGGTGATCGAGCCTCTCCGTCATCTTGGACTCCTGGATTGGTAGTTTCCTCAGATGATCCTGAAATCCCCCTTCGATTTTCTGCATTTAGAATAGAGAGAGAATCAAGTACAATTCCTGCGAAAATGTCCATGGAAGTACTTGGTGATTTATGCTTACCATTCGGAAAACCGGAAATTTGGAATGCAGAGGAAGGACTTATTTTACCTTCTAGTTTAGTAGAATCCGATAGTGGTCAAAACTCGATTGGGAGTCAATTATTCCCTGTCTCTTGGCAATCCTTGCATCATGATGAGAAATTATTGGAAAATTCTCTAGAACCATCCATCGTCACCCTCATCGATGCACCTCAACTTGCAGAGCGTCCAGGTAAATTGGTTGAAGCACTAGATGCAATTAGGAGACGATTCCCGACCTCACTCATCTGGACTCCGGGAATAGGTGGTCCAGACAATTGCGCCTTACTCTCGTGGATGGGTGTCGATCTATTTGATTTCTCGAGGTCTCAGGAAGCAGTTGCAAGAGGGGTAATCCTAACCGAAGACGGACCACGTGAACCCGAGTCGACAGCGGGCGAAGTATCTGATTTACAAACTCAACTCGAGGCTTGGGAAAGAGCCCTTGGGGCAACACGTTCAGCCATCAGAGAAGGAACGATCCGACAACTTGCAGAACGACAGGCATTGTCTAGTCCCAGGTCCGTTGAGAGACTTCGAAGACACGATTCAATTATGTCTGAAAAGGCAAGTACTGATGCAGGTTCCGCTGGACTAGCGAGTGTGGTTAAAGAGGGAACTAGACTACTTTGCCATTCTTATTCAAGTAGAGATGACCCATTAATCCAAAACTGGAGACGGCGAGTATCACAATTACATACCCCTCCAAATCATCAAAGCAATGTAATGGTCTTGTTACCTTGTTCGGCCAAGAAACCATATCGCCTTTCTCAATCACATCGCAGATTCCAAAGAGCAATCCCAACAAGGGGAGTGAATCAAGTCATGGTAACTGCACCATTAGGTTTGGTCCCAAGGGAATTAGAGGACTTCTGGCCAGCTGCTCATTACGATATTCCGGTTACTGGAGATTGGGATATCGATGAATTGCAGGTCATTCGTGAAATGGTTCGTTCATATGCAACTAGAAACGAATTTGAATTGGTCATTAACCATTCAGGAATAGATATAGAAATTCCAGCAATTCATGTTATCGACACACGACAGGGTGAATCTGCCGGCTCGCAGAATTCTCTTAATAACCTCCAAGAAGCAATAGAAGTTGCAAGCAAAGAATATCGATTAAAAAACCCCAAGGAAAGTATTCATCGGCTTGAGAAACTCAAGTCTGCCTCCCGGTTCCAACACGGTACTGATGATTGGTTGGAAGGAACAAAAGTCAGTGGCAGACCGCCAATATTCCGTATCGAAAAGGAAAGAATACAAATTGCATTATGGAATCCTCGCTCAGGCCGATTTTCTTTCTCAAAGGCGGCATTACCAATATTAGATGCCTGCAATGCTTTACCAAGAGTGGAATTGATTTCTAATTTTGAGTGGCGTGGAGATATATTCTCCACTAACGTAAAAAACGCGGACCGAAATATTCGTACTGGAGACGAAATTCTAGTCTTCCAAGATGGTATTTTGGTAGGTAGCGCGAGGGCTGAGGCATCGGAATGGGAATGGCCCAATGGACCGGGTAGACTGGCAAAGGCCAAACACCGTCTATGACTAAACACCCTTTGGGTGACATGCGTAGCGATTAAAGAGGGGCAGCAGGTCGGCGAGCCGCTTGAGGTGACCTAAGTGGCAAGAATGCACAGTAAAGGCAAAGGAAAGAGCGGCTCGGACAAGCCGAATGTTTCCGATGCTCCAAAGTGGTCCGAATTAGATAAAAAGACCGTTGAAGACCTTATTCTAAAGCTATCTGAAGAGGGTCACCCAACCGCAATGATTGGGACCATACTTCGCGATCAACATGCTGTTCCAGATGCCAGATTGGTTACTGGTGAGAGAATCTCTGAAACTCTAATGCGAAATGGAATTGGAGGAAAGTATCCGGAAGACATGATGAATCTGATGCGACAAGCATTGAGAATGATAGACCATCTAAATACTAATCACAAGGATTTACACAATCGCCGACAACTAGAGTTGACCGAATCTAGAATTCGTCGTTTGGCTAAATATTACAGAGGCACAGGGAAACTTGATTCGGATTGGGCCTACAAGAGAGATCAACTGCGACTAATGGTTGAATGAGTTTTACAACTCGTGAATGCTAGCAATTGCATAATTGCAAAGCGATGGAGATTTGAACCCCCTCTTTCCATCTAGGTACGATGCGGCAGCTGCTTCAGTCAGAACCATTTTCCTCAGTGGCCCCCATCCTGGCCCAAGCAGTCTCTGGTTTCGAAGTACATGAGGGTCCGGTTATGTTACTGGCCGCTCCATCTCTTATTGGTGCTCTTTCTATTGCTCCAATTGAAGCAGCCTTTCTCGACCTTGGTTTACCCTATCGCCGGCGATTTAAGTTGGAACCTCCTTCAGATGGTTCTTGGATTCACATTTTGGGTCCTGCTCAAGACACCGGGCCGGAGTATAACTCAGAACCCCCTCGTCTAAGTCTTGGAGTAGCACTTGTAGATGGATTAGTTTCCTCGTCAGGAGATGCCAGAAGGGGGCCATTGACTACGGTTGCACAGGCTCATGCAATAGCTCAATCATTAGCACCTGATGGCCTCCTTGTTCGGAGTTTACGTCCGTGGCTGATTTCTGGGAATTGGTTACATTCATCGCTTGATACGACCTATGATCCTGTTTTCACTGCCCTTAGAGATATGTTGGTTGAAGAAGGCAGTGTAAAAATTGCCACAATGCCTGAGGTCCCTTCAATTGAATTGTCTAATACTCCTTGGATAGATGAATTAGCTCTGGATGCAGTATCGTCCAAGTGGTTCGATTTAGATCTGGAAGGGAAAGCTAGAGCCCTTTCGCATCTAATGCGACCTGCCATTCCTCGCTCCACACCCTCTACCGCTAGGATGGAAGAATTAGGCTGGCATAGAGTGGTCGGTCCAAATTGGGATACCGATTTAGCCTCGGAAATTCTCAGAGCCGCTAGACTGTGGAAACAAGGCCCTGCCAATCTAGCAGCGCATTCTTTTGTTGATTCATTATTGTCGACAGGAAAATCCCCTGAATTAGAATAATCATTCAAGCCTTAGTGTGGATTCACAGCCAATACATTCCAATCTAAGCGGTCTAATTTCAGACTCTACTGGATTAGATTCTCCACAATTTGGACAATTAACATGAGCACTGGGTCGTTGCCTTCTTCCACGTCCCTCAGTAAAGTCCGACCGAGGGGATACTAGAGCGACAGGGAAAACCAGTAACATACTCGAAGAAACAACACCAAGAACAAACGGCATATCAAGACCTAAAACATACAATGCCAACGAAAGTCCACCAAGGACAATCACTGTTAGCATCGTAGGTACTCTTGCCCGCCTCCTTGTCATTGCCATTCCTAAGCCTAGTGCCAAAACTAACATGAATACAGAAACCATTGCCGAGACCAATGGTGAGTACAGTGCACCACCTGTAGGTACAAACTCAACTCTGAATGACTCCTCCGTGTCTAGGTCGCTTTCCACTATTGTAACCTTCTCGAATATTATCCATCTTCGATGCTTTGCATCAATATCTTCTGCCGCAACTCCTCCTAGACCCTGTAGAGCAGAGGAGCGAATTTCTACTCTCAACTCAACCTTAGTGTACAAATCATCATCACTTGGCCGGATGAATGATTCAATCAATTGCTGTCTTTCCCCAGCGTTGACCTTGTGAGATGTATCAATTCGAATAGTCACACTCTCGGCACTGAATGCCCTAGTGTGGCCCAAATCAATCGTTATCTCCGTAGGTCCGAGATTAACTGGATTAACCCCGAGAATAGACTCAGCGTCCAGGTACAATCCATTAGCAAGGAATGATCTCATATCTGACGCCGAACCAACTAGATGACTGTTTAAGGCTGCGATTTCTGAATCATCGACCTGACCGTTGTTATATTCAGAATTAGGGACACTATCGGAGTAAGTTCTCAGATTACGCCACCAACTATTGGAGGAAAGGCTATTGTTTCCAATATTATCTAAACCCCATCTTACCCACTGAGACATAGCGCCATCAAATTCGACTGTTACTTCTCTTTCTACTGATTCTCCATCAAATTTGGCACTTACATCAACAAGTAAATTCGTCCCACCAGTCCTCAACGGCTCAACCGCAGGATACCAACCTCCTGTATTTGACCCACCATCACCTGCAACAATGTCGTATGTCCGATTAGCCTCAATTCTAAGGGCAGTTTGTGGGTCTAGATGGAATGCTACCATGTATGTTCCAGAATCTGCAGATTCAGGCATTTGCCAGGCGAAAGTCACCTCCACTCCATTATTTGTTGGAGTTGCAATCGGACTATCTGCGATTGTATTGCTAGCTACTGTCATGCCTCCGCTTGAGGCCGACCACATCCTATCCCCAAATCCAGACTTGAGAAGGATAGGGAAGTATACCAATCTGCCATTAACGCTTGGTTCTTTCATATCGATACTAACTAAGGGGAATTTCATTGAAATTCTTCCAGGAAAATCTTCTGCACCCCAGATAAAGCGAATTCCTGCTTCGTCACCTGGGCTGGAGAAAGATAAACTTCTGACTGAAAAAGTCAGTTTTATTTTATCACCCGAGCGCACTTCACCAGCAAGAACTTCCACGGGAATTACAACTTCTCCCTCATTTGTGAGGAACAACCCTGCACCAGCGTCTCCCTCAAAGTAGGTGCTTCCGATATTGACTCCAATTGTTGCATTTATTTGGATTCCAGCCGCCGCTTCAACCTCATATGGGATGCGAAATTCCCAAGTAGAATCTGGGTAGTCTCCCTGTAATCCCCAATCTATTTCCCAAGTGCCGATTTCCACCAATCCTTGGATAGAAGGCGTAACAAATTGCTCAAATTCCTCATCAAGGTCGGAATCAAATGGAGAAAGTGAACCATCGTCAGCATTACCAATCAAAAATAAGTCAAATTCTTGCGAACTACAGCAAGAACCATCTTGCTCAGCAGCTATTGGTGAATAGGGCATACTGACTAGCATAATTAATGCTACAATTAGCACCACTCCACTCCTCTGATACCCCTCCATATTACAGGGAGACCCGCTTTCCATCCTTGAATGCGACCCTTATGAGATTCGTTTGTACTCTATTTCTTTACCACGGCGCCATAGGCGCCGCGCGTACACGAGGCAAGAATATGCCCTAACCGTGTAAATAGAGTAAATCTACGGGGCCATTTTCAGGTATCTTCTCAATTCTTGCAAACCCCACTCTTTCTAATTGGACGATTGCACCTTCTACTAAATCGATATTCTCGATTAGTCCTTCATCAATTCTAAATCCACTCCCAGATGGCGAAGTTAGGCGAGCCTTTCGGCTCTGATTTATTGGTATCCAATGGACAATTGGGCGCTTATCACTTCTCTCTAAAGAGTCCACTATCGCATCATTGTGATTAATCGAGATATCTGCGAAATCCTTCAAACGCAATTGTTCAGAATAATCTGTATCCTCAATAACAAACTTCTCTGAAATCTCCCATACGCGAAACCCTTCAATTTCACCATGTGGGTGGCGAGCAATTTGCAGTTTTTCAGGCATTTCAGATCCAATCATATTGAAAGATAAAGTCCTCGGATTTCTAACGAATGATCTTCTTTCACAAACAGCATCAATCACAGAGGAATTGAATGATTCTATGGTTTGCATAGATATCGAAATATCTTTTTGAGTTAACCCAAGGTCTAACCAGAAATCACGTATGGCTTGAGGGTCAAAACCTCGACGCTTCAAAGCGGAAATTGTAGGTAAACGGGAGTCATTCCATCCCTCGAATTTCCCATCGGCAATATCAGCTCTCATCCCAGAGGTGGAGAAGCCTCCAAACTCGTGCACCTTTACTCGTCCCCAATAGAGAGGTTCCGGATAAACCCAACCGAAGTGATTGTACAATAGAGTCTGTTTTCTTGTCGAATCCATTAGATCTTTACCCCTAACGATATGAGTCACTCCTTGAAGATGGTCTTCAATTGCACTTTGGAAATCTAGTAGGGGCCAAACCTTGTACGAGTCTCCGACCATTGGGTGCGGACTATGTTGTATCCGTAAAGCAGGCCAATCACGAAGTGCAGGATTGGGTAATTCTAGGTCGGTTTTAACTCTTACAACCGCACCTCCTTCTTCTATGCTGCCGTCATTCATGGCCTGCCAATCTGAGAGATTATCTTCCTCAGTTCTTTTTCTACACGGACACGATTGTGACTTATCTCTGAGATTTTTGAATTTCAGCGCACTACAGCGACAAATGTAACCAAATCCAGATTTGAGCATTTTTTTGGCATGTTCAAGATAGATTGGCATTCGTTCACTTGCCCGAATTACAATGTCAGCAGGTCTACCTGCCAGCCATTCATATTCATCTTCAATCCATCCATAGGCTTCGGGTAGAGGTGGCTTTACTCTGGTATCGGTATCGTCGTAACGTAGTACAACTTTACCAGAATACATTTTGGCATATTCGGAATTGATTGCAACTCCTCTCGAGTGTCCAATAGTAAGTGGTCCGTTAGGGTTAGGTGCAAAACGCAAAATCACTTTTCCTTCAATTGCATTAGGTAGTGGTTTCAGCCCAACTCTCTTCTGTTGTTTTTGTCTTTCCAAAGCCTCAGGATTTGTTTCCGCTAAAGATGCTCTTACCGCATCAACGCCATTCTCCTTGGCCATTTGATTTGCAGCCTCAACCTCTTTTTCTACCAGAGATTTCAGATCCTTTGCTCGAGGTCTCAAATCGGCTCTTTCACCCAGTAAGCGACCTAACACAGACCCTGACTGACCTGCTCCGTCGTACTCAACTGTATTTTGCATGGCATACTTTCGAACCGTATCCACGGTCTCCGAATCCCAGTTGGAATCAGTCATGCTATCGGGCCTACGGCCCGAACTAAGGCATTTGACGCTTCTTACCCTTACCAGTCATCAAGTGACGATTGTACGACAGGTCCACCCTGCTGGGTTCGTACTGGAACAGGAGTTCCATGTAAATTCTGCCAAATATCAGATACAGTCGCCCAACTCCATCTCAGAGAGTCATGCGGTTTGCCATTTGAGAGCATCTTCTCTACTGCGAACCGTGTGGTTTTATCCGACGGATAACCGGAACCAATTTCTATTCCTGTTCGAGCGGCGATTTCTTGGATTGCTGAATCCCTAGATACCTTTGCAAGAATTGAGGCACCTCCAGTAACGAGATCTTTCGAATCCATACCATGTTCAGCATCAATTTTCCAAGTCCCCCAGCCCTCTCCCAACGATGATTGTAAGCGAATTTTGAATCTATCCTCATTTACATCGCAAGCATCTGCCCGAATCACACCTGAATCAGAAGACAAATCCGTAGCAAAAATAGCCTCTGAAAATAAATCGATTTCTAGTCTATTCAAATCCGAAGCCATACTGTTGATGTCTATTCTCTTCGGGGAACAAAATATCAGCCCTAATTTCCATTTTTTTTCTTCTATGCGCTGATTGATTCCAGTAAAAATACGAAGACGTTCATTTGGTGAAATGTCCTTTGAATCCTTTACATTCAATTTGGATAATATTTCAATATCATCTGCTGGTATTGCTAATGCCGCGACTACCAATGGTCCGATTACAGGCCCCCTGCCCGCCTCGTCCACACCAATGATCCAGTTACTATCCACGTGGTGCCGGTAGCATCAAGGGTCTTCATCATCACGCAAATCTTTGCCAAGGGAATCCAATCTTTCATCGAAGTCATCTAGGTCCAGAACTATGTTATCGGGATGAATTAGATCACTATCTTGTAATTGCTCTGCCATTTCGATTGCATCGATTATGGCATCCTCTGCTTGAGCCTCGTCGAGTAAAGTTCCGGCTCCATGGATGACCTCTGACTCAGGGGCCGGTGAAACTTCTCTAGAGTGGCCTCCCGATTTACCCATAAAATCCCGCTTAAACGATTCTAAGTCGGTAGTGGGGCTCTGTATAAGTTCTGGTTCTTCTTTTTCATTCGCTTCGAATTTAGACATCCAGTCTCCAACTTCTTCAACAACAACCACTGGGTTTTTGCTTCTGTAAAAATCTCTGTCGGCTTCGATTCTGTGTCGTATTGCAAAGGCTACCGAGACGGTCCCAACAAGACTAACAATTACGATTAGAATGGTTTGTAACCATCTCTGCATAAAATTGCTGAAAACACTAGGCTCATCTGAGTCAATAGGTTCGGTTGGCTGGGCACCATCAATTTGAGTAGAATGTTCTACAGTGTGTTGAACTGCTGGGTCTCGGATGGAGCGAATCTCGACAGTCAGAATTGCATTTGAGGCAATTGGCACTTCTTCAGGTACATCCATCCAAACTTCGAATAATAGCGTCCCATCGATTGGAACATTAAGTGTCTCAAATGACCTAACTTGGTTTGTTGCGGAACCCAGTTCATTCGGAGGGGCAACTCCAAAATCTGTAAAATCGGTACATTCTACGCTTACAACTAGACCGTCTGGACTATTCCCGATATTCTTTACTTCCCAATATCCGGTCAATTTCCCATCGATCACCTCAGCATCAGAGCGAATAATCTCCCATGCATGAACGGCCGCAATCGATACATCAAAGCTAACCTCGGCTGGAACCCAACCATCAACCTCCAATTCTATTGTGACTTCTCCAATCAGTCCGGCCTCTAGTCCAATTGCCGTCCAGGCAGAAACCTCGATTCCATGGACTGTTTGACCGGGCCCTAAATATCTAGTATATTCTGTAATGTTTACAACTAACCAATCTGGCTTTTCAGTCACACTTAGGTTAAACAGGTAAGCAGCATCTCCTGTATTTTCAATAAATAATTCTACTAAACAGGTATCCCCTGGTTTTACCTCAAACATACAGTCGACATTTGTCAAACCTAAGTCTCCGCCTGATCGAGGAACTATACTAATAGTCTGATTTAACCTTTGAATTTCTTGTACACCATCTGCCCAAAATTGAATCATCATATCCAGTTTTCCAGATGTTAAAATTGGAGATTGTACTTGCATGCGAACTGTAGTGGTTTCGCCCGGATTCATGTCTTCCAGACCGATTCGATCGTAAATTATTGCAGTCCACCCCTGATGGGCGAAGGATAGTCCAGGTGTTTCTATTGGGGTGCCATTTTCGTAAACTGGTGCGATATTTATCCCAAGCGAATTAATCGAATTGCCGATATTCTGCAAAACGAATTCTAGGTCAACAACACCTCCTGGATCAATTGAAGCAGTACCCCCTCCTTCGATTACTTGCATCCCCTTCCATTCACCATATCGGAGTGAAAAATTCCACCAATCTTGATTGCCAGTATGGTCTCCTAACAAGGTCACACTAAAGTCATGAATTGAATCTGCAAGAGGGTAACCGAAGGAAACCTCCGGAGCGACCACCCTAAATTCTACCCACTGAACAATATCGCTTGGAGCATCAAAAGAGTGCCCAACCTCTGGGCTTGTAGGATAATTCCAGGACACCTCCCAACCAGGTGGGCTAGTAATTTCAATCAGCGCGGTAGTATTGACTTCTGCTTGGTTGGTAAAATTAGCCGCCACTCCTATTGTTAAACCCGGCTCAATGTTGAAAATTGAACCTGAATCAACACCAAATTCTACTCCTAAATCTTCTAATTGCCATGGGTAAGTTAATTCTGATGTGTTGAATACTGTGTGGTCAGCCCATTGTTGCAATTCTAATGTTCTTGAAGCGTTTATTCCACCTGAGCTTGGCAGACCAACCGTCGATTCTCCGGTAACCGAAGCATGTATCACGCAGGCGGCTAAATATGTCCCTTGAATTGATGGATGACTACCGTCAGCAGCATATAAATCTGAGAAAATAGTTCCATCCTCAGTAGCATTGGAAATGGAGAAAAAGATATTCTCAAATGCCATCCCAACTGGGGCAATAAAAACCGGTCTTCGGTCTGATGATAGGTTTTCAGCATAAGCAAGATAACCATTTTCTAGATACTGTTGCATTGTTTCATAGTCAGGATATCTCCAACTATTACTCTCATCACCATTTCTATACCCCCAAGTCATCATAAAGAATGTATCTCCTCCATTGTCATCTGCCAAATCATCAATAATCCTAGCACCTTCCATACTATCTTGCCAGTAGGACGAACTTGTCGGGAAACCAGGGACTTGACTTTGATCTTGCAATATCACATAATCGTGAGGGGCCCGTAATGAGGTGAACCATTCAGAGCCTTCAGTCTCAGCTTGCTCCCCATGCCAAGCAAGAGTCTTCCCTCCACTCGTCAAGGCCTGTACTTGGGGAGTAAATCCAGTAGCGCTAAGTAAATTCTCAACCCTGACATTCAATTGATTGTTGGATGTGTAAGAATTTCCAATAAATAATAGGTCTAGGGGCGAATCATTTGATGCTGACTCGGAAGGGCTCTGGGCCTCGTTTAACTGGCTCGGCGCTATGGGTGCGATCAGCAATGCAAGAATCATTCCCATGGCCAATGCCCTGCCTCGCATGGGAGACGCTCATCGTTCTCGGTTTTGATTTATGCCCCTTCTTGATGAATCTCATAAACGAAGTAACTATGGTCTGAGGTGCTGTTCGCAGACCATGGTATCAAAGTGGCCATTCGGTAAGAAAAACGCCCCCGCCGAACCAAAGCCTGCCGCAAAGAAGGCTGAGGTTGTTGAGTATGAGAGGAAGTCTGAAGATAAACAGAAGGAATTGATTGAAGATAAAAGCCATCTGAAAGACAAATCTTTCCTCGATGCAATGGCGCTTTTAGACGATGATTGAAATTTAAGACTCAGAGTACCGGGTCAGGGATTAGGCGGCCTAGGGTGTCGATGTCGATGTCTCCTGCTTGAATTGGAACTCGAAGACCAAATTCAGAAGCTACAACTGGGTCTATTTCTCCAATTTGCCCTACTTCCTCGCCAGATACCAAGATCTTAGCACCTCTGCCAGACAGCCAGGGCCCTTCCTCCAAGGTGGTTGCTTCCCATACGACATCCTCTAGGTTGGCACCAATATCTCTCAAGAATGCTTGTGCAAATCCTTTAGCGGCTGAGAAACCACCTCCAACTTCAGCACAAGCCCAAGCTGCTCTTGTCCCATTATGGGAGTCCAAAACAACTGTCCCAATTTCGTAAACTCGTTGTGGTAATTCGTGATGACGGTTTGCCGCTAGTAGTTGTAATAAACTTGGCAGAATTCTCTGTCTCATCATTGTGTGATCTATGGTTATGGGATTTGCTAATTCTGTAGTCGTAGCCAATTTATTCCATCGTGTATTGACAAATTGTACACGTTCGTTGGATAATGTGAGACTTTGGGTTTCTTGCAGATTCAATGAACGTAAACTTTCTCGAACTCTTCTATGTAAATGTGCAGATGGTAAAGGAATCGCGTCTAGATGTACTGAAGATAGAATGTTAGGCATATTCTCGTATCCATAGCCGATAGCGATATCCTCGACAATATCAATTGGATGCATTATATCAGATCGCCACCTAGGCATTTCGATTACGTGTTCGCGTTCACCCACCTCTAGGTCAGCCCAACGCTCAGCTTTGTTGACGCCATCCGTAACCGCACGAGAAGTTACTAAATTGCCACCCATTCTTTGAATCGCTTTAGCGATATCTTCACTTTCCAGAGTAAGGCCGAGAATTCTGTTAATTAAGCGGTCAGAAACTCTGTGTTCTTTTGATTCCATATTTGGAGTCATTCGTACCTGCCCATCACAACCGGTAACCTGTACTTGTTCTATTGTCCCACCGCGCTCGGCTAAGGAAAGACATACTAGCAATAAACAGGCTTCGACAGCCCTTTCGTCCCAGCCTGTAACATCGATGAAGAAATCAGTAGTAGATTCGCTAACAGTGGTATGTTGTCCATTAATTATTGGTGGGAAAGATAAGATTTCATCATTAGAATCTAATATCACAGGGTAGACTTCTAGATTATCCATTAAATGAGCATATTCTATTCCCTTTGTGTGTTCACTAAGAATATTATCGATTGACATTTTTTCTTCCATTGCTAATGGTATAAACGAGTGTGAACCAGGTACGGTGACCACTCTGAAAGGCGGACTCAAAGTCGATAAATCATGGACTCCAATGGAGGAGAATTTCCTTCTTCTCCCAAGGCTAAGGTGCAATTTTTCTTGATGGTCCATCAATGATTGAATGAATTGATCTTTTTCATCATCGGCATTTCCATTGTTTACCCCTCTAACAATTGCAGCCATGATTATTGGACGAACGGATTCCAGACTAGAATCAACGTCCAATGTTATGCCGCTATCTTTAGTTTCAATAGTTGGTTGTTGACTATCTTCATTCAAGAACGCCCTCGCGGCCCTTGCCATTGTTTCATGACTCAGAAGATCGGGACGATCTGGAAAAACCTCAATTTCTATTGATTCTTCATTACTACCCTCTACCACACATCCGATTTGAGATAATCTTTCTAGCCAATCATCTGAATCATACTTCGTTCCATTTTCTGCTTGTATAGAGCGAAGTAAAGAATGACTCAAGGTGATAGTTGGCAGAATAACACCTCAGTTTCTCAGCCACATAGGAAGCGGCCTATCGTATCCTATTAATCGTAGACCAGATATTGCTGCGGTATCATGATCAAGAGCACGCAGGTTCCGTCTTGTTAATTCGGATAGGCTATTTATTCCCAATTCTAACATCCAACCTCTTAACGTCCCGTCGATCCAAGTCAACGCCGTTTCAACTTCGCCATTTGGAGGGGGCGCTATGATAGCAGAACACCCTGCTCCAACAGCGATTAGGAGGTCTTCTGCAGAAGGAGCCTCGTTTAACTGAAGTAAAATTCTCCTTCCTTGTTTTGGTAAATTCATAGCTTGTGCTACGAGTCCAATTCTAGGTAATGCGGCTGCGGCCCTAGATCCACCGGGAGAAGCAACATCAACTAGCGCACCATCAAGGTCTAAATCCACAACCAAACGGAAGAGGTGCTCGACTCTGGAAATACTATCTTTGAGAAAAACTAGAGACTCGTCATTCATCCTACTGTAGAGCGAAACCAACAACGCTTCAATTTCTGCATCGTTAATTGCAGGCATCTTTGTTAGATCAAGAACCATTCCGGAACAATTTTGAATAATTCCTGAAGCATCAAGGAGGTTTTCTTCTGTGATTAACATTAGGTCGTTAGACCTAGGTTTCGAGGTTACTAACCCTGGTTGATTTGTAGTATAGCTTCCATCCATCCCGTTCATACTTACCGATTCAATAATCCAAGGAAGAGGAATAATCATAGGATTTTCTTCGTGACCTGCAGGATGTATTGGTGAACTAGTATCGATTTGGGAATGGGCTGGCAGCCTATCTCTTGCCGATGGCACTAGTGTGATACCTTCGAACCCCTCGGTAATCGAAGCCTCGGGCGATTCGGCTTGTGGAGGTCCATCTTCACTTGGTACAATAACCAAAGCGTCGGAATCAATATACAACCCGAGGGGTTCAAGATGTTCAGCCATTTCTTCGACTTCGCTAGATTCAATCGATCTCATAGTAGCCCCTTCACCTGGAGGTGGGCAAGAGCCTGAGATAATTACGCGGCCACCAACCATCCCCCTTCCGGGGTCGTTTCCGGTGTTTCCAAGCACAACGACTGTACCGCCCCTCATGGCCGCTCCAGTTGCAAATCCTGCATGACCACGGACTATTACGAATCCTCCTTTCATCTCGGCTGCTGTTTCGTTCCCAACAGAGCCTTGGACGATAATCTCTCCGCCAGTCATTCTATGGCCAACACGGTCTCCTGCATCCTTCTCGATAGTAATTCTACCCGAATTTTGAAAGGCACCTAACATTGAACTGCAGCCGCCTTGAAGAGTGAAGGTTCCACCATCATTCATCGCGCCTGCACATTCTCCCAAATCACCTAGTAGCAAAACTCTAGAATTTTCAGGTAGATGAGTAATGACTCCAATTTCTCCATTCTTTGGTTTCTCATCCCCTTGCTTGCCCCAGCCTATGCGCACTAACAAGTCTCTTTGGAGTGCTTGTTCTAGCATTTTGTCGAGGTCTCTGTTTAGTTTGACACTCTTAGCGGTGATGTCGCGCATGTTATCCCCAAACACCTACGGAGTGGATACGGTCTTCATTCTGACGGGTGACTAGATACCGATTATTACAATTATCCTGATTATTTTCTGCCTCAACCTGGAAGAGCATTATTGATAGAGGTTCAATTACGCCATCAGTTTGTCCAAAGGGCGCATGGGGCTACACCATGGAATCAATAAAAGTCGCAGTTAACGGATTTGGAACAATCGGAAAACGAGTCGCTGATGCAGTGGATGCGCAGGATGACATGGAAATAATTGGGGTGACCAAGACGGGTCCGTCCTTTGGCTGTGATTTAGCTGTGAAAAAGGGATTCCCTCTCTATTGCACATTTGATGATGCCGAAAGAATAGCGGCATTTGCCGAACAGGGATATCAATGCAAAGGCGGTCTTTCTGATCTTTTATCAGTGGCTGATATTGTCATCGATTGTGCTCCTGGCAAGATGGGTGCGGGCAATATTGCAAAATACAAAGCGGCTGGGATCAAACATATTTTTCAAGGGGGGGAGAGGCATGACCTCACAGGTCTCTCATATACATCATGTGCAAACCATGATGCAAACCTGAATGCAGTTGGAACTAGAGTAGTGTCTTGCAATACAACAGGCCTTTCCCGAACCTTGGTCCCTCTTTACGAGCACTGCGGCTCGCTAAAGGTGGAATGCACCATGATACGACGTGCAGCTGACCCAGGTGATTCAAAGAAGGGTCCAATAAATGCCATCAAACCTGTCCTAAAAGTGCCAAGTCATCACGGCCCAGATGTTATTACCGTAAAACCAGAAATTGAAATTAATTCACTAGCGGTTGCTGTCCCCACCACAATAATGCATGTTCATTCAATTACAGCGGATTTGCCGGAAGGGCACGGGCTAACTACAGAATCAATTATCGAAATGTGGAAAGAACAACCTCGAGTAATTGTCATGCATGGGGAGGAAAATAGAATCACTACAACCGCTGAGGTAATGGAAATGGCTCGCGACATCGGGAGAAAGTGGGGTGATCTACATGAAATATTTGTATGGGAAGACGGAGTCAAATTAGTCGAAAACCGTTTATATTATTTCCAAGCAATACATCAGGAAAGCGACGTAATTCCTGAAAATGTCGATTGTATCCGTGCACTTATGGGAGCTGAATCCGATTGGAAAATTTCGGTTGCAAAAACCGATGCTGCAATCGACGCCTATTACGGTCTTTGATTGTATTTTTTGAGTATTTCTTTTGACTTGACCATAGGTCAATCAACATGAACGGTCAAAAGCCCTTCAATTCTCCGAATAACTCGTGAATGACCGCCGGCTTGTACTAATTACCCTGTTCATGCTCTTACTGAGTGGATGGTCCACAGGTGTCACTTCTGCCACTAATTCGAACCATCAATTTGTTTCTGAATCTAGCGAAGAGGAAGAATCAGAGATTAAATTCCGGCCGTTTTCGAGCGTCTCACCGAGTATACATCAATTAAAGACAACTTCAGGCTTCATCCATTCCCCATACGGTAGTTTTGACCCTATTCTACACCCGATACCCCTCGGTCCAGAAAATATTGTCGATTTTCAAGCATTAGATAGAACAAGATTCGCCCTTGTGCAATCTGAATCAGCAGACTTGACCACACTTCAACAAAACTTACAGGAGAGTGGTCTAATCGTGATAGAATCAATTCCTGATGACACCATCATAATCAGAATTCCGGTTCAATATAACTCAGCGATAACACTTCACGAATTGGGTTCTATGGAGGGGGTAAGATGGGCTGGCGAACTACCGATTTCATGGAGGGTTAGCCCTGAGGTGGCAAGTATAGCTGGAAGGGAAGCAATAACTGTAGATCTCGACATTAGTCCTGCACCTGATTTATCAATCCAAGAACTCAAGCAATTACAATCTGATCTTGAATCTATATCTGTAAATGAAAATCTTAGGGATATTTGTGACTCTCACCTCTGTCAGCCAAAATCGGTTAATGCGATCTGGATTCCGATTCTTGCCATGGATGGAAGAATTTTGCATATCCACCAAGCCTCCAAGTTGACAATACATAATTCGATTGCAAGTGATATTTCAGGAATTAACCAAGCCCTCGTTAATTCTGCAAACACTCTAAACGGAAGTGGTGAAGTTATCGCAATTTCCGATACCGGCATCGATGCAGATCATGGTGATTTTGACGGTAGAGTTAGGGGTGTTTACAATCAATTTGGACCAGACAATTCGGCCCTTGACAGCAATTCTGGCCACGGTACCCATGTGACTGCAACTCTTCTTGGAGATGGGTCAGGTGACGTTTCGGCTTTGGGGATGGTGCCAGCCGCCACATTTCACTTCTACCAACTAGAAGTTGATTCTTCCGGGATTCTAGCCAGATGGGGTTCACTGTACGATATGTTCTCCCATGCTTGGCAGAATTCTGCTAGGATTCAAACTAATTCTTGGGGCAACGAAAATTTAGTTGGAGAATATAGTTCAGATTCACGATCGGCGGATGCATTCATCGTCGATAACCCTCGCTTCTTAGCCCTCTTTTCTTCAGGTGATCTTGGTCAAGATGGTGCAAATACTGTCACCCCACCAGGCTCAGCCAAGAATGTCCTCACCATTGGTGCCTCAACAACAGGTTCCTTGGGCACAGATCCAGAAGGAAGTGTCCCTTCTTTTTCCTCTAAGGGGGCTACACTGGATGGTAGAATCAAACCAGACCTGGTTGCGCCGGGAGTTATGTTATGTTCAGCCAGGGCAGAGGAGGCGAATAGTGCGCAAGGAGAGCCCTGTAGTTCTGCTACTCATTCCGATGGTTCGACCCCTCTTTACATGGCCCTAAATGGTTCTTCAATGGCCACTGCGGTAGCCGCAGGTGGTGCTACAATGGTGCGTCAATATCTTAGAACAGATGCTGGAATTACCGAACCACGTTCTGATTTAATCAAGGCATTACTGATTAACGGGGCGGAGGATATTGGTACTGCAAATATCCCTAATCCATCGGAGGGCTGGGGACAGATTAACGTTGCAAATTCAATTACCCCGAATGAAGATGGGACGGATTTGGATTTACTGTACGATGACAGTCGAGAAATAGATCCCGGACATAGTTTCGTTTACACTTTCACTCTAGATTCGACTACTAATTTCGACGTCACTTTAGCCTGGGTGGATTTAGAAGCCACTACAATCGCAAACCAAAGCGCTGTAAAATTAGTCAACGACCTAGATCTAACAGCCACCGCTCCCGATGGAACAGTATACTATGGAAATGTATTTTCCAATGGTTACTCAACCACGGGAGGGTTCGCTGATAGATTGAATAATATCGAGAGAATTAAGATTCCAGCCGGTAATTCTGGCGTTTGGACTATTTCTGTTGGTAATGCCGGAGGATTTGCCCAGAGTTTTGCTTTAGTTGCTAGTGGATTATTGCAAGAGCAATCTGTAGCAGACTTGGCGGTCTTTGAAGGCTCATTGAGTACCTCGATTTTAGCACCTTTACAGGGGGATACAATCCTAGTCGAGGCCGCGTGGCGAAACCAAGCATCACAAGCTAGTGGCGCCTATGCAATTGAGATTGAGGACCTAACTGAAGGGACAATACTCTACACATCTGATAGGGCTTCTTTAGCTGGTGGGGCGACCAACTCTCTATCTTTCCCTCACGTATTCCAAACAACCGGTGAACATCTATTGGAATTGAGGATTGATACTGAAGACACGGTAGTTGAATTAAATGATGAAAATAACGGAATCAACAATAACCACTATCAATTAACGGTCCAAATCTCTCAAATTGGAGTTAGAATAACTCCTCTAATGGATGATGGTTCAATTCCTTTAACTCCATCTGATTTAGAACAGGCACTGACTAAAACATTAGACCCAAGTACAGGTAGTATATTGACTTACGAATTCATGTTACAAAATGAAGGAACGTCCGCTATTTCGGTTGGCCTATCTGTTACTCCTGTTCAGAGAGTTGACGATCAAGGGATTTTACAATCTCCTATTGACGAATGGTGGAAATTACTCAACGAAACAGGCCCCTGGGATCTCGCAGCATCCGGTGATGTGGGGGACTCAAGAATTGTCACACTGACTTTGGAAGATGTAGATGCGGACTTAGAAAACCCCGCAGGTCCTAGATTCGCCCTACCCGGTAATTTCGTTAATGACTTGAATATATTCGATAAAGACGCACCAACAATTTCACACACCATCAGAATTACATCTGTAGTTGAAAGAGTGGAAGGCCTTTTCACCATTCTAGCAGGAACTGGAAATGATCTAGGGGCCAAACCAGGACAAACTGCAGTATATTCTCTATCAATAAGAAATACCGGTAATGGAGAAACACAATATTCAGTGAGTTGTGACAGCCCTAGCCAATGGATTGTGAACATAGGCAACAGTGGATCTTCATCAGTGGTTTTAGATCCACTTAGCAGACTACAATTTTTGCCGCTTCCGATACAGGTCAGAATCCCTGCCGCGGATGCTGGACAACCAGCCGCAGGAGTTACAGAAGATATCACCTGTGTAACTACATCCGTACAAGATTCCTCAGTCTCAAAGACAGACATTGCAACGGTAACAGTCTTCGAGAGTTATGAATTCAGGATTGATTTAGAAAACGAAGAAGGCGACGTATTGGGAGCATTGGCACTTGCAGAAGACCGAGCAGTCTTGAACGGAGATTTGTCCGAAACTTCTGTGTTCGTCTCCAATGACGGTAATATTAGAATGGACTTTACAATGACGGCAAGCTCCTCATTGAATACTTGGGCGACGCAGTTAGTTTATGCTCAACAGCCAACGACAGAACAATTACAATTCTCGATTGAGGCTGGGGAGTCTGCAACAGTTACTGTTCAGGTGATGGTGCCAGAAAATGCAGAGATGAATACTAGGAATACACTAACGATTAGAACTTCTCTAATTGATGGTGATATGGTTGTAAACGCAACCCGATTTAGTGTTCAGGAAATCGCAGCTCTTGATGCATCCGTAGACTCTACTATCTCTCTGTCATTAGGTCAGACCGGAACCACTGATGTTTGGGTCAGAAATGCTGGAAACGTTCCGTTGTCTCTAACTTGGAGTATCGGGACTCTGCCTATGGATTGGGTCGGTGGCTTCCAATCACTTATTCCGTCGACACTAGATATGAACCGTGAGGCGCTTGTCACAGTTGGTTTGGATGTGCCTGGTAATTTACCAGTTGGAATGATGGATGTAACCGTCCCAGTAATTGTTGAAGCGGTCACCCCCGGAATGGAAACTGTAACCCATACTTTCCAATTAAATGTGGAGATTACACCGTCTATTTTCGTCGAATTATCGCCTGATTCGATGACCCTAAATGACATCAACTCAGGTTCTTCTGGAACCTTCATAATCTCTGTTACTAATTTTGGTAACCAACCTTCTGGGTTTAGTTTTGAAGCAAGCGAACTGTCTAATTGGAATATTGAAATTTCTCCAACATCAGTGGGCAACATTGCAATAGGCGAATCTGTAGATATAACGGTGTACGCTTCTCCACGGAAATCAGCATCGCCTGGCTTGGCAAGTTTTGTTATTTGGGCTAACTCTACAGATAATGGAGAAGTTTCTACAATTACAAATACTGAGATGACTCTAGAAGTATCCCGTTCTAGAGATGACTCATGTAGTGGTATTGGTTGTTTGATGGTATCACTTGGACTGCCTAAATGGACTCTTGCGATAGTGTTCCTAGCAGTTCTTTCAGCCTTGGGTGTAGTACTCGTGCGGGTGCGAAAAGAATCTGAAAACAACATGAGTCCAGATGAGGAATTAATTCCTACGGGTTCTGCACTTCATTCTGGTTCCAAAACCGAAAGAAGGGCCATGGCTCTAGAAACAGGCTCAGCTGGTGAGGTGTTGAGTAAGTCGGTTAGTGTTGATGAAATCTCAGATGTTATTTCCTCATCTGCTCCGTCCCTTCCTCCTCCAGTACCTGTGCCTCCTGGAGCAATGCCACTACCGCCAGGAGGGTTACCCGAAGGATGGACAATGGATCAGTGGGTGGCTTATGGCCACCTCTGGTACGAACAGAATACGTGATAATTCTCAGGCACTGTCTTAAGACCGCGAAGCGACTGGGTGAGTCGATGGTAGGGTCGATAGTACTCTTTGGACCACCCGGTGCTGGGAAGGGTACACAAGCAGGTAGGATAGTGGAACTTACTGGTAAACCTCAAGTGTCTACAGGCGATATGTTACGAGCAGCCGTAAAGTTAGGGTCTCCGATGGGGATGGCCGCAAAAGAATACATGGATGCAGGATTATTAGTGCCCGACGAGGTAATAATCGGTTTAATCCAAGAGCGATTACAGGAAGATGACGCTGGCCAAGGAGTACTTTTTGATGGCTTCCCACGAACCATCCCACAAGCAGAA
>NTJQ01000004.1 GCA_002457555.1 Marine Group II euryarchaeote MED-G37
ATTGCGGCATCTGAAAGAGAGGTTTCAATCAAGCCACAATCACTTGATTTCTGATTCTTATCGATTACGATATTTGCATCTTGTTGCACCGGCCATGGGACACCACTTTTGACCAACAAGTTGATTGTAATGCGGCCGTTACAAGCATCAAATTCCGGATGAGACATAGAAATCGGATAAACCAAACCATGGTCATTATCATTGGTTTCACTACCTACTGTCCAAGACCATTCCGAATCAGCTTCAGATGTAGTGCCTGAAGTCAAAGATTTGTCTCCAAAAAATTCGTACAAATCTAGCGGAGTAAGAGGTAAGAAGACATAGGAAGATACCACCCCTAATCCTGAAATTGAGTCAAGACCGAAAGTTGTGGCTTCTAGATTTGTGGCTTGATTTTCTGAATCCAAAATCGTCAAATCTGTACTTGTTCTAATCAACTGCTTATCTTCGATATCGGTCCAAGTTCTTGTTGTCATGTCCAAGTTATTGTCATTCAAAATCCAACCTAGGGTTCCACATTCTCCTTCATCTCGCCAAGTCTTACCGCTCAAGTCTATATTCATCTCATGATCAATTACTTTCTCAGCGGTCAAATGTGTCCTTCCAAATGCATCCAAAGCGTTTACTGCGCCGCTATATTGTTTATCTGAAGGATGTATAATCTCCGCAGGATTTCCATTTCGAATACTAATGCTGCCAGTTCCTGAGACAATGTTTGCAGATAGTTCTCCACAGGCATCATCGAGAGGGCCAGAAGCAGCATCTCGGAATATTGCAACCATATCGTCTCCCTCGACTTCAATACTGGAGCTCAGAATATTGAATTCCATACTATCCCCATAGTGAAGAGTTCTCGCTTGGAATGAGGAATCTTGTTGCATAAAGAAGGTGAATCCTATCGCTCCAAGAATTAGGGCTGAGATAGTAATCGCTGCGATGACTCTCGGCGAGAATTCAATCGAAGATAGGCTAGGTATTGTTATTGTAATCGAGGCTTCTTCTGCATCTGAATCGAGTTCGTCTGCAACTAATACAGGTTCAATTTCATTAGCTATCACGCCCCCAGTCCAAGCATCTTCTTCCTCTTCCTCAAGGATCATCTCAGGTTGTTTGATTACTGGAGTTATCTCTTCCTCTTCACTGTCTAGCACTAACTCTAGTTCGTCCTCTGCATCTGATTCAATTTCGATCTCGACTATGTCGGCCTCCATGACTTCTGCTTCGAGTACCTCTACTGGTTCGAGTTCTACCGATTCGTCCAATGGTTCTCCCGCACCACCAGACTCTATACGGGAAAGAAGACGATCTATTGCATCGTCCTTATCTTGTTCTGAACTGGACGAAGCGACTTTTGTTTCAGGAGACTTTTCAGAGACCTTTTCACCTAGTAAACGAGATATCAATTCCTCCTTCTTTCCGGAGATTAGTAGCCCCTTTTCTTTGCACAAAGTGCGTAGTTCCGAGACCTTCATTGATGATAGTGAATCACGGTCCAGACCCATCCCTCCTGTTCGACTTACTCTCGGTAGTCGCACACTGGGGCTTTCAACCCCTTCGGCGTTCCGCTTTGCGGAACGTGCATACGTGCGTGTGTGAGCGGTCGCCAGAATACCTGATTTTTAGCTAATTTAGACATTAGAAGGGGAAATCGAGAATGTCATCTTCCCATATTACATCCGTCAGACTCAAGAAGGGGTGGTTGTGGACGCGGAATATGTACCCACGCTTGGTCATCCTCTCGCGCGGTCCGAGGTTGTACTCAACCCGCCGTCTTGCAGAGGAAGCCCAGAAGGCAGGATGGGCAGTTCGAATCATCGATCCATTATCGCTCACGGTAGTGGTTGATGAAAAGGGCGGCCGTATTTTTCACCGAGGATGGCCTATCGAATGTGAAGCGGTCATTCCTCGAATTGGATACTCGATTACTAGACGCGGTGTAGCGATTGTTCGCCAATTTGAGCAAATGGGAGTAATTGTCCTGAATCAGTCACTTTCTATTGAACGGAGTCGAGACAAACTACTAGCCAGCCAAGTGATGGCGGACGCAGGAGTTCCTATTCCAGTCACAGCTCACGTCGCTTCTACAACCGACATAGACAGCGCATTGGCACGAGTGGGTGGAGTTCCTTGTGTGGTAAAGACAACCGAGGGAACTCAAGGTTCTGGTGTATTCCTTGCTAGAAACTATCCGCAAGTAAGACAACTAGTCAGCCAAATGCTTGAGAGAGGAATGAAACCACTAGTCCAGACATATATTGAGGAGTCCCATGGTAAAGACATCCGAGTTCTTGTTGTTGGAGGCAAGGTCGCAGCTGCGATGCGTCGTCGAGCATCAGGAAGTGAGTTTCGATCTAACTTCCACCTTGGAGGGAGTGTGGAACGAGTTCAATTGAATGAGAAATTTGTCTCAGTAGCGCTTTCAGCAGCAAATATCCTCGGCATGGATATTGCAGGTGTAGACCTATTAGAATCGGCCAACGGCCCACTTGTACTAGAAGTCAACTCCAGTCCGGGTCTCGAGGGAATCGAGGGGGCATCTAGAGTAAATGTCGCTGGAGCGGTTGCTGAACATCTCAACAAGCGTTTAGAAGCGGTTGAAAGACAAAACAAGGAAGAAGAAGAATTCGTAAATTCGTCCTCCGACCAGTCTTCAGTGATTACTGATTGAAATCATTAAACGGTTTTTTTTCTTACTACTCAAAAACCTAGCCGTATGGCTCGCCACATCAGAAGCATTCAAGTCTGGATAGGCACACTTAGGCTCGCCCATATGGGCAGGGATGCACCCGTCGTTCGCGACGGAAATAGGCGAGGGACCAAGATATGGAAGGCGAAGACAGAGGAATTGCTGGCCGAGAGGTTACGCAGGGGCGGTTCGAAACTTCCTCTACAATTAGCCAATCCAGCGTGGTAAATGCCCTACCTACGAGACTAATGCGATTAGCGGCACTACCTTGGTTTGAATGCTGGGCAGGTCAGTTGCGCACAGAAAAGAAATCCAAGCACACAATTCGTGCATACACAGTGGCTGCACGCGATTTCTCGACAACTGTTTTACCGGGTGAAGATGATTTATCTTGGGAACAAGCCCAAATTATTCCGGTAAGGGTTTACCATGAGCGCGCTGATCCATCTACCGGGCGTGTAGATGCCTGGTTGAATGGTCTAGGAGATTTGCGTCCTGCTACAATCAACGCCAGAATCGCGGCGGTCTCTCACCTCCTCAAGTGGCTTGGATATACTGTTCCCGAGTGGGTCCAAAGACCGGCACGCCGCCGACCTCTTCCACGACCATTAGGTCGTTCAGAGGTCCTGAAAGTTCGTTCTGCGGCGCTTAGAATGGAAGATCCATTAGCCCATCCTATAGTTACCACAATGTTGGACACTGGATTGCGAATCTCTGAGTTATGTAATTTAGACATCGACGATGTCGATCATGAGGACCTGTCTGCACTAGTAATCGGTGGTAAGGGAGAAAAAGATCGAACTGTGCTGTTTACAAAGAATACTACGGAGGCAATTGAAGCGTGGAATCCGATTAGGGCAATGCGCTCAAAGATACTAGAAAGCGACGGCTCAGAAAGGGCTCTCTTCCTTTCTAGTAGAGGAAACAGAATCAATCCGAGGTCTATTCAGAAATTAATTGATAGATTGGCAGACGAGGCTGAAATTCCTCGCGCTCGACTATCACCTCACACATTGAGACACACATTTGCTACGGGATTGCTCGAGCGTGGTGCAGATTTGGTTACAATTCAGAGATTATTGGGGCATGCAAGTATTGCAACAACCAGAGTATATCTGGAGATTAGTGACCAGACTCTGAGAGAGATTTACCACAGGGCTCAGCGCTTACCAGAATTGAAGGAGTTCGAAATCGATTCGGAAGTTGAAGATGAATTGGAAAGCGAATATCTGATGGTCCCAGCAACAGCGATTCAGCAAGATTAGCCGATTCATTTCTTTGCGGGATTTTTTTTGTTTTGCCGCTTATCGACAATTTCTGGGCCCTGCCATTCACGTTCCGGTTGTACAGTATTTCCGGAATGACCAGGAAGTGGGCAATACTTTCCTGCACGGCAACGCGAACAGTTATCCTTTGGAGGAAGTTCTACGACTTTCGTAAGTCGCCCGTACTTGCGTCGCGGCACAGAGTAGTGTTCAAACAGACGGAACTTGAGCATTCTCGTCTGCACGCAACGTTGAACGCGAAGTCTGTTCAGCCTTCATCATGGATGACGAGGCCGAGTCGGTAGTGGAGGGAACAATCGGCCTTGACCCAAACAAAACCGTCCTATGGGCTCAGGTGCGAGAAGGACAACCTCAGATGTCAATCGACATCGAAGGAAGACTTCGTCCAGCGGGAATCAAGGGCAACTCAACTGTATATCTCGGAGATGTTGCTAGGGCGGCTCTCCGCTCTCTTGGCCCTGCTGACTCACCATTTTTCGAATCTAAACCGGGTTATGATGAGCAGCGATGGAGATTCTCAACCTCAGCAGGTGATGTTTCGATGGTTGTACTATCCGACTCATATTGGGGGTTCGGGTTGGTGGCAAGATGTTTTGTTAATCGAATCGAAATCACTGGTCCGCTGGCTCTACGTGCACGTATTGTACACGATATAGCCGCCACCTTAGGTCGTAATCCATGGGAACCTTCATGGACATCGAGATTTGAAAAGATTTCCAGCGCTACAATTTCCGAACATCGTAACGCTTGGAAGGAGCTAATCCACCATGCTAGAGATGAGATGAATGAAGAAATAACCAATCTTTCGGAAAAAGTTTCGACGCTCCGTGGAGGCGAGGATATCGAACTCATCCTAAATCAAGCCGACCAGAATTTGGATGAGGCCCGGGCAGCCCTTGCCGATCACAATGCTCCAGCCGTGGAAAGGGCTCTAGCAAGAGCAGCCCAGGCTCTAGTTGAAGCAGACCCCACAACCGAAGTTAGGTCATCAGAGGCAGCTGCATCTGGTTCTGAAATTTTGACTTGGTGGGACAAAACCGATAAGGAAGAAGTCGAAGCTTCACACCTGCTAGAAGATGAATTACCAGTAGTTGATTTGACTGGTGAAGAGTAATCAGACGATTCCGGATAGAACGTCGGCCATCCATGCCCAAACTCCATTGTATTGCAGATAAATTGTTAGAGAGAAGACCACACAAGCAGCGTAGACCATTCCTTTACTGATCTGAATGGCATCCTCTGACTCCTCGTCGAAGTAGCGGATTAAACCCGCTGCTTGCTGAATCCCGCTACCCTTCTTATCCTTCGCCATCGGGCCGACGCACCTACCTACACTATTTCAAGACGGCGAAACCAAAGAACCTAGAAAATTTTCAATTAATTCTGCTAAATCAAGCAAAATCAAGGATCTAGCGTCTCAATTAGTACACAGCCGCCATCTAGTTCAACAATCTTTGAGGCCGCATCCATTGCAGTATCGATGCCGGCGGTCATCAAAATTTCGCGGCGCTTTCCGGCCGATGATTCGAATACTAATCTGTGAGACAAGACCTCTAGAACATCTCTGTCTACAACTTGCCAAACCCATTCTTCTTGATCGACTGTAATCAAGGCCTCAACTGGAGTCAGCGGACCTTGCTCTATACCATTCGTCCTCGCTCGTTCAACTAAGCCGACCAACTTTCGTTTGGCCTCCGTATTTGTCGTTCGATTAGGTTCGGTCGGGCTTCTCGCAATTCTTCTTCTCAGTCCTGTCATGTGCATCCCATACGGCATACGCCGTGAATAGCGAGCGCGTAGTTGGAGGTTTAACCGTTTACGAATTTGTTTGGGACAGGAATACAAATTCTTGGGGGCAGTGAGATTGCCAGAGCCAATCGCTTGATGGTCAAGATGATTGACGCGGCCTTGTGCGAGAAGAGGTCGATTGGGATGAGGCCGCGCGCGCTAGCCTGTTATTGAAGGCCGTAAGATGCTGGCGAAAAAATTCGGATTCTTGGTTCGCACACGCGTATGAAAGGCTTCCAGAAACAGTGCGAGTAAACCCCTTATCTGGCGATCAAGAATGGATTGAAAACTGGCTTAAATCATTAGACTGTAAGCCAATTGAGTGGTTCAATGGAGTCGGTTCTGCTTGGACTATGCCGTTTCCACGTGGTAAGGCAGAGGGGGAGGTGAAATCTACCTTGGCTGCTTTACATGAAACGGGGCGGTTAACTCGGCAGGAGGCCGTATCGATGTTGCCTGTGCTGGCTTTGGAACCGAAACCTGGCGAATATATCCTAGACCTATGCGCCAGCCCAGGATCTAAGACTTCTCAAATTGCAGAACATCTGAATAATTCGGGAGTCGTTGTAGCGAACGAAGTTGTCCGAGGCCGAGTAAATCTGCTAGTATCCAATATGCAGAGACATCGTTCGAGAAGCAATATCATCGTCAATCATGATGCACGTCATTTCCCCAAGGTGCCCGAATTTGGGTATGACCGAATATTAGTTGATGCACCCTGCACCGGTACCGGCACTACACGAAAAAATCCCGATGTTTGGTCTCGCTGGAAGCCAAATGGTGGGCGTTCAATGCAAAAGTTGCAAATCGATATTTTGGAACGCGCTACCAAACTTGTCCGGCCTGATGGAAGAGTAGTCTACTCAACCTGTTCTCTCGATCCTGTAGAAAACGAAGCTGTTGTTGCAGAAGTTCTCAGAAAAGACCCCTCATTGAGATTGATTTCAGCCCACGATTTGATTCCAAACTTGGTTGCATCCAAGGGAATGAAAAAATGGTCTTTGCTTTCCGATGAATGTTCAATTGTTCAGGATAATCAAGCGCAAGACAGTTTCCTTCCTCCATCTGAAACAGAGATTATTGATGCCCTCCCACTATGTATGCGGGTATGGAATGACGAATCAAAGGCTGGAGGATTTTTCCTTGCGGTAATTGAGAAGCAATCGTCTCAAGGAGATGAAGGAAATGTTAGAGTCCATCGTGAGTTGACGGAAGAAGAAGCACCGGTAGATAACGAAGACATCCCTCAACCAATTTCTTCCGAGACTAGAACAATCTTGGAAAATCGATTGGGTCTCCTTCCCGGCGACCTCTGGGTGCGAGGCAAGAAGGTTCTCTGGTCGACACCCCAAGCTCACGAAATTTGGTCCTCAGAAAGAAGTCGGAGAGGCGGAAGGACTCGAATTCCGGGTAGACGTTGGCGACCTCTGAAGGTGGTTTATCTCGGACTTGAGGCAATTCATTTGCGTCGTGGAGAGTTTGAACGAATTGTTGGTTCGGCGGCGAAAGTAATCGCTGATGGAATCAAACAAGGACTTACTGAAGTCCCATCGAAGGTTATCGATTCCTTACTATCAGGAGATGAGCCCGATCCTTCTTTAGTGAGTCCAAAACTATCATCGGTCAGAGGTAATTTCCTGTTGGTAGATGAGGCGAATGGGAACACTATTCCTGTTTGGATTGGTGGCCGAGTGAGTCTAATGATGAGAACAGCAGAACTGTATGTTTTACGACGAATAAGAGCAATAGCAGTCGAGGAAGAAGAATGAACATACGTTCAATCAAGTCTTGTTTTTTGAGGTGAATGTTCAATAGCCTGATGCCTCGAGCCCAGTCTCCTGAGGGATATTCATGCTCGACGATACCGACCGTAGAATCATTGAGGTTCTAGAGCGCGATGCTAGAACATCGCTGCGCGGCATCGCAGAGGAGGTCGGTGTTTCACTCGGCACAGTTAGTAATCGAGTGAAGAAATTAGAAGAAAATCGAGTCATCAAAGAGTACCGCGTGATACTCGATTCGGAGAAGGTAGGATGGGGGTTGAATGTCGTAATTGGACTAAGAATTCAGAAGGGTCGTCTTATCGAAATTCAGGAGATAATTGCTCGCGACTCTAGAGTCTACGGCGTCTACGATGTTACTGGTGAATTCGATTCAATGATAATTGCCAGAGCCAGCGATAGAAATGACCTCGATGACTTATCGAAGAATTTGCTTTCTATAGATGGTGTAAAACGTTCGGTTACTCATCTAGTACTAAACACGGTCAAAGAGAGTCTCACTTCATTTCCAAAATGAGCTATATTCTATCGAATTGGTCTTCAATAAGCGACTTCAGAGTCTTAGCAAATGGTGCTAGGGCTTCGACGGTTTTTCCCTCTGGCTTCATGGTCCTCAACAGAACCTTTCTGAGATTTTCATCAATTGGAACATCTAGAGAATTAAGCCGATCTCTTAGGGTGGTTTGAATCCGTCCCCCAGTGCGGTCCCAATCCATTAACAATATCAGAGGTGGTCCGCCATCGATTGTATTTCGAGTTCCGTATGTATCGTAGAAATATGCTACCAGTCGAGATCTATCCCAACCACGATTAATTAATTCAATCGGCCCTTCAAATCCTAGAGCTCTTAGCGCCTCCTTGTCTCTCTTCCCCTCTACCACAATTGGACAACCTGCTCCACCATCTGATGGCATTCGATTTCTGAGTTGACTTTCTGCGAAGGCGCGAGCTGCCAAATTGAAGCGGGCTTCCCTGGTAGGGGGGCCCGAAGATTTCGTCCTATTTTGAAGCCAATCACTAGCTCCCATCTGTCGTCGCCTCTTGGAAAAAAGTCATTTTTGTTGACCGATTCAGTCCTTATCCGGATAGACGCACGACAGTTGGTCGTTTGAAGTCATTTCCGACTACGTCGAACCTTTCCTCAGGTATTGCAAACCTCACACTTATGAGGGACTTTCACACGCGGTCGGATTGGAGATAACGATGAGTCTCATCACACCTCTATACGACAGCCTCTGGAATGAGTATCTTGTCTGGTCGGCTTTGGTCGCATTGTTCACCTTTGGATGGCTATATCATCACTCATTTTTCTATCGCTCAGAGGATGGAGAAAACCCCAACATAGACAATCTAGAGGTTGGAGTTTTCCCTGTTGAAAATGATGACCTAAAATTGGAATTGGCGTGGACGATTGCTCCGTTTATACTAATCGTCTATCTTACCTATATCTCTTGGGCTCCGTTAGACAACATATGGGCTTCCCCAGATGGTGGACACTTTGGTAACGAGTGTGTTTACGATGCTCCTGATTACGACGGTTCGAACTTATACTTCGACCCAGATGCAGAATTGAAAGGAGAGTACACAGCAGATTGCTACCACACCATCGAAATAACAGCCAAGCAGTGGGTTTGGAGTTTTGATTGTGGAACACTCGAAGCAGAATTATGTGAGTCAGGATTTACTGAAGCAGACGGAAGAGCCGTGCCTCATCTCTCTTTACAGGCGGGGAATGCATACCTCGCATACATGACTTCTGAAGATGTAACTCATGCCCCTTGGTTTGTCTCGTTAGGAGTCAAAGAAGACGTTCTTCCAGGACAGACAACCACTGTTTGGATTCTCGCTGAAGATGTAGAAGACTTCCTTCTGCTATGTACTGAATATTGTGGAGATGACCACGCCTACATGATGGCAGGCGTCACTATCCACGCCTGAGGAGTTGAAAGATATGGGGAGAAATATTACAATTTCGCGGAGCATGGTTGCTTTAATCTTGATCTCAGTAGCAATGGTCGTATCACCGGCCGTAAACTCCCTACCAACCGGTGTAAATTACGACCAGATTAGTGCTGGTGGATGTAATTGTCACGCCGCTGCTCCAAATGCTGCAGTAATGGTGACTTTGGATGGGCTTCCTGAAGAATACAATATCTCTGAGACCTATCAGGTTACAATTTCCTTTGCTGGTGGCCCATCTGCTGAAGGAAATGCAAATCTTGGAGGATTCAACCTATGGGCATCCGGTGGTGAAATTACTCCGCTAGATGCGACTGTTCAATCTAATGGCCCCTCTGAGGTCACTCACACTGAGGCGGGGAACGATTACACATCATGGAGTATCGAGTGGATTGCTCCGAGTCACGGAAGAGATGTCGACTTCGTAGTCCACGTCAACTCTGTTAACGGAGATGGAAATGCTGGCCCGGAAGATCAGTGGAATAAACTAACTCTCAAGGTTGCAGGATCATTAGGTCCTGGATTAGAAGAAGCAGACCCATACAAGGTATTGGCCACTCTCATCATCATCTCTGGAATACTTCTCGCAGTCACAGTTCTATATGGATTCTACAGAACCAACCCTGATGCCTTCGATTGGGAGCACCTAGCGCCTTG
This sequence comes from Marine Group II euryarchaeote MED-G37, assembly GCA_002457555.1. Lineage (GTDB taxonomy): Archaea > Thermoplasmatota > Poseidoniia > Poseidoniales > Thalassarchaeaceae > MGIIb-O1. The sequence continues at coordinate 10,158 of NTJQ01000004.1, forward strand.
GCTAACTGAGTGGCTCACCAGCACAGATCACAAGAAGATTGGAACTCTATATTTCGTTCAGGGTCTGTTCTTCCTTGGCATTGGTGGAATTCTTGCTATGATGATTAGGATTCAACTCGCGGTTCCGGGTAATGATTTCATTTCCCAAGATCAATACAACTCCTTCTTCACATTACATGGAACTACAATGATTTTCCTAGCTGCAATGCCTTTAATTAACGGGTTTGCAAATTGGATGGTGCCCCTACAAATTGGAGCACCGGACCTTGCTATGCCGAGATTGAATGCTCTATCTTTCTGGCTGCAACCATTTGCTGCATTACTGATTTTCACTGGTGTATTTACCGGAGAGGGGGCAGATACAGGATGGACCGGATACGCACCTTACATTGTCACGGAAGGCGCTCATACCGGAGTTACAATGTGGGTTGCTGGACAGATTATGCTGGTAGCGTCATCGACCCTAACAGGAATCAATTTCCTAACCACGATGGCAGTAATGCGAGCAGAAGGTATGGGTTGGATGCAGATGCCTTTGTTCACATGGAGTATATTGGTTGCCAACCTAATGTTATTCCTTTCAATTCCAGCGTTCGGGGTAGGGCTAATTCAGGTCTATCTTGACAGAACTGTCTCAACTGCATTCTATGACATATCTGCTGGAGGTGATCCATTGCTCTGGAGTCACCTATTCTGGTACTTCGGACATCCTGAGGTATACGTGGTTATAGTACCGGCATTCGGTGTTATTTCAGAAGTTCTTGCTACATCCGCAAGGCGCTCCATCTTTGGATACCGCTCAATGGTTTATGCAATGGCGGGAATCGGAATCGTGGCTTTCATCGTTTACGGGCACCACATGTTTACTTCTGGAATGTCACCCTCACTAAGGTTCGTTACAATGCTGACGACAATGTTAGTCGCTGTTCCTACTGGCATCAAGATATTCAATTGGCTGAAAACTATGCACGGAGGATCACTCGTCTATCGTACACACACTTTGTGGGCACTCGGATTCCTAGTGACCTTCACTCTTGGTGGAATATCGGGAATGTTCTTCCCCTCAATCGCCATGGACACTCACCTCCACGAGACATACTTCGTAGTAGCTCACTTCCACTACGTATTGGTAGGAGGTACTGTCTTCGGATTCTTCTCAGCGATTTACTATTGGTATCCAAAGATGACTGGGCGAATGCTTGACGAAAGGTTGGGTACTCTGCACTTCTTGACTGCATTCGTAACTTACAATGGAATCTTTTGGCCTATGCACAGGCTTGGTGTTGTAGGGATGGCAAGAAGGCATCACACCTACTTCATCACAACTGACGACTTCACAAATCTACCTGAATGGGCCGCTGATTGGAACCTCTTCATATCAGTAAGTGCGTTCCTATTCTTCTTCTCGAACTTCATCATGGTTGCTAACATGTTGATTAGTCTGGTCAGAGGGGAAAAGGCTCCTGCCGATCCATGGGGAGGATGGTCATTCGAGTGGATGACTTCATCACCACCACCGACCCCTTCATTCGATTGGCATAATCCTCCAGTTCTCAAGGATGCTAACGAGCACATTGCACATGAGCCTGGAAGATTAGGACAGTGGTTCAATCGATTGATGGTGCCGGAAGATCATGAGGAGGTGAGTCATTGAGCGGAGATTACGATCACGACCATCATGCACCTAAACCATGGGGTCCACATGACTGGGGGCACGGTGCTCCACACAATTCATTCTCGCCATTATTCATGAGTATGGGAATTGCGATTTTCCTCTTTGGGATGGCCCAAGCTTGGTCCTATGGAACCTATAACCCCGGAAATATCCCTATGATTTTAGTTGGATTACTGGTAGTTGGGTTCTCACTATTTATTTGGTGGAGGCAGGACATATCCTTCGATGGCCATTACGAACCATTAGCAACTGGAGTTCCATTCCGTGGGATACAAATTAGAAAGGTTGGTGTCTGGGTCTTCCTAATGTCTGAGATGATGGTTTTCACATCTCTTTTCAGCACCTACATGAGGTACAGATTAGGAATCGAAAACTGTGGCACCGTATTCGATCGTGGAATGTTTGATCCTGTTACAAATCCAACCGGATGGCAAGAAGGTGTTACAGTTACCTGCTTTGAGCCAGCAAGCCATCTTATCGCATCCAGCTGGTGGCATATTGCACCTGGTGCAATCAACACCTTCGCTCTGATCATCTCTTCATTCACCATTGTACAGGCACTACGTTACGCAAAGATGCCTGACCTAGATGATGAAGCCCGTAGAAAGAAAGTCTACAGATACTTAGGAACAACATGGTTCCTTGCAGTTCTCTTCCTTACCTTGAAAATGGTTGAGTGGTTCATCGGATTCTACGTTCCTGAGATTAGTGCAATTGGGCTCCATGAACACGATATCATATCACTCGTAGATGAGGGCTACACAATTAATGCCGACCACTACCAACATCACTCCTACGTTGATGAGGCAACAGGAGCACACATGGTAGCAGACATACAAGTCTCGGCATCTCTGTTCTACGTGACTACCGGAACTCACGGTGCTCACGTAGCTGGTGGAATCATTGGATTAAGTTACATGACTTACAAGGCATGGCTTGGCGGTTACACTCCAAAGAATGCAGTATCGATTGAGTACTTCGGCCTTTACTGGCACTTTGTGGATTTAATATGGGTATTGGTATTCCCATTCTTCTATCTTTATTGAGGTGATTAGGTATGGCACATTACAAGATATTTGGACAAGACCCTTACTGGATGAATTTCTTCGGATTAATGATTCTAACATTAATCGAAGTGGCTGCTGTTGGATTAGATCTAACCGAATTTGCTCAGAGTTATGATACCACCGAGAAGGTAGTAACCTTGTGGATTTTAACCATAATTGCAATTCCAAAATTCATTATGATTGCTGCGATTTTCATGCACTTGTATGGTGATGAGGATTCTGGAATTTTGACCCTTACTGCACTATTCCCTGCCTTCTTCATCATCATCATGGTGTTATTCGTTGGTCTGACACATCCAGATGCTGCATCTGGCCTACCAGATTGGTGCAGACCCGGTAACTATGGACTTTGAGCAGTCCTTGTTCACCGCATAGATTCATCAAAAGCAACCGCTACGGTAGACCACTGCAGACGTCGCATAGCCTGGTATTGCGCCGGATTTGAAATCCGGTGTCCCTTGGACTCGGGAGTTCAAATCTCTCCGTCTGCGCCACTATCTTTCATTGGGAATCGAAGCAGCACCACGCACTGTCAACTGGTCATCATGATAATGCATAGTGGCAGGTGTGGTAATTACCGCTTCACCATCCACTCCTATCATTAGAGGAGAATTAGAAGAGGTTGAGATTTCGAACTTCTTGGCATTCTGCATAGTTATTCCCCACTTACCAATATGTTTCCCCTTCTTTACAGGGCCCATCAACATCAGCATCTGTACTTTCGACAGACCCCATGCCATAACCAAAGAGCAGTGGCCTTGGGTAGGTTTAGCCCCGGGAGCTACCTTGTAGCCCCCACCGAAGGTTTGGCACTGGCTCATACAAAATAGACCTGAGAGGTCTACTTCGATGGGTTCTTCTCCATCGATTCTGAGTTCTCCCCTCTGCTTCTTCCAAGACATAATTGCCTTAATGCCAAGTGCATCGTACTTCTTGGGGCCACGGATTCTCTTGAACTGCCCCTCGTCCTTCATTCGATTGATTACAGAGGTGACTCCGCCATCACACTCGAGGAAGCTCCAGCGGACTATATTTCCAAGAGACTCTGGCTGACCATTACATGCGCGAGGAATCGGAGCGGCCTTGGAAGGATGATCTGGTGCGGGTGGACCTTCTACCCTTAGTGAACCGACCCTGCGATTAGTTCCATTGGCTAGGATATCGACGGCGCCTTGCAGATTTGGGAACTTCTTTCCTTTTGGAACTGGGATACCGTGCGCTCTGGCGTAGTCATTACCGGTTCCGATAGGAAGTATACCCATGACCTTGTCCGAGCCACGCAGACCTGATGCTACCTCATGCACAGTACCATCTCCACCCACAGCCACGACAATTTCGCATTCGGTATCAATTAGGCTCTCTGCAATGTCCATTGCATGACCCGGGGATTCAGTATGATACAGGTCAACTTCGAAGCCAGAGTTGTCAAGGGCTTGTTCAAATTCGGGCCAACTTTTCGATGATATTCCGTCTCTGGCCTTTGGATTGAGGATGCAGGCTATCCTAGTCATAGTTGCCTCAGGGCTGGAACTAAACTTGAATCCTCTCGAATGTAGAAGTCAAGTGTAATGGGGCATTCGCAAGGTCCGAACAGCATGGACGATGAGGCACAATTCATGCGGCGAGCTATTGAGATCGCTGAACGCGGTAGGCATCAAGTAATGCCTAACCCGCTGGTTGGTTGTGTTCTAGTTAAGGATGGAAAAATCATCGCTGAAGGTTGGCATGACCACATAGGTGGTCTGCACGCAGAACAGATGGCGATTGCTGATGCGGAGGCAAAAGGAGTAGCCACTCAAGGCTCCACAGCATATGTTACATTGGAACCATGTAATCACTTTGGCAGAACTCCACCCTGTACTGAAGCCCTACTATGGGCCGGAGTAAAGAGGGTGGTAATTGGAGCAGATGATCCAAACCCAACAGTGCGTGGAGAAGGTACTGCAATACTAGTGAATTCAGACATAGAGGTAGAATCTGGACTTCTAGCCGAAGAATGCAACGCACAGATGAGTGAATTCATGCATTGGTGTGAAAATATGCGGCCAAAGGTCCTATTGAAGGCCGCAATCGATGCAAATGGTAGGGTAGATTGCGACCCTAATGAGCCGGCACAGCGCTTTTCTTCGCCAGAGTCATTGGAGATTGTTCATGCGCTACGTGCGGATTCAATGGCGATTCTAGTTGGTGTTGATACCGTTGTCCGCGATGACCCCTCTTTGACGGTACGCGGACCAGACCTAGGTCCACGCAATTCGCCAATACGAGTTGTCGTTGATCCAAGAGGTAGGGTTCCAAAAGACTGCAAATTGATGACTGATGGAAAAGCGCTAACTCTGCTGATTCATATTGAGCCATTCGAATCATCAAATTCTGACGAACAACACGTTGAGCGTGCTGTTCTTTCGGCTAGTGACGGAGAAATTCCAATCGCTCGCATTCTAGATTATCTCGGTGATAGAGGAATCCAATCTCTGTTGGTAGAGGGTGGCCCAAACACTTGGAGGAGATTCCTAGCAGAGGGCCTTGTAGACAGAGCTCACATTTGTCAATCACCCGTCAAATTGAGTGGAAGTGGAACTGTATTCTCGGATAATGAGTTGAGTTCCGCTGGCTTGAGTAAATTTAGAGAAATTGAGGTCAGTGGGGACAAGATTAGTCATTGGAGGCGAGAGGATTAGCCAATTGCCTGAACAAACTTGGCTGCGACGCTTTCTTGCGAATCCACTCATAAAGTCATTCATTGCATACTCTATCTTTCGAGCCTTCTACGGAATGGGCATTCTAATTGTAACCTATTTCATTGCTACCAGCGAGAATAATCCTTGGTGGTACTCGTTGGTTTTCGTTATGTTCTCGATGGTATTCTCAAGGGTATTATTTCGTTGGATAAAGAATCGACGAGCTGCAAAAGAATCGAGCGTTGAGTAGTGTAAATCTCATAATCCGCTGCCTTCGGATAGCCTCGTGGACAATGAGGTATTCCTTCTACTGATGTTGGTTGGAGTTTTTGCTGGATTCGTAGATAGTGCAGTGGGAGGCGGTGGTCTTCTGAGACTACCGGCAGTATTGTGGGCTGGTTTACCGCCTCACGTTGCTCTTGGAACAAACAAATTTGCATCTACAGCCGCAGCTGCTATTGCAAGTGCAAAATATCTTGAAAGCGATATTGTACCAAGAAAACCTGCATTTATTGGCTGGATTGTTATGATTATATTTTCAATAATCGGAACATATGCTGTTTTGTTAATAGAGCCTGATATTTTATTACCAATTGTAATCGTCGTATTGCTTGCCTTATTCTTCTATGTTTTATTCAATCCTAAATTTGGCAAGGAAGAAGATATCAAGGAAGACAGGGTTATTCCCGTAACCGTTGGTATGAGTACTGGAATAGGATTCTACGAAGGATTCCTTGGTCCAGGTACTGGTAGCATGTTAATGGCTGGATACATCAAAGGTGCTGGATTTGGTATGGACAGGGCTGCTGCCACTGCTAGGATTCTGAACTTTGGAGGAAATATCGGCTCATATGCAATGTTCGCGGTTGCAGCATCTGTGAATTACGAAGTAGCTATTCCTTTTGCATTAGCGAATATGATTGGGGGTTATCTAGCACCTGGTTATGTTCTAAAGTATGGTTATGCACTACTTCGACCGATGTTCCTCATAGTCGCAGCCATCATGATTACAGTCCAGATTGTAAGTTATCTTGGCTAACTATCCCACAAGCGATATGTCCCATTCAGCGCTTGGTTTGTGCCAATCTCTGAGTTGATCAGTTTCTAAACGGATTTGAATTCCTTGCCCAGGAAAGATTGTTATTTGATTTATGTCAAAATCCACGAGTTGTTCATTACTTCTGAAAGTTTCATCAAAAATTATCTCTTCTGATATTACGGTTCCTTGCTCGGTTTTTTGGATTATTACCCTGAGGTGACATTCTTGAAGTGGATTCCTCAATGTACAGGATTCACTACTACCATCATGTTCCACTATTAGGTACCCTTGAACGTTCATCATTCCGTCTGGTGGAACTAAATCAATAACAGTGTCTTTGGCGGTTGGGGCGCATTCACATTCCATGTTATCCACTTCGGCAAAACCAGCCAAGTGTACCGTAATTGTGATTGATTCAGACTCAATATCGGCGGAACCAATCGAAGTTGCGAGAACAGAATAAACTCCAGAGTTCTGATATTCATGGGAGACGACATTCCCAAGGGCGAGGTTCCCATCACCGAAGTCCCATGTAACAGACTCCCCTTCTGAGCTAGTAAAGGTGAAATTATGGTTGATGTATGTGATTTGTCTTTCCTCATTATTGTCCCCTTCGTCAATTTCAATCAATGTGTAGTAATTTATCCCAGTATCTGAATCAACCGATATTGAGAAATCGGAGTCGTCGGTAGAGGTTAGTGCAACGAATTTTGTGCCGATAGAAGCACTCCCAATTATACCGCCGAAAATGAATACAAGTACCAATGACGCTAGTAGTGCCTTCCTCTCCATGTACTAAGTCGAGGACACTGTAGATATGAATCAGTGTTTGATAATCGCGTTAGAATACTGCGCCAAAAACGGATTGATTTTGTGGTGGGCGATACAGGATTCGAACCCATGTCCTAGCGTCCGAAGCGCCAGATGATATCCAGACTACACCAATCGCCCTTATTCTCTTGACGAGAGACTACCCGTCTTCAATGCGACGGGTGGGCGACAACCAATAATCGAGCCAATGAGCGATGAACTTTGACCGGTGCAGTTAGCGAAACGTTCCATCCACGATCGATCATTTCGTCCGCTACCTTTGACCAAGGTTTGCCCATCACTAGGTAGTCAATGGATTCATCTGAATTATCTTTCAAAATCGCAGGGTCTGTAGGAAGAAGGGTGCATAGAGAGCCTGAATGATCAATGGTTTTAGCTGCAGAACAGGCCTTGAGGAATAGTTGGTACCCATCATCTGATTTCCATGCATTACGCCCATATGGAGGGTCGAAGGCAAAGATTGCTCCACTTATTTTTCCCCATACGTCAGGAGTTAGGCCTACACCGGATTCTTGCACGTCCCATGTTGCCGAATAGCTACTACAGAGGTCATCTGATACCCATTGCAAATTCTCTTCTGTGCCTTTCACCATCTTTGGGTCGAGGTCACTTGCAAGTACGTTCAGTCCAGATAACATTGCTTCTATTACGATTCCACCTGTTCCACAGAATGGATCGATAACGGTCGTAGGTTCTGAATCCGAGCGGTGGCCAAGAGATATCATCAGTCTGGCTAATCTAGGTTCCAAAGACACCGGTTGGAAGTATGGTCGCTCGGTCGGTGAACGACCGCCCCAACCTGGGCGTTGCCAATTTTTCTGTTTTAATCCCCAGATAATCTTCGGAGGAGAAAGGTATAGTGGATCGGGGTGATTCGGTGGATCTTCTTGACCTGCTAGGAAAACTACGATTTCATTTTCTGGGTTTTCCAAATCTACAGGATGTGATTTACCAAAGATTCCGGCTCCTACGTCCTTTGCTATTGCTGACCGAGAAATACCCTCCAAGGTTGAACCGATTATCTTGACTCGCACAGCAAAACTACCTTCTGGAAGATTCTCTTTCGCCCAATTTACAATTCTTTGGATAATTTTCTCTGGTTCCGCAACCTCACTGTGCTCAGCATTGCATAGCACTTCGTCAACCAAGGCAGACCTGCTTAGTCGATTGAGCGCTGTCTCATCTGTAGAATTAGTCACTACTACTCTCGGATGGATGAATCCTACAGGACCAACTAATGCTTCAGCCTCTGAGCGGAATAATGCTGGATGCCAGCCACTTCCAACTAGGGTCAGTCCACTCATCCTGCTTCCTCCCGCCTCGTCGCCCCCGACTTCAACCCTAAATGCCTCGACGGGTAGGATAGGCTAACCATCGGCAGTGGGGAGTGGATATGGGCTGTAATTTGAGAGACTTAGCAACCGCTCATCCACTTGAACTGAACGAGATGTCCGGTCAACGTATAGCCATCGATGTATTCCTTAACGCCTACCAATTCATCACCAGTCTAGTCGGTCAAGATGGAAAGCCACTATCTTTCGATGGAAGGCCTGTTGCTCATTTGATGGGGTTTCTCGACCGAGCAACTTGGATGCTTGAGAATGGCATCGAACCTGTGTTCATCTTCGATGGTCGCCCGCATGATCTGAAAATGGAAACCCTCGCGGGAAGAAAAGAGCGAAAAGTCGTGGCCGTAGAGAAATGGGAAGCCGCAGTTGAGGCCGGAGATATGACTCTTGCAAAGAAACTCGGACCTCAAACTGCAGAATATACCCGCAATATGGTTTCAGAAACCAAGAGACTGTTCGATTGTCTCGGCCTTGTATGGATAGAAGCGCCGATGGAAGCAGAAGGTGCTGGTGCTGTTCGCTGCGCTAACGGAGAGGTAGCCGCGGTGGCGAGCCAAGATTGGGACACTCTACTATATGGCTCACCAGTTATGATTCGAAACCTTACTAGCCACGGGCGCAAGAAATTCGGTCGATTGTTGACTGCTGAGAAGGTAGTCTTGCAAGAGTTACTAGACACTCACGAGATTACTAGAGAACAATTGGTGGACCTTGCGATAATGATTGGAACTGATTTCCATCCTGGAATTAAGGGGATCGGGCCAAAAACCGGTTTGAAACTAATCAAAGAGCATGGTACGATGGAAGCAGTTTCTGAGGTCAAGGAATTTGAGATGCCAGAGGATATTGAAACTATTCGTGGCCTATTCCTAAATCACCCCATTCATCCTAATCCTATTCCTCAAGCTCAACGAGCAGTTGAGCATGATTTGCGTGACTTTCTCCAAGGCGAGTGTGGATTCTCAGATGGAAGACTACAGCGAGCCTTAGACCGGCTTGCTTCCGCTAATCATCTCAAGTCGGATAATCAGCCCACTCTATTCGATTTCTGAAGATAAGAAAAAGGGGCGGTTCGCTCGGGGACTGAAGCGCCCCCGAGGAACCTGTCACCGCGAATCAACGGACCGCGGGCCTGAGCAGTAATCAACCAACGTTACTGTATTCACAGTAAGCTGCCGTCGCTTTCATCCTCGTCGAGGATTCCATCGGCGTCATCGTCGTCATCTAGATGGTCTTCAATACCGTCATTGTCATGGTCAAATTGACCAGTCAATGGGTTGCCATCATTCTGCTCGAACCAGTCGGAAAGTCCGTCGTTGTCGTCATCTGTATCTACTCTGTCGGTAAGACCGTCGTTATCGTGGTCGTATCTCCAGAGACCGATTGGGCCGTCGATTTCGTCGACATCAAGGATGTCGTCGTTATCGTCGTCCGGGTCAACTCCGTCATCTAGTCCGTCGTTGTCGTGGTCCCTACGGTAATCTTCTCCGTTTGGTCCAACGTCGTTCCAGTTGTCGATGCCGTCGTTGTCGATGTCGAAATCGATGTTGTCGCGTACTCCATCATTGTCGTGATCGTAGATATCCGAGTTAGGGTCGCCGTCATTGACTTCCTCGCGGTCGTCTATGCCGTCGCCGTCGTCGTCATCATCCTCAGCGTCATTGATGCCGTCGTTGTCGTGATCCTCTGGGAATTCATCCACATTATCTGGGATTCCGTCATTGTCGTCATCAAAATCCAAATCGTCTGGAATACCATCGCCATCGTTGTCGTTCTCGCCGTTCTGGTCTTGGTTGTCGAGCTGCTGACTTTGCTGCTGGTCGGACTGCTGGCCCTGCTGACCCTGACTGTTGTCTTGGGTCTGGCCTTGCTGCTGCTGGTTCTGACCATTCTGGTTGTTACCGTTCTGGTCCTGGGACTCTTGGTCTCCCTGTTGTCCACTCTGTTCTCCACCTTGCTGCTGGCCTTGGCCGTTGTCTTGCTGGTTGGATTGTTCTCCACCTTGCTGACCGCTGCCCTGCTGACCGTCTTGACCGGATTGGGAACCTTGGTTTTGGCCTTGGCCTTGTTGGCCGCCTTGGCCTTGACCTTGGCCATTTTGACCTTGACCTTGACCGTTCTGACCTTGACCTTGACCTTGGCCTTGACCTTGGCCTTGACCTTGGCCTTGACCTTGGCCTTGACCTTGGCCTTGACCTTGACCTTGGCCTTGTCCTTGGCCTTGACCTTGACCTTGACCTTGACCTTGACCTTGACCTTGACCTTGGCCTTGACCTTGGCCTTGACCTTGGCCTTGACCTTGTCCTTGTCCTTGGCCTTGTCCTTGACCTTGGCCTTGGCCTTGTCCTTGACCCTCTCCGTCTTCACCTTCTCCACCGCCATCAGTTCCGCCGTCTCCAGTACCCTCTCCGTTGTCACCGTAGTCCGGATCATACGCATCTGGGATACCGTCGCCATCCGAATCCGACATCGACCCATTAGCGGGGTCGTTCGGGAACGGGTCGTTGGCGTCATCTTGCCCATCACCATCGGTATCTGCCGAGTTGGGGTTGGTACCAGACGAGTACTCCTGAGAGTTCGTCAATCCGTCACCGTCTGGATCCGCGTTAGCGTCACTAGCCGAGTTCGGATTTAGTCCGTACGCAACCTCCCAACCGTCCGGTAGACCATCGTTATCGGTGTCGGGGTTGGTGGGGTCCGTGCCAGCTGCTGTTTCCTCTGCGTTTGTCAGACCATCTCCGTCCCAGTCGGCTCCTCCGTCAGAGGGGTCGAGTGGGTCAGAACCATCGGCGGAAACGCCAACAGAACCGGCCATCAAAACAAGGAGCAGCGCAATCATCATGCTCGTATTCTTTGTTTTCTGCATTTTCTTTTCACTTCCAAATATCAGTTTAGAGAACCCGCCGTTCTCTCTTTCCGGTGAATGCTCGCGCTCGTCCTTGCGCGAAGCTAATTCTTCCGGGAGTGACGGATGCTATTTGGGAGCCCACTATGTATTCATTCCACAACCACTCTAAACGTAGCACTGCTACGCATTTGTGGCTTTTGTGGAATTGCTGTATTACTTCGTTTGCTCCTCCTCTTTCACGCATCCAATCTCACGGGCTTTCATAGGGAACCCACCGTTCCCTCTAATTTGTGAGCCACCGGCTGGCTATTTCAAGAGTTCCCGAGCCTGATTGAGGTAATAATTGGCTTATTTTTCCCTTAGGGAGTCAATGCGGCAAGTTCTGCTCGGAATTTTGTTGAGCCCATGAAGTGAAGAACAGGAGTTGCTAATGTCCCCAGTATTAGTGTGCCTAGAAGTATGTTCGACCACAATTCAATTCCCGAACCAAATGAAAAGAATAGTACCCACCCTGCTAGAAGAAAAGCCCAGGGCCTGAAGCGTCGGGCGTAAAGTGCTGAACGAGATCTAACTAGCTCGTCTGAATACAGCGCTGTCTCCTCGCCCTCGGCCAGCATATCATTCTCGCTTGCGCAACGAACGCAAACCTGGTAGCGGGGGCCATTACCACTAACGAACTGAGAGTTCGGGTAGTTTTGGGAACACATACGACAGACTGGCATAGACGTAAACCGTGCCAGCGAACATCGCTCCTTCAACGCTACGGTTGTCTAACCTGTTTGTTTAATTCGGACTTAAGAACTTGAGTTGAGGACATGAGGAATGTTTTGAGTAATGCTAGTCCATCTGGACTTCCTACGGATTCTGGATGAAATTGAACCCCTTCTATCGGAAGGTGAGGATGACTTAGCCCCATAATCAGACTACCCGATTCATCCCAGGAGTTTGCTTTGATATCCTCATTGGTAGCCTCTAGCACCAAACTATTGTAGCGCATCATTACAACGTTCTCAGAGGCGTTTTGGAAAATCCCTGATCCGTCATGAGTTATCCTCGATGGAACTCCATGAATGGCACCTAGAGGGGATTCTACCAAATTCCATCCCGCTGCAAGACCAATTGCTTGATGACCCAAGCACCAGCCAAGTAGTGGAATAGGAGTTTCCGAAATTTGCAGTTTGTTTCGCAATGCTCTATAGGCTATTTCCATGCTTATTGGAGAAACTTCCGGACGTGAAGGACCCGGCCCGATTACGATATGAGTTGGTTGATGGATCTTCAGCCAAGTATCAACTTGGTCAATTGTATTGATTTCATCTGCTGGTCTACCCTCAACAATTGTCACCTTTGCTCCAAGTCGATGTAGAGATTCGGCGATATTGTTTGTGAAGGAATCTAGGTTGTCCACTAGGAGAACATGAGCATCTGTTTCTAATTCAATTTGCTTTGGCAGTCCTGGAGCGATTCTACCCAAGACTCCTTTGACTTTGGGGAGGGGAAGGATACCGACCTCTCTCTCCGGCAATTCTTCGCTACTGAATCCAGTTCGGAATCCCCACGTTGCTTCGGTTACTGCAGCCGCCTTCCAGCGTGCTTCCTCGACTTCGGCGGCAGGATTTGAATCGATAACAACCCCACCACCGGCCTGAACCGTAGCAAACCATGATTCTGGACCGCTACGAGCCTCCATAGTTCGAATTAGGATGTTCCAATCGGCCTGTCCGGCGCTTTGATTTAGATGGCCGATTGAACCGGTCCAAGCACTTCTAGGCGAACCCTCTAGTTGGTCGATTGCTGCCATAGTTACAACCTTTGGACAACCGGTAATTGAGCCACCAGGGAATAGGGCTGCCAGAGATTTTCCAGCGCTTGTGTTCGGGCTAAGTTTACCCTCTACTCCTGAAACCAAATGTTGCACATTAGCCAACGCTTCAATACGACATTCCGACCAATGTACACTACCGTTCTGGCAAACCGAAGAAAGATCGTGCCTTTCCAAGTCCACCAACATCAAGTGCTCGGCCATTTCTTTCTCTGATGAGACTAATTCTATCCTTAGTGCAGAATCATCCTTGTCGCTTCTTCCTCTTGCTCTCGTTCCCTTGATTGGTCTAGTTGAAACAACTCCAGAATCAAGGCGCATCAGCCTCTCAGGAGATGCTGAGGCGACCGCCCAACCATGATCTGCTAAATGTAGCCATGAGGAGAAAGGGGCTGGATTAGAATGAGTCATTCGAAGGAATGTATCCCAAGGCTGACCGTGCATTTCACCCTGCCATCTGCGGCCATAATTCACCTGATAGAGATGACCGCCCCGAATCGACTGACGGATTGTCTCAACCTTTCTTGCATGTTCTGAATCGCTCTCGCTATCGGGTACTAGTGATTCTAGTTTCGATGGTATTTCTAAGTTCACAAGTTTAGGCAAATCTCGCTCCAACCATTCATGTCCTTCAATCGCCATTAGTCTCAACCGATTCGTCGTACGCTCGTGTACCCACCATGCATCACAACGCCACAATACACCAAGTAGCGTACCCGGCTCAGGTGTATTTACCAAACGAATAGAATTTGACCAACGGCCTAAATCATAACCAAGTAAGCCAGCGAATCCACCCGGAGTAATCGAACAGTTTTCGTTCAGTTCTACTTTGATTTCATGTTCAGCCACAATTGACAAGGCTTCCTCTAATGTAGCTGGATTGAACTCCTCCTCTGTTTGCCACCGCCCTTCTACAAGTCGCTGCCTAACTAAGTTAAGAGGAGGGGGATTTGCTAAGTGTATTTCTCCGCGAAGTGCAGACCCTTCGGGGGCATCTCCCCCATGCGGTTCAAAGAAAAGGAAGCGAATGCTATCCAAGGCTGGAAGCATGGAATTTTGTGACAGGTCAGTAATAGGGCCACTCGAATGAAGAAGTAATTCATCTCCTTCGCGAATCCCCGCCTGCAACATGGCAATTAGAGGAAATTCACTCGAGTTATCCTCTAATCGTTCAACTACTCGCATCTTAGGCCTCCAAATCTTCCAAACTCATCCATGCTGTCTGTAATCGATTCATCCAAGCGTTGTGCGCCGCCTGATACAATCTACCCTGCGGTTGACCGATTACTCTTCCATCTATTTCACCTAATGCCTGAACTCCTAAGCCACTTCCTAGGACAATCATCTCAGAAGCACGTAGCAACATTGGAAGAGTAAGTCTCGCTTCTCTAATGGGCACTCCTGCCCTTTCAATGCCTTCTCGGATTTGTTCTAGAGTGACAGAATCTAGCGCTCCTTCTGAAGGCTTTGGATAGTACGCAATACCGTCGTTATCCAACAACACTGGCATACACCTGTCACCATCAACTAGACTTTCTTCATCGAATAGAAGAGATATATCCGCCCCGTGTTCTTTTGCAACCTCTCGAGCATCGAAATATGGTGTCCAATCACCGTGTTTTGTACCTCTTACTGCACCTTCCCATCGGGGTGCTGAAAGACTGATTGCAGTCATTTGATTGGGCCATTTTCCATTTACTCGAGGTACTAATTCAATTTTCCCATTAGGATTGATTCCAATCTTTACCAAAAATGGCGCTTGATTTTCTTCTACTACTGATTCGCCCGGAATCTCACATTTGCTGAGTGCTTCAAAGATAAGTTCTGGTAGGTTATCTGGCAGATTGAATCCCAATCTTTCCGCGTGTCGGAAAAGGCGAGAAATATGCAAATCGGGTGCTAATAGCCGTGTTCCGCCATCCCAAGCTATGGTGGTGAATACCTCGGAGCGCGGATCACCACCCATAGGTCTCGATAGATGAATATGGCTTCAACCCGATGTTGATACAATCAGAGCATTTCGTCTAAGAACGATGTGTCAATATCTTCGTCTTTTGATTCTTCTTCATCCAATTCTTCGAAGTTTAGGTCGTCTGCCATGTCATCAAGGTCACCAAGATCTAAGTCTTCATCCTCATCTCCGAGTAATTCGTCCATAACACCGCTATCTGCAGATGGCGTGGGGCCTAGATCCTCGTCAACTGGGACTCCTGCACTAGCCATATCCTCAGTGTAATCACTCTTGTTTTCATCGGAGGTATCTCCTTCCTTACGTCTGGCGTTGGCGACAAGACCACCATCAATTTCCAACTCATCTGCACCGAAGTCTTCGTCATCGGTAAGACCGGCAGCTTCGCGTTCCATTTGCTCTTCCAACTCGACTTCGAGAGCACCCATTTCCCAGGGCTCAGGAGCAGAATCTCCTCTTGGCCTGATGAACATCATTGCCCCAATTAGAAACATTACTACGGATAATGCAATGATTACCATATTCATATCACCCGCCATTATCCTATCGACCCAAGACTCACCGGCTGCATCATCTCCTGGTTGCGTAGTGCCAAAGCTGGATTCTTCCCAAGGTGGAACTTCGACTGGGTCTGCATAGAATGTGTGAACTTCTCCATTATAGGTTACAATCTCAATCCAATAGGTCTCTTCACGATCTATCATCTCACCATTGAATTCATTGAGAATCAAAATCGTATCCCTAATACCAGACTTAACCAAAGAAGCGTTTCTTGTATCGTCGAACGAATCAAGGCTGACGAAGGCGTAGTAACTTGCATACATCGGGTCGTCGACATTGTCCCAACTTACCTCAATTAGAGACCCTGCAGCATTCCAACTGGCCCTTATCCCACTAACATCTGGACACTCTGGACATGGGTCCGCGGAAAGTTCGTCGGCGAGTTCTATCCAAGTGTTAGCAAGATTGTCCGTCCAAGCATTACCTGACGAATCAACTGCCATCACTGCGACATAGATTCGGCGGTTCGGCACCAATGGTGTAGCAATATCATCCCCATAGGCTGAGAACTCAGTTAGCAGGACTGGAAGGCCCTGTTCTCTGTCAACTATCATAGCGGGTTGAAGATCATCGATTCTCTGCAATAGAACAGGAGTATCTATTACCGCGTAAATCCAGTATTCAGCGATGTCGGAGGCATCACTTGATGGGAATTCCACGAACATCGCATTTCCGGCGTCATTTGGTCTATCACTGAGTACGGGGGATTGAAGTCGCTCGGGAGGAGATACGTCCCCACGATTATCCATTGGAGTAACTAATACCATGTGTTCCGACAGCCCACTTAGGTGCACATTTCCAGTGACGTCATGAATAGTGACTGTGACATAGAGAGGAATCATCGATTGGATTGGACCTACTTGCAAAGAATCGACAGAGTTACCATAGAGTGCACTTTCTGCAGTATACTCTAATTGGAAGTTAGCACCAAACTGGCGCTGGTTAATGACTACTAAACCGCATTCTGATGGGTTTTCGATACAGGTTTCCCAAATCTCAGTTACATCATTTAATGGGTACTCAGAAACCCAAATTGTGTAGAATGAGAAGTCATCAGCGGATGAACGATTCCAGCGAATATCAATGGCTGAACCGTCATCCTCAGGATAATCCCATGCATCTAGACCAGTCACACGATTTGGAGGGATTGCTTCACCATCAAAATCAGCCTCAGGAGTAGCATCCACGACTAGTACATTGTCGATATCAGCATTACCCCAATCATCGAAGGCAACGACTCCAATCCAGTAGACTGTTCCGTCGATTAGACCACTTGCTCCAAGTGAATCGATGATGATTGAAGTTGTTTCACAACTGTCTGTATATCCCGCAACTGGCCAACCGTCGACTGTTGATGGTGGTTGCCAGCCGGAGGCTGGTAGAGCATACACTGCGTAGTAGGTGCAGTCTTCCTCAGTATTTGCATTCCAAGTGACATTGATTCTTCCACCTTCATCATTCGGTACGTCGAAGGCTGTTGTTCCGGTAATCGGTGCAGGAGGAATTCCATCATCTAGACCACCCGCGGTAACTACAGGACCGATTATTGTGGCATTATTGATTGATGATTGCCCTGCTTCATCAACACAAACCGCTGCAAACCAATATGGAACTCCACCTTCCAATTGTAAGGCGGTTGTGTTTCCAGTACTCCAATGGAATTCGAATGGTTCTGAAAGTCCAACTATGCTAGTAATCTCCTGTTGTACCGCCCAAATCCTCACCCTATCTTGGTCAAGTTCAGTACAGGCAGCCCATTCTAGGAAAATGGTACCCGCTGCCCCACCCGAAACCGGATTTGCAGTCATCCAAGAAGGAGCGGCTGGAATCTCATCTGTTGGGGTAATATTTTGAGGATAAGTCATTGGAACGCCCAGAGACCCATCTGCATACTCGATAACTACTGCTGCACGGTATTGTCGGTCATCTCGTAATTGTTCGGTTACACCAGCATTATCTGCTCTTGTTATGGTCGCATTTGTGCGAGACCATAAGTCCGATCTAATGTATGTAGATAATGAACCGAGATCTTCTTCAGTTGGCTCCCATAGTGGGTCAACTGTTGAATCCCATACATACAATCTGTAGGCATGCCATGCAGCGTCTTCTGCTGGTAACCAAGAGGCTTCGATTACACCTCCACCGTCGTTTGGTCTGTCGACTAAATTGGTAATTACAGTCGGAACCTCAATTCGTTCCCAGTCGTAGGTTAAGCGAACCTGCATTGCTCCATCTTGAGGAGACTGCAATTGGACATGTAAAATCGCAGATGAGGTCCCTGGTCCTACTGCGGAGATTGCTGATTGGAAGGCCTGTTGTATTCCTCCATTACTAGCGGCTAAATCCCAACTTCCGGTGTAATTCAACGAGGTTGAACGGGCCCAAACCCACGCTCCTCTTTGGGGTGCGAGCATAGTCATAGTTTCGACGTGCATTGGAAGTTTTCCTGGTGCGGCAGAGTTGGAGGTTTCAGGAATTTCAATTGGATTATCAGGGGTGACTAGTACTGTTGCCATTCCTGGGTGAGTTGTATTGGTGATATCCCATGATCGGCCGCCGTACAACAAGGTTAACGGGTCTGCACGACGTTGATTCTCTCTTGCTATCTCTTGTAGACTAATGACTGGTTTGTAGACATGTAGGCCATCATTTCCTACAGCATAGAATCCACTGAAATCAATGTACCCTCCTTGTAGACCAGTGATCACCCGGTTACTAACTACGTCATGACTTCCATCTACATCTACGACATCTAGGCCTCTCGGACTCATAACTACAAGATATTGGCCATCACTATGCATTTGATATGGAGGCCAAGATAGTAGAGAGCTGGTACTAACACCTGTCTCCATTTGCATCGTGCTACCATTCCAATGCACCAGAGGAGCAACATCGGTTGCAACGTGTACTCCCCAGTCATCAGCGACAATCGCCCGAACATCGTTGCTTGGAATCATGTCGATGTTATAGCTGCCGTTTGCCATATCGGTGGCCAAGTCCCAGGCTGCTACTCCAGGTCTTGTTGGTCCCTGGCCATTGTGAGAAATGAATATCGCCGCGTCGTGGTAAAGAGTGGAGTTTGTCCCGTCGGGATTTTGTACGACG
This sequence comes from Marine Group II euryarchaeote MED-G37, assembly GCA_002457555.1. Lineage (GTDB taxonomy): Archaea > Thermoplasmatota > Poseidoniia > Poseidoniales > Thalassarchaeaceae > MGIIb-O1. The sequence goes on from NTJQ01000004.1 coordinate 29,105, forward strand.
CGTGAAATTGGTCCTGCTTCCGTAATCCCGCTGACGGCATTACCCATCAAGCCGTCATTGAATCCTAAGGTATTGAGGACTGAGAGATTAGCCCCATGCAGGACTGTAACACCAGCAGCACCACCAGCCAGAACCTTCCCTCCGCCCTGAATCGTGGTATTGATTGAATGTAAGTGAGTGATTATTGGTGAAGGTAATCCATCCATGGTAGTAATCGGATTATCCCAATCATCACGAGTGGTATTGTACATTCCAATTCCACCATGAGTTGCTATCATGATATGATCTCCATAAACCATGAAATCACGCACTAGATTACTTGGTAATCCAGCGATTAGACTGCCATAGCCCCATTGCCGACTTAGGGTATCGAATGTTTGGAAACCGGCCGCTGAGCCTTCATTACCCATCAGTCCAACATACATTGTATTGTTTTCAATAATCATTCCATCCATCTGCGCATGAAGCGCCGGTGGAGTAGATAGTATGCGGCGTTGCTTCAAGTCAATTGCCTTGAGACCCCGGCCAGCTGTACTTACCCACAGAGTCTCTCCATCCAAGGTCATTTCATTGACTACGTCTTGTTGGAAATTGTAACCATATTCCCATCTTACTGAGCCATTTGATAGGAGTTCTCCTTGAAGAATAGAGGAGCCGTAGAATGAACTGGAGTCCAACGCTGAGGTAATCCAAACATTAGTAGCGTTAGAGACAATTTCTAGAACACGACCACTGGTTAGTCCAGCTAATTCGTCGTAACCACTTGCAATTAATCCTGAACTATCCAATCTGTCGACTCTGTTCAGGCCCGTTGTTTGGCCTGATCTTCCAACCGCGTAGATGACTTGCCCTGTGGATGATGGAGCTCTATCTATCGAACAACCATCCATTCCAGGATCTAAGACCTGCCCGTTTGCGGTTGCTGTTCCAGAAGTTATCAGTCGAGATATTCCACCTTGATTATCGTACTGATGTGCGGCATAGAGGACGTTATTGTCATGTAACAATCCACCAGGGAAAATTCGGTCCTCACTAATTCCATCGGCAGAAGTGAGTAATGGAAGATATGCGTCAGTGTTGTAGTTGTAGCGATCAATACCGATTCCCTCTGTGTCATATGCAATGTACAGGATGTCATTAGCTTCGTCACAAGTCACAGCCCTTGGGTCATTATTTGACAGTCCTGAGTTACCAGATGTCATCGCACTAATCCATTCGTTAGTAATTGAATCTGAATCGTGGTCGGCAAGGTCGTACCGGGCGACACCACCTTGATTGCCCCACCAAAATCGGGCTCCGATAGCAACGTGCACAATGTCGTCGCATACCTTGATGTCTGCTGCATATCCATCTGGGATATCTCCAGTCCCTAAATCCCATGATGACCAGTTGCCGGTGGCTCCATCCTTTCTCAATACCTGTGCATTTGAGTTCCATCCGCTCGATTCCATATTTCCAAGCCATAGGTCGTTACCGACGACTTCCATCGAGTAGAATTCCTCTTCCGTGTTCGATGGTAAACCATCACTTGGAGTCCATGAATCAAGCCAAGTCTCGTTTACAGGGTCCCATCGGAGAATACCGTTCATGCTAGCAAAGAGGTATTCTCCTTCGAATTCTTCCATTCCGCGAATCGGACCATCCACATCTGTCCACTCGTCGAGTAACGTCATGGTGTCTGCATTGAATCTCCTTAGAATGAAATTTCCATAGGCCACCCATAGTTCACACGAACTTGTATTGAGCGGGAAACATTCACCAAGGAATCGAGCATTTACTCGCAGTACATTACCAATGGTTGCTAAATCATCTTCCCAGGATTCGTTTGTCATGTTCCAACGAACAATCGTTCCATCCCCATCGTTCCAAGTCTGCGTTGGCCGGATACCAATCCACAATTGGTCGTTAACTATTCCAATCCCATTGATTACTCCGTTCCACCCAGTTCGGTCGTCTACCTCTATGGTTGTCAGGCTAGTATTTGTTGTCAAATTGATACGATAAATACTATCCGAGCCACCACCCCACCAACTGGTTGAACGCTGGGTTGAGTAATGCAAAATGTCGCCATATATCTCTATGTCAGCAGGGATTGAATTAGATAAAGTGGGGCCATTTGAATTAGAACCTCTGTCCCAAGAAATGAGTACCAAGTCATTGATGACATCAATTAGTGTGAGGCCGAAGTCTCCGCCGGCCCAAATGGTACCGTAAGTCAGACCTGGTACTAGGGCAGTTACATCGTCATCATTGATGTATCCTTGATCCCCATCCCAAGTGGTCAGCCATTGGTTATTGATTAAGTCATAACGAGCTATACCGGTGTTTTCGAAACCGAGGTAGAGAATATCGTCAACTTTGACGGTTCGAGCGCGCTGAGTGTCGTCACCCGCTGTCCAAGTTTCAATAACGGAGAAGTTGTCCATGTTAACGATACCAGCGCCTTCATTCCCACCGGTATATGCCCTGTCTGGAGCCAGCATTTCTATGGTGTAGACAAAGCGACTTTCAAGACCGTCCCCCGAACTTACACAATCTTGGAATTGGTATTGCCAATTCCATTTACAGGCTCCTCTGTTTGTGCCAGCGTAGAGTCCATCTCCATCGCTAGTTACATCGTAGAATACACTGGGTCGATTCCACCATGAACCACTCGTTGTCAATGTTGTCCATGTGCTGCCATCATACCGCGAAAATGATCCTTCTGAGCCGACTAATAGACCTCCGAAATCGTCCATTTCTAGAGATAAGACATCATCGTCGGGAAGCGAGTTTGTATCCTGAGTCCAGAGATCGGAAATATCACCAGTTAGCCTGTCTACAACAAGAATCCCAAACTCGTATAGTCCAATGTATACTATATCCCCATCAACTGCAACTGGTGTCGCATCCAAATCGTCGGCGCCGAGAGATTGCCAGGATCCGATGATTGTTGAAGTGGATAATTCTACTCGCATTACTCCCTTGTCTGGAGTGGCCATGTATGCTATTCCGAACCTAGTCGTAACAGAATTAACAAAATCGGAATCTAGTCCGTCTGAAGTGGTAATCGTGTCTACTAGTGTCATCTGATTAGTATCGATTATGGATATTCCAGACTCGCTATGTCCAACTACCAAGTAGCCGTTTGTATCGTCATAGGCTAGAGAACTAACTTCGTTTGAGCTTAATCCAGATACGGTTCCGATGTAACTTCCATCGGTATTTTCTAACCTCAAAATTCCAGCATTGCTTGTTCCAATCCAAACCTTGTCGTTATCATCTTGTTGAATAGCAACAATTTGGCCTGGGTTGCTGACATAATCACGAATATCGATCGGGGTATTCCAGGCACGAGCTGCCTCGTCATATTGATCGATTATTCTGCCGCTTGCAACCCAAATCTCTCCACTCTCGCCATCATTGATACGAGAGACTACATTCATTCCATCGATTGATGGCCCACTAACTAGAGTCAGAGTACCAGCAGGATTCTCAGCAATTTGCATTCCAAGAGTCCCTGAACCATCACTGAATAGGGCGGTAGAGCTAATCGGTCCTCGGGCAGGATGGGCTGGCCATGCTATGGCCATTGCACCATTTCCGTACAAATCTAGTTGTGAGAGTTGATTCTGAGATTGGAAAATTAGTGTATTTGTGTCGTAAGCATGAACCGTGGTGCCAGCGAGAATATGGAGCCAACCTGGGGTGAGAGACAAACCGTGAATTTGATTGGAGGCCAACCAGTTATTTGTTGACCAAGTGGCGATCCAAGATTGTGCAGTTAAGTCCCTGCGGTTGATGCCTGAATCAGAGGTTGCGATTAGGAGACAGTCGCCGGCAACCTCGAGGTCGGTAATTTGGTCCGAGGAAAGGAAATTCTGGGTGTTCCAATCTGTTTGGGAATCAACAGATACAGAAACACTGCCGGAGGAAGATGATGTGATGTAATTGAGAATGTGAACTCCAGCATTTGTTGTTGCCAAGTAAACACTATCGCCGATTATCATAATGTCAGATGGCGTCTCAATGTTTAGTGTTGGACAGTAGTCGTACTCATTCCAAACTACGTCACCAACCGGCTTGAAGTGAATAGTACAATTTCCAGCTGCCCATATTGTTCCATAATCATCGACTGCTAATGCATAGATTCCAGCGTTTTGAGAACCTGTAGGGTCCTTTTCGTGTGGCATTTCAGAGGAATCGTGCAAACTACGCGAAAGTACTGACCCATCTTCTGTTCCAATCAGTAAAGTTCCGGTATCACTGTCTATCGCTAACGACCTTCCCATGATCCCTGTTTCAATATCTATGATTGGCTTTTGAGAACGGGCGTCTAGATGGAGTAGGTCGTCATCGAGTAATATGTACAACCGGCCATCGTGAGGATTTACCGCTGATGCATGAATATCTATGGTCACTGAGGAGTAGGACACCATTGGATCGGCCGGCCTTAAAGCCTCAATTACCATGTCAGTGAGCGTTACTCCGGCCGGTAATTCCCATGAGGCATCAGAAATGGAGTTAGGTTTGAGATGAGTGCTTAGAGTACCGTCGAGTACACTCGGGGGGTTATTTTCCATCTCATTCTGCTGGCCTAAGTCGCCATAACCTCTCCAATCTAGAATTGGAGTTTGAGTATCCATGAGAGTAATTTGTGGCTCATTTGCCCAATATCCAGCCGAGCCGTTTACTGCAATTTCGAAGGTTAGATTCGAAATTTGAGCGCCCGGAGCAAATGGCAAGAACAAGTCGCTATAGGCATAGCTCCCGTTATCTGGATCTGCTCCGGTAGCGACCAAATCAATCCATCCGGTATCGTTGCTTCCTGTGGCGCCCCATGCAGCCTGCGACACCTCACGGGTTTCTTGCTCAGAATCTAATTCATTTGCACCAGAATATGCAGACCAAGGCAACAAAACCATCAATGTTGCAAGAAGCAAAGCAGACCTGCGCTTGCTCGGCAATTGACGAGGATTCGACATAGTTACGAACCACTGGCCTACTTGTTCCCATTAAGAAAGGGTGGGTTAGTTGATTTATACATGAGTCTCCCTCTTAAGGAGGGAGTGCAGTGTACATAAAGCGCATTTCCATGGGCCGATAAATCGCTCGAATTGTGTAGGATAGCATCAAAGAGGGGTGCATGGCCCGAAATTCTCGAGGTACAGGTATGGACGAGGACCGATTGCGTCAGGAGGCGTTAGAATATCACGCTACTGAACCAGCCGGAAAAATCAGAGTGGAGCCAACAAAGCCACACGGAACTGCTCGTGAACTCTCGCTAGCATATTCTCCGGGCGTTGCATATCCTTGCGAGGAGATTGCTGAGAACCCAGATGATGCTTACAAGTACACCTCGAAGGGTAACTTGGTAGCAGTTGTTAGCAACGGTACTGCAGTGCTTGGGTTAGGTGATATTGGTGCGCTTGCAGGAAAACCGGTAATGGAAGGTAAAGGACTCTTGTTCAAGGCATTCGCAGACATCGACGTTTTTGACATCGAGGTAGACAGAACTGATGTTGACGAATTTGTCGAAGCGGTGAAAGCGATTGCCCCTACTTTCGGAGGAATCAACCTAGAGGATATCAAGGCGCCAGAATGCTTCGAAATCGAACGAAGGCTCGTCGCCGAATTAGATATTCCAGTAATGCACGATGATCAACATGGTACTGCGATTATCTCCGGTGCCGCTCTAATCAATGGGTTGGAAGTCGTCGAAAAAAATGTCTCAGAAGTTAAGGTCGTGATTTCAGGCGCTGGTGCTAGTGCGATTTCTTGTGCTCAGCACTACCTTCGTCTAGGAGTTAATGCGAATAATCTGATGATGTGTGATAGCAAGGGTATCCTTACCAAATCACGAGGTGATGCCGGTGAGTTAAATGAATACAAACTCGCCTTCGCCAGAGATGTCGATGATGGCGGATTGGCACAGGCAATGGTTGACGCCGATGTATTCCTCGGTCTATCGAAAGGTGGACTGGTCTCCGGAGAGATGGTCGAATCTATGGCCGAACGCCCATTGATATTCGCTCTTGCAAACCCTGACCCAGAGATCTTACCAAACGATGTACAAGCTGTTCGAGATGATGCAATCATAGCAACTGGCCGCTCTGATTTTCCCAATCAGATAAACAACGTGCTCGGATTTCCATACATTTTCCGTGGGGCCTTAGACGTGCGTGCTACGGAAATAACAGAAGGAATGAAAATGGCCGCAACCAAGGCTTTGGCGGCTTTAGCAAAGGAGCCTGTACCGGACGAAGTCGCCGCTGCATATGCAGGAGAACAAATGCAGTTCGGACCAGAATATCTGATTCCAAAACCATTCGATGCGCGTGTACTAATTTGGGAAGCCAGCGCAGTAGCTCAGGCGGCTGTGAATGAGGGAATGGCTCGAATTAGCGCCAAGGATTTCGATGTCAATAAGTACCGAGAGGACCTTGAGGCTAGATTAGGATTAACTCGTTCTATCATGCGACACGTCATCAATCAAGCAAGAAAAGATCGGAAGAAAATTGTCTTTTCAGAGGGAGAAGAACCCACGATTATCAAGGCTGCATCACAATGTCTTGTGGAAGGGATTTGCGATCCAATTCTTTTGGGACACCCCGAGCGAATTGAAGCGGTAAAAGAAGAGCTTGGGCTTACTTTTGATTGCGAGATTATCGATGTCAGATATGACCCACGCAGGCGCGGAGATTATGCTGATGAATTACACAAACTTCGTGGCCGTAAGGGGTTAACTCGCGGAGATGCCATCAACCAATTGAAGTCACCAAATTACTTTGGCCCAATGATGGTACACTGCGGAGATGCTGATGGTTATCTTGGAGGTATTGCCCATAATTACCCAGATATCGTTAAGCCATGCCTACAAACAATTGGCCCTGACCCCTCGTCTCATCGAATTGTCGGTCTATACATGATGACCGTGAATGGTCAGTTGATGTTTATTGCAGATGCTACAATCAACATTTATCCAGATGCTAGAACCCTTGCAGAAATCGCTATTCAAACCGCTAAGGTCGCCCGAAGATTCGGAGTCACTCCAAAGGTTGCTATGCTTTCATTCTCCAACTTTGGAACCTCGAACGAATTACGTACTGACCGAATTGAGGAAGCCATCGCAATGGCACGTGAATTAGATCGCGGTCTAATTATCGATGGGCCAATGCAGGCAGATACCGCTCTTGTTCCTGACCGTCAAAACGAGTTCCCATTCATGGAATTTGACGGGCCAGCCAATGTATTGGTATGTCCAAACCTTGCTTCGGCTAATATTGCCTACAAATTGCTACAGAGGATTGCAGGAGCAGAAATGACCGGTCCTATTCTAGAAGGCCTCTCTAAGCCTGCTCACGTTCTTCAGCGTGGAGACTCGGTTAGGCAGGTTGTCCACATGGCAGCAATCACTGCGGTAGATGCTCAAAGACATGCAAGGCAACGTCTCTGAATTGTCTTAACAGCATCCATCACACGAACAGTCTGGGCCACAAGGGTCGCAATCGCAACAGTCACAAGGCATATTTCCCCGACCGAAAATTATTATTTATAGATAATCGAAATAATATTTTCTTGATAGCGAAATGCGATCTAATTTACTCCGTCTGAATTTTCCCGCTTGTAGTATAATCTCCAAAGGTAGGCGATTATCGCAACCAAGCCTACGGCCCAACCCGGAATAATCAGTAAAATAGCCGCAATTGCCGCAATCGCTTCTAGCATCGAATCTACTGGCCTGGTAGTCTGAAATCTCCGATGTCTGCTTTACAGATATCGTCCATCTCTTCCACTGAGATTAGAGGCGTCAACTTACCATTGAAACTACCAGAGGCACCGATATGGAGAGATAATTTAGCGATTTTAGCACTATCTGGCACATCCATGATACACATGAAGTCTGTATCTCCATAACACCAGTAGTACGCTTCTAGAGTCCCGCCGAGCATTTCTGCAATCCTCGCGGCCTCATCTCTTCGGGCTGTTCCACCGTCTGCCAGTAGTCCAGCCACGCCTTCACTAGTATAGCTCCCTGAAAACATGTATTTGGGCATGTTTTGGTGGTAATTTTGGCTCTTATATTACCGTTTTGGGATGATTTCCACTGCTAATTTATTGTGATTATCTATTATACCTTCGTTCCTGCAAATCGTTCTGGTATTCTCGACCCAAATCTGAGCCATTTTCTCCGATCCACTTACTGAATGTAATCTCCCCTAACGGCTCTTCCTCAGATGCTACCAAGCCGTTCATCAATCCGCGAATTTCCGCTCTGGTAATGACTCTGTCACGAAGGAATATTCCCAACATTTGCCCAGCTAACCAACCGATGATTGGTGGGATTGGAATAATCAATCTCCTTACCCCCATGCTCTTGCCTATCAAAGATACAAATTCCCTGTAGGTAAATCTCTCAGGACCGGCAATATCTCGAGTTATGTTTTCATCACTTGCTCCAAGTTCAATCGACACCCTTGATACATCGCGAATATGCACTGGCTGGATTGGATACTTGCCAAAACCAAAGACTCCGAATATTGGGATTTTTCTCATTATCCAGGCGATATTGTTGATCAGAACATTTCGACCACCGCCAAAGAACACTGTTGGGCGAACGATGGCGTAGGATTGTCCGGATTCCCTGAGCAATCTCTCGGTCTCTACCTTACCTGCAAAGTAAGTCCAACCTGGGGCTTGGTCGGGTTTTGCGACACTGAAATGGACTACTCTCCTAACTCCTGCTTCGGCAGCAGCATCGAACAATTTCTTGCAATTTTCAACAGCGATTCCGTGGTTGAAATTCCGTTGATTATCGTTGTACCGCACCCAATACGTATTATACAATACGTCTGCACCTCTCAGAGAATCGACTAATGATTCGTAATCATCGAAATTCAATGGGTGGACTTCGACAGCGCCGTCGAATGGGTCGTCTCGAGTGGCGGCGTTGGTAAGGGTGCGAACCTGTTTGCCTTCGGAGAGGAGTTGCTTGGCTATCCATCTGCCACTATAACCGAAGGCTCCGGTTACGACATGCAGTTGGGAAGACATTGTGATTGGCCACCCCCTTCTTTATCTCAAGGATTTGGTGGAGATTCGACTTCCTCATATAGAATTGAGATCGAGTGATCGATGTCTATGTTATCTTGGCCACTATCATAACTAATTCTTAGGTCGTGAACTTCGTTTGTTATTCTGTGATGCACCTTCCAATTTGCGATTTCTCCTTCGTCAACAGTGGTTGGACGAATCAAGCAAGCATCGTCCGCTTCGTCGAAAAGGCGCCAAGTGATTTCCACCTCTCTACCGCCTCCCACATTATCGATTAGTTCTGGATTCTCTACATCTGAGTCGATAATTATCATCGAAGGATATGGCCCCCCATTCTTGGGTATAGAATCAATTTCAAGTGAATTTGGCTCATTCGTTGTATCTTGATTCCATTCGATATTGAGTTCGATTCTTACAACAATTGTCAGGTTCACCCTCGCTTCCATCTCATCGATAGTAAATGCGTCTAGATAGTATATTCCGTGCTCAGAGAATTCAACCGAGACCATTTGTGAAGATTCTGCTGCTTCAAGTATCGGGCTTCGACCATCATTGGGGTCAATTCCAAAACTGACTAAATCATACTCAGAGATTGTTTTTGAAAAATCGAAATCTAATATGATGCTCGATGTGGATTCTAATTCTCCATCAACGTATGTTTGAACAATTGTGCCATTTGTTGAATCATAATTTACCACTATGTCAATACCGCTATTTTCTTCGGAATGGGAGAGGCATCCAACCGCCGTATACGACAGCAAGAATACCGCCAATATCACAACTGGGTTGAAGCGCATGATTGAATCAAATCAATTCCTGATTTAACAGAAATGGTTTGCCGTTCTAATCAGAATCTTCCTCAACTTCTACTTCCAATACCTCTTCTAGTGATGGAGGAGGAGGAATCTGAGATTCCGATTCCATTAGGGATGATTCGTTTCTAGAATAGGCAATTGCTCCAAGAATTAGCAAGAAAGAAATTGCGAATGCGATTCCAATTCCACCTGAAAATAGTTCTGTGATTCCTTGCTTATCCATTGCATCGCAGATTCCATCATTGTCTGAGTCTGTTGGCCAATCTTCACCGTCCATTGAGTCTGTTCCACATTTATCTTCGTCCAAATCGCTCCAATCATCGCCATCTCTGTCGGCATCTATTGAATCGTCAATTCCATCGCCATCGGTGTCTAACCAGCGATTTGCATCAAGTGGAAAGTCGTCTTCTGTGTCCAGATATCCGTCATTATCATCATCTGTATCTTCCTCTATTGAACCAGTTAACCCAGATTTGTGTATATCCGGAAGGCCGTCTCCATCTGTATCCAAACCCATTGCTGGATCCAATGGCCAAGCATCTACAATATCCTCTACTCCATCTCCATCATCATCGGTATCTTCCTCCAAAGAAGTAGGGCAATTTGGAATCACGAAAGAATCCGGTCGACCATCTCCATCCGAATCAATGTAGGCGCATGCTTCGTTCGAGAAGGCGTCTTGATGATCTTTCCAATCATCATTATCGTCGTCGTCATCCTGATTATCTCCGATGCCATCCATATCATTGTCTACCCATTCTTCGGAGTTGTAGGGAAAATCATCTTCCACGTCCAAATAACCATCTCCATCGTCGTCATTATCATTATTGTCACAGACTCCATCTCCATCGCTATCTGTTGGCATTGATGATGCATCGGTTGGAGTGTGAGAGCATTCAATTTCCTCTGCATCTAACCAACCATCATTGTCATCATCAAGGTCTTCGGTTGAATCATTACATCCGTCTCCATCATAATCAGTCGTAGAATCGCTTGTCCAACCTTCATCACCCATGGGACAGTCGTCTAATTGATTTGGTATACCGTCTCTATCATAATCTGAAATGATTACACGAACTAATGTGCCATTGTTTACAGAATTGAAAGTTTGCTCGCCCATCTTGAAACTGCAATCTGCATCATTATCATCACTGTAACAATTTGGTATTGACATGGCAATATCACCAAATTCATTGTGTATAACTTGAGAGACAGGAGAGGCCGATCGTGTGGTGGAATGTACTCCTTTCATCCATTCACTAATGCCGGCTTCATCCACCTCCAAAGCCCATCCAATCCCGTAAGTTCTGCCGTTGTGAGATTTTCCAGCAACTTCGATTGTACAAGGTGTAATTTGCCAGCACCCAGAACCTGCGACAACAATTTGACCATCTGGACCTACAGAGGCAGAGTGAATGTATGCATCTCCAGTTTCATTTGAATCCCATAGGCCTTCCCATTCCTTGTTTTCATGATTGAAAATAGCCCACCATGCATCCGAACTACCTGAATTATTTACACTAAATCCAGTTACAGAAAAATTAGCAGAGTAATGGTTGCCTCCAACTAGTATTCTACTTTCATCGATTGGTACTGTAACTTGTAGAAAATCAACTGCAGAGCCTCCAACTAGTTCATACCATTGATAAGTACCATTTGCAGAGTATTTTGCGACAAAACCATCTTGTCCTGTAATTTCATCATCGGGAGATAGTCTAAATGAACATGTGTCAAGCCAACTGCTGTCGTGACAAACTGAACCAGTAACTAATACTCCTCCATCGGAGGTAGGGATTATTCCCATCTGTTGAAGAGACCAATAACCTCCCCCTAAATCATGGTCATTTGTAGAACTACCAAGATTTTTCACCCAATCCAAAGACCCATCCGAATCTAGCTTTCCGAAGAAAATATCTGCATCTCCTTTCGTCAATGGGCCTTGAACTCCCTGAACAGAATTCAGTCTACATTGTGATACTGAGTCGGCACAGAATGTTCCTTGAAAATAAATTTCTCCGCTCGGGCCCTCGGCTAAACTGTGGATTAAATCATTACCACCAGACCAGAAAGGGCGAGACCAAATTACCTGTCCAGATGGTGCCATTCTCAGCACGAATGCATCCATATTTCTGCCAGGTGCTTCTAAGAGCATACCATCTCCCTGAAGATAGCATTCGTTAGACAGCCAACAGAACCCTCCTGCGACTAAGATATCGCCATTTTCTAGTACGATTAGATCATCAATACGATCTCCGTATCCACTATGGAAAAGATAGGCTTCCAACCTGTTTCCTGCATTATCCATAGAGGCAACATAGGCGGGTGCGAAACTAAGTGTTGATTCTGAACCTGTATCCGAAGTAAATTCACATTCTACAGCGTTACTTAATTCGGTGCTTGAGCGACCACAGAGAGTGCCAGCGTAATACAACTTTCCAGATTCATCATAATCCATAGCATTGACAGACTCGGAATATATACTATCATCTACAAGATGAAAAGGGCCAGATGCAATGTTGTCGGTGTTAGATTTAATCCCTAAAGAGGATAATTCATCTCTATCTTGAATTGCTGATGACATTGACATCAATAATAGAATGCTTACTGACAGTACGACGGGTATCTTATGCATGGTCTAAAAAAAATCCTCTCGTATTTTACTTTCTCCAATTTAGATTCACGTTCAATTCTATACGAATCAAAGTAGAACCTTTGGAGATGAGGCTAGAACTTCCTTACTACATCCTTCTTCATACTGTTGGAAATTTTCCCTAAACATTTGCGCTAGAAGGTTGGCCACATTGTCATATCTTTGCTTGTCTGACCATGTCTCTCGAGGTTGTAGAATTTCACTCGGCACGCCGTCACATTCGACTGGTACTGCAAAGCCGAAGCGTTCATCTTCAACAAATACAACATCTTCTAAATCTCCCCGCAGTGCTGCGTTTAGAAGTGCTCTAGTCCAACGGATTTTGATACGATTAGATTCGCCATATCCACCTGCGACCCAGCCGGTATTTATCAACCAACAATTTGCTTCCTGTTCACTTATCTTCGTTGATAACAAATCAGCGTAAATACTTGGGTGACGCGGCATAAATGGAGCCCCGAAACATGTCGAGAAAGTTGCTTGAGGTTCAGTAACTCCAATTTCTGTTCCCGCGACCTTAGCGGTATAACCTGACATGAAGTGGTAGGCCGCTTGGTCTGGGGTCAATCGGGAAAGTGGAGGTAGTACTCCGAAGGCGTCGCATGTCAGGAAAACCACGTTCTTTGGATGGCCTGCGGTAGAATCTTCGGTTCTGTTTTCTATGGCTTCAATTGGATAAGAAGCTCGAGTGTTCTGAGTAAGAGTTCCATCATCGAAATCTGGAACGCTATTTGAATCGAGGATTACATTCTCTAAAATAGTTCCAGGCATTCTAGTTGTAGCATAGATTTCTGGTTCGTCTTCCTTAGACAAACCGATTAATTTTGCATAGCATCCTCCTTCGAAATTGAACACGCCATCGTCTGACCAACCATGTTCATCATCTCCGACTAATGCCCTGTGAGGATCGGCGGAAAGAGTCGTCTTTCCGGTTCCGGATAATCCGAAGAAAAGGGCTGACTCGTCACCATCTGTATTTGCCGAGCAGTGCATTGGCATGATACCTCTTTCTGGAAGAATGTGATTCATTATGGTGAAGATGGCTTTCTTGATTTCACCAGCGTAATGAGTTCCACCGATAATTACCAAACCTCGATCTAATGCTAAAATCACGAATACACCAGAATTTACTCCGTCAAATTCAGGGTCAGCAAGTAAGTCCGGAGCGTGTAGAATTGTGTATTCAGGGACGTGGTCGCTCAATTGAGAGGGTTCACTGCGAACGAACATATTGTGGAAGAAAGCAGCGTGCCAAGCCTTCTCTGTAACTAGACGTACTGGCATTGCGTAATTTGTGTCTGCGCCACAATGCGCATCTTTGACGAATAATTGGTCTGCAGAGTCAAGGTGAGATTGCACCTTCTTGAGAAGATTCTCAAACACCCAGCGACTTGTTGGACGGTTCACCTTACCCCACCAAACATGGTCTGCATATCCTGGTTCGTCGACTATGAATCGATCATTTGGTGAACGCCCAGTTCGTTCTCCAGTGGTTGCAAGTAAAACACCGTGCGCAGTCATTTCTGCTTCCCCAACCTGTACTGCCCTTCCGTGCAATTCATCGGAAGACAGATTCCAATGTACTGAGCCGCTAGGATTCAATCCGTGCGAAGACAAAGGGGTTGCCGAGACGGCGGTTGTGGACGAGCGCGAGGTGCTCTCCATGAGTCACGCCTCAGATGTTTACCTTTCAACCATTACGGATAAACCGCTGAGAGAATTTCTCTAGGATATTGGAATTCAACTAACCCTTGACGGGGATGCGATTATCGTAGAATGCCGTTCCTCGCGAGCGCGTGAGCGATGAGAAGGACGACAGCGTGATTCGCGAACGTCGATTCAAAATCGGTGCAAACATCGACATTGGAGACCTAGGTTTAGGAGAAGATTCCGACGAAGTACCCGATTCCAATTCTCCCACTTTCGACGAAAACGAAACTGTAGAAGTGGATGAGGCTCTAGGAGATGTCTTTGACCCATTCAAAGAAGCCTCTGGAAAGGAAGCTGGTGCAATATCTTCTGACGGAACAGTGACCAGTGCTCCGGAAGATGACATTGTTACCTCGATGGCAAAAGATGGCGAGCGTCGTGTAAATTGGTCGCTTATGGTATCTATGATATTCGTCTTTAGTCTCTTAAGTGTAGTTGCGGGAACGGCTTTCCCCCCATTGATTTCACTGGTATTACTTCTCATTCTAGCAGTTACAGGATTCGCTTTAGGGGAACGATGGGTTCCGGATAAGAATCTGCATTTGCTTGGTGTTTCTTGGGTAATAATTTCAATGAAGGTGCTCTATGGTCTTGCAATCGAGCTAAATCGTTGGGAATTAGGTGAGTTCCTTCCAATTTCTGTGGAAATTCTAGCGATTCTATTGTTATTGCTCGTTGCGCTTAACATATTTATTGCCTATCGGCATGATCACGATGCAATCGCTGCACAGGCAACTCTCGTTCTGTTAGCAATTGGTTCTACTGCTGGCTCGATTGGAGGGGAGGTAGGGGTCGCTGTGATGATTCTACTGGCTACTTTGCTACTCCATGGTCTTGCATTGCACAGAGAATCCGGAAATCTAGCAGCGCTAGGAGTTGCTGCTTCTAATCTGTGGATAGGTATGCATGCGATTACAGAAGGATTTACCGCTGGTTCATTGATTATTGAACCTCTGGATACACCATTAATCCTCTTCCTACTATTGATGCTTGTTTCTGGAATCAACGCTGGTATGGCAGCACGCTTTGCGCGCGAAGACAATTGGTTCTCACAGGGATTCAAGGCAGCCGGACTTGGCCGGCCCGGACTTTGGGGCGTATCTATTTCCTTAGGTATGGTTGGAGCATTAATGGCTGTTGCATCAAGTCGAGAAGATTCTGGATATGCATTGGGAATGGTTACCTTCCTGGCAGGGGCATTTGGGGGTTCATATCTCATAGTAAGGGGTGTTGAGCGGCTCAGAGTAGCAATCCCTCTAATGGCTGGTGCGGCATTATTTTCTCTATTACTGATCTTCGGAGATACAACTGAAGCGATATCTCTTTTCGATCGTTATGAAACATTCACAATTTTTGCTGCTATTCTGACTGGATTCGTCATCTTACGGGACCAGAATCGTGTTACTGACCGTGTCCTATGGGTCGGTTCGGTTGGCGTTCTAGTACTCTTAGTCGTACTAATTCCTGCACAATCCGAGGCAAATGGAGGGGATGGTGGGTTGGTTCTCTTGGGGCTACTAACTGCGCTCCACATAGGTACTGCGATTCTTGCAATAATGCGGCGGGCACCTTCTTTGGCAGGTGCTACAGTACTGCTCCCTTGGACTTGGGTTTTGTTGCAGGAATTTGTAGTCGAATCATTCCGAACCGTGATGATTGCTAATGGGTGGACCGACCCTGGGAATATCATTGACCTAGCGACTACTCCGTTCGCGGTCTACCTCATTATCTCGGTAGCATTGATGCTAATCGTCAATTTGCAATTAGGTCAAACTGGTGTTAATCTCGCCGCAGGATTCCTTGGGATTACCGAAGTATCAGCGTCCATTAGAGATTCAGGAGTATTGCAATTGTGGTCGATTGGATTGTGGTTACCTATGGTCACAATTGTAGTCATGGCCCATGCCGGTGGTTTTACTGCAATCACACTCTTGGCTGTGGTTTCAGTTGTATCATTATCTCATTTAGGTGCCGAATTTGGGGGAAAAAGACTCGGTGGCCCAATTGCTCTTTTGGGCATAATTGCAGTCAGTGCCGCTGTCCTAGGATGGAGGCACGGATTAGACGAAGTGTGGATTATTCTCTTGCTTATCGCTACAGCCTCAATCCTCTATAGAGGAGACCCTGAGAACGAACCGATATTCACCAACGGAATGGCTCTAATGTCTCTTCCATTAATTATTGCAATTTCTACAAAAGATCCTAGTCGCATTCTAGATTCTACCGATTCTATTCCAAATATCGACTTATCATTGACTTCCGTTACTTGCACCGGTTTGGTGATGGTCTTCTATCTCCCGCGCGCGGAGAAGATGGAAAAATTGCTCAAACCAGCAGCAGCTGCTCTTTGGTTGCTAGTGATTACAATTGGACTATCGATACAATTGGAAAATCAAACCGCTACCATGGCTGGCATCGGTTTGTTTGCATTAAGCGCACTATGGCTTGTTGCACGAGGGGAGATTAGAGCCGAACTGAAAACACTAACCCAAAGAGAACAACTTTTGGCAATTGCAGGGCAGGACAACGTCAAAAAATTGAGTTTGGGGACTGGGCAATTAGATACCTACGATCCTAAGAGAATGGAATTACAACAAAAGCGCAAGAAGAGAAGAGAACTTACCACAACCGACGATGATTCTGAGTTATACACAACCGATGTTTCACATCGGCCAACAATTGTTCTCCTAGTTCTCTTTTTGGTACTTGGTTCGGTTATCGTTTGGAGTCTGTTATTCTCCTCTTCACCTTTCATTCTACTCAGCGCCGGAATCTTCGCAACCATATTGGTTGCAATCGCTAGATTACGAACCAAACAACTCGACCTCGATTTACCCACGGTAATGGGAATCGAGATGCCTATTGCATACGCAATTATTGGACTGATGGTTGCATTAATCTCAGGCCATTTAGGTCCTGGAGCTAGTAATAGGGAACTACTAGACTTAGCAGTGGTTACAATTCTGATTATGCAATTTGTGATTATTTCCTTATATCAGGGAGATAACCTACTAGATAGAATTCCTATTGCAATCGACTGGTTTGTTCTACCTCTAGTTCTTGGTAGGATAGCCGGAGCACTTCTTGTTGAATCCCTACCATTCCCATTCACCGTTGATCCGTTCGATGGAGACCTGATTGAATGGCAGATTCCTTGGCTGCTCCTTGAGGCATTGTTAATCCTCACAATCGTCATTGATTTGATGATTGATTCACGGAGGTCGAGTGTCGGACGAGATACTCATTTGAGTAGTTCAGGAAGAGGCCTACGTGCCTTGGGATACGTGATGATTTCTTGGGGTCCTGCTGGAATTATTGCGGTTGCTAATGCCATATATACAGGACGTAAACATAGACAAGTAGAGGCTGTAGGATTGGCAATTATTTGTCTACCGTTAGCACTATTCTCGATAGGCGCATTCATTCCACAGATTATCGAGTATCTAGATTGGATTATCCTTGCTGGCGGATTTGTCATGCTTGGATTAGTGGCGGCATCTGTGCCGATGAGAAATGGTCATTGGACGATGATGGCAGCCATTGATAGTCACATTCTGATGTTCGCTGGACTAATTTTAGTCAATATGTGGATAATTTATCCAATCGCTTTATTTGCCATATCAACGACCTTATGGGTCGTTGGAATATTCCATTTGCGGCGTGTTTTACGAATTTGGGGATTCGGGGACCTCATTCTAGGAATCGCTGCATCACTCCTGATGTTAGGTGCTGCTTCATCGATTAACGCAATCGGATTATTCCTATTACTAACAGTAGTCGGTGCCGAGCTCGCTCTAGTGACTTGGCTGGGGCAAAGACATCAAGAAGCATTGTTACAGGATTGATTTATGATATCTATATCGCAACGGAATTAAGTTAATCACCTGAGATAGGTTGCTAAGTTTATGGCGGGTCCGGTTGATATTCTAATCGAACGTTTACAAAATCTAAATCCGATTGAATATTTCACCTTCGCTGTGAATGCATTGGTTTTCATATTTTCAAAACAAATCGCTAGAATGCACGGAGAAGATGACCATACAAAAACAAGATTGCGACTACGAACTTTACATTCATTCAACCTAGTCGTTTTCTTAGCATTTATCGTCTCAATAATTCTATTGAGTAGTTCGTATCCTGATGAGCAGATTAGTCAGTCATCTCTCTGCTTACTGATTGCCTATGTAGTATACAACATCGCAGATGGTCTCATTCTGAAGAGATATGGAGAGGTGATTTCAGTTATGGGTTCGGCAAGAACAGTTGAAACCGCCACTTCTAGAACCCTAGAATTGATTGTTCTTGGAATTATTCTGATTACTTCTGGAATTACTCTAATCAATATATGGGCAATTACAGGTATCCTTGAAACTACAGGGGCAATAGGATTCCTAGCGCTACTAATTTTCACGACTAAGGATTATTGGTTGAATGACTTCTTGAGTGGGATTTTGATAATTAGCGGAAATAGTGCTAAGCGTGGTGATGTGATTTCTATTCCTGACCTGAATGTCCTAGGCATAATTATGGAAATCGGTGGGCTTCAAACTCGAGTTCGTGATTTGGCTCAAGGCCACGATATAGAAATCCCAAACAATGCGATGCTTAACCACCGTACTGATTTCTACAAAGATAACCCTGGTGGACCACACAAAGAATTTGTAGAATTTAACATAGGATACGGTGTTGAGACAAAAGTGGTGAATAATTATTTGAATCTGGCTTACCAAGAAGCGAAGAAAAATTGTACAGGTCTGGATGAAGATCGTTCACCGATTATTTCTCTGAAAGAAAATGCAAACAACGCCGTTAGATGGAGGATGACATATTTTGTCTCCTCCCCTAGACAATTACTCAAGATTAGAGATGAAATCAACCTAGCAGCGTATAATTTGCAGAGTGAATTTGGTATCGACCTAAGTACGCCAACATTGGAAAAGTCAGTAGCAGATAATTGACAATTGGCGATTCGACATTGATTTCTAATCGTGGATTAGTTGAGTTGGACAGTACTAACCTTGATGACTGACGGGGTGCGGTCAGATATCGTGTCCCGTAGTTGGATATCAGATACTCCCGACGAGGTCGAGCACCCTACTGTGCCGCTAGGCATCAATCAAATGGCGATTCCAAGAGCCGCTATTTTGCTCTCGTTGGCCACCGCTGCACTACTAATTGGTTCGACGGTAGTGGTTGGCTACAGCGTTTACGTCTTCGTTAAAGAAAATGAGGATGCGTTCTCCGTAACAGATCAAGACTTGCTGAAGGACGAAAACAATCGATGGTTCTGGGAAGTAGACTTGTTATTCGACACCTGTGATTCAAGATTAGGTGATTGGGATTGGCCGGACGTTCTATCTGAACAAGACGATGTATTCCTCTACCCTGGTGAATTGCGCTGTGACTGGGAACATCAAGGAGATGGCGATAGGGCAAGCGTGGCGGTATACAATAGAGGCGACCAAACCCTAGATATTGTCCTCGAAATAACCGGTGGAGAGGTTGTATTTGCCTCGGAAGGCGATACTGTCCTTACAGTGAATGAAATAGGGGTAAATGAAACTGCAATTGTAGAAATTCAATTGAATAATGGAGTAACAGAGCACGATATTCAGATTCAGGCATCACACCTGAATGTTCGAGAAGCGGAGGTTTTACTCGATGTCCATATCTTTGAAGGCTCTAATCCCAGGGATTTGCATGTAAGTGACGGAGATACACTCGAAGTTGAATACACAGTATGGAATGCAGATAGTGGAGAAGAAATAGACAGTGGAGATTGGGGAGATACAGCCGGTGATGGGTGTAATTGGTCAATTATCGGTTTTTGTTGGTCAATGGTTGGTCTAGACATAGACGGAGACAGAGGATTGATTCCTGGGATCGACACAGGTACGACTCATACCACATTATTACCGCCAGAAATCGCTTATGGGAACAGTGACGACCCTCAGATGTCAGATATGTGGTTACGTTTTGAAATAAAGGTCGTCAGAGTGACAATTTGAGAACCTCTAGACGCGAAAAGGACTTGAGTTCGACAAAGGAGCGGAGTGCATGAACGAGGAGCCAAGCCACTACGCTCTGAACCCCTCACCTGACCTTGTAAAGAGGGCTTCCAAGGTTGCCAAGGCTGAATCTGCACGCAAGGGTGAACCTAAATTTCACATTACCGAAGAGATGCGGAGATTGTCCACTCCTTGGTCTGTTTCTCAAGTCAGAGCTGAGCAAATTCAAGCTATCGATCTACCAGCCGGAGTAATCCTAGATGCAGCGGCTGGAAGTGGGGTACAACTTATCGCACTGACCACTGGTCTGAAGCGTCCTGGATTAGCCATAGAATTAGATCCGAATATAGGATTACTATGTGCTGCAAACATGCAAATTACTGGAGATGAGGACGATCTGCAGAGAACGATGGATCGCGTTCTGATAGGGGATGGTACTGATGCCGAGAATGCAATCGTCGCCTATTGGAATAGCCTCAGGGAGGCAGGAACTAGGGCACATCCACCGATTGGTATGTTACATCTTGACCCGGCTCGGCCAAGGGATGCTCAAAGACATGAAATTGATGAGATGGAACCAGCGCTTGGCCCGTTGCTCAAGGCATGGGCTAATCATCTTGAAACTGGACCACGAGGTCCGGCGATTTTACTGGATTTATCCCCTAGGCTAAACGAGGGCCAGCGTTCACTTGTCGATGCGGTTATCGAAACGACTTTCCCAGGAATCCGAAGGACTTGGGAATACCTCAGCCAAGGCGGAGGCAGAATTGACCGGCTATCGGTTTGGATTGGTTCTCTTTCCTCGAAAGAACCCTCTCGATGTGTTAGAATGGGTAAGAAGAAAATCATGGCTACGATAGAGGGCAAGGTGGCCGAATCTGAATTGGTTAGCATAAGCTCACCTCCACCATTTGGTGCACACCTAACTATTGTCGACCCTGCACTTGTTCAATCCGGACTGCACGAGGCTTGGCTCGATAGAGCGCTTCCGGAAAATGCAGGGCATTCTTGGCTTAGGCTGGAAGGCAGAAGGCCGCTCCTAATCAGCACAGATCCACTAACCAGGGATGATGAAATCGATGCCTTCGTAATTGCAAGCGGAGAAATTGTTCAGCACAGACTAACTCCTCCAGAACCTCACACAATTGAACAGACTGCTGCTTCCGCTGCTCGTAATGGGGTTGGAAAGGTGACTCTTCGATGTAGCCTAGACCCTGACGAGCATCCAACACTTCAACGGAGATTGCACAAGGCAATGAAGGAATTTGAAGGCACAAATGGATTCATGGTTGACCTAGATTTGGATAGAGGTAGTGGAAGTCACACCCTATACATCGTTTGTAAGGAGCAGTGAGTCGATTAGCACATTTAACGCCCCGTAGGAGCGGCCGTCTCCTTCAAATATGGAGGGTAGGTCGGCGGGATGCCCTATAAGGGCCATCGGGCAACCGATGAACACGGGGGAACCGTACTATGGCAAAAGTGAATGAAGCAGAACTAGGAGAGGACTTCTCCTACATCCTGAGACTTGCTGACTCTGATATCGATGGTCTTCGACCGATTGCACAGGGACTTACTTCGATTAACGGAGTCGGACAGCGATCGGCCGGTCAGATTTGCCGCATGGCGAAAATCGATGGAAACAAACTCGGTGGTCATCTGACCGAAGAGGAACAAGACAGGATTCGAACAACAATTGACGAATACGCGTTGAACGTGCCTTGGTGGCTCGTCAACAGACAACGAGATTTGCAGTCTAATGAGGATGCACACATCATCGGAACAGAAGTCCGATTGACTCGAAACGATGATGTAGCACGCTTGGCTTCAATCAAGACTTACCGGGGGATACGCCACCGCAGCGGACACAAGGTCCGCGGTCAGCGCCTTCGAAGCAATGGCCGCAGTGGTAGCACACTCGGTGTAGAGAGGAAGAAGTGAGGTGGTAAAGTATGGGACATCCTAAGTTTGCACGACCTAAGACACAGACTCCCACTCATCCTTGGAAGGCTGCTAGAATTGAGGAAGAACACGCCCTAAAGGAACAATTCGGCTTGAAGAAGGTTGGTGGAATGCGTGAAATTTGGCGAGAAAAATCGGCACTAAGGCGACATCGAAACCAAGCGATGAAGCTCATCGGAAGGGTTGATTCATCAGAAGGCCACTTCGCTCAGGAAAAGACGGATTTGGTTGGTTCTCTAGTTCGTAAGGGGCTACTAGCCGAAGGATCTAGTATCGATGATGTTCTACAAATTTCCGTTGAACACATGCTTTCTCGAAGACTCCAATCAGTGGTCTACTACCGCGGACTAGCGCCATCTATGCGCGCTGCTCGAAATATGATTGTCCATGGCCACATCGCAATTGGCGAACAGAGGATGACCGTTCCTGGATACAAGATTCTCCGACAAGAGGAAGAATTCCTTCAGTACAGTGCGACATCACCTTACCTAAATGAGAATCACCCCTTCCGTGTCGAGATGGAGCAACTCCGAATGACTCGACAGACCGAGGAAGAGGAACTGGAAGAAGTCGGTGGCGTTAGAGCAACCACGGACAATGATGACTTTGTTCAAAAAATCAAGGCTGATGCTGAGGAAGCGCCCACAGTCGAGGAAACAATTCCAGAAGAGGGGGGCGATGAGTGATGGGTCACAAGGCTGTTTTACACATTTTCAGCACATACAACAACGTGCTAATTACCGCAACTGATCTTACCGGAGCTGAGACTCTGGCGAAGGTTTCTGGTGGACAGGTTACCAAGAAGGGGAGCGATGCCGGTGGTCAGTTTGCAGCAACAAGAGCTGCTGAGAAAATTGCTGAAATGCTAGCTGAGAAGGAATTTGACCAAGTTATCGTCAAGTATCGAGGAGCTGGCGGAAACCGGTCGCACAGTGCGCCAGGTGCTACTGCAGCTATCCGTGCACTGACTCGCGCGGGTGTTCAAATCACTCGCATCGAAGATGTAACTCCAATCCCGACCAATGGGACAAAGGCAAAAGGCGGCCGAAGAGGCCGTAGGGTCTGAGGTGATTATGATGGTGAAAATAGATGTTCTAGATATGGGACCGGAGAATGCTAAACTCTTGCTCAAGGATTGCGATCGAGCATTTGCAAATGCACTACGCCGAACACTGATGTCTGATACTCCAAAGATGGCTATCGAGACCGTTCGATTCCAAATGGGGTCCTTCGATCTGTGTTTGTCATGCGGTCACCTAAATCCTGCCGCTGCAGCCCGCGAATCGTCTGGAGGCACTGGTTGTAATCAGTGTGGAAAGAAGTTAGAAAAAGAGGGTGTTGATTACACCGTTTGGGAAACCAATGGAGCGCTACCTGATGAGATGATAGCTCAACGCCTCGCAATGATTCCAATTCCTACCGACCACGAAATGTTCCATTACGAGGAAACCTGTCCAACCTGCAAAGATTTGATTCCGGAAGATCGTGGATGTCCAACTTGTAACATGATATACACTTGTAAGGCATTTGGAACAGAAGAAGGGATAGCGGTTACCGCTGGTGACATGATTTACCTAGGTGACCAGAGCCTTGAGATCCCCGAACACTACAGATCTATTCCGATTACTAAGTTGTACAAGGGACAAATGTTGGAGTTCTATGCTACTGCAGTAATGGGTCGTGGAAGTCAGCATGCAAAGTGGTCGCCTGTTTGTGGTGTCGCTTTCGCTCCACGTCAAGTTGGAATTTTGAATAACAAGACCAAGGCGAAGATTCTTTGGGATTTGAATCTCACAATCAATGCAAAGGATTTCGATAAAGATGGACGCCTTGACGACATTGAGAAAGTTGAGACTCTCAAGAAGGAACTACACCATGTTGGTGATGGAACAGAGACTAAGGCTGAATTCAAGGAAGCAATCACAATCGAAGAGGTTCCTGGGGAATTCATCTTCAGCTTCGAAACCGATAGTTCCATGAGTCCACAAACTGCACTCGAGATTGCTTCAACTTCTCTCTCGGAGAAATTCGATTCTCTTCTAGAGGACCTGAAAGCTGTCCTTTGATGACGGCGCAGTGTTCTTGCAGTGCCTCGGAGATGAGAGGGTATGACTGCGGTGTTGGGCAGAGGCACCTGCGGGGGTCACGTCACACTACTTTTCACCGTCGATGACCGCGATGAAGACCCCATTAAGCAAGGTAGTCTAGGCGCAGGATTATGCCTATATGATGGATCAGAAGCCATTGCTAGAGGGGAATTGGGCGATTATAACCTCGAAGTTAAACTCCTAGATGGAAATGGCGATACAAAAATGTTCCAACAGGTGTTAGACCTGTTGAGTGAGGAAATTACCGCTATTTCAGACCATAGTTGGGAAATCGCAGTTCGAAACAAATTACCTTCCTCACAAGGATTTGGAATGTCGGCCGCCGGTGCAATCGCCGCCGCCGCTGCATTCCAAAGAGCCCTTGGATTACCGCATGAGGAGAGTTTACGAAGATCGCTTGTGGTTGCTCACTTGGTTGAGAGAGGTAATTCGACCGGGCTCGGGGATGTTACCGCGTTAGCCGCTGGGGGTGTTGAGCGCAGATTGAATCCAGGATCGCCTTATTCGGGTCCTGATTTATTGAATGGTCCTGGTCAAGCCGAAGGTTGGAGTGAAACTATACCTTTGGTTTTGGCTTGGCGCGCCAATCCCGGGCGACATACATCAGAGTATATCGATGACGATGATTGGAAACAATCGATTACAGAGGCGGGAACAAAACAGATGGCCCACTTGTCGGATGGGACTTGGGATAAGTCAAGATGGGGTGAGCTTCTTGCCTCTGCAGAGGCATTTTCAAAACAATCTAGACTGAGTGATGATGCATCTCGATCAGCATTGGTAAAGGCGGGAGAAAATGCTACACTTAGAGCTGGTTTACACAAAGATACGTCTGTTTTATTGTGTATGTTAGGAGAAAGCATTGTCATTGTTCCACGTAATATTTCGAAGGCTATTTCCCTTGAGAAATTATTGTCTGAATTGACAAAAGAAGGGTTGGATTCTACTCTAACACACATTGGAGCTGTATCATGAATGCGAGCCGCTAGATCTCTTTTCGTGGAACTCCTTAAGTGGAGTCAAATCTAAAGGGCTCGCGTCGAGTAAAATCGCTCCTCTTTGAACCAAAGAGCCAGTAAATCCGTGTCTATACACGATTGCTCCTTGGCCATACTCATTGACATATCTATCAACTTGTTTCTGAGTCTTCTTTCTTGGGAATCTTAGGTCAGCCCCGTAGAAATGCTTTGCGTCAATCCAAGCGCAAGGGACTCCATTGATTCGTACGTCATCAAGGAACAGAAGGTCAGGAGTAACAACCGCTCGGCCTTCTGATTCTTTCTGCTCACGAAGTAAATCTTCTTGTCTTCGAAAACGTATTCCTAGGAAATCAAAGTATTCACATAAAATATCCTCGAAAACCTCAGCGGCCGTCTGAGTATCTGATTGATTGACAGAACTTACCTTGTCGGCTTCTTCTGCTTTAGAGAACTCCTCTTGGTCTCGATCGTTCATTCTCTTTGGATTTTTCAGTGTCTCTTTAATTCGGTTCTTTGACCATCCACGACCGGTTAATATTGCTCTGAATGTATTGACGGGGGGCGCATCAAATCGTTGAGAAAGAGTTAGTACGCCTTCGCCATTATCGTATCGTCTTCGTAATTGGTTTGCATTTCGCATCAGACGTCCGTGTGAATGTACACTTTTTTCTTGATTTAATGCACCGCGAAGCGAAAGGGCTTGTTCAATGGTTATTGGGAGATTGTCTATTTGACCTCTTATTTCGTCGACTCTTTCTTCAGGGAGGAAGCCAAATTCACCGGGTTTACAGACGATGTCACCTACTTTCTTTTGGATATTTTTGGGAACCGCATTAGGTTGCCATTTCAATTGTTTTTCTCTTGGAGCAGGATCTATTGTTTCCGGTATACCCATGGGAGGTGGTGACTGATCAAAGCGAGCTAGAGCACGCTCAACAGCATTGGAATCTCCCTGTGACCATGGCCTTGAATCTGCAGCTTTGGTCGGTTTTCTTCGAGGCCTACGCCTTCTGCGTCCGCCGCCGCCTTCCTTTTTCTCGCTCAACGGGTCTTGCGACATGACGGCCGTCCATGAACCCTCGCGCCGAAGATGGCGGCTTTTCTATCACGAATTACTCGGAGTTCTCTTTCGATTACGGGCATATAGGTCGTAAGCAAAATTACGCATTGGGCTTGGAATAAACCAAATTATCGCCCCAAAATTATAGGGGAAACCAAGACCAAGAAGGATGCGTATTACCGCTGTAGATTGAGCATACCATTTCCCAGATTCATCGATTAGAAACACTGAGTCAAGTTCACTCATCTTTGCCGGACGATTGCTTAGGACTTCTTCTCCCTCAGTAGTCTCTTGCGCCACAACCGAGAATTGATTTGATGAATCTCGCTTGTTGATGAAAGCCGCCCAACCAGTACAAACTGGGCAAAAACCATCGATGAGAACGGTGTACTGAGAGCCCATCGCCACCACTCTCAGACAAAAGCAATACCTGGCTCCAATGGGAAGGCAAAGCGGGCCTTGCCTCCAATATCTTCACCTTCTCCAACTGGATATGCAATAACTGATTTTACTCCTAAAGCAGTTGCGATAAAATCCCCAGCCGAATTGATAACCTCGCTTTCATCGATACCACTCAATACCAATTGTTTCTCACCCTCAGCCCAAGTGTGTATTCTACCACGTTTCTTCTTCGACCCCATGGTCAAGGTCATCCAGGTTTGGAATATTTCTCCTCTCAAAGACTCATTCTCAAAAATCGCCATTGACTTTAGATGATTTTGACCACTAACTTTGAAATCAAAATCTTCGTTTGACAGTTTTACCGCTTCACGAGATAACTCAACTTTCCAAGCAGGTGCGGTCTGGATTACGACTCCGGAAATTTCTGTATCTGAATGACGTTCTGCTAGTCCCCTTAGATTGCGTGCTGATTCAATGACTTCACGTAGGTAAGATTCTCTAGCAAGAATACTAGCATCAGTTCCCTCACCCGAGTAGAGTTCCATCTCATGTGTGGCCAACATATCTGGTGCTTCGCCCTGCGAAAGGACTGACCAAAATTCTTCAGCAATATGAGGAGTAGCTGGTGCTAACATCGGCGCCCATCCACAAAGGAATTGCCGCGCAGTGTCTCTATCTGAACCGCCTCTTCGCAGATACCATTGCCAATCTGCTAGCATCTCAAAATGGCTCGCCATGACTCCTTCTCGAAGGCTTACAGCATCCATACATTCTCGCCAACGATTCTGATTTATTCTGAGGCGAGCCATTAGCCAAGAATCCATCGGACCGGGTGAATCTGAGAGTGAAATTCCGTGATTAAAGGCGTCGACTATTGCACAAACTTGCTTGTGATTTGCAATTACTGCATTGTCGGACCAATCCATTCCAGCCTCAGGGTTTGCACCGAAGAGAATGAACAGACGTACGGTGTCAGCGCCAAATCGGTCTACCATCTCTCCCGGGCTAACTGTATTACCAAGACTCTTGCTCATCTTGGCGGAACGTGAGCCTAATCCTTGTCCACAATTGGGGCAATCTCCTCCGAAATTATCTATGTGATACTCTGTATTACAATCTACACAAAATGGCGCGGGAGCGTTTAACATTCCCTGACAAACCAATCGCCCGAATGGCTCCCCGACCTCATTCATACCTAAATCACGAGTAGCTTTAGTGAAGAATCGAGCATACAGAAGATGCATGACGGCGTGTTCAATACCGCCAATGTACAAATCAACTCCTCCATTCATCCAGTAATCTACTGCTTCACGATCGAATGGGGCTGAGTCATTTGATGAATCTACGAATCTCATAAAGTACCAAGATGAATCATAGAATGTGTCCATTGTATCGGTCTCTCGGCGTGCAGGACCGTTGCACTGCGGACAAGTTGTAGTAAGGAA
Source organism: Marine Group II euryarchaeote MED-G37 (assembly GCA_002457555.1). Taxonomy (GTDB): domain Archaea; phylum Thermoplasmatota; class Poseidoniia; order Poseidoniales; family Thalassarchaeaceae; genus MGIIb-O1. Next base: position 57,278 of record NTJQ01000004.1, read on the forward strand.
GGATTCACTGCGAGCCAGTGGATTACCACTCTCTTCCCAACTAAATGTCACATCCAATGGCAACTCCACAGGTAGTTGTTCGTAGGGAACAGGGACTACTCCACAAGAGTCACAATGTAGCATAGGAATTGGCGTACCCCAAAAGCGCTGTCGACTTAGTAGCCAATCTTTCAATCGATATTCTGTAGAACCGTGGCCCGCTTCTCTTTCTCCCAAGGCAGAGATTATCGCAGTCTTTGCATCATCCCCGAATAGGCCGTCAAATCCTTCTATGGTCGAGTTGACCATCCATCCTAATCCATCGAATACAGGATTCTCCTCAACTCCCTCGCCACCCTCATTCCTTGATAGAACAGGTTTGATTTCAAGTCCGTATTTCTTGGCGAATTCGTAATCTCGCTGATCGTGTCCTGGGACCGCCATCACAGCACCGGTTCCATAGCTGGCAACAACAAAATTACCAGCAAAAATTGGCACTTCTTCTCCAGTGATTGGATTAGTTGCAAATCTACCAAGAGGGACTCCTTTCTTTTCTTTCAGCATATTGATTCGCTCAAATTCAGTCATTCGTGCGCATTCCTCTGCCAAATCTCTCCAAGCCTGTTCGTATTCGGTTCCGCTTACTAGTGGCTCACAAAGGGGATGTTCGGGAGATAGAGTAACGAAAGTGACTCCGAAAATTGTATCTGGGCGGGTTGTAAATGCACCAATGCTAGCAGATTCACCATTGACATCTCCGACCACAGGGAATTCTATGTGGGCACCATGTGAACGGCCAATCCAGTTTCGCTGCATTGCTTTAACGTTCTCTGGAAATTCGATGTGGTCTAATTCATCCAATAATTCGTCAGCATACCTTGTCATGCGCAAGAACCACTGCGCCATATCCTTCTGAACTACCTCGAGACCACAACGCCAACAACGATTATTCTTGACTTGCTCATTTGCAAGTACTGTGTCACAATCATCACACCAATTGACTGGTGCGAATCTCCTTTCAACCAAACCTGCTTCGTTGAATCGAAGGAACAATTCTTGATTCCAACGATAATATTCCGGTGTGGAAGTTGCAAACATTCGCCTCCAATCGTATGAATACCCCATTCTCTCCTGATCGGCTCTAATCATCTCGATATTTCTCTCAGTGACACTGTGAGGGTGACCTCCTTCTTTCTTGGCAGCGTTCTCAGCTGGCATTCCAAATGAGTCGTATCCCATCGGATAGAGAACATTCTTTCCCATTAAGCGCTGGAAACGAGCCATGGCATCGCCAATAGAGTAATTTCTTACGTGACCCATGTGCATGTATCCAGATGGATATGGAAACATCTCGAGGCAGTAGAATTTCTCACGAGAATCGTCTACTTCTGCATCGAATACGCGGGCGTCACGCCAGCGAGCCTGCCAGCGCGTCTCAATTTCCGCCGAATCGTATACCATTTCTTCACCTCATTCGAAATGGGAGTCCTTTCAGACTCCCAAGCTAAGCAGCAGGTCGAGCGAGTAGCCCGCCGCGAAGTTAGGTGAAGCAGGCATTCGTGCCATACTTGGCCGTTGGGCCTTCTCTCTTTCAATCATTGGATAGAGAATACAAGTTTGACGTCGAACAATCGCCATTGCTATTCCTCAGAAGCCTCTCGGGGCTATTGATGCTAGACGATGGCGAGTTCGATATTCGCACTGATGATGCAGGAATCGAGGTTTGGGTCACCCAAATGGGTGATTTCATGAATATGAATACAGCATGGATTGACCGAAAAAATGGAATCGTTGCAATTACCGACCCATTCGATTCGCAGCGTTGGGTCGAAGCACTTGCAAATGAGGGATTGCGCCCCACTCACATACTCTATACACATACCCACAGAGATCATACTGCGGGGTATGCCAAAATGATGGAATTAGTTCCAGACATCGAGGTCTGGGGGCATCATGATTCCATTCACAAATCGCTACTCGGACGTTTCGTCTTCGGGAACGTTTCTTTGACTAATGAGTGGAATCATCATCCTAACTCCAGCGTTGAATGGTCAGAAGGAGAAATTACCCTCAGTGTCACACACTCTCCAGGTCATGCACCGGGGCACTGCACATTCCATGGACACGGAATCTACCACGCGGGGGATCTACTATTCACAGCCGCCTCAGGTCGAGTGGATCTTCCAGGCTCCGACCCAACTGCGCAGTGGTGGTCTGTATTATTCGCGCGAGGGATACTCAGAGAACTTCCGATGGATTGGAGATTAATTCCTGGCCATCGATATGACTGGATTGACGGTTCTACTCCTGATTGGGTATCGGTCGCCGAAGCATTAGCACACAATTATGCGTTGAACGCAAGAGAGTTAGAAGTCTTCGAAAACTTACCATTTCAAAGGTTCGATGACGATATCGCAGCTTAAATTCTATTTGCGGCGAGAAATTCGCTTCAGAAAACTAAGGATTGCACCAACCTTTCCCAAGAACTTGAATCCAGTCCAAATTGCACGTATTGGATTGGCCATTATGCTCACTCCGTCTTATCGTATCTCTCACTTGAAATACCTAATTTTTTGGCCGCCTTCTTAGTAGTTCCAGCATCTAGAGAGCCGTCCTGCTCTAAGGCAGACAGAGAGGCTACTACAATGCTAGCAGTATCGATTTCGAAGAATCTGCGCAGTGATTCGCGAGTATCTGAACGACCGTAGCCATCTGTTCCAAGGACAACGAATCGACCTCCTACCCAGCGTTGAATCATCTCTGGTACTGCCGTGATATAATCGGAAGCCGCTACGGTTGTTACGTCATCGCCAAAACACTCGGAAACAAAGGCGAATTGAGGGTTTTCAGGGTCAAATCGAGTTGCTCTCTCTGCTGCGAGTCCGGCCCTCCGCAACTCACCATAGGAAGGTACTGACCATATCTCTGACCTTACTCCATATTCTAGCAAAAGTTCTGCTGCCTCTCGGACGTGAGAAAGTATTGGCCCTGACCCAAGCAAACGAATTACAGGACCCTCTCCATCAATAGCCTCACTGTAGAGATAAGCTCCACGGACTAAGTCAGCATCGATTCCCTTTGGTTTAGGTGGCTGTTGTTCATTTTGATTATAGAGCATTATGTAATGGAAAATATCTTTGTTCTGACCCCACATTTCATCGATACCGTGCTCGATTATTGTTGCCAGCTCATATGCATATGCAGGATCCCAAGCACGGCAGGATGGTACGGTGCTAGCGTGTAATAGTGAATGCCCATCCTGATGTTGTAGGCCTTCTCCATTAAGTGTGGTTCGACCAGCTGTTGCACCCATCAGGAAGCCGCGTGCTCGAGCATCAGCCGCCGCCCAAATCTGGTCGTTGACGCGCTGGAATCCAAACATCGAGTAGAACACGTAGAACGGAAGAGTAGGACTTGCGGCGTGGGCGTAAGATGTTGCACTGGCTATCCAAGATGCGATGGAGTTGGCTTCTGAAATACCCTCTTCGAGAATTTGGCCGCTTGTTGATTCCTTGTAATTCATCAACATCTTATGGTCGACTGGAGTGTATAGTTGACCAAATGAAGAGTAAATTCCGAACTCGCTGAAAAGCGGATCCATACCGAATGTCCTTCCTTCATCTGGAATAATCGGGACTAATTTCTCACCAATTTCCGACTTCATTAGATTTCTCAAAAGCCGCACGAATACCATGGTGGTAGAGACTTCTTGTCCTTCTGGAGTCCCATTATCGAAGGCAGCATAGGTTTCGTTGCCAGGTAGGTCTTCTTCGATAGTTGGCGAAAGCCGACTCGGAAGATATCCCCCCAATGCTTTTCTTCTTTGATGGAGATATGCGAGTGCATCACTCTCCTCTTCAAACTCATGGAAGGGGTCATTCTCTAGGTTCTCATCGGCTACTGTTATTCCTAGGTGATATCTGTATTGTTTGATGTCTTCAAGACTCATTTTCTTCTTCTGATGAGTGGTATTTCTAGCCTCGAAGGAATCGATACCCCAACCTTTCACGGTATGGGCTAAAATTACTGCAGGTTTGTCGGACTGTTTGGCCGCATGGTAGGCAGACCAGACCTTGATTGGATCATGTCCGCCCCTTCGCAATAAGCCGATTTCTTGGTCGGAAATTTTTTGTCCCATTTCAACTAATGCCGGATTTCCTGCGAATAATTCGTTACGGAAGTCCGCTGGTTCAAGGGTGCTCATTCGTTGGAAATCCCCATCGGTTATTTCCTCAAGGCGAGCGAGTAAAATTCCGTCTCGATCTTGTGAAAAGAGTCGATCCCAATTAGAATCCCAGAGCACCTTGAATACATCCCATCCAGCTCCTCTGTAGAGGCCTTCCAACTCTTGAACTATCTTGGAGTTACCACGGACAGGCCCATCCAAACGTTGTAGATTACAGTTTACGATTGTGATTAGATTGTCCAGCTTTTCCCTACCTGCAACAGCGATTGCGGCGATGGATTCCGGCTCATCCATCTCACCATCGCCGAGGAAAGCAAACACCGTTGATTCTGATGTGTCAGCCAAGCCTCGGTTGTGAAGGTATTTCCAAAATCGAGCATGCATCACAGCCGCTAGAGGACCTAGCCCCATTGAGACTGTTGGGTACTCCCAGAAATCAGCCATCAATCGAGGGTGTGGATAGGAAGAAAGGCCATCGGCAAATGCTTCTTGACGAAAGTTGGCCAGTTGTTCTCGACTAAGTCTTCCTTCTAGGAAGGCTCTAGCATAAATCCCTGGACTCCCGTGACCTTGGATGTACAGAGCATCTCCAATCCCATTGCTGTCCTTACCACGGAATACATGGTTGAATCCTACTTCGTAAAGCGTTGAAGAGGAGGCATAAGTGGAGATGTGTCCACCGAGTCCATCGGTTTTACGATTCGCATCTGAGACCATAAGTGCGGAGTTCCAAAGAATTGAATTCTGGATTTCTCGCTCCGTTTCAAGATTACCCGGATATGGTGGTTGTTGGTCCCAAGAGATGGTATTGACGTAGGGGGTTTTGGCAATTGGAGCAATCTCCACATCTAGATCTTCGGACTCTGCCATCAATTCGTGTAATAGCAGACGTGCTCGCTCAACGCCATGAGCTTCGACTACCGAACGTAGGGCTTCGAGCCACTCATCGGTTTCCTCTGGGTCGATGTCCGGAAGTCGTTGTCTGGGATTGATTGACATCGCTAACACCTGCCCTACGGGCAGACTTGCGAACATACCGACCGATTTGAATGGTCGCGTTGAAGGCCGGTCCTCTAAGAGGACCGGATTAGGGTCTAATTTCAATGAGGTGGCATTCGTGTATAGTACGGACTCCAGCGACGGTGATAGCCGAATCTCCGGCTACACAGCGACTACCCCTCCAACGCCTAACCGTTCTTTCTACAGTCCTTTTTCCCGCTGCATTATTCGGATCGACTTTTAGCTCAACAGATACCGGCTCTAATTCAGATAGCCAAGACAAAGCCGCCTCAATGGCACGGCTGGCAATGCCTCGCCTTTGTTCCGAAGATCGTACCCAATATCCAAGGTTCCATTCAGCAATTCCTGAACGTGTAACCCTGTCAAATCCTAAAAGCCCGAGTACCGCCTCATCCCAAGGTCGAATAAGTACCCAATGGTGCATTCTACCTACTCTTCCAGTCCGTTCAGTTTCATCAAGAAAATCGGCCAACTGTGGCTCAATATCCTTCTCTGGAAGAATCCAAGGCATGGCTCTGCTAACCTCAGGCCAAGTTTCCTCGAATGCCTCCAATAGGTTGTTCGTGTGAGTTGTATTTGCAGGTCGCATAATTAGCCCGTCGTCGACTTGGATTGTCGTCGTCGCGCGCCGCTGCATGTTATTGCCTAAGAGTACTGAACGAATGAGGGCTACGGCGCGGTGAATTACGGCCTTAACTTGGCCTTTGCAGTCTGAACATGAGGGTCTTCAGGAGAATTTTTCATCGCTACTTCCAACATTCTATCGACTGCTGCGACTCTACCTATTCTTTGTAATAACGCACCAACAGGATAGATTAGTTTTGTTCGGTCACCAAGATGAGGCCCTACCTCGTCCAACAATACCGTGCACTGTGCCATGTTACGGCTCTTTGCAGCTTCCATGGCCTCTTTGACTTTCATTGCAACATCCCGATTGGACCATTCTTCCTGCTGAGGCCAAGGCCAAATTCCGTTACTCATAGATTGGTCTTCGCCAAAATTTGCTTCTTCGATATGAGGTAATTTCGGTATTTTAGGTATCTTAGGGGGTGTTGGCATGGGGGGAACGATTGGTTCCGGTGTGTTACCATCGAATACGGCGTCCATTGGGTCTACCGGCCTAGCCGACACTGGTGGAGGAAGGGGTAATCCCGCTGGTGTAGAAGGTACTGCGATTGGCGTAGGCGGCGCGGGTTCTGGCTCAGCAACTATTTCTTCCTCAATTTCGGGTTCTACTGCTTCTTCTATCGCCAACTCAGTGTCTACAATTCGAGAAACTAATTCTGCTTTGGTTCCAGAGGTTGCTAGACCTTTTTTCGAGGCTATTTCGACCAGTTCAATCTTCTTTAGACTGAATAATTTTTCTTCCTCACTAATCTCCTCTGCTTCTTCTTCCAATTCTGGAGTTGTCTCTTCTTCCGCCGTCTCCTCGGCTTGATGCTCAACTTCTGATATTTGCTCCGTATCCAAAAGCTCACCATCGTCATCCGATTTTTTAGTAGCCGAAACAATCGGCGGGGCCTCTGGTGAGGTTGTAATTGGTTGAATCAATTCTACTTGCTGAGGTTTGACTTCATCTAGCGGTTCTAATTCTGTTTCAGGAACCTCAAATTTCGTTACGAATTTTGGAGCGTCTGCAGATGTCAATTGGTAATCTTCCTCCTCGTCTTCATCAGCAGGATCTGGGTGGTCGACGGTCATTGCAAAGGTTGGGTTATTACTGAGTTTGATTCCATCATCATCGCCGTATTGTTCGACATCTATTGTAACGTCATCCATGGTGAAGGTGCCCTTTGACCAGTCGATTACTTGGTCCTCTTCATCTTCCTCAACATCAGCGAGTAGTTCATCGAATAAGCTTCCGGCTTCCTCCTCATCAACCGATGCGACTTGTTCAAAGCCGGCCTTCCCTAATTGATACATACATTGGGAGCATTCCAATGCATCTTCGGGATTTTTTGTTTGACAAAGGGGGCATTCTATGGTTGGACCGGCTTCTTTCTTGCGCCATCCTTTGAACTTGTCAAATACCATCTCAAGTCCCCAAAGATGAGTCCTTTCGGCCGCGTTCTGCGTATAACCCTCACGTCCTGTTGTAAACTACATTCTTCAGCGATTAGGATTCCAATGTTTGCGAAATCTGATGTGTCGCCACTGTTGCAGGGGTGATATGGCATCTGGCGGTAGGCTCCCTGCGAGGTTCACTCGTAGCCAAGATCACCATGAGACATATCTGCCATTAATTCAATGGGAATTGGACGATGAATTAGATTCAACCGATGAAAGATTGCGTAATTGGTCGCGCACGAAGTTGGCCTCTCACGGGTTGGCTCTATTCGATTTGAGAGCTCGACCGGATGGATGGCTATTCGGTCAGAGAATTGTCAAACTGGAGTTAGACGGTCGGGCAAATATGGGTCAACACCGATTTCGTCAGGGAGACATAGTCATGTTGAGTCGAGGTGACCCCATCGGTGAGAAACCGATTGAGGCAATAGTATCGGATCGTTCACGGAATCGTATTAGAATCGTCTTGCCGGAATTACCGAGCGGAATTCGTAGTGGGTATTGGAGGATAGATAGAGCGGCCAATAAAGTGGCCTTCGATCGAATGCGTGATGCTCTTAATTCGATCTTTGCAGAGGAAGGAGGAGCGCCTCTAAGAGACCTGCTTCTTGGATTGGTTCACGACCCCATTGGAACGGCAGGGCTAGGTCCAGAATTAGGTGGAGCTAATAGAAGGCCAGCGAGCAGACCTGAGGGTCTCAATGAATCACAACAGGTCGCCTGCGATGCTGCAATATCTGAACGCCTTACCTTAATTCAGGGGCCCCCTGGCACTGGAAAAACCCATACTGCAGTACGTATTTTGCAATCCTGGTCGAGTCAAAATGTTGGAACAATTCTTGCTGTTGCTGATTCAAATGTAGCGGTAGACAATCTCCTAGAAGGGCTTCTTGGACTAGGAGTAAGTGCGGTTAGACTTGGTCAGCCGGTCAAGGTAAGGGAATCATTACGCGAAGCTACGGTCGATGCTCAGATGGAAAATCATCCACTTCGTCGTGACCTCGAGGAGCATTTGGAATTGAATGAAAAATTATCACGTCGTATTCCTGGGATGAAGGGTAAAGAAAAGGGATTGGCACACCGAGATTTGAATCGAGGTTGGAAGGAGGTTCGGAGAATTGAACGACAAATGCGCGACGATATTTTGGATCGAGCGCAGGTGCTCTGTTGCACTTGTATCGGTGTAGGCCACCGACTATTGGAAGGAAGGAAATTTACTCGTGTTTTGCTTGATGAGGCGACTCAAGCAACAGAACCCGCCAGCCTTGTTCCTCTTGTTCGAGGAGCAAGACAAATCGTCTTGGTTGGAGACCATCGACAATTACCACCAACAGTAATTAGCCGTAGGGCAGAAAACGGCGGGCTGAGGCGCTCTTTATTCGAAAGGCTGGTTGCTATGGGCATCGAACCGAAACTTCTAGACACCCAATATAGAATGCATCCTGCAATCTCTGATTTCCCTAATCGGACCTTCTACGAAGGAAAGCTAGTCGATGGTATCGCTGCAACCGACAGGCCCAATCCGGCAGGGCTACTATGGAATGATTGGGAAGTACCAATAGCATTTCTGCCAGTTAATGGAGATGAGATTCTCTCAGCAGACGGAGCCTCTAAGGAGAATCCATCGGAAGCTGGTTGGGCGGCTAGAATTCTCGAAAGTCTTCTAGAACCAGGAGATCTAAATCAATCTGATATTGGAATTATTACACCTTACGCTGGTCAAGTGAGAGCGATTCGTGATGCCCTTCCTGAACGAAATGATTCTGTGGAGGTTCACACTGTTGATGGTTATCAAGGAAGGGAAAAAGAAGTAATCATATTTTCCTGTGTACGCTCAAATCCCGATGGAAACGTTGGATTCCTCGCCGATCCACGTCGCCTAAATGTCGCTTTGACTCGGGCCAAGCGAGGGTTAATCGTAATTGGAGACCCAGACACTTTGCGAAATGATGAGACTTGGGCATCTTGGTTAGAACACATACGCAGTCGTAACCTTGAGGCGTGGCACATTCTCGGGATGGCTTGAGGATACCCATGGCGGACCACGACTCTCCGATATCTCTGCAGGGCGGAGGTACTCTTGCAAAACAAATTGTAACGGCTGAGGAAGGTGGCCATTGGCCAGTTCCAGAGGGCACAATTTTAGCATCAGGAGTACGTAGAATCGCTGCATTGTGTGTAGATGTTGTGATAGTCACTACTATCCTATCGGTCGCCAGTAGAGGTCGAATTATTGATGCATGGAATCTCACTCTCTGGGGCTCTTCCAACTTTCATTATGCACTAGCAATGGCGTCATTGATTTTCGTTGCACATTGGTTGTACTGGCGGTTGACTGGACTAAGGTATTCTCGCTCATTAGGTCAGAGAATGTTCGGTATCGCTGTACTTTCCGAGGATGGTTCAGCGATGACAAGCAAAATGTGGGATCAACGCGCCTTGAGGAAGCTGATTTTTCTAATTCCAATCATAAACATAGTACAAGGTATTCAAGAGTTAATGCGAATATCCCAAAGGCATACTCACCAATCCAATATTGATCTACACGTCGGCTCGATAGTTGCACATGCAGATTCACTACCTCCCGCAAATAGGAAGCACATCAAGTGAGGAGGGTCAACGTTTGGCTGCAGATTCCCAAATAATTTCTCCCACGGCCCAATCGATAGTTGCTTCTGGGGGTTGTATTGTCTACCCTACCTCCACCCAACCAGCTCTAGGTTGCCGACCAACAAACACCGCCCTGGATGATTTGTATGCAATTAAAAACAGGTCATCCCTTATGCCCGTAAGTATTGGTGTGGCCGATTTGGAACAGGCTTCTGACCTGGTTGAGTTAACCGATGAGATTCCGGATCTGTTGGCTTCATTTCCAGAGGGCTCTCTAACTTTAGTACTTCCAGCAAAAGAGACTCTCGATAGTCGGCTGGGTGGGGATAAAATTGCCATACGAGTCGTCTCTCATCCTGTCGCAAAAGCATTACTGCGAGCCACAGGTCCGCTTACAGCAACCTCCGCGAACATTAGTGGTACGGAACCGGAGTCAAGTTGTACTGATGCTGTTGATATTTTAGAAAAAGCCGGTCATAAAGTTGGTTTAGTGGAAGGAAACACGCCCGGAGGCTCGCCCAGTACTTTGATAGCATGGTATTCGGTCTGTGATTCATCCGATAACGCGAGCATAGAGGTGCTGAGAGAAGGAATAGTCCCGACTGATGAGGTTTTGTTATGGTGGAAGAGTCGGATCTCAAACAATGGCGAGACGCCGGGCATGTAGCTCGACGAACCCTTGAAGGAATCAAAGGAGAGATTGTCGCAGGTAAGGCTTGGGATGATGTTATTGACTCAGCAGAGCGGTTCATCCGTAGGCACGGAGGAACGCCGGCCTTCCCTGTGACTATTTCTGTAAATGATATTGCCGCCCATTACACAAGTGACCATCGACTTACTGCTCCTGAGGGTTGGGAGGATGAGATGGTTTTCCGGAAAGGTGACTTGGTGAAACTCGATGTTGGAGTTCATGTTGCTGGAGCAATTGCAGATAATGCCATGACGATTGAAGTTGGCAATGGCGGCAAACACACAGAGCAAATTAAGGCCGCACGAGAGGCTAGGGATGCTTCGATCGAAAAGATGCATCCTGGGACACCTTGGTGGGAAATCGGTAAGGCTGCGGGCCAAGTCCACCAAGACGCTGGATTCGAACCAATTCGCAATCTTTGCGGACATGAGTTGAACCGCTGGAATCTACATGCTGGTACATCGATTCCATCCTACGATATCGGTCCAAACGACGCGGCCGGATTCAAAGGCGAGGTAGAATTAGGTTCGATATACGCAGTTGAGCCGTTTAACACAACAGGAAAATCAGGTATGGTTGAGAATATCCCTCCTAGTAATTCCAGTAATATCTACAGGGTCACTGGAAACATAACAATACGCAAGGCAATGGCGAAAAATAAACTCAAACCAATCGGTGCAACAATGGCGAGGTACATCGAAGAGCGCTACCATACCCTTCCATTTGCTGAACGATGGGCATATCCTCTGCTAGAGAAGCCATTCCCTGGAGAGGATGAAAAAATTCTACGCAAGAAATGGAATGCATTAGCTAAGAAATTAATCTCAATTAGATTCCTCGAAACATATACTGCTCTACGCTGCCAAGATCGAGGACTAGTGGGTCAATACGAGCATACAGTTTGGATTACTGAAGGCGGTCCCGAGGTACTTACAGTCGAATGATATTGTTAATTCTTGACGACCATGCAAACAAATCTAATATATTGATGAAATCAATAAACTGCACCTCAGTGTGGCGTTATTGGGGCATAGAGGTTCATTTCACACAACGATTAATTATCGTCTGCTGCAAAGTTATACCGTACGGGGCCGTTGAGGTTCTCGCTGAGTGCATCCCATCCCCTCGCTTTTGTCTCTCGCCCTGTACACCTATTCGGGGTACGCGAAGGCTTTCTCCAATGGTTTAGGATTCTAAATTTTCGATTGAGGGTGTTGATCCCTCAGTAGCTCCAAAGAGTGTAACTGAAATAATTGCAGCGAAGATGAGTACCATTCCTGTAGATTGTTGTATAGATGGAGTTTCATTGAGTATAATGATACCCCAAATGATGGTCAGTACCGGTTGCAAAAGCACTGCGAAAGAGGTGTGGGCGGCGGGGAGTCTGGGGAGAGCGTAGGTAATAGCAATCCAACCGATTACTTGGCAAAATATTGCTAGAAATAGCAGCCAACCATGACTCGGCCAAGTGATGGAATGATTGATGGCTTCGATTCCTAAAGATGTTGGAGGCATAGTGCCTAGAATTAGAATCCCAAGAGTTGCTCCGGCGGTTGCGTCGAATTGTGCATTTACTGCTGGCGCCGCAATCCTATTCGATTGACGATAGGCGATTAAGAAGGAGGAATAGAACACCGCTGCTACCATTCCTCCGATTACGCCCTTTACGGGATCTTCACCAAAGGGAGCGTCGTCCCAGATTCCAGAAATAAGTAATAATCCCAGCATTACCATTGGTAATGAAAGAAGAATGAAGCGATTAGGGCGTTCTCCAAATAGCCACCAACTCGCCAATGTGACGATAATTACCTGAGAGTTACCAATCATTGTTGCAATTCCGCTACCAATATAATCGATAGCAGTGTGATATCCTGCGAAATCGATTGCTAATAGAATCCCTGCGCCAAACGCCAGCCATCGAGAATTTGTATCTCTAGCGTCTTCCTTTTTCGATACCAATACCAATACTCCCAGGATAGGGAGAGCGTAGAACATTCGATAGAATGCACCGGTTAATGCGGTCGTATCAGAACGAATATACAACAGAGGAGCGAAGGAAATCGCCGTAGCACCTGCGAGTGCGATAATCATAGTGCGACGGTCTTCCACCGTCGCCATCTAATCGCCTCACTCAGAGGCTGCATCGCCATCGGCAATCATTTGCTGAAGCTCTCCAGATTGAGACATTTCGAGCGCAATATCAGACCCGCCGATGAGTTCTCCGTGAATGTATATTTGAGGCATTGTTGGAAAGTCTGCCCAAGTACAAACGGATGGGATTGCTCGTGGGTCAGCGAGTATATTCACACTTGCGAAAGGTTCGCCGAGCTGATTCAATACCATTGCAGCCCTATTGCTAAATCCGCATTGTGGTTGTTCTGGTGTTCCTTTCATGAAGAGAACTATTCGGTGTTCGTTAACTAGGGCATCAAGTTCGTCTGGGGTCCAATTAAAACTCATTATATCACTCCTGATCAGGTCGGCGGATATGCACTCCAAAGAATTGCATTTCTTTTTCCCCATGGGGGTCAAAAGAGGTATCTCCTGAATTCTCTGCCTGCTCTGGTGTCATGCATTTCAAATCCAAGGCGTGCACGGTGTTTTGTGCAATAAATGGCTTGAAGTGGCTAAGAATCGGTCGTTGTCTCTGTAATGGACGAACTCCTTCGTAACTCTCTGATATCACTCGAACATGGAAGTGGTCGCCACTCCCGTGCAAGTCCTTGGCTTCTACGATAGCATCTGGAACTACTTTCAGAACTTCCTCTACTACCCACTGCTCCGTGACCATCAATCGCCTGCTCGGGTCGCTGTGATTTTAATGCTCGCGCGGATGAACCAATCAAAGACCCATGGCCGCATTGATTTCTGCGAGATTTTCTGCGATGCTGGCTTTGTCATTGATGAGACCGCTTCCAACGACTGCCACATCGATTCCCCAATCTGAAACCATGGCGGAGTTATGATGCTTGATACCACCATCAATCATCAATTTTGTTGCTCTTCCACCATCGTTTATCTGTCGGTCGATGGCTGTACGGAATTCTCGTACCTTGCCTTCTACTTCTGGCATGAAAGATTGGCCTCCCTTTCCGGGAACTACTGACATCACCAATACTAGGTCTAAGTCTGTGAGATAAGGTAGGATTGAATTTACGGGAGTATCTGGATTTAGGACTAAACCTACCTGACAGCCAGCCGCGTGTATAGAGGAAATTAGTGCCCCGGGGTTGTCGATGGCTTCGATGTGAGCGATTACTAGGTCTACGCCTGCCTCGACGTACTGCGTCCATGTTTGTTCGGCGTTTGTTATCATTAAGTGACAGTCGATAAAGACATTCGGACCAAGCCTATTTCGGATAGAGCGAATCAACGCGGGTCCGAATGTGATTGTTTTGTTGACAACCCAATTACCGTCCATTACGTCCATGTGAATCCAATTTATTCCCGCGTCTACTGCTTCTTTCAATGTCTCACCGAGACGGGAGAAATCCGCTGTCAGAATGCTTGGAGTGATTTCGATGATGCTCCCCTCATTGTTCGCGAGTGGAAGGGGGTTCTCAACAGTTATCACTCAAACTAAGATACTAGCATTGATAAAACCGCTATCCTCACAGACTATGGGGCGACATAATGGGAAGGCTGATTGAAGCAAGGGATAGTGATTTTGACACGGTAACAGCGAGCGATGAATGGGTCTTAGTTGACTTCTGGGCGCCTTGGTGTGGACCATGTAAGATGATTGCACCTGTACTTGAGCAATTATCTGGTGAACGAGAGATGACAATCGCAAAAGTCAACACCGACATTAACCCTCTATCGGCTGGAAAATTTGGTATTCGTGGAATTCCAGCCTTGCTTCTATTCCACAACGGACAATTGGTCGATCAGCAGGCTGGAGCCATGCCAAAACCAATGTTTGACCAATGGCTTGATAGACACATGGCATAATCAAACTGATTCTCTCAGTTTTGTTGCCCGCTCTTCAAGTGGTTGGCCAACCTCTCTTAGAAGACGTGAACGTAGGGCTTCATGTAGCCACATTCCACTGTCGAGTTCTAGCATTAAACCACGAGAGACTAGCGCTTCTGGTGGCTTTCCATTGTATCCTGCTGCTAATGCCAATTTTTCCCAAGGAATGGGTCGGTCGGCTACTGCCAGCAGCGCGAGTAATTCTCGATGATCTTCTGGTAGGACATCTAGAATTTCCTCGTCGAGGAATCTAAGCCAATCATCATGTAGTGTTTGGCCGTACAATTCCAAAAGTTCGACGGCAAGGGGATGACCTCCTGTGGCTTTGTGAATTTCTTCCGCCGGGGCTTCTGATGGCAGATTGATTGAAGTAATCCATTCGGCGACTTCCTCCAGAGAAAGTCCAGTCAATCTGAGTTCGACAACCCTACCACGAGTATGTACATCCCGGCGGTCGTAGAATGCCAAATTAGTTCTCGACACTAGAAGTAATCGCATATTGCTCGACTCTGCTACCTGAAGAAGAGCGCCGAACAAATAGTTACCATCTGAAGCAAGGTTGTGAACATCGTCCAATATGACAATTAAATCATCATCTCTCCCTCCTCGTTTACCTTCTTCGTCTACCAAGTGAGCGATTAGACGGCGGCGATATTGATCGAGGTCTAAATGTGCTCCAGGCTTCATTGGAAGGCTATCCAAGACCCCGTAAGGGTCTTGATTATCCTCATCAGAATTAATTTTCAGCCTGTGTAAAAGACTCGTTGCGATACCTAAGCTGCTATCCCAGGGCTGACAGGGGTAATACATCACATCGAGTTTAGGTTTATTTTCTAGGGCTAGTTCAAGCCAATGACTCGTCAGGGTGGTTTTTCCACATCCTGCAATACCCGATACAACCGCCATAGATGCATTGCCTGCAAACCATTCGTCTAGTACAGCAACCTCGCTATCTCTTCCGTGAACCGTACGAGTTTCTGGTGGTCTTGTGTGATATGTCGAGTGAGCCCCTGAAAGTAACTTCAGTGACCCTGGTGCCGGTGATTCTTCTGTGTCGGTTCTAACGATTGCACCAAATCGAATATCACCGAAGTTGAGTACACCTTCGTGTTGGGCATGCATCAATACTTGTAACAGAGTAAGTCCAGTCTCCAATCGAGAACCAGCCTCATCCGCTCGTACCTCTAGGAGATCCCCATTACGTTCTCGTAACAGTACCTTGGTAGACCGTAGTTCTGGTAATCTGTGTTGTATATGCTCTCGACCTTCGTCAGTCAGTTGCCAAGTCTTTTGTCTACGCTCATCCCCTCGGACTACTCGAGTGTGTTCGCTTACCATTCCATCGGTTGCCAATTCGCGCATTGTTCGTGAGACATTAGGAGGATGGAGTGCACAAATTTCAGCTATGCCTGGTCTAGTAACTTCGCGACTGACCAAATAGTGGTCTGCCTGATGGTCCTGTTCCCAAAGATGTAGCAAAATACGTTCAGCAACAGCGATGTTGACCTTACTGGAGGGGGGTCCCATTGGATTAATCCTCCACAACACATTGAGGGTAGGGGTCGGTCATCATAGGTGGCATAAACAAATCAACGCAGCCACGATCAACTGTTGAAAGAGAAAGGATGCTAGTGGCGCCTACGCCAACGGTTACTGCTTGCATAGATACTGGACTTGGGATGTAGTCCTCGCCGGTTTGAGTGATAATGAGGTGAATTCCGTCGCCGGCAGGAATCAATACATCCATTCCGAAGAATTCCATCTTTGCATTGACCGTTTCTCCTGGACCAAGCACTTCTCCTTCTTTTCCACCGGCGTGGAATCGAAGATCCATTACTGCGTGTCCAAGGTGCATGTCATTGCTAGCCTGTACCATCTCGATGAATAGATGGCCACTAGTAGAGAAAGCGGACACGGTTGCGTCTACGTGGAAGGTTGGTGTCCCTACTATTCGAGTATTCTCTTCAAAGAATGGACACTCGACTCTCATGAATGAGCTGGATGTAATTGTCTCTCCGCCGCCGATTATAGTGCATTCATCCATCCCAAAACGAATCCAGTCTTGGTTGGCTGGTGGATATGTTTCTTCTACTCTCCAGCCACCCATATTGTCCTGAACCTCTGCGATCAATCTAGGCTGAGGTCCCTTTTCCAGGAGATAGTAATCGAACCATTCGAGCAAATCATCTGCCCAGTCCCACCTCAATGTGAATGGGAAGGCTTCCCCTCCGCGGCCACTGGAAAGCCCTTGGTGGCCGCTCATACGGTCGGGGTAATCGTGCCCCCACTGGCCGTAAAGGCCCTTTACTTCAAAGCCGGCATCTTCCATCATACGGTGAACTGGGAAGGCCATGTGAGGGTCTACGTTCCAATCTTGCAAACCATGAATGATGTATACAGATCCTTTGTAATTTTGAATCGCTCGCTCAAGGAAGTGCCGTTCCTCCCAATAATCTGAACCTAACCAGGCCAAGTTATCACCTGTCATGTATGCCAATGGTCCAGCGTAGTATCCTTCGACATAACCTTCGCAAGCATTCTCTATATCTCCGGAGTCTCCATCTAGACCAAAGCTACCGTAGACTCCATTGTGCATTATGGCTCCTCTGGCTTCCATGCTGCCATTACGCCACATGAGATCCTGCACTCCGACGAGTCCGGACATTGGCACGATGGTCTTCAGATATTCAGAGCCCATGGCCGCAGCCTCCCAAGGAGTTGAGCCGTCGTAGGATTTACCGATTATCCCGACGGCCCCATTCGAGAAGGGAGCACTTCCAAGATATTCCACTGCGGCGTGTATACCCTCTTGTTCATCTAGACCCATTAGATCCATACAATGATTCGAGTTGCCTGTTCCAAATACGCTAACCTGAGCTACTCCATATCCATGTGGAACGAAGTTTTCTATTAAGAACCGGCCTAGACGATTAGCAGGAGTCAGTGCATCGACATCCCCGTCGTCATAATAAGGCCCAATTTCGGCGATTACGGGTACTTTGCATTCCTCAGGAAGTTCTGTTGCATCGTAATCGCAGCCTTCTATCTGAGGGAGCCAAAGTCCGAGATGCACCTCTGCCCCGCCGGTTACACCTGCTCCTCCGTCGGCGGTTGTAATTGTTGGAACAGAGACGTAAATCGAACGTACGATATCGATTCCATATGTTCCATTCCAAGATACTCGACTGAATACATCACTGTTATCATAAACCAAATTTTCCCGTTCTTCGACGGAAGGAAGCCAATGTTCTGGATTTCCCGAATCTCCAATATTTATGCCATCCCCAAAACAACCTGACAACATTGGGGCTGTGAATAACAGCGCCAACAGAAGGCTGACGGTGGTACGAGACACGCGCTACGCGCGTGCTCAACTACTCAAGAGAGTTCTGACGAATAGTGCGTAGAAAAAAACAAAAATTGAGAAATTCAATTTTGAATAGGTCGTATCGAAGGGTTTGATGAGGAGCGTCGACTCGGCCCTTACATGGATGCTTACGATGAGTTACTCGAACGTCTGAAGAACATTGATTTAATTTCACAAATCGGTAGTCTATTAGGCTGGGATCAAGAAGTATTGATGCCCCCCAAAGCCGCTGCTCTCAGAGCCGAACAATTGGCTTGGATGTCAAAAACTGGACACGAAGCGACAACTGATCCTAGAATTGGAGAATTACTCGCCGATTTGGACGGCAGAGACAACCTAAATGACGTGCAAGCAGCCAACGTTCGTCTAGCACGCGACATGTATGATAAAGCCACAAAACTACCAACAGAATTCGTCGAAGAGATGGCAAAGCACAAATCCCAATCTCTGATATCTTGGCAGAAGGCTAGAGCAGAGGATGATTTCTCGATTTTTCGAGACGACCTTGCAAAAATGGTAGACTTGGCTCGACAAAAAGCCGACTATTTGGGATATGAGGAGCTTCGCTACGATGCTCTATTGGATATCTATGAATCCGGCCTCAGTGTGTCACGAGTCGACCCCTTATTCGCTGGATTGAGAGAAAATGTTGCACCTCTTGTAAAGGCGGTAGTGGAACGAGGGGAGCGCCCAGAAATGGGTTTCATCGAGAACAATTCTTGGAGTCAGTCAGGGCAAGAAGCTCTTTCGCAATCTGTCTCAGAAGCCCTTGGCTTCGACTTTGCTGCAGGACGCCGTGATGCATCTACTCATCCGTTCTGTGGTGGCCCAAATCCTGACGATGTACGTTGGACGACTCGGTATTCAGAAAGTGATCCATTTGGGTCGTTATACGGTTCAATGCATGAGACGGGACACGGTCTGTACGAACAAGGTAGGCCGCGTAACCTAGACTTCCAACCTGCTGGACAGGCCAATGGACTGGGTGTACATGAAAGTCAAAGTAGACTATTCGAAAATCAAGTTGGTCGAAGCAGGGAATTCTGTGAATGGGCATTGCCAATTTGGAAGGAAAATTTCCCAGAAAATATGGATGGAGTTAGTGCAGAAGATCTCTGGAGGGCTGTTAATCTAGTCGAGCCTAGTTTGATTCGCGTAGAAGCTGACGAGGCTACCTACAATCTCCATATAATGATTCGATATGAAGTCGAGAAGAGGTTAATCGCAGGTGAAATCGAAGTCGACGATCTCCCTGAGGTATGGGACGATATGTACGAAGAATTCCTAGGGATCAGAGCACCAAACCGAACTCTCGGGGTTCTACAAGACATACACTGGTCTATGGGTGCCTTCGGGTATTTCCCAACCTATACCCTCGGAAACCTCTACGCAGCGCAACTTCTTGCCAAGGCACGAGAAGATCTTCCAGACCATGATGAGAAAATTCGCAACGGAGACTTTGCGCCGATTTTGAACTGGATGCGCGCGCGCGTGCACGCGCGAGGGAGTATCCTTGAGCCAGCCGCCTTAATCGAGGAGGCAACCGGTTCACCGCCATCTCCAGACGCATTCGTAGAATATCTTCGCGATAAGGTCGAGCGACTCTATGGATTGACCACATAGATACAAAACTACGATATTTGGCAGTCGAGTAGCGGCTTTGTGACCGGACTTTCCATTGAGTCTATCTCCTCCTATGTGCGAGACCTTTCTAGCTCCTGTTCCGCATTACTTCTAGTCGAGGATTTACTATTCGCTGGCTCGCACGATGGCTTACTTGTTTCCTGGGATGCTTCCAGCGGAGTTGAACGCTGGAGAGTTTCGATTGATGGCCCAATATCAGATTTTTCTCTTGATTTAGATACTCTTTTTGTTACATCATCAGATTCGCTGTATTCAATTGATGTGAGTGATGGCTCCATCCTTTGGAATAGAGAGTTAGAAGGCGCTAGTGACTATGTCGTTGCTTTGGATGGGATTGTTTGGGCAACTTCTTCTGTATACGAATTAGAGGTTGCGGACTTTATTGAGAATACAGTATGGCGATTCGATGCGGATGGTAAAGAACTCGAGCGCTGGGATATCTCAGAGAAGCCATGGCACATAGGCTTGGACA
Source organism: Marine Group II euryarchaeote MED-G37 (assembly GCA_002457555.1). Lineage (GTDB taxonomy): Archaea > Thermoplasmatota > Poseidoniia > Poseidoniales > Thalassarchaeaceae > MGIIb-O1. The sequence continues at coordinate 77,286 of NTJQ01000004.1, forward strand.
AAGAAGGGAGCCTTCTACTCGGAATTGGCTTACCTCGTTGTGGTGTGGCCAAGATATCTTCTGGAGAAAAGCGATTGCAATTCATTTTGAAACCACTTTCTACTTATGAAAACGGATATGATATACGAAGATCCCCGGTTACTTGTGGAGATTGTAGTGCCGATTTTTTCTACGCACCTGGTCCTTATTCCAAATCTCCTGAGGAAGAAAACTGGGTATGGGAAAATGATCCACAGCTAACAAAGAGATTGTCTTTTGGAGTAACTGGAAGTGATGTGACGGCAGTGAAATCTACTGGTTTTGGATTTGTATATGGGACTTCAACTGGCTTTTATTATTATTCTGGATGTGAAGGAACTGGAGCGATTACAAAAGACGGATTAGTCATTCAAGGTAATCGCACTGATCTTGTAAAAATCAATGGTTCCATTGATGCCGTCGCAGGTCTTGGAACCAGTATCTGGCTATCGTATTATGACTCAAGAGATTCCAGACCTTCACATCAACATAAGATAGGTTTGTTTCGGGAAATTACACAGGATGACACTTACCGTGAAAATGGAAAGCATCATTTTATTCCCCATGATTCTCGTATACGTCTGATGGATTCCTCTGATGATATTCTAGTGATGGGTGATGAGCAAGGGAGAGTTTTCGTGATTGAATCCGAAGTAGCACAAAGAAGGATTGATTTCCCTAGTTTCTCCGAACCAAGAAATGACCCGAAAGAATCCGAGCTTAGAGCTCGTCTAAGGATGTTAAGAAATCGATAATTCCCGGCCTGAAGTGCAGTGGAAATTAACACCCTATGACCCCTATTTCCGGTCCACAGTACCTCATTTAGCGAAATGTTTATTAGCCTCTGTCTTTCAGACCAAACTTGCCGCTCAGGGAGAGTGGTGTGGTGCTTGCTTCGGCAAACACCGCGGGCCACAGAACCGAACCCCGAACTCGGGGTGGTAGAACCGGAAACCGCAAGGAGACCGGGGATAATCAAACCTGGCACTTGGGTCAGGGGAGATACGGTCGAACTGAGGTGGATAAAACCGGACGAAAGAAAGGGGAAAGAAGCCACAGGGAAAGTTGGGGAAAACACAACCGCACTGCTTAGGCAGGGAAAACGCATACCGTGCCAACTAACTAGACCGTGAGTGCATAAGCAAAGAGCGAGAGAACCAGAGATGGGAAAAGCTTGAGGCGGATTTGTGGGGAACAAAGGAAGACGAAAACCGGACGTAAGGAAGGGGAAAAGAAACCAGAGGGAAACACAGCGGGAACAAGAGCGCGGAGACGCGTGGAGGACCGGCACTCATTCCAAAAAACAAACCGGTGAGAGCCGGAGAGGGAAATGGAAACGCAGAAACGGGGAGCGATCCTCGAAAAAGCGGGAAACGACGAAACAGCTCCTCGGAGCAATGTAGTCATCTACCCGGGAAAAAAAGGGCGCAAGCCCGGATGGAACCGGACCCTGCGGAGATAGTAGGGGGGGATGCTCCCCCATGTGCAGAACCCCCTGCTACTCCCACCTTGTACCAAAGTACGGCTGAGCCCCATTCCATCTAACTATCAATCATTGCGGAGTATTTCTCCCCTCAAAGTTAGATTTCACTTGTTACGAACAACATCCAGTCGGACTAATCTTTAGGCCCAATCATTTCTCTAGGTTTCACCCATTGGTCGAATTGATCGTTTGTAACCAGGCCCAGTTCAAGCGCAGACTCTCTAAGTGTAGAACCGCTTGAATGTGCATGTTTAGCAATCTTTGCTGCACCATCGTACCCTATGTGGTTGTTGAGAGCTGTGACCAGCATCAAACTATTTTCTAGATGGGATGCAATCACTCCTTCATTGGCCTCAAGTCCATCAACACATTTCTCGGTAAAGGCCCTACAAGTGTCTGCAAGTAATCTGGTGCTGTGTAGCAAATTGTAGATCATCAAGGGCTTGTACACATTGAGTTCGAAATTTCCTTGACTACCTCCGACGCTAATTGCTGTGTGATTACCCATTACTTGGCAACATACCATAGTCATCGCTTCGGCTTGAGTTGGATTGACTTTTCCTGGCATTATGCTAGAACCTGGTTCGTTGGCTGGTAGAGATAATTCACCAAAGCCACAGCGGGGGCCCGAGCCCATCCAACGAATATCGTTTGCAATCTTCATTAGGCTTGCAGCTAGAGTGTTTAGTGCCCCTGATGCAGCAACAATTGCATCATGAGCCGCTAGTTGCGCAAATTTGTTTTCTGCCGAGACGAATGGTAATTGGGTCTTCTCGGCGATTCTATCAGCGACTTTGTCCGCGAATTCGTAATGGGTGTTTAGCCCCGTTCCAACTGCTGTTCCGCCTAATGCTAACTCCAGTAAATCGTCCCATGCTGCTTCAATTCGGCGGATATCGGATGAAAGCATTGAAGCATAGCCTCCAAACTCTTGGCCTAGAGTTAGTGGTACTGCATCCATTAGGTGAGTTCGGCCAATCTTCACTATATTCTCGAACTCATCGGCCTTTACTGCGAGAGCGTTGTGCAGTAATCGAACTGCAGGTAATAATCGATGGTGAATTTCCTCGGCGGCTGCTATATGCATCGCTGTGGGAAAAGTATCGTTACTGGATTGACCACGATTTACGTGATCATTAGGGTGCACAGGCGATTTGCTACCCAATTCACCTCCTGCCATCTCTATTGCTCGATTAGCAATGACTTCGTTGCTATTCATGTTAGTCTGTGTTCCAGACCCCGTTTGCCAAACTCGGAGTGGGAAATGTTCGTCCAATGAACCAGATATCACCTCGTCACAGGCTGAAGAGATTAGAGCACCAATCTGAGGGTCGAGTTGGCCGAGTTCGACATTAGTTTCTGCTGCTGCTTGTTTTAGTATTCCAAAGGCTCTGATTAATGATGGAGCCATCTTATCTGTACCTATATCGAAGTTGATTAATGAACGGGCGGTTTGTGCCCCAAAGTATCGGTCCGCCGGAACTTCTAACTCACCCATGGTGTCTCTTTCGATTCTAATTTCACCTGTTACACCGGATGCGCTTCTTTGCTGGATAGAGGAGTTTTGCGATGGTGCAATTTGCTCGGTTTCCAAACCGCTTTGAATCATTTTTGTTATTGTAGCGGATCTGCCATCATTTCGGCCCTTTCCGACCCTTCTATCTAACTTCCTTGCAAGCTCTTCGGGTATGCTGATACTGATTATCCGGCGGTCGCCCGCTCTGTGTTTGGCCATAAACAGCCGGTTAATTAGTTATTAATAAAATTAATTATTGGCTTTCTGTGCGGCGGTTACTCTTCCAAACGCTGAACAGAGATGATTTTTTGAGGGTCATAAGGCCTATCTCCAGGCTTAGTATCACAGTTCTCAATCTTGTAGACATTTTCCATACCCTCGATAACCTCTCCAAAAACCGCATGATTTCCGTCCAACCAAGGTGTTGGAACAGTGGTTAGGAAGAATTGTGAGCCTCCAGTATTAGGCCCTGCGTTTGCCATGGAAAATAGGCCCGGTCTGTCGTGTTTTTTTGCCAAAGCGGATGACTCGCAAGGAATTTTCCAACCAGGGCCGCCTGTTCCTGCTCTTCCATCGAGAGGATCCTTTGACCTTGGACATCCGCCTTGGATCATGAAATTCTTAATTACGCGATGGAAGTGTAATCCGTTGTAGAATCCCTCATCGACTAATTTGAGGAAGTTGCCTGTTGTCTCAGGGCAATCCTCTGTATACAGTGCTATGTCAATATCTCCGGTGCTTGTCGTCATTCTAACCATAGTAGGCATGACCCCTACGAGGGGCGTCTAGTCCAATAGCATGACGATTGAATTGTCACTCTTCGCTGACCAGATTGGAATTGATTTCCTTGAGTAAATCTCTGATTTCAATTAAAACGTCACCGGATTCTGTTGAAGGGCTAGAATGTTGAGTTGGGGCTGCCATCAATGAGTCCCTGTGTTGAAGTACGACATCGCGGAATTGGTCTGCGTTTTTCACCCCGGACAGTATGAAAGGTGCAGCCCCGGCTGTCTCGAATTGCATCTTTACAACTCCGAGTGCTTTCAGAATTGGACCTTCGGAAATTGATACATCAGTAAGTTTGTCTAGAGCAATGTTCTGTTGTTTTTTGAATAACCAACCCATACGCATATTGAGAGAACGAGTAGTTAGGGCTCCGCTCATATGTTCGTACTGCTTCTGGTGAACTATCCAACCAAATGGAATCCAAATCAGCATCAATGGGATTCCTATAAATGTCGTCAGGAGGCCTAAATTAGCCATTAACCACCAATAAATGATGATTTTTCTGTCGAATTCTACAGACATAATTTGGCCGCTATCGGCGTAACCCGCCTTTTCTTGCATGATTTCTGGAACTACGCCCGGGTTATTCAATATCACTAAGCAACCATCGACCCAGGTTTGACTTCTTTTGGTAGTTCTAACAGCCTAACTATACCATCTGGGTCTAAGGCGCCTAGGACTAGGAATTGGCTAACAAAACCAGTCGGTAACGTCTTGTCGCCGAGATTCAATGCTCCAACTACACTCCGTCCGACCAACTCTGCTCGAGAATAGTTGGTAATCTGGGCCGAGCTCCAAAGCCTGCCAATAACAGGACCGAAATCCACTTCGATTTTGTAAGAGGGTTTTCGCATCTCCGGAAACTCTTCGACTTTGAGGATAATTCCTGATCTCAAATCTAATTCGAAGTAAGCAGCAGCTCCAACGTAGTCCTTTTTCTCGAGTTTCTCAGGGTGGTACGGCTCGCTAGAATCAATTACATGTTCCGACATTCACTCACCAGTTACGTCGGAGCGTAGAATTAGAGGATGTAAGCTAATTCCTGCAGATTGGAAGGCATCTTGACCTCCTTCCTCTCTATCTAGAATTGTAATACAAGCCGCAACGTCGCAGCCCATATCGATTAGTCGAGTGGCGGCTTTCAAAGCCGAGCCGCCAGTTGTGGTCACATCCTCTAACAAAACCACACGGTCGTCTTCACGCAGAGTTGAGCCTTCTATACCCGGAGGATTTCCTGTTTTGCGACCACCTCGGCCCTTTGCTTCCTTACGAACTAGAAAGCCACGGAGATCTGATCCTTTTCCGGCCTTTGCAATTGCAATACCGGTGAGCGGCACCGCTCCTAATTCAAGTCCGCCAACCGCCTCGACTCCGCCAATCGATTCGATTTCGGCGTGGAGCAGTACCCCGATTAGGTGGGCGCACTCTGGATCCATCATTACTGGCTTCATGTCAAAGAAATGTGGGCTCTTTCGGCCACTCGCAAGAGTGAATAATTCATCCGGAGAATGGAGATATGCTAAATCGCGAACGCGCTCGATTAGGCGTTGTTTTGCTTCCACAACCGTAGTCGACATGCCTCTTCCCTTCCATTTCGGCTTGGTAGTAATCGGATGAAGGTTCGCACTCGGGCGGTCCTGAAAGAGCGGGAAGACAGTGAATGTTCTTGGACGGTCTAGTCCGGTAGTCGAATGTTCAGCAGCGGAGCGTATGCGACATGATAGGTCAGGACAGCCCCGAAATCGTAGTCGACGAGGCTCGTCTTTCTAGCGAACTAGAGTCATACAGAAACTGGCTTGAAGAAAATACTGAGAAGGCTTACCTGATCGCTCAAGAGGCTCGCTCCAAGGGGTTGGATTTCGCTGACACTGTTGAAATTCCACGTGCTGCGGACTTGGCAAGTAGGACAGAGAAATTGCTTGAAGAATACCTTAGACCAACTCCAGAAGAAGACCCCATTAGAATTGAGGATGATTTACGTAAGTTGCTCGGCAAGGTCGATCGTGAGACGGCTTCGATCCAAATCGCGGTCGACGTTGGGAAAAGAATGCACAAACTAACGGCTGATGTTAGACGCTCAATCGACACTGGCCTTCGTGTTGGTTTAGCGGTACTTACCGAGGCTGTTCTAGTCGCACCTTTGGAGGGCATCGGCGATGTTAAGATTCTAAATAATGAGGATGGAACTGAGTTCCTATCAATCGAGTTCTGCGGGCCAATTAGAGCCGCAGGAGGTACCGCACAGGCTCTCGGTGTACTGATTGGAGACATGGTTAGGCGTGAGTTAGGTTTGAATCGATACATCCCCAGCACTCCTGAAGTTGAGAGGGTAAAGGAAGAATTTGGCCTGTATCGAAAAGGATTGCAGTACAAGCCTCCGCCTGAAGAAATTGAAATGATTGTCAGAGCCTGTCCGGTGATGATTAACGGAGAGTCCACGGAGGATATCGAATGTTCAGGATATAAGGAAGTTCGCAATATTGAGGGAGCCCGAGTTAGAGGTGGAGTTCTACTCGTAATTGGTGAGGGTCTATGTCTCAAGGCCCCCAAGGTTCAGAAACACACGGACCGGCTAAATATCCCCGGATGGGATTTCATTGCTCACTTCGCCTCCAAAGGAAAAACTGAGGAAGAGGATAATTCATTCAAGCGTCGAGTAATCAAAACGGATTCTCGATTTATGCAGGATGTAATCGCTGGCCGCCCCGTTTTCGGTGAACCTAGTCAGCCTGGCGCTTTTCGAATAAGATATGGTCGCAGTAGGGCATCTGGATTGGCTGCCGCTGGAGTCAATCCTGTGTCTATGGAAGCGATGCAAGGATTCCTTGCTGTTGGAACTCAGATGAAAGTCGAGCGTCCCGGAAAGGCGGCTGCGGTTACTCCAACTGTCGATATCGAAGGACCAATGGTATTGCTGGAAGATGGAGGATTCCATAGGATAGATTCGATAGATGAATGGAATAGTATCAAGGATAATGTTGCCAGCATTTGGGATTCTGGAGAGATGTTAGTTGGGTTTGGGGAGTTCCTTGAGAATAACAAGAATCTAGTCCCATCACCCTACAATAAAGACTGGTGGGCTGCTGACCTCGCGGAAAACCTCAATCAGCCGCAAAAGGTCGAAGAATTCGCCTCAATAATTGGTGTTAATCGAGACCATTTACCTCCTGGGTTGCCGTTTAATGGTGCGATTAGTCGTGGCGGAGAACCAGCTTTAGAGCGCGTTAGACGTAAGCGGGATTGGAATCGCTATCTTCGCAACCTCGAGATGGATTGGCGGCAAATTAAGCAAATATGTAGCAAATTCGGAACGGCCCCCCCGCCTCCATTCAACCCGTGGTGGTCGGACCTTCCACTGTCATTTACTGGGAAATTAATCGAGGCATTGCTAAACTCCAAAATCAAGAGTAAGGGGCTAAGGATTCCTGATGTCGTTCAGGGGTGGTCGCCTGAACAAAAACTTGAGGATATTGGGCTTGATACACCTTCGACTGGAGTTTGGCCGAGATGGACGAAAGTCCAGACGCATGGAGTAATCAAATCTTCACTATTGGTTCTAGGAATACAACACCACCATCGCCGTGGCGATATTGTGATTCCATCTAATTGGGATGCACTATTGGAAGGGTTAGGACTAGAGGTTGAAGGTTCGCAAATCAAAATACGCACCGATGCAGGGCCACATATCACCGATCGAGTAGCCAAAATTAGAGCTTCAACCGATACCCTACAAGCGGAATACGCTCGAAGGGAGGAGGTTGAGGCAGAGCGTGACGTAGAGCGAGTCAGGGCACAAACCGCTGCACGACAACGAGGGATGAGTATCGCTGAGACTGAGAAAGAAGGCGATGAGGCGGCTGAAGCAATCGAAGACCCAGGGCCGCCAGAACCGAAGGAATTGATGGCCGCCCAACATATCCTAGACGATCACGAGGTAGACAGGTCGCTTTGGTTGGTTAGAAAATTATCTAATCTTAGGTGGGAAGATGCAGTACCTTGCCGAGTCGGTTCAAGAATGGGGCGGCCTGAGAAAGCAAGTAGGCGTGAAATGAAGCCATTAGTCCATTCATTGTTCCCAATCGGCGACCACGGTGGGCCCCAGCGCTTGCTAGGAGAAGCCGCAAAGCGAGGTCATATCCGGGTAGAGACCGGGCCTCGAATATGTGCAAAATGTGGTATGGAGTCGCCGATGCTAAGATGCCACAATCGCCCGGATGCCTCTATCCCAGAAGAGTGTGGAGGGAAAACTCGCCCTCGGCCGATCAGAGGAAATAGAAATCCTCGAAGATTAGGTCAAAGGACTAGCATTCCAGTGGCAGGATTACTTGAGGTAAAACGACGCTCTCTCGGCCTAGACCGGTTGCCAGGAAAAATCAAGGCAGTAAAGGGCCTAATGTCCTATGGACAAACACCTGAACCGATGGAAAAAGGTATACTACGAGCAAGAAATGAGCTCTCAGTCTTTAGGGACGGGACGGCAAGATACGATATGATTGATGTTCCGGTAACCCATTTTCGACCTTCTGAAATCCATACATCCTGGGAGATATTGAGTAAACTAGGATACACTCATGACGTCGACGGTAAACAATTAACCGGAGATGAACAAATTCTAGAATTATTTCCTCAAGATTTCATTCCTTCTTCGCTAGCGATAGAGCATTTGACTTCGACTTGTAATTTCGTCGATGAGTTACTTACTCGATTCTATGAAATGGAACCCTTCTACAGCGTAAACTCCGCTGATGATTTAGTTGGCCATCTAGCAATTGGTTTGGCTCCCCACACCTCCGGAGGAGTATTGTGCCGGATCATTGGTTGGACCGACGCATCGGCCGGCTATGCCCACCCGCTATTCCACGCGGCAAAGCGTCGTAATTGCGATGGTGATGAAGACAGTATCATGATGCTAATGGATGGTTTGTTGAATTTCTCAAGATCGATTCTTCCGGCCAATCGGGGAGGCAGAATGGATGCACCTCTAGTATTGACCACTAGGCTCAATCCCTCAGAGATTGACAAAGAGGCATTGAATGTCGACTGTTCATGGCAGTACCCTAGGGCTTTCTACGAGGCATCTCAAGCACAGCCGCACCCTGCCGAGTTGAAGTCTCACATCGAGATTGTAGAGCATCGTCTCGGTACTAATGGTGACCTCCGCGGATATGGCTGGACTCACGATTCCGGCGCTCTAGATGCGGGGCCCGCTAATTCGTCATACAAGACTCTGAAGACGATGGTCGACAAGATGACTGCTCAATTAGAACTCGGATCAAAGTTACGTCCGGTTGATGTTTCTAAGGTTGCAAGTCAGGTGATTGAATCCCACTTCTTACCTGATTTGAGAGGAAATCTTGTTGCTTTCACTAGACAGAAAGTTCGCTGTGTTAGATGTGGTGAGTCTTACAGAAGAATGCCGTTAGCGGGGCGTTGTATTCAACGTAAGGGAAACCAGGATGGGGGCCCTACACTTTCCAATGGGCGAGATGAAGACTCCTCTATGTGTGGCGGAAATGTAGTGCTGACTGTATCGGAAGGTTCTGTAAGAAAATACATCAAAGTCACTCAACACGTCATGGAGAATTACGGAGTTGACCTTTACACAAGACAGCGTGTCGATTGGTTATCCGATAGTGTAGATTCTCTGTTCAATGATGATACTGTGACTGTAATGACACTAAGCGACTTTCTCTGAAATTTAGACTAGGAACCCCAAATGTTGTAGAACCTCAGCCATCCACTGAAGTTTGACCAATTTGCGTTTAGGGTTGGTCGTTCCTGACCACTCTCCTACTAGATCTGTTCGAGTTCCAAGAAGTAAGATATCGTCTCTTTGCACTCCTAATGCTCGTGCGAAGCATACCGCTCGATCGCCGTCAGTAAAACCACCAGGATTGTGCATTCCTTCAATCGATTCGGGTGTTTGATGAGTAAGTACAATTGGTGGAGGCGAACGTTGAGAACTTGCCAATTCTAACAATTCCGACCATGAATCAGAATTATCGCCATGAGCGTGTAAAATTACCGGCACGCCCCGCTTAACTGCGGCAACCGTGCCTTCTCCGCCGTCCCCATCACTAACGATGCAAACCAAGCGCGACCAAGCCCGCTCCGAGACTGAATTAGGAAGTGTATCCAATACTCCACATGAGCCATCTGCGGCAATGAGGAGGCAGTTACTTTCCAGTATCTCTTCGACTTCGTCTGTGGTTATCGCCGCGCCAAGAATAGCAACCTTGGTGTCTCGGAGTACCAATCTCCTATGCAAAGAAGCGACTGTTTGTGCTCTCCAAGGTTTTGACCAAGATTCAATCTCGTAATCATCTAATTTAGAGGCTAAGGCAAGCGCGCTATCGATATCTGCTTGGAGTCCCCAACCGAAGTGTTCACGCACCTCATTCTGTAGTTCGAGCAAACGCTCGTCAACTGGATTGAGGTCGGTGGGTTTAGGCTGCATCAGACAGTTCTCCAGTGGAAGGATTCGGTGAGTCTTGAAATACCCTCTCGATATATTGCGGCTTACAATGCCAATGCCGCTCACTCCACCGGCCATCGAAGATGAGTCCGTATTAGCGCGCTACCCCTTCCTTCCACAGAGTCGAAACTTCATTCGTAACCAACTAAATGGCAATGGAATTTCTGTTGAAGGGCTTATCGAAGAGCCTTGGTTAGAAGATATCAGACGGCGTGGAAGTTTACGTCTAGTCGAATCGGTTGTTCACAAGGAGGGAGTTGACTCAACCACTACCGTCGACCTGTCCTCTGACGTTGGTCGTATGACTGAGGCTCTATCCTTCTTACACGCTATGCTAGTCGTCTGTGCTTCATTCGAAGAACGACTGCTGAACCGCTGGGTGGAAGGTGAGTCGAGTCGAGCAGACCAACTTTTTGGAATAGATGCAAGTCACTTCGAAATTATCGCCCGCACCTATCTGTCCGATATTCGTAGTGAACCGGCTGCCGGTACGACTGAAATCATCTATCATGTTCCCATGGTAGATTTCTTAGAACTATGTCCGAAAATAACCGGCGGGTATTGGAGACTGGTAAACCGGCCGGTGAAGGAAGGCTGGGTGCAAATGGATCCTGCTAGTGGAGAAAACAGTCAACAGCGTACTGCACGCCTATTGAAGGAGCGAGTTCGTCAATCATTGACTGAGGATTGTACCGACAGGATGGATAAGATGGACGATGCCTTTGCGGGGCTGTTTGCCGATCCAGTCGATCGAATTCTCGGCCTGCTATCTGAACGGGTAAGCGCTGAGATGCCTATGACGGCCGCCGTGCGAGAGGATTGGCCGCCTTGCTTCGAATCTGCAGTGGCTGAATTGAGTCAGGGCATCAATGTCAATCACACAGGACGAGTATTTTTGGCCGCTATGTCAAGAGCAATGCAGCATACGCCAGAAATCACCTGCTCGTTTTTCGCAAACGCCCCCGACTACAATGCCGAAACCACATCATATCAAGTGGGACACATCTACGAACACCAATACACACCTCACGGATGCTCTGCACTGAAAACTGGTGCTCGCTGCCCTGTAAATCCGGGAGACGATCGTTTGTGTGATCAAGAGTGGATGAACCATCCGCTAAAATATCTCAGAGCCAAGCAACGAAGACGATACCAGAATGAAGGTCATTTGTCTCAATCCGAAGACACCAAAGAACGCACAGAAGGTGCTTCTGAAACGAGCAATCCTGCCGATTCTTCATAATGGGGAAGGCCTCATTGCACTTCGCAACGGAGGCTTCCAGTATGGTGCGGACACTCGTTATCACCATTGACAGAGACAATGATCTCGGTGTTAAAGCTGGAATTCGAGGGCCGGTTATCGGACGTAAAGCAACCTTGACCGCAGCCCTAAAGCTAGGCATTGCTGACCCTGAAGAATCCGATACAAACGCGATTCTGGGGGCTCTTCATCATCATGATCGTCTGAATGAAAGGAATGAAGGTGATGATGAGATTGAGATTGCAATTCTAACAGGCGACGTTCGAGTCGGACCTCGGTCCGATCGAGCAATCGCTAGTCAACTCGACGAAGTGATTCAGGAGTTTCAGCCGGATACAGCGGTGTTAGTAACTGATGGAGCAGATGATGAGGCATCGCTACCTATCCTAACCTCTAGAGTCAGAGTCGACCATGTTGAGAAAATCATCGTCAGACAATCAAAGGGGATTGAGAGCACTTACTACTACATCGCCAAGGCTATCGAAGACCCTCGTTGGAGGGCCCGTCTACTCGTCCCTGCGGCCTTGTTTTTGATTATATTCGGACTTGGATTGATTTTGCCAAATGGTGCCGTTCTAATCGGGTCCATGCCATTGATTATTGGAATCTGGATTCTGGCCAAGGGATTGGGTTGGGAACACCAATTGGAACGACTGATGATAGATATGAGAGAAAGCGCTACTGGAGGAATTTGGTCCTCTTTGTTATGGGGATTATCGATTGTTTCGGTTCTATTTTCTATCTTGACTTTCTATTCGGTTTTCTACGGCGACCCTGCAGAATTGAATACCTATGTTTTGGATACATTCACTCGAATTGATTCCTTCGAATTGGATGCAGTGAATCGAGATTTTGCAGTGTGGATAATCGCAATCGACCAAGCATTGACTTGGATCCTAGTAGCGGCTTTCTCCTTTGTTCTCTCACTTGGTGTTCTACGTTGGAAGGAAGGTTCTTTCACCGGTCAAAGTATGGTTCTGCTAGGGTTTGGTGCAGTAATTTATTCAATTACTAAGGCTGTTATTGAGGTCACGCTAGCTGAGTTGGGTGGCGGAGATTACGACATCACCGCTGGCAATGTCTCAGACACCTGGTTCTTCCCAATTATCGCGATTGTCTTCTACTATCTTCTGAGGACTGCAATTGATTCGGTTACTGCGGAAACTGACGACGACGGAAGTAATCGCTACTGGGGTATCTAACTCTCGTAAGTAGTCTCAACGCCACACGAGGGGCAGGTTACCTTGATTGGACGAATATCCGGAATGCCAAGAGGGGCCGAACAATTAGTGCAAACAATCGCTTGATTGACGTGCTTCTGTCTCTTCTTTCCTTCATGGCTTGGATCATACGATACCCTGAATTTTGACACATCGGATACGAATGTTGGAGAGTCGTCTCCTGTATCTGATTTATTGCGTGAGAAGATCGAGTTTCGTTTTGGTTTTTCAGCGGTAGGCGATGTAGCAATTTGGTTGGTTGAAGACTCTGGATTTACCGAATCTAATTCTGCCTGAACCTCTTCTGAAGAGATCCCCAATTCGCTCGCTACCCTATCTATGGCTAAGGTCAATTCATACTCGTCAAGACCCATTAATTGCTGTAGCTTGACAGCTGGAATCTTACTCATTGTACCATCTCAATTAGTGCGAATGGTTTTGCCCCTATGAATATCCACTATTGCGGCTTCATTCAGAACCCATGGAGGAGTCTAGGAAACTCGCAACTATCTCGCCCTCAGCCTTGACCAATTGCTCTGCAACTGTTGACTTGGAAAGGCCGAGCTTGTCTGCTAATTCTCGAATTGATGTGCGCTTTGGCGCCTCATACCAGCCACTTTCGTGTGCTAGTCGTACAACTCGGTGTTGTTGCAAAGTAGGGCCCTTCTGAACCAAACCCTCCGAACCCTTCGCAGTGGTAACACGCTCGACGGAAATCTTAGTCCGGACATCCGACAGGAAGCGAACCATTGATTCATGCCGGCCTGCGATTTGTAACACCAAGCCATTGGCCGTGAAGTTTGAACCAGCAAGTATTGCCAAATCTCCTCCATGAAAGTAATGGCCAACAAAGTCTGATGAAAATTCCAGAACAACGAGATGATGGGTTAGGATATCAGATTGCCACTCTTCGAGGATCTGGACAATACGAATTCCATCGACATATGTCCCATCGCGTGGACAATTGCCATCGATGGTAATACACTCGACCATTATTCGCAGATTTCCATCTACCATACCAAGCATCGAACGGAAGTCCCAAGAAATGCACTGCAAGCCTGCTTGGGCTCTAGAGTCGTGCTCGATAGCAGAGAATGCGCACTCTACTCTGACTGCTCTCATGTGGTTGCCTCGCAACCCTCAGTCCCCCCTTGGAGTTTTCAAGGTGCTCAATACTGGTTTCGAGGGAAAGGATGGCGATATGCCATCCAAACCCTCGGTCATAGGAGTTCACTCCTCAGACTGTTTTCTAACTGCATCCTCAGAGGCAACGATTGCCCTCGCAACTTCAGGTGAATAACCGGTTTCGACTAATCTAAGGTATTGACTGTCATCCTCTACCTCAGCCTTACTAGGAATTTGTATGGCTTCAGTCTTCACCGCCCATAGTTCGTCCTCGTCTCGCATAGAATCCATGACATCTCGTGTATTGTCTCTAACTCCGGCTTGACTACGGCGTTCTGAGCGACGCTGTAGAACTGCCCCCAACAGCACAATTAGAACTAAGCCCGAAATTGCCGCTAGCAGGACTGGTGAATCAGTGATAGTCTGAACAATTCCTCGGGGTAATGATTTGTCTTCTATTGAATCTCGACAACCGTCACCATCGATATCTGTTTCCTTTGTAGAAATCCAGGCGATTGCTCCGTGAGCACACTGATCTCTAGTGTCCGGCACTCCATCGTTGTCATCATCAAGATCGTATTCGTCCATGCAGCCATCGCTATCATGGTCGATTGTAATTCGAGTGCTGGTAGGACATGCATCCTCGGTGTCGAGAACTCCATCTCCATCATCGTCGAGGTCTTCGGTTGCATCTGCACAACCATCTCGATCACGGTCAGAATTAAGCGATGATACCCATCCTGGATTAGGATTTGTTTCACAATTATCCTCTGAGGATTCGATTCCATCGTTATCCAAATCGGTGTCTTCTCCACGGTCGTCACAACCATCCATATCTGCATCAACTAGGTTTGGACTTAAGCTACGAATACACGAGTCTTCGAAGTCAAGCAAGCCGTCGTTGTCGTCATCATCATCTTCCTCAGCATCGTGACAACCGTCGCTGTCCCAATCATTCAGAGTCGTGGATTCCCATCCGAATTTTCCTGAGATGCAAGAATCCTCTCTATCTAGCACTCCATCGGCATCAACATCGGCATCCTCGTAAACATCATTGCAACCATCTCGATCTTGGTCACTAATATCATTAGAGGTCCAATCTAGCATTCCGTATGGGCAGGAATCCTCTCTATCTAGCACTCCGTCGTTATCGTCGTCTAGGTCTTCCTCATGGTCTTGACAACCGTCTGAATCGTGGTCGTAGGCCGCTCCTGTCCAACCTATTACTCCTGTCGGGCAGTCGTCGTATACATCGAGATATGGATCGTTATCGTCGTTATCGTCTTCATCCATATCTCGGCAACCATCACCATCGTAATCGGTTGAGAATGTATTCCAGTATTGCGCGCCGTCTGGACATAGGTCTTCGTAGTTTAGTACCGAGTCACCGTCGATATCAGTGTCTTCGAGAATATCGTCACAACCATCGAAGTCTGCATCGACTCTATCTGGATTCATTACACCGGTTGGACATTCATCTAAAGCATCCTCGACTCCGTCATTATCATCATCGACATCTTCTGATTCATCTTTACAGCCATCTCCATCATAATCAGTCATAGCAGTAGATTCCCAGCCACTCTCACCGAACTGGCACGAATCATATTCATCTAAGATTCCATCTTGGTCATCGTCATTCCAATCATTGTTATTCACTAGATTGATTCTTACCAATTGCTCGGCAGTTGCAAACTGATCTGAGGAAGATTGTATATTGACTACAACATCAAAGGACTGGTCTTCATTGACTTGACGTACATCTGGAGCTCGAATTAGTAAGTTGACCTCTTCCGAGGTGCCCTCTGTAATCGATGTCGTGGGTTGATAATTATCGCCGAATCCAGCGGTAATGTCCCATTGATCAAGGGCACCTCCTACATCGATTGTAACGATGTCTACCTCACCCGGAATTTGGATTGCGCGAAGATTCATTTCCACTTCTATAGATTGGTCCGGTTCAATTGTGACATAACCTGTTTCTGTTGGCTCAAGGTTTAGTGACATATCGTACAAATCCTCGCTCCACATACAAACATCCCACTTGTTAACTAAAAATTCATCATCGGTGCAATCATTTGCAGTCCAAGCGATTGTTCGCTCAGGCCAGGCGAACTTGACTATAGGTTGGGCGCTAGCATCGAATTCACTACCAAATATCCCCATCAAATTATCTTGACTTGCAGTGATTGTTCGTGTATTAACAACACTATATGCCTGAGTAAGATAACGGTTCAAGGGTAATTCCTCAAAGCCATTCATCACGGGAGATTGGATTCGAGTCCAGCGAAGCTCAACCACATCTGCATCCCATTTTGCACCTGATTCGAACCAAGTGATGTGAATTGAATCATCGCGATCGAAATCGACCCTTGGATTTGCCCCCCAAATCAGGTTAGAGGAAATTACTGCAGTGTCTTTCACTGTAGATACTTCCGACAATACAAGTCCGTTAGGCTCTCCGTCTAGCTCTCCCTGTCTGTCTGGATCTAGTTGCATGTAGTGCAGTTGACTTGGCCCCTCTTTGGAAGGGAATTCACCTCTACCATCAATCCAAACAATGTGGATATTCCCATCCTCATCTACATTGACATCAGGATTTAATGCCCATCCATGGCCTTGAGAAATCTGAGTATCATTGACCAGTACTAGGTGGCCAACAGTATCCCAGCCAGCGCCATCTTCTCTCCAATACCACTCGGTATCTGGTCCGATATCTTCCTGATATTGACCTGTGTTTTCATCAATAGTATGTCCTGAATCTCCCACGGACCAACTTGACCTTGGGTTCGAGAGAATTGAGTAAGGGTTCAACACAGTGAGGAAAGTGTTGGTCGCTCCACTTCCTGTTGTTATGTTGATTATTGCACTCACCATATTGTTCATTTCTTCAGTGTATGAAGCAATTGGAAGCTGTACGTTATCAATCCAAGCTGAATCATTTCCATGAGACACTGAAACGTCCTTGACATACTTCCAGGTGTATGTGTGATATCCAGGGGAAACCGTTGCTGTATAGGTACCGTTACTTTCTCCAGACCAAGCGGAGGTAAAGGAGCTTCTAGAGCAATTTGGGTTATCTATACAGAACAAGAGATAGTCGTAGTTTGCCTCACTAGATACAGAATAGTTGAATGAGAGAGTACCCGATGCCATTGCTCCAGCATATTCCAAAGTTGAGTGTTCATTGTGAGTTAGGTTAGCTGATTGCGCGGTGTAATTTCCATCAATAATTCGATCACTTTGGGCGAACCACCAGTAGTTGCTCGGGCCGACTTGAGTCCATCCATTAGCGATATGACCGATTTCGAAATCGCCGTGGAATTCAGTTAATTCTTCTGTAGGGTAGTAAAATAATTCTCCACCAGCACTGGTATTACGTACAGATGTACCATCGCAAGTACGTGTGTGTATACCGATATTGTTCATGTCTGGACATTGAGCGAGGTTCATCATGTGGTAGCGTACGCTTGTATCTTCGTTGGTATTGGTATTTGGACCATAAGAAGTAGTACCAGCAACAGGAACTGGAGTTATGCCTGCCTGCAAGCAAGCATCGTGTGCCTCGTCTATACTTTGGTAATCATCGGCATCAAGAGCCGGTGAACCTCCAAATGGACCCTCGTCCGATACTGGAAGAATCAGTTTGGTGGCGTTTGGATTCCAAGCATGATCGATAGCAGTTGCAGGGTTCCCCGGCATCGAACCTGAAGAATCTCTCCAAGATTCACACACCCATGTAGAACCTGGCCCCCACATCTCAGAGTTATAGCCCCAATCGGAGGGGATTGATAGTGCTGAACCATTGAACATGACTTCTGTCAGAGGTCTGATTCCACCACTTGTATCGGTGACGTTTTGGCCAAGATAGGTCGAACGTGGTCCGTTCGAACCATCGTCGCCCGTTGTGATTGCATTAGCACAATTCGCATGTTGATTGGCATTGTGCATATTTCCACTGAGTGTGTATAAGGTCTCAAGAACGGTGATATTTGCGGCTTCAAGCATCGGCTTGATTCCAACGAAGTTCTCACCTGTTGTCAGAATCCCGCCATAAAATACTGCGCACATATCGGCCCACTCGGTTGTCATCGAACCTGACGAGTCGAGTAGTCCAACGTACTCAACTATCGAACCTCTTGTATCTTCCCAGACGATAACAGCGGTGTTGTTTGCACCGATGCTAATTGCTGGATTGCCTCTATGACCTAAAGCAGGTGTGACCATTGTTGAATTGATTAGAACTTGGAAGCCATTGTTGGCATCATGGGAAAGCATGCAGTAGTAAATTAGCGGACTACCGAAGTACAAGCCCTGTGGATCGTATGTATCGACCCAGACAATGTGAATCGCATCGAATGAATCTACAGCAATGTCTGGAGAGTTGCGAGTTCCGGTACCATCGGCAATGGTATGGAATGCAACTGTCATATTCTGGATATCACCAGAGGAACCGTCTAGGTCATCCTCTGAAGGATCTAATAAGGTGTAGAGAATATCTGTATCTGTGACTTCCCAAACGATGTGCACTCTACCTTGTGAGTCGATTACCATTGAAGGTCCAGAGAGTGATGAGGCATTGGAACCACCAACCTGCGTAGTCGAAATTAGGACCGTGTCGACGCCAGTTGAAATCTGGATTAATGCATACCTTAGAAGTGGTGTGCTAGTGTTCTCAATCCAAACAAGGTGTATCCTGTTCGAGTCATCCATTACCCCCATGACGTCGATCGGATTGTTTGCATTCAAGTTGGTAAGTAGAGTCTGAGCGTCGCTATCATCGATAGTTCCGTTAGCCGTTGGAAACCGAGTCGGTTCATTTGCCAACTCTTCTACCTCGCCGGAAGCGGCTAACAGCGATGGTGCTAGAAGGGCACTCAGCATTAGCAAAGCAAGGGTAGCAGCGAGTTGTGCTCGCTTGATTTCGATTCTGTTGTTTTCGGCGGTCAATGTGGGGGTTGGGCTTGCGACCATAAGGGTCGAGAGCCTTGTGGGCACATAGAGGGGGGGCCGGACAGGTCCGAATAACGGTAATTTTAGAGGGATTTTCTGCACTATCACTGAGATTCCGAGGCGCGCTTGCGTCGTATGTAATCCGAATAATTTCCAGGCCATATCCACAAACTTCCATCGGCTGGTAATTCCCAAACCGTATCACAAATTCTGTCCAAGAAAAATCGGTCGTGACTAACAGTGATTATACTTCCATCATACTCAACTAATGCCTCCTCTAATGCTTCGTTAGCATCAGTATCCAAATGATTGGTGGGTTCATCGAGAAGTAGGAGATTATTATCTTCGAGTAGAAGTTTCAACATAGCGATTCGAGCTCGCTCTCCTCCACTTAATTTTTCCAGTTTAGTTTCGACCATCTCGCTAGTGAATTGGAAGCGTCCGAGTAAAGCCCGTATATCCCCATAATCCATCCTAGGTTTGAGTGCTCTAACCTGTTCAACAGGGGTCAAATCAAAGTTCAATGACCTGTGGTCTTGATGGAAGTAACCTATCTGAACGCCCGGCCTCACATTAATAGTTCCTGAATCGAGTTTTAACTCCCCTTGAATCAAGCGTAGTAAGGTGGTCTTTCCTGCCCCATTAGGGCCAACAATTCCTATTTTTTGACCTCTTGACACTGCCACTTCTAAGCCTTTGATAATCGGGCGGTTTAGGCCTTCAAAGGTCAATGTTGCATTGTGGAAATCAAGAACTTCGAGACTACTCTTTTCGGTGGATTCAAGTCGGAAATTTAGCCCTCTTCGTTGACGGGGTTTCAACGACTTTAGCCAGCGCAATTCGCCTTGTGCTCTCGTTAATAGAAATCTTTTCTGGGAGATGGATTTGTCATACTTGTTGGCACGCTTCATCGACTGAAGCGCACCTGTTAGACGCTTGACCTCTGCCTCTGTCTTCTTGATTCTATCAGCAAGTGTTTGGAGGAACAATTCCTTCTGTTGTAAAAAGGAAGTATAATTCCCGTGGTAACCCTTTGCCCGGGTATCTTGTACCTCTACAATTGCATTGCATACACGATCGAGGAAATATCTATCGTGGCTTACAATCAACAGAGCTCCTTCGAAGGAAATTAGAAACTCTTCTAGCCAATCTAGAGTCGCTAGGTCAAGATGATTTGTTGGTTCGTCAAGGAAGAAAACGTCGATTTCAGATAAACCCACTAATTGTCTTGCAAGTGCTACCTTAGCCCTTTCTCCTCCTGATAAATCGGCAAGGGACATATCTAGTGGGTGATGAGCAAGATCTAGAGCCCGAAGAATTTCTTGAGCATGGCTTGCGACATTTGTACCACCGCTTCGAGCCATCATTGATTGAAGCTCCTGATAACGGTCTATGTCGGGTTGCCAATCACCCTCATAGAACGATGGTTCAGCCATCTTTGCTTCCAATCCAACAATCTCCTCTTCTAGTTCCTGAAATTGGCGGCCTTTCCTGTTGATTTCTTCTTCTAGGGTCGCGTCCTCATCTATATCTCGAATTTGTGTTAAAAAGGCAAGACGAAGGCCCGGGGAAAATACGATGTCTCCAACATCTTGATCTTGATTGGAAATAGTTCGGAGTAACGTGGTTTTTCCAGCTCCATTGTGGCCAACCACTCCAATTCTATCTCCTTCATCAATTCGGAGATTGACGCTATCGAGAACCTTCACTGGGCCAAAGGCACGATGAACATCTTCGATGCGGATTAGCTCGCGCGCCATGACTCAGCGGCCATCGAGGTATTTCTCAACCAATCGGTTCTCCGCTGCTCTCAGATGATTAGATACGCTGGACTTTGACATACCGAGACGTTTTGATAATTCTCGTAATGAAGTTTTTTTTGGACTTTGATAGAATCCCAAGTCATGGGCGGCTTCCAATGTTTTCTCAATATCTGATTCTAGCAAACTTTGTTGCACTACAACTTGGCTTAGG
>NTJQ01000005.1 GCA_002457555.1 Marine Group II euryarchaeote MED-G37
CCTCCACTTTAACAGTGGCGGTACCACCATAGTGCTCCCCTTCCGGAGAAGAAGATAGCAAATGGTGACGGAGGTCTCGTTCGTTATCTGACTTAACAGAACGCCTTACGGTACGAACTGACGACGGCCATGCACTACCTCTCGAACAATCCAGCAAGCTCATCAAACTGGCTTTCATTTGTCCGTCGGCACTGGTGAGTTTTCCGGCGTTGAATCCAATTAAACCGCACAATCCTCAGGTTGCGGTGCTCCCCCGCCAATTCCTTTAAGTTTCAGCCTTGCGACCGTACTCCCCAGGCAGTGGACTTATCACCTTCGCTTCGACACTGAAAGCGCTCGGAGCGCCCCCAACATCAAGTCCACAGCGTTTACACCTAGGACTACCCGGGTATCTAATCCGGTTCGTGCCCCTAGGCTTCGTCCCTGACCGTCGGATCCGTTCTAGTGTGGCGCCTTCGCAACAGGTGGTCCGCTCAGGATGACAGGATTTTACCCCTACCCTGAGCGTACCCCACACCTCTCCCGGTCCCAAGTCTGGCCGTGCTCGCAGAATTCAATCAGTTAAGCTGGTTGATTTACCCACGAATGTACCAAACAGGCTACGGACGTTTTAGGCCCAATAAAATCGACTACCACTTGAGGCGCCGGTATTACCGCGGCGGCTGGCACCGTCCTTACCCACCCCTTATTCCAAGACCGTTTAAGAGTCAAGAAAAGACTGGGTCTTACCCCAGCCACTTGGAGTTCCCTGGTCACGATTTCTCGCATTGCCAAGTTTTCGCGCCTGCTGCACCCCGTAGGGTCTGGATTCGTGTCTCAGAATCCATCTCCGGGCTATGTCTCCCAACACCCGTACGCGTCGATGGCTAGAGGGTACGTTACACCCCCTACGACCTGATACGCCGCAGGCCCATCCTATGCCGCCGGGGCTTTGATCCACCAACCGTTCCAGGCATGGTGGACTATGGGGCATTATTCTCAGTTTCCCGAGGTTATTCCCCAGCATAGGGCAGGTTACCCACGTGTTACTGAGCGGTACGCCGAGTCCCTAAGACTCTCGACTCGCATGGCTTAATCGAACTCCAATAGCGGTAGCCTCCGGCAGGATCAACCGGATTTCGCGTGAGCGGAATCACAATCCTAACGGAAGTATCGAGTGGATCACAAGTTTTGCTGATTCTTATTGAAAATTGACGCAGGATCACCGATTCTATTTTTTGAATTTGAATCGAAATAATCTGCTTCTTGCACCCCCTATGTCGGGGGTCAAGTTGAACGTGGTTCACCTCTCAACCACGAACTAAGTTCGCGGCAGCATTTCCTCGGCGTGCGTCTGACTTGATGGAGAACATCACCGGACTCTAGAGTCCTCAGTCTCCAACGCCAGTCTGACGCAGCAAGTCGCCGACCGACCTTATGTATATGAATCTGACTAGAAGCCTGAGATTGATAATCGATGTGCTGCGCGGCTATTCCGTGGTATTGAGATATAAACGCCGCGCTTCAATTTTCTAGACATTTGAAATGATTAATTCCGAGTGGGAACAAATCATTCTGCGCCAAAGAATTCTCTTAACACAGGGTGCATTTCCATGGCTTGTTCCTTCTGAATTTGCTCATAAGTTCTGAGGATAATTCCAACCGCGAGGAGTAAACCAGTACCGGTAGCATTACCTACAGTTCCAAGCAGATCTGCGCCTGCCGCCAGAAGACCTACGAAGGCACCGGAGAAGATAGTCACAGGTGGAATATATCTCTCTAGGATTCTCTCTAGAACAACTGGGTTCTTTCGGAATCCTGGGATTTGCATCCCTGTACGCTCTATTTGTTTTGCAACGTCCTTTGCACCCATGTTTGTTGTCTCAATCCAAAACTTGGCGAATATCGTGGAACCTACTGTCATGAATGTCACATAGACGATAACATGCACCATAATCTGCCAAAGTTCGTGACCATAAGCATCTCCTGATTGATTCAATAACGGAATCAACCAATCACCTACACCGTTAACCATAGAGGAGTACCAAGCAAATCCACCCGATGGCGTTGTAGCTCCTGGCTCATACGATCCGAACCAATGAGCCATACTCATCGAACCTTCTTTGCCCAATATTGGTACTGTAGAAAGGACTGGGTGTGACCAGAATAGCAAAGTGAACATATTGACGTTCGCAAGAAGAGCTGCCATCAAAATCACAGGAATGTTGCTCGCGTAAACAAGCCGAATTGGATATTGGCCTCTATGACCTCTAACCTTACCATGTGTCAGTGGTAACTCCAACTTACTCGATTCCGCATAAGCGACTACGAGGAACACGATAATCGAAGAAATCAATGCTGCAACAGGATTTGCATGATTCAATAATATAAGTTCGAAACCATTTTGTGAAACTAATTCAGCATTGGTTGCTGTCCTCAGAGTGTAGAAAATCATTGGGAGCGTACCCGATGGAGGGTTTTGCAATGAGTATGGGCTTCCCTGTACTGTCGCAATTGGAGATAGTGTTCCGACGAAGGTCGACTGAGCAACACCTGCGGCAATGAATAGAGAAATACCGCTTCCTATACCCCACTTGCTGACTAATTCGTCGAGCAGGAAAACAAGATATGAACCTATGAATAACTGAGCCACAATAATTGCATTTGCCCAACCTAGGCCATATTGGATGATGATTTCCTCATGTGGGTCGAGGAAACCATACACTTGAGGAATTGATTCAATTGGAATCATCAATAGAACCAGAATCTTTTGAACTCCTTGGTAGAGTTGCTTATCTGCAGAATCCTGTAAGTCAAGTTGAATAATCTTAGCTCCAGCGAACAATTGCATGATAATCGATGCAGTAACGATTGGACCGATTCCAAGGTGCATAATCGATCCAGAGGCACCGGCCATAATCGCTCGGAATGATGAGAAGACGTCAAGTGTAGAATCGGAAAGCCCCCAAATCATTACATTCGTCATCATGAAGTAGATGATTAGAACAAGCGTTGTGGTCCACAATTTTTGATTGAACCTAACGTGTCCGTCGGGTTTTGTTATCGATGGATAAACATCGACTAATCGTTGCAGTGCATACAGTCTACTAGATTCAGAACCCGAATACATTAGACAGGCTAGCGCGAGACCTGCTCCAAGACCAAGTATGCCTACACCAACTAGTAGGAATCCAACGGTTGATGAATCTTCTAACCCCCATCCGAAGAAGAATGCAATGAATGCTAGCCAGATTACGGGCTTAAGCATCCGTCCGACATACGGAATCTCTGCTATATTTTCCGGAAGATCATTAGAGGTACCCCAGATTACAAAACCGACGTATGGAAAAGATGTGGCAAACATTGTCATTGCCTTCATTTGGGCATCTGAGTCTGTGCCGAACAATGTGTCTTGTTGCCACCAAGCCAAAGCACCCCAATAAACAACGGAGAGGGCTACAACTCCGAGTACTGAGGGACGACGCTCGACCATTTTTCCACCTTTAATTCAAATATCTAAACAGTGTAATTCACTCTTCTTCCCATTCTTCATCTAGACCGTCGTTTAGATTCACAGAACCACCCGCTGCTTCGACCTTCTCGATAGCGCGAGCGCTTGCAGAAGCCACTGAGATGTTTAAGCCCCGGTCGATACGACCACTGCCTAGGAGTTTGTCATAGCCCATTTCTGTCAGGTCAATTGAATCGCCTTCGGCCATCTGAGAAACTTGCATTAGATTGATACTGACATTGACTTTTCTCAACTTAGGATGTCGGTTGAAACCGTGCATCCCCCAATGACCAGGCATGTACTTCAGACGGGTCATTAGGCGATGCTTGTTGATTCCAGCATTACCGCGTCCACCTCGTAGACCCGCACCTCGACCAGCCTTCTTACCGCGACCGTGGTAACGGGAGCGACCTCGGAATTTGTTTGTTCTTGATACCATTTAATTCACCTCAAATCATCCTCTCGGCTAGAGAAGAAATCTCGTCGCCTCGGAATCCTAGAGCACCACCAACAGAGTAAGCTCTCTTGACTCCACCCCAGCCCTTTGCGCCTCTTGGAGGGTGTAATCGTAGAACCGGCTTTAATCCATCAACAGACTTCATTGTAGCTTCTCCAGATGCTAACGCCTTTGCGAAACCTTTGACTGATTTGAAGTCTGATCCCGCTTTTATTGCAGCGTCGTCCACTGGCTTGTCACCGACCATTCGGCCACGTTCTTTGAGAAGGTTCTCGATTGTGCCTGCATCTACTACACCCCATGTGACGAAGTCCTTGGACTTCTGAAGCATTCCGGAATAAGTGGAGCTTTCAGGTACAATTGTTGCGTGGTTAACTCGTGTTAGATTCATCATAGCCATTGTGTCACGAATACTTCGCTCAACACCACGATCACTACGAACTCTTACGATTAGGAAAGTCATTGATTACCCCTCCCACTTGTGATATTAAGGCGTCTTTTATCGCCTTCACCGAATCTTGTTTTGTTTAGTTCGACAAGGGCATTGAAAGTAGCCTTGGCGTAGTTGATTGTAGTTCGTGTTTGCCCCGCAGAGCGACTCCAAACATCGGTCACTCCAGCCAATTGTAGAACTCTACGACCGTAGTCTCCGATAACCAGACCCTTTCCAGATGGAGCAGGCATCAGAGTTACTCTGGTTGAACCTGAGCGTCCTGTAATTTTCAGTGGGACCGAAGTGCCAGGGCCCCCGCCAGATTCCCAAGAGCCATTTCCTCTCATCACTGGAATTAGGTTTAGTTTGGCCTTATCGATAGCCTTCTTAATAGTTGAAGCAACTTCCTTACCCTTGCAAATTGCCAAACCGACGTATCCGTCGCTGTTTCCGACTACACATAGTACGTTGAACCTGACACGGCGACCTGAATCCGTCATTCGCTGAATCATGTTGACTGCAAGGACGTCGTCCTCGAGTCCAGGCAGTAGTGCATCGACAATCTCTACTTCACGGATTGGTAGTCCGGTAGCCAGTGCTTGCTCATAGGTTAGAATCTCACCATTTGCGACCATTCGCCCTAGACGAGTACGTGGTTGCCAAGTTCGAAGGGCTGCTAGTGGGTCTGGGCCACGGCGGCGGCGGACGGGTGCGTCCTCTTCCTCAGCCAAGGCTAGGGCTAGACCTGGGGCGATTGCTGGTGCAGTCTCTACAATTTCGGATTCTTCATCGCTCATGATTAGGCCTCCTCAATTGATTTCTTTGCTGCCTCAATCGCTTTTGCAATCGAGTCATCGATATGTGAACCTTTGATTCTATCGTCATCCGGCAATACATCTTCACCGTGTGGAATCTCCATACCAGCATCTACCATTCCCTTTAGGGCTGCAAACACCCTGTTTCCACGGGTTGAAGCCGCAAGACCAATGTCGAGAATCGCTTCATTGTGACCTGCAGCAATAGCTGCCTTTGCCATCGCATATCCAGCAACATAACTCGCTGGAATTGATTTTCTGGATGCATCGATAGGCCACCCATGCTTCTCAACTAGAGTGTGTCCATCGATTGATACTTGGATGGTATCACCTGTTGTTTCGTAATTTACTAATTGGCAAATTGTCTGAGTATTTGTTACTCGAACAACAGCACGAGCAAAACCTCCACGGAGCATCTTCATTCTGCGTCGGTAGTCTGTCTCCCCGTTTCGGCGACGCTTAAAGCGTAACCTCTGATTCTTTCCGTATGCCATCATTGCTCAACTCCGAGCTTGATTCCGTCGATTTCCATGTTCGACTTCATGTGGGAGACAGAACGGTAGGAGCCGCCCTTAGCCTTCCTGTAGTAGTAACGATATTCGGAAGAAGTCAGTGATTCATCTTCTCTCATTTCCTTCAAGGTTCTACGCTGAGCACGAATCGTCCTCATCCAGCGTTCCTTGCGTGGGTTTCGTGAGTTTGATGAACCCTTTCTGGAACCTTGACCTGTTCTACGACCCTTTGACTTCTGAGTTGAGGCCTTTCTAGCACGCGAGCGGCTAGTACCAACTAATGGACGAGCTTTGATAATGCCCTCATCGATTAGTCTGCGGACATCGTCCTTCTGTACAGCATTTGCCACATCGTCGAGGTAGTCCTTGTCGATCCAAATTCTATGGACACCAACAACGCGTCCTTCGCGCTGACTAAAAATAGCAGCCGCGAGCCTTTTTTGATTTGTTATCATCATCGCAAGTCACCCCTCCGTGAGATACGGCGTCGATTGAGAACTCTCAGACCTAGATCGTCTGCTCTATCGTGAATTGCAGATCGCTTTCGGTTACCTACTGTCTTGGCGATTCGAACCGCTTGCGTCTCAGGGTCTAAACCTTCGAGGTCACTGCTCTTGTTGACTAGCACCTCCTCAAATCCAGAAGGGTGTAGTCCTCGTGCTGCAGCTATCTTTCCATGCCCAACTCGGACCAAGGCTGAACGGTACTTGCGATTCTTTCTCTGGCTGGAATCGTCACCTCGAGGGTTCTTCCACCCAGTACGGGAAAGACGCTTGTAGCGGAACCATTCCTGCCTTCGGAAGGATGGTGTCTTCTTCTTCTGAGCAGCACGGGTTGCTAATGCAGCCTTTGTATCTTCATCGAGTACTGGTTTTTGACGAGCAGTGTGTAAGTCGTCCCATTCGTCTTCATAGAAATCATCAGATTCGAATTCATCTTCTTCGATATCCATCTCTTCTTCGACCATTTCCTCTAATTCTTCTGCTTTTGCAGGCGTATCAGGAGCCTCTTGTAAGCGGGCGATTAATTCAGCCTTCTTTCCAGAAACCGGTAAACCAGCATCGCGAAGTAAATCCTTGAGTTCAGCGACTGTCATGCTATCGTATTCCATTCTAATCCCTCCTCACTCATTCCCCTTTGATACGATGTAAATTCCATCTTGGAAAACACGTCGGTCTCTTTTCTTGATTCGGCAAGCACGTTCGATATTGGCTGCGGTTTGGCCTACCTTCTCACGATCGGCTCCAATGACTGTAACATCTGTCTTATTAGCCACCTTTACTTCTACCTCAGAAGGGGACCATGGAAGCGCTGCGACTCTAGGTACCTTTTCACCGAATAGATTGGTGATAGTCATTTCATTTCCTTGAACCTTAATCGTCATAGGGAAGTGAGAATACACCGCCTTTAACTTGTATTTAAAGCCTGAATCAATGCCTCTTACCATGTTGTTGAGATGCGCAGCCCAGGTGCCAGCAAGTGCTTTTTCCTTGCGTCGTGGTAGGTTAGTGAACACCTCTACTCCATCAACTGAATCTCGAACCTCGACGCGCGGATGACGGAACTCACGAGTTAGTGACTTGCCATCCTTTGCTACGGTAACATTGTGACCGTCAATTGTAGCGGAAACTCCGTCTGGGAGTTTGATACTGTGTGAAATCTTATCCAACTTCGGCATCCTTAATTCCTCCTCAGAAAATGTACGCGAGCAAACGCCCGCCAACACGCCCCTTCTTCGCATCGTGGTGATTCATTACACCTTGATTGGTAGTTAGGATAAGAAGACCAAAATCCTGTGCAGGAAGGTATCTTGATTCCCACTTATCATAATCAGTCCTCTTTACAGAGTGTCGTGGCTTAATCACGCCGCAGCGGTTGATTGCTCCAATCAACTCTACACGGAATCCCCCTCCACGACCGTCTTCGATCTTCTGATATTCACCTACGTATCCTGACTGTTGCATGATTGAGAGCATACTTCCTAGAAGCTTGCTCGCTGGGTTAACAGTCACTTCGTAATGTCCTGCTTGCTCCGCATTAAAGATGCGGACAAATGCGTCACTCAATGGGTCAAACTGCATCCTTCATCACCTCATGTATATTTCTTGAACCCGATTTGTGGTGCCACATCTCGGAAGCATTGGCGGCATAATCTCAGACCATGTCGTCGAATCATACCGCGCTTGCGTCCGCAGCGGCGGCATCCATCGCTTCTGCCAATTCTTTCTCCGTGATCTCTTGCCATACTTCACTCCTCCACAAGGGTAAGTCCGAAGTGTTCTTTGAACCACTCCATGGACTCGGTCTTGCCCACTCGGTGAGGCACCCCTACCTTTGCCGCACGGCGGCGGCGGCGAGATACCCTGTGACCTGGGCGTTCGAGTACGATGTTGATGTCCATGCCGAAGATACCTATGTCTGGGTCATACTTCTGCTCTGGGAAATCGGTGTAATCAGCAATTCCGAATGATAAGTTTCCAGATTGGTCGAAATTCCATGCTGGGAGAGTGTTTTCTCTCACCCAGAAGGCATCCTTGAGAAATGACTCGACATTAGTTTGATTGCGAATTGTTACTTTACAACCAATTGGAGCGCCTTCTCGTGTCCCAAGATCACGGTTTGTGCTCTTGGCTAGCGTTCGAACCGACTTCATACCTGTCAGTAACTCAAGTACCCTTTCAGCTAGTTGTAATCGCGCTCCGCCTTCGCCAACTCCGATATTCACAGTGACTTTGGCAATTCTGGGAATTAACATTGGATTAGCAGTATTACTCATGCTTCAACCTCCAGCGGTAGATCTTTCTCTGAACCAATTAAGAAAACGTAATCTGCAACAGTTCCGAAATCTTCGAATTTTACTTCATTCGCCTTTGATGATCGCTTTACGTCCTTTGAGACCACCTTTGCAGTGCTACCAATGTGGCTACCACCTGTTAAGTACGCTAACGCTCCTTCTGAGAATTCGTGATGCCCTGAAATTTCTTGATTGGGTAGTGAAATCACTAGTGAGTCTCCAGTATTGTATTTATTTGCATCATCGATAATGATATTTCTTCCATCGTGTAGGTGAATCTGAGTCTTTCCGCCACGAATTGTTGTCTTGCCCATAACTCGGCAAAGTTTGCTTGAAGAATCCTTGGGAGAAATTGAACGGTATCGAAGTTTTCCATTTTCATCCAAAATACAGCGATAGTTATCATCGCCCACCGTTAGGACATCCATTATCCCCACACCTCTACCGACATCGGTTTCGATTCTTCCATCAACGAGGACCTTGCGAGTTGAAATCATACGCTTGGCCTCTCTCTTAGAGTGAGCGAGCTCTAGCACATCACGCAATATGATCCCGAGAGGCATACACATCTCATCGCTGTGCCCACCAGGGTTAGGTTTCTGGACCCAAATGTCGGTTTTGCGAGTAAGTGGCCAACTTCGAGGCATTGTTAATCTCTTCATATGGCTGCTACTCATTGTTCAGTACCCCCATTAGCTCTCTCCATGATTCGCTTTATGCGAAGTGGATCTCCATCATACAACTTGGTAACTATAAGATTGGATGGATGAATTGGTAGTGCCTGTTCCTTTCCATCAGCGGTATTGGAGGTAACTCCCTCGACTAATACATAGCCACTCTTGGTATCAACACCAACAATACTTGACTTAACTCCTGCACGACCACGGGATTGTCCTAACCTCTTTCCACGTGAATCCGCTTTTACACTGTTTGGGAATCCAAAATCTCCACGCAAAACTTCTACCTCATCCCCAACCCTTACAGTTACGGTACGAATCATTGCTAAATCTGGGTCTTCAGTGACCAAACGCGCGCGAATGCGCTTCCTGCGGACGTGAATCGGGGCGTCAGTTTGTGCCTGACGCTGTTTTCCTGCTTTCTTACTTACCATACTTCACACCTCACACAATCTGCTTTGCCGTAGCGGCAATCCTCGGCCATCGCTCAGCCGCTTCTCGGCTGACTGGTCCCTTGATATCGGACCCTTTGACATCGCCTCGCTCATTCGTGATGACGCAAGCATTGTCTTCGAATTGTACCCAAGTCCCGTCAACTCGGCGGAAAGGTCTCTTCTGACGTACGATAACTGCATTGAAGATTTGACGGCGAGTCTCTGGTGTACCACGGCGGACAGTGACGCGAATCATGTCTCCAACTCCTCCGGAAGGATATCGGCGAGCAACCCCCCCCTTCTTCAAGACTGTAATCAGTTGAACAACCTTAGCTCCAGTATTGTCTACGCAATCCATCCTAGCCATGCTAGGCAATCCGGCTGTTGCCTTACCTGCTACTCCTCTCATTCAGAACCCTCCTTCTCAATTACACAAAATTTGACGGTCTTGGAAAGTGGCCTGCACTCCATTATTCGGACTGTTTCACCACTTGCAACCTCGCCAATACAAGATGGCAAGTGTGCAGCATATCGGCGAGTTCTCTTCTCGTAGCGCTCGTATTTCTTCATATATCGAGTGACTTCCCGCTGAACGATAATCGAATTGCTCATTCCACTAGATGATACGGTTCCTTCAATGATTTGTCCACGTAGCCTAAGACTACCGTAGAATGGGCAATTTTGGTCACCATCCCATTCGCCCACAGGGGCACGGACGTCTACTCCAATATCTTTCATTTTCAGTTCCTCCTATATCTTCGGTTAATGCGATCTTCAGGCCTCTGTGTGACGGCAGCGCCATCGATTTCGACCTCCTCTGAATCGATTTTGAATGTGATTACATCCTTAGGCAGAGTAACTTCTCCGCTAAGTGTTCTAACTCTTAGAGTTCTACGAGTTTCTTCAACTATCATCCCGCTTACTCCCATAAGACTTGGATCTCGGCTTCGAACAACTTCGATTTTTCTAGCCAACCAAGCTGCATGCATGATACTCATTCAGCGCACCTCCACTTGGTAGCCATTCTGTTCGAGGACCTTTGCGACACGCTTCTTGTGCTCACCTTGGAGTTCGATGGTGCGGCCCTTTACGGTACCACCACTAGCACAGGAGCTCTTCAGCAACTTTGCAAGTTTCCCAATATCGATAGCAGAATCATCGATTCCTTCTACTATTGTTACCATCTTTCCATACCTCCTTCTTACTGTTGAAATGATTGCTTTCTGTTGTTCCTTCGCTATTTCTTGGCAGATGCATAGTTCATCGGGTAGACCACATAGATTGCAAATGCCTGCCATTTGAGTCTACTCCTTACTCTCCTCAGACATCTTCGTCAAAAGACGTGCAATGCTCCTTCGTGTTTGCTTGTATGCGCCCGCATCAGAGGATGAACCTCCAAGGGCTTGCTGAGCGCGTAGTTGGAGAAGTTCTTCCCTTAGTTCGGCAAGACGACGCTCGCGTTGTTCAGGGTTCATCTGGTCAATATCTCTAGACTTGATATGTGCCATTTTCACTCCTCCTCTCCTGCATCTGTTGATTCTTCAGTGGTTTCGGTTTCCATCTCTGCCATCTTTTCGACTACACTGTCGACGACTTCTTCGGTGTCGGCGACTTCAGTCTCTTCGACCTGAGTAGATGATTCGGGATCCTCATCGGGAATTTCCAGCATGGATATCTCTTCTATTGGACCTAAGCCCGATTCTTGCCTATCTTGAATAGAAATTTCATGTGGTAATTTCACCCCAGGCCTCATGATTCTTACGGTACAACCAATTGTCCCTAGTTTCTTGACTGCTGTAGAAAATCCTCCGTCCATTAGCTGAATAGCAGTTTCACCACACCATTTAATGTGACCTTTCTGGAATTTCTCAACCCTATGACGTGCTCCTGAAATCTTCCCTGAGAGTATAATTAAGCAACCACGAGCACCAGCGTCCATAATATTCTGAGACGTACTATGACCTGCTCGGCGGAAGAACCAACCCCTCTCAAGAGAAGATGCTAGTCTACTCGCCATTACCTGTGCGTTTAGACGGGGTTCTTCGATTTCGTTAACCTCAAGACGAGGCTTCTCTAGATTGAAATCATTTTGTAATCTGCGCTGTAATTCATGAATTACCTTACCTCTTCGACCGATTACCCTACCGACTTGTTCGGCTTGTAAGGTTACCTTGGTACCATCAGGAGTTCGGTTGAATTCAAGACCACCAAATCCAGCCCGCTCAGTCTCCTTTAGGAGATACTCTCGAACTAGCTGGCGCTCTATATTGCGGTGAACGATGTTTCGAATTGTGTTTACTTTACTCATCATATTCACCTCAGAATTCGTCTTCCTCTTCCTCTTCATCGCCGAAGTGCTCTAGGAAGACCTCGAGATTTACTTGGTAGTGGTTCTTGGGTGTAGCACGCCCCTGCGCGCGAGGTTTCCAACCGGTGTGGACCTGCCCTCGGTGCGCCGCACAGTGAGTAATTACCATGTCTTCGGCATCGATTGTATCGTAACGCTGGCGAGCGTTTTCCATAGCACTGTTAATCAGTTTAACGAATTCTCTCGATGCCTTGTATGGATAGCGGCCTGGACCCATCTTTCCTTTTCGATGACCGGCCATGGTGTTTCCACCCTTACCCTTCCTAGATCTGCGAGTGTAGGGAATCGCTTCCTTCTTGTCCATCACCTTCTCCAAGTATTCGATAGCATCGACGACGTTCATTCCGCGAATGAACTTGGCAATTTGGTAGCAGTGCTTGTGGTGGATGTCTAGATTCACTGCACGTGCAGTAGCTAGATTAGAACCCTCAAGCAGTTGAGTGTATCCGGATTGTGGCTTACCTGAAATTCGACTCATTCTTCTTCACCTCACTTCAATGCCACGTGCTTACTTGACCGAGTAGCACCTACACCAGGACCGGTGTGCGTTACCGATCTACGGGTTGGAGCGAACTCCCCCAGGGCGTGCCCTATCATTTCTGGAATAACTTCAACCTTGACGAAGTCGCGGCCGTTGTGTACACCGATTGTAGTACCGACCATCTCTGGTAGTACGTACATACTTCGGCAGTGTGTCTTGACCATCTTTGAGCCACCATTTGCACGAATCTTCTCTAGGAATTTCTCTGCTTCCTCGGAAAGGCCACGAGATAGTGACCTCTTGGCCCGAGAAGGCATCAGTGTAGCAATGCATGTTGCATCGGGGTTATCCTCAGGTGGATATAGTGGGAGTGCACTCAACTCCTCCATATTTAATCCGCGCCAAAGGAACTCCTTCTTGCGGCGCTCAGCAATTGTCGAGCGACGCTTTCGAGCCTGACGTCGAGCAGTCTTACCTGAGCGGAACAACTTCTTCTTACGTGCCATAATTTACACCTCACTGCTCCCTTGTCCTTCCACGTCCAGTTCGACGTGGAGCGATGTTTCCTACCTTCTGACCTGGTGGCGCATTGCGGCTGACAGAGTTAGGTCCGTGAACCGCCTGATGGTTACCTCCACCGTGTGGGTGATCAACTGGATTCATTGCCACACCACTGACCGTTGGGTAGAGCTTCCCTCGTGCCTTTGCACGGTAGTGAGCAGCACCGGCCTTCATCAGTGGCTTATCGGTTCGGCCGTGTCCACCAAGTACACCAATAGTTGCGCGACAGGATGCTGCAAGATCTTTCAGCGCACCGCTTGGCATGCGAATCCTGACCTTATCACCCATGCGAGTCTCAAGAACGGCTGAGTTACCTCCAGAACGAGCGAACTTTCCACCGTCGCCAGGTCGGGACTCGACATTGCAGATTGGAGTACCCTCGGGAATCTCGGAGAGTTTAGTTACATTACCAGGTCGCAGACTTACGTTATCTCCGAAAGCCAATTCTTGACCGACTGAAACACCTTCTGGTGCGGCAATATGAGCAGTGGTTCCGTCATCGAACTTGACACGAGCAAGAGGGGCGGTGTGAGCCGCGCTGTGAACTAGGTCGGTTACCTCTCCCATTTTCTCGCTCACGCGCGGGATGCGGTTAGCAGCGGGGAACTTGTGACTTGATACTCGATTCTTTGGACTAGAACCGCGGCGTTGTGAACGTGTGCGCTTACCCATAATATCACCTCATCAGAACGCTCCGAGCTTGAGCGCTGCATCCTCCGCATCGTAGCCATCGGCAAGACGGACAGATGCGTGCTTGCCTGTGATAGTGATCTTCGTGTTAACCTTAGCAACCTGAACATCTAGCAGTTCCTCAACTGCTGCTTTGATATCCGCTTTTGTCGCTTCGCGCCTAACGATAAATTCGATTCTGTTGTTATTCTCTCTATAGCCGCCCTCTTGATTTGCGACTCGGCGAGCCTCTAGGGTTTTTTCGGTAATCCAAGGCATTTGAATAATATCGTACGGGTCTACCATGTCAATCACTCCAGTGCCCCTATAGCATCCTTGGTCCAAACTGTGAGGCGACCTGCATCGCCCCCAGGAGCAAGATCCTCAACGCTGAGATCCTTGGCAGCGACAACGTCGACGCCTGGAACGTTTCGAGCAGCCTTTGCCAGGCCGTCCGATTGAGCGACAACCAATAGAACACTCTTCGGCGTCCTGTACTTACGGCCTCGCATTGTGCCCTTTCCTGCGCGTATATTACGGCCGGCACGAGCTCGTTCTAGATCTTCACCTAGCCCAAGACCTTCCATTATAGCGACAAACTTTCGAGTAGAATACTGTAGTGGAATAGACTCTATAGAATACTTCTCGTCTCCTTCCTCGCGGCTCTCGATATATCCATCTATTACGATTGGGAACCGGACACCAGTGTCAAATTGATGGCCACGAGCGGCGACAAATTCTGAATTGGCTGTTGCCGAAATTGCTGAGTCCCGCGCTGATGCATTTTCTTTGCTATTGATTTTCTGCGACCAATCCTTTGCGACCATAGGGCCGTGAGCTCTTCGGCCCCCTCGTGTATGTGGGTTCTGCGCAGCAGTACGCTGTCCTGCTTTCCTCATGATTCGAGAGACACCTCTTCCCTTACCCCACCATTCTACTGAATGTTTCATTCCTGGCTGAGGCGCACGCTTTCCGTCGTGCTCGCGGTGACCGTAGGCCTGTCTGCGGTTCGCTCTACTAGCCAGAACTGCTCGGCGAATTAAATCCTCACGAACCTCTGAACTGAATACGGAAGGTAGAGTAAGAGACTTACCGTCCTTAGCCTCAACTTCATACATTTCCGCTAATAGACCTGCGTCCATTTCTTCTTGCTCGACATTGTTTACCAGATTGTATGACTTAGTCTTCATTTTATCACACTCCCTGCTTGCTCGAAGTACTGACATAGGTCAAATCTACTTCATGCAGTTTCGAATTGGGGCGAACTGGGTCACGGAAGCGCAGTAGGCGCTTTGCTGGACCTGGTAAACTGCCCTGGATTAACATGTATTGATTGGTAACTTCTCCATAGTGAAGGAATCCACCTGCTGGAGTCACATCGGACTCCTCTGGATTAGAAATTCGAAGTACGCGCTTGTTTAATTCTGTGCGCTGATGATACCCCATCTGACCTGCTTGACGAATTGTCTTTCGGACGTAACCGGTACCGAAGTCACCCATATTTCCAATCTGGCGGCGCTTCTTGGAGTTCTTGTGACTGAGTAGTTTGACTCCGAATCTCTTCACAACACCTTGGAATCCCTTACCTTTGGTGATTCCAACAACGTCAATCTCTTGGCCTGAATCGTAGACATCTGCAATGGTAATTTCACCGCCTAATCGCTCCTTGGCCCAGTCGAGCTTTTCGGAGTTATCTCCACCAACCAAACCGACTTCCATAATTTCAGGAGTCTTCGATGGTACGCTCTTGACTAAGGAAGGTTGAGTTGAAACGATAAGGCGAATCTCGCAAAGAGATGCTCCGGACAGTGCTTCGAATGCCTCTCCGTTAGTCTCGCCATCTCTGATGGGGATTCGGCCAGCACGCTTTGCTGGCTTACGACCCTCTTCCCGATCTCGCTCTCCGCGAGTCTGGTTAGCGAAGCGTGGATGAAGTCCACTTGGACCTTCTTCAGAATTAGCCCATACTTCTCCTGCGGTTTGCATGCCGTATGGAGTCATGTGGTAGCCACGAATCGCTAGAACCTTCATAGGCGGAGCCTCAACAACGGTTGCCGCCTTTCTAACCTCTTGACCTGCCGAGGTTGATTGAGGGTTTGTGTCCCTCATCAAGACATGAGTCATTCCGGCTTTCCATCCTGCAAATCCCTGAACTCGAATTTCAGTTGCATCGCTGTCAGGCCATGAAGTAATTCGTCCATAGGGTCGAATTGCCCTCTTTCGAGGGCTAAAGCCCATGCTACCTCGGCGGGGATTATGTCGGTCGGCCATTGTTTGTCCTCCAGTAATTACCGGTAAGTTTGCCGCCGTAGCGGATTCTGACCGGGCCACCACGTTAGGGAGAAACCGTGACACCGAAAGCCAATTTCCGATTGGAATTCGTATTTCTGGGATGATAATTCAGAGCCCTGTGGTGTCTGGTGCCTCACGTAGTGAGCGGCCTTGCGACCTCCATACTCTATATGAACGAATCGGGCATCAATAAAATCCACCCCTACGGGGTGTAAGTGAACGAAGGAGGGTAGTGGAAGTATTATTGAACCCTGACTTTGAATCGGAGAACCCATGAGCGCTAGTCTTCACCACGACGGGCTCCAAGATAAGGTAGTCGAGGCTAGGGCATACCAATTGGAAGCTGTAGATGTTGCATTGTCTAGTTCAACCTTACTAGTCCTACCTACAGCGGCTGGAAAAACCGCTGTGGCTTGGATGGTTATCGCTGAAATGCTAGAGCGAACAAATGGTTGGGCCTTGATGTTAGCTCCGACTGCAGCTCTAGTAAAACAACATCTCGACGATTTAGAATCGGTATTCGACAAGGATTCAGTCCAACCCATTTCGATGAGTGGAGCTATACCTCCATCCAAAAGAGAAGGTATGTGGAATAAGGGGAGATTGGTAGTTTCCACGCCGCAGGTTGTTCGCAACGATGTCAATCGAGGATTACTAGATCTCTCGGATTGTTGTTTATTGATTATTGATGAGGCGCATCACTCGACGGGAGAACGCGCCGAGGCTCATGTTGCTGACCTCTACCTTGAGTTTGCAAATGAGCCACTGATTCTCGGTATGACTGCAAGTCCAGGTTCGAATACACAGAAAGTCCAAGAAATTTGCAATAGGCTCCAAGTAGGGCGAATACACCTACGAACATCGGAAGATGATATGCTTTCAGAACACCTAGCAAATCTCGAAATTGAAGAATTGATTGTTAGAGTTCCAAATGAGATTCGGGTACTAGTAGAACCGTTAATTCTATGGCAGGAAACAATTGTCGAAAGAGAAAGAAGATTGGGCAGATATGTGATGCCCGGAGCAGTAACGCATCGAGGCCTTGCTAATGCTATGGAACGAGCCAATTTAGCAGTCCGTAGAGGCCAAGCAGATGCTTACGGATCAATGAGTCGAATTGGCCTGGCCATGTCCCTTCACCACCTAATTAACCACCTTCTTTGCCAAGGTATAGCAGCGGCAAAAGAATTCCTCGATAGGAAGGAAAAGGGAGAAGATGCGGGAAAGAAAAATACTCGTAATTTGCTTAGGGATTCGAGAGTTAGAGCGCTTCGGGAAAATCTAGCAGAGATGTCAGAATCACATAGTAAAGTTGGTGCAGTTAGAAGGTTGATTAGAGAGAGACTTCGCCGTGACCCAAAATCAAGAATTATTGTCTTCGCGACCTTTAGAGATACGGTCACTGTATTAGAACAAGCTTTGCTTGACCTAAAGGGAGCGAAACCGATACAATTCATTGGCCAGAGTAAACGGGCTAGTGGAACTGGTTTGACTCCAAAACAACAAATTGAGCGAATCGAATCTTTTCGTTCAGGTGAAGCTAATGTTCTGATAGCTACTAGTGTTGGAGAGGAAGGATTGGACATACCAACCGCGGACTTAGTAATCTTCTATGAGCCAGTTCCAAGTGAAATTCGCACAATTCAGAGAAGGGGTAGAACAGGTAGACATCGCGATGGGGATGTTGTGGTACTAATCGCAGAAGATACCCGGGATGAAGGCGCCAGAGCGGCGGCTCTTAGGCGCGAAGAAAATATGCAAAGAGCAGTTGGGCGTGTGGGGCGAAAACTGGCTCGCACAACTCATGTTGACCTCTCTAATTTGAGCAACTTCTCGGTGGGTGAGAATGGAGAAAAAATATCTGCAAGCGAATTCGTAATTGCAGTTAGGAAAAAAAATCGCCCCGTGCTAAAGGAAGTTGAAGAAATAGCCGAACAAAACGCATCCACTGGCTCAGGACAACTATCTCCATCGACCTTCAGACCAAGAGGGCAAACAGGTCTTGAACAATTCAACCCAGTAGAAGATTGAAATCAATCACCAATTACTGCGATTCTAGTCCTCAAGAGTGCTAATCTCTTGTTATGACATCCTAGTGCAAAGGAAAGCATCTCACATAGATGAATTACCGGAATGTTAGTTGAAAGACCTGTATTTCGACCTGCTTTACCTTGATAAATGTCGAGTACTGCTTGGGAGAGGTTGCAAGCGCTAACAATCATGTCAGCACCCTCTGCTTTGGCTTCGGATAGTGCCTCGGCGGCTTGTTTCATCACTGTCGGCTCTTCTCCAAATAGACCCGGTACACCCACACTCTGAGTCCTCGCGTCCCAACTTACAGGAGTTCCGCCTATAGTAGAAATTACCTGCTCGAGGTAATTTGGGTCGTAAACATCGTCACCACCGCATGCACCTTCTTGCTGTATGTTTGGACCGTAGTATCCAGCTACTGCAAAATCGATTGGATTCTTTACCTTCTCCCCTAGTTTATCGAGACCTATTTCGTCGACTATTGCGTGCAATAAATGGTGAACCTCGACCTCGCCAGTCATAGTTAACCCACAGGTGTTCTCTAGAGTCTCATTGACTTCTTGCATGAGGATTTGGTCGGATTGTAATGCCATCAAGTCCTCTTGCAAATTTCCAGCGGTTGCAGCACATGGAGTCAGGATGTTCAGCCCCTCTGCTTCGGCCATAGCAAATGTTCGAGCGTTGAGAGTCAGTTGTAGCCTGCGATTTGCTTGCCGAACAATTCCAGCTCCACAACTTGTTGCACCTGGAAGCGATACTAGAGTAATTCCCATTGCACGCGCGAGAGACTCCATTGTTACAGCGACCTCTGGAGAGCTGCTATGAGAGACATTTCCGGGGTGATAAGCATATTTTACAGCCACATTTTCACCTCAGAACCTGCCGTCTAATTCGTTGAAAATCGCCACTACTTCGTGGTGATTATTGACTGAAGAATTGAATTGGCGCGGCATTTTTCCAATACCTGCAGGCGGGGCAATGAAAGCCAGCATATCAGTAATCATATCTCCGCCAGTTCTCGTGAAGCCGCTCATCATTCGAGCGGTTACTCCAGAAGTTAGATTACCGATGAGGCCGATTGGTCCCAATGCCTGACGATATAGCACGGTATCGTTGACCTTTCCGCTTGACTTCACTGTCCAAGTGTACCACCAAACGTGCTTACCGTGACGGCCGTTGTATGCTTCACGCTCCAAGACATGTGTCTTCGCATCGAGTAGGGCTTCTGAGACAACTAATCCCGAGCAGTTCTGCCTTCGTATACTCGTAAGATCAGTTTCAGCCTTGATTCCATTAGAGCTACCCAATATTTCATCAAGCCCCCCTACAGAGGTGACAGAGGATCTTGGGTCATTTCTCCTTGCCCAAACAGACGCCAAAACTGCAGGCCCTAGGTAGCCATTTGCGTGAGGAACTGCGTCGGAAGATGCCTGCAATAAGGCTGGACTACCAAAATCAGTGATTGAATGTAAAGCGGTTGCAACATTGGGCTCCATCAAACCAATGTTTCCTTGCATGGTAGCGGCCCCTTCTCGGGTTGCGGCAATCATCCAAGGTTGAGTGGATTCTCTTCGGCGCTCCATTGACCAGTGGTCGACTACCAAATCTCGGACTACTTCGAATCCGGGTAAGGGGTCAATTCGTAGCCTAAGTGTTCCATCCCTGGTTGGCGCTACCGAGTCTAAACGGACCAATCCAGGTAGCACCAAACGGCCATTTACACAAATCGCTGTGGTTGAGTCATCGGATGTACCATCACGGAATGAAAGGCTACCGTCGTGAGTGCTCTTGATGGTTCGAAGTGCCTCTAGCAGACTCAAGTGACCGGGCATTGCACAAACCCATGTGTCTAATCCGGTTGTTGCGACCTCAGGGTCGTATCGGAAGATGCTGATTTCTACTTGTATCGACTCTGCGGTAATATCAGGTACAGTAAATCCATCTTCTCCGTCGGCACCCTCATCACCACCTGCAACGTATTCTTTGATTGCATCTACCATATCTTCGTGGAATACACCGGTGCCGTCCACCGCGGCCAAAGCTGCCATTGCATCAAGTGCCCAAGCGGCTGCCATAGATTCGTAATCAACATCACAATCAACTCGGTCAACCAATCTAGTGGCACCTAACTTCTCAAGTTGTTCATCCCAATCTTTTCCTGATTCGCAGAATAATTCGTAACTCGTATCTCCAAGTGCTAGAACTGAGTAATGAACACCATTGAGAGAGCCAGTGGATGCTCTCTGAGCAACCTGCCATAGATCTTCGGCATTGTCCGGCATCTCTCCCTCACCCCAAGTTGAGCAAATGATCAGTACCCGCTTCATTGCAGATAGAGATGCGAAGTCAAATCCATCCATATCGTAGACTGTACCCTCAAGGCCGTAATTCGAAGCCTGCTTAGAAAACTTAGCAGCCAAGGCCTCAGAGTTTCCTGATTGTGAACCAAATAGAATAGCTAAACTTCGGTCGCCAGCACTCAGAAGTTCTCCAAGATCGTCTCCATTCAGCTCAAGAGTCTCTTCGACCGCTGGCTCCGGAACTACTACCTCTACTATTGCAGCGGGTGCTTCTTCCTCGACCACTGCTTCAGACTCTCCACCCTCCACCACAATGATGACATCAACCGGACAACCATCAGCTGCGTCGAAAATATCATCTTCGAACTGAGAAATTGTTTCGAGCTTAAGACCTGCTTTTCCTTCGTTCCTATCATAGCCTCCATCAAGCCGAACATCGGCCTTGATGTAGCAGGTGTCGTCTGTCACATGGAATACTTCTGGCAGTGTCTCTTCACAGGCATCACATGTGATGCAACCCTCTTCGATATAGACGCTGACTATAGCCATCTTCCTAACTCAGCCCCGATTGATGGTTGTGCCACAGGAAAGCGATTCTTGAACTTGATGTAAACTAGGGCTACGACCTATGGTCGTATTGGACCCTACATATCAAAGCCATCAAAGTCAGCAGGGTCGGGTCCGCCGCCACCCTTGCTGGAAATTACATCATCGATTCTGAGAATCATTACAGCGGTCTCAGATGCACTTTGAACCGCTTGCTCCACGACTCGGCTTGGCTCGTAGACCTTGCTATCTGCCATATCCACTACCCCCCCATCATAGACATTTACGCCATGTGAGGAGAGGCCTTCTGAGTGCGCCTTTCGGAGATCAATGATTGTGTTGACAGGATCTAATCCAGCATTCTCGGCTAGAGTTCGTGGGATAACCTCTAGAGCGCCTGCAAAGGCCTCGATAGCCATCTGTTCTCGACCACCGATTCCTTCAGCATAGGAGCGTAGATCTCGGCTAATCGCAGCCAAAACCGACCCCCCGCCGGTCAAAACCGCTCCGTCTTCGTGAGCCACTGCAACTACTCCTACCGCGTCGTCAAAGGCGCGTCGAATTTCATCTACAACGTGCTCTGTACCGCCTCGAAGAAGTACGCTAACACTCTTGGCTTGCGGGCAACCGGTGATGAAGACCATGTCCGCATCTCCTATTTTTCGCTCTTCGACCTTGGCAGCTCGACCAAGATCATCATCACTAAGGTCGTCGATATTTGTAATGACATTTCCACCTGTAGCTTTCGACAGGGCTTCCATATCACTCTTCTTTGCTCGACGGATCGCGAAAAGACCCGCCTTTGCCATGTAATGTTGAGCAAGGTCGTCGATTCCTTTCTGGCAAATTACAACATTAGCACCGCTGGCGATGATTGTATCGACTAGCCCCTTGAGGAAGGCTTCTTCTTCATCGAGAAATTGAGCAAGCATATTTGGATCTGTAATCTGAATCTTTGCATCTACCTCGGTCTTCTTCACCTCAATTGCAGAATTAATCAATGCAATCTTGGCGTCTCCAAGCGAGCGAGGCATTCCGGAGTGTACCCTCTCCTTGTCTAGGATAATTCCATCCACAAGGCTACTATCCTTGATAGAACCACCTTGCTTTTTCTCAATCTTGATGTCATCTAAATCAACAACTACTCCATCATCGGAGTCTTGAGCCACTGCCAATACTGCCCTTACTGATATGTCGGCGAGGAATTCCTTGACTGCGCCCGCACTCTTTCCGGTTAATGCAGTCTTTGCGACCTCGTGTAATTTCTCTTCGTTGACCTCTATGGAGTGTGAATCGATAAGATCTGCAGCCTTGTCTGAAGCAAGCCTAAATCCTTCACAAATTACAGTAGGATGTACGTTTTGCTCAACCAAGTCTTCACTCCGCTTGAGCAATTCTCCAGCAATTACTACCGCACTTGTTGTTCCATCAAAGCAATGTTGCTCCTGCGTCTTTGCGATTTCAATAATCATCTTAGCAGCAGGATGTTCAATGTCCATCTCCTTGAGTATAGTTGCGCCGTCATTGGTGATTACCACATCACCCATTGCATCTACCAACATCTTGTCCATACCCTTTGGTCCAAGAGTGCTTCTAACCGCATCGGATACGGCCTTTGCGGCAGCGATATTGTTGCTTTGAGCAGACTTACCACTCGTTCTAGTCGTACCTTCTTTGAGTATAAAAATTGGTTGTTGACCGTTGTACATCGGAAATCACGCTCCAGAATCCAGCAATCCGCCGACCCAAGTGGGGGTCATAAGGCCTCGCACACGTAGGCGCGAGCGGGCGGTT
Organism: Marine Group II euryarchaeote MED-G37; assembly: GCA_002457555.1. Taxonomy (GTDB): domain Archaea; phylum Thermoplasmatota; class Poseidoniia; order Poseidoniales; family Thalassarchaeaceae; genus MGIIb-O1. The sequence goes on from NTJQ01000005.1 coordinate 22,655, forward strand.
AAGAGAAGCCACTCATTTTTGGGAGATTACTCACCCTTGTTTTGTTCTAACCATTTTTCACCATAATAGGCCCACTGCTCCATAGTCCATCCTTGTGGCAGGCCTTCCTCAGGGATTGGTGGGACTCCTGGTGGTAATTCTGCTTCTTCAGTAGTCTCAACCTCAGGTGCTAGTTCCTCGGGAGAAGCCAAGTCAGGTGCAGGTGGTTCCTCATCAGTTGGTAGTGGCGGTGGTGGCATTTCTGCAGCTTTATTCTCAAATATCTCAGCCGAACCACCATACATGGAATTGGCAACTTCATCCGCAGCTGGAAGGTCTGGGGCTGCAGGAACCGAAGTATCACCTCCAAGATTGACAAAGCTCGGGGAATAATCCTCGATGCTGGAGTACTCCTCTAAGGGAGCCCTTGCCTCTTTTACAACCCTGAATGTAATTACCGATACAACAATCATAGCCACCAATCCTGCAATAACAAATACGATGTTAGCAGCGAGTTTAGCCATAAATCCTACATCTGGTCCATCTTCTACTGGGACTGTTTTGACAAGTTGTATTGTTGTTGACGCCGATACTTTGTCAATGTCTGAGTCGACAGTCAAAATTACATTGAAGGTCATCGTATTTTCTGCCAAGTTGTCAAGGTTCTCTTGATTTATGTCGACTGTAACTGTGACAATCTTTGTTGCATCTGCTGGAAGGACAAAATCTCGATCTTCACTATCAACCCTAACATCTAAGACATTGAAGAATAATTCAGGCTCAGTAATCCTATCGATATCTGCTCGCATTAGTTGTTCTGAAGAGGGGTTTAGGTTCTGTACTGAGAATTCTAAGGTGACTTCTCCCTTATCTTCAATCACCATGCCTGCTGGTGGTGTGACCAGAAGCCAACCAACTTGTCCAACCTTGAAATCGGCTTCTCCTTCTGCCGAAACCGTTTGTCCTACTGTTCCTGCTTGTTGACTTTCGGCAATCAAAGTGACTGTCCTATCGCCATCAGCGCCTTGGTCAAAGGAATAACTTACGGTCAAATTAACAGAGGAACCTGGTTGTATCCAATCAGTCTTAGCGTTATTTAAACCAGTAGCAAAAACTGTGATATCCTCATGACTCTTATCGAAAGAAACGGTGAACTTGTCAGGCATATTGCCATTATTCCAAACCTCCCATCGCATTGTTCTGGCATCATCTCCTGCACGGTATACCTCATTTGTTAGGTCTAGATCTGGGATTTCAATAAGATATGTTTCAGGGACTGTAAGCAATAATTGCACACTTCTCTGATATTCTGGATTAATTGTACTTGTTGCGTGGACCCAAATTTGGTAGGTTTCGTTCTCTATTCCGTAAGGCATAGGGAACATCAACAGGACGCTTGTGTCGCCTCCGAATGGATCAATTCCGAGGGTCTGTTCAGCATTCATCTCCAGTCCTAAGCGCCAGTCCGCGGCGATTGATAAATCGAAGGCCTCTTCTGAATTACCATCATTGACTAATTGAATTTCTATCCAACGTAAAGCCCCATCTGCAGGCGCCATCATTTCCCTGATTTGAGGCACTAGTTTTAGATCGTGATCTATTGGGACTTCTACATTAATTGTCCATTCGGTTTGGAAATTTGCCGGCGCTCTACCGCTAGCGATTAGGGTTATCGCATATTCCCCAGGAGTTATCTCATCAGGGGTTGTAATCCGAGCATTGAGTTCCAATTTTTCGTTGAGGTCCATCTCAATGCTAGTAATCTCAACCCCGGTTTCATTGGTCCAAACAAGATTGGATGCACTCCAGCGATTGTCAGCAAATGTCCCTCCTAGGTTCCAAATTGCTCTCTGGTTACCTGTGTTTTTCAGCGTCATAAGTACATCACCTGTCTCTCCAGGAAGCAAGGTGATTGCAGGATTTTCCAATGTCTTTTGAGTAAGGTATGAAGAATAGGATGCAGTTACATCCACTGGAAGATTAATTGTCCATTTAGAGAAATTAGTCAATCCATCCCCAATATGAACATACCAATCTACCTCTTGCACTGTTGCTCCATCAGGAATTGTGAGGTTTACCCATAAATCCATAGTTTCTAGTGGTTTGATATTCTTTGTCACGACATTGTTATCGAAATCAGTTGGGTGGTTAGACTCGATTCTGAGTGGGAAATCCCACATCCAAGATTGGTTGGAAACATCGGTATAAACTCGAAGTGTAATATCGACATATCCATTGTTCTTTACAGTACACCCCAAAGTAGGAGGTGTGGGGTCTGCAGGAATCACGATGTATGCATTGGGAAGAGGATCGTTACATTCCACGTCGAGAGTATATTCAGGGACTCTTTCTATTCCAAAGAGAATGAAACCATCGAGATGGATTCCTTGTGTCGCGAATGATGAATCGGAGTCAAATCTGAAAGCCACGGTGTAATCTCCAGTGGGATGAACGTCTGTCATGTTCCAAACAAGTTGAGTCCAATTTCCAAAGGTTGTTGACAGTGGCATTGCAGTGTAGTTGTAGAATTCCTCGTTACCTGCATCTGCCTCTAATCGAATCGTGTCTCCTTGACCCATACTACCCCATGCATGAGTAACTAATTGCAAGTTCAGGTAATCAAAACCACGGATACGTGCTCGGCAGAAATAGTTGGCATAAATTGTTGATACCGTTGGATCGTAAGTTCCGGTCCCAAGCCCATGGCCAGGGTCCTCACAGGAGTCGAATGGAGTCAGCCATCCCCACCAAAGTCTGTCCATCCTGTTGCTGGCATAATCCGCGCCGGGTCGAGATACTCTCCAATGCCTCTCGCCTTCGGCGCTTGAAGTGTTATCCATTCTCCAGTGACCATAGTAATCGGGGTCATCGGAAAGAGAGCCATCCGTATCGTATCCAGCACCTACCCATGTCGGATTGTTGTAACTTAGCTGATTCGGACAATCGATTGATCCATCTCCATCAACATCACCACAAATTCCGTTTTCCATAGGGTCGTTCCAAATCGCGACAGGCATTAAGCGGTCAAATTCGTTATTTTCGTAATTATCATCGGCAAGACCACCATCGACGATTCCTCGGAGAATAATTCCCCCCAGCAGATATCCATCCTCATCGAGGTAACTCTGTGCAGCAGTTGGAGTCCAGTAAAATTCGGCTCTAAAGGACTGAGCCCCAGAGAGAGTCATATTAACTGACCATTCTGCAACCATAACTCCAACAGGGTGCCAAATTTGCATTTTTCCGATGGCACTGGCCGGTTGACCGGATGTTCCAGCCTGAGTAAATGTGACATTAATCTGAATCAATTCATCTCTCATTACATATTGAACAATGCTGTCATCAGGATTTGTCCATTCACGAGCCTGCAATGTACCATTACCTAATTCTATGTCAGAGACCTCGAAGTCAATCAGTGCTCTTGGCGACACTTCATGAGTTGGATTATGTTCCAGTGCCGGGCCGAATGCCAATGGTGAAAGGCTCGTCACCATAAGAATGGCGAAAATTGTAAGTGGCAGATTACGCATGGACAACGAAGTTCTGCGATATCGATTCGGGTATGAAGGTTAGGTCTGTGCGTGCGCCGCCCTACGGGCGGCATTAGACTAGTTATTGGCTAATCAATAAGGTGTTTAGGAACAGGTATCCATTGTTGTTCGATCTATGAAGGCCTTATGTTGCCCAGTAGGTGCGACGGCTACTATGGCTCGGCGTGCAAACCCATTATTTCCGCGCTTAGTTCTCGCCATTATAGTTCTTGGACAAGTTACAATCGCCCCGATCATAGGATTCTCGCTTACCTATTTATTGTCAATAAAAAACGAGGGAGATCAACTTTCATTCGATATCGACTTAGCGGCTCTAGATTGGATAATTATTGCAGGATTAATGTATGGTTCACTCTCTTTAATTCTGGCCCTGATTGCAGGTGCTTACTCTCCTGCAAGCGTTGCAGACAGAGGTGGATGGTTAACAGTTCTAGGTCTAAGAAGAAACGTCAATACACCGGAGTTAATCGATAGAGCGAGGCTGAACTTACAGAGAAGCCCCTATGGGAAAATGGCACGTTTAGTTAGTAGCAGGACCGACACATATGATTTATTTTCAATCCATGGAGGATTACAAATTCTAGCCATACCCATACAGGTTGCATTAATCGCAGTTCCACTATTAATTATGGAAGGTATACCTGAAAGATTTGTTGAACCCGAACAGGCATTTGAATTAGGCATGGTTGGTTATTTCATTGCACTATGGTTTGGACTTAGGATACAACCGATGTACTCCACACACCTCATTGGAATAGCCGCTTGGTTTAGGAAAATTCTCGCCCGAATCTCTAAATTTTCTTGGATACTTCCTATCATAATTTTTTGGATTATTGCAAGAGTGATGCTACAGTTATCCCTAGAACGATTAGATGTAGATTATCAAGCCTGGCATAATGTCCAACTTGAGGCTGTATTAATGAAATCGATAATGCCAGCTGACCAAATTCCGGATGCCGCAATAATTGATTTTCTCGTCGCTATTTCGGTTCTTCCAGTTGCGGTTTTTACCACCATTTCAGTACTTGCCGGAGCACATGACATGCCCGATTGGATGCGTGATCCTGAAGAGAGACTTGAGAATCTGAATCAAAATTTGCTAGAAGAAGAGAGTTCTTCGAGCGAAGAGAAGGAGGAATCTGATTTATCCTCCAATGAATTACCACCATGGAGTCGTACTACTAATACTAAAGAAAGCGAGGACCTTAATGATGAATCGAAAGAAGATGAAAGTAGAATGATTGATTTGCCATTCGGGTTATTTGATGACTAGTTTAAGGTTGGAAAAACCCTCTCTACACCCGTGTTCAACAGACACCATCCAGTAGCTAATATCATTCCAAAAAGGAATGTATGTGGCCCCACAAGGTATAGTCCAATAATGGCTATGATTGCCAATACTACTACTACCTTAGAATCCAACTTACCAGCACCATAGCTGAATATTGTATATCCCATAACAAAGTAGAGCAGCGTTTCGATTCCAGACAATGCGACACCTACTCAATTATCACGAAGTTCTGCCAAGACCTTCTCAACTCGGTCCATGCCTCGTGAGATATCTTCTCGACCGACGGTGTATGCGAATCGAAGGTGCCCTTCACCAGCCTGTCCAAAAGCAGAACCTGGGCTACAAAGAACACCTCCCTCCAATAACGCCATTGCTACTTCTTCACTGTTCATTCCGGGCACATCAACCTTGGGGAAGACATAGAATGCTCCAGTCGGAACATGACATGAAACTCCTTCCATTGCATTAAGTCGATCACAGATTAAGTCTCTTCTAGCCTTGAATTCCTGGCACATTTTGGCAGGGTAATCTGAAGCTTTTTCCATCGCTTCTAGCACTGCATATTGCATGGCATCATTACTGCAAGCAGTGACGTAATACTGCATCTTTGTTATATGCGTCATCGCCTCTAAATTCTCAGAAAGAATGTAACCAATTCGCCAACCTGTCATAGCGAAGGTTTTGGAGAAAGAATTGATCATTATGACCTTATCATAACTGGCCCCTAGGAAGGACACATGTTCACAATCGTAGACTATTCTGTCATAGACTTCATCGGTGATGACCCATAAATCATGACGTTCTGCAAAAGCAAGTAATTCATCACGTTCTTCGGGAGTGACATTACCGCCGGTGGGATTACTCGGGAAATTATACAAAATAGCAACTGTATTCTCATTTACCCGGTCCTCTAAATCCTCAATTTTTGGCACAAAACCATTCTCAAATCTACAGGGATAAAGCGAAGGTTGACCTCCGCAAATAACCACATCCGGTGGATATAACGGAAAATATGGTTCTGGAATTAGGACCTCATCTCCTGGGTCCACTAGGGCAAGGAAAATATCCAGTAAGGCGTTTGTCCCACTCATTGTAATGCAAACATTAGATTCGTTGAGATTTGGAGAAAGATAATGCCATGTCTCTGCTATCTTTTGCCTTAGCTCTGGTAGTCCTGCTGTAGTTGTGTATTTGTTACGCCCTTCTCGCATGGCCTTTTCGAAAGCGTCTATGGCCAAATCGGGAGGTTGGAAGTCTGGTTCGCCTAAACCAAACTGAACCGCGTCATCGCCGGCCATGTCGAACATTCGTCGAACTCCTGTAGGACGAATGCTGTTCGCGCGTTCCGAAAACCGCACCATGACCTTCGGAGGATAGAATGAGCATTTGAACTAACACCCTCGAATCCTTCGGATTCGTCGTTTGAGTTGATAAATTAACTGATTTGTAATGAATGCTAATTTCCTAAGTCGAGTAACTCTGCTTCAACAACGTCTTCAATCTCATCTCGGTTTCTAACGCTGCTTATTATTGCCTCAATCTCGTCATCTGAACGGAATCGGATTAGCACTAATGATGCGACCCATGCCAATGCGACAACAATCACAATACCGATTGCAATTGGTGGAATCGACATCGATTCTGAACCCGCACCTGTTCCCTCGATTTCAAAGAATACAGGTAGGGAATGCATTGCGCCTGCAACAGCATGTACCTCCACTGTGTGATTGCCTGAAGTCAGTTTTTTTGGCTCCAATAGGATGTGCCACTCAAAGGGTGTCAGAGCGCCTATTTCGCTTGGCGTAGTGGAATAAGTCGTCTCAACCCACTCTCCGTCATCAATTCGATATTCCACTCTGTCAATACTTCCTGCCTGACCCCAAGCGTGACCGGTCATATTGGTCACTCCATCCGAAGATAGATTGAGCCTGTGGCTCTGTAATGTAGGATCGATTAATGCAGTCTGGCCGCTGTCTCGAAGGAATATTGCAAGTTCAACCGCTGCCAAAGCATCTACCATTCCATATCCAAATTCTCTATTCCAATATGGATCAATCTCTGGGGCACTGGCTTCTCCTCGCAATTCAGATGTATGTTTGAGGACTTCTTTGATTTGTAATGGAGTCAAGTTTTCGTTCGCTTCCCAAACCAATGCTACGATTCCGGTTACTGCAGGCGCTGCGTAGGAGGTTCCGCTACCTCTTCCAGTGTAGGTGTTCTGAGATGCATCTCCACCTAGGAAATTATTGCATCCTCCACTTGACACACATCCTTCCGCTTGAATTATGTTGGAGCCCGGTGCACTGATTTCGGGGATTAATTCGTTAATCGGATTTCCATCACCATTGTCTTTGCGAGGTCCTCGGGAAGAATATCCAGCAATTGTATCATCGGACCTGTTAACAGTATTCTGATCATCGGTTGAAGCTACGGTGATTGAAAGAGAAGAGGCACTCATTCCAGAAAGCCCATCATTGTCCTCTCCATCGTTACCGGCAGCGTTAGAAACAGCCACTCCTAACTCCATAGCCTCATCTAGGATTCTACTATGCATGTCAGTTCCATCTGAACCCCCATTCTCGTGACTAGTTATTCCCCAAGAGAGAGAGATGATATCAATCCCATGACTCTCTTCTTCTACCCCAGGCCAAGCATCGTCTCGATGATCGACAATCCATTGTAGACCGTTCATTGCCGATTCGTAAAATTCCTGTTCCAGAAGATAATTTTCAAATGGTCCAGCACCAACATCGGTCCCTATTCTTACGTCCACTAAACCAGCATCTGGTGCTGAACCGTAGAATTCAGATTGAGAACCATCAGCCTCGATACCAGTTGCACTAGCCATACCCATACAAGCAGTGCCATGTTGATTGCCGTCATCAGGATCGAATGAACCATCATCCTCGCGACCTCCTGCAAGTATACACTGTGGATCTGAATGTACGAAACAAACAGCATCATATCCTGCAACAAATTTCGAACTTAGCCCAGGATGTTCATTGTCAACACCGGTATCTACCATAGCGATATTAATTCCTTTACCGGTTACTCCAAAATCCCATGCAGCAACAGGATATTCTGAAGAGTTCTTGGCTTTTACGGCTAGAGTTTGGATATCTCCGAAGAATACCGGCGAGCCGTATCGCTCGACCATAACCACACCATCTAATTCGGCTAATTGCCAAATCTTACTAGCATCAACATCTCCAATCAATAATGCGTCCACAATTGGCAATTCAATATGGATATCAAAACCCAAATCTTGCAATGATTTTTTGTCCAAATTTGTAACATCGCGCGAATACGATAAACCTACATTGACGGGGCCGGTTTCCGTTTGTAATGAGTCATGTATTCCATTACGGTCTGAATCTAATGAAGTGTGTTCCCACCAATTTAGAGTAGGGTCCCACCAAATTGGCTCTTGAATAGGGATTTCAGTTGTCTGGCTTTCCTCAATTAACTGAAGCCCTGTTGAGTCTAATCGAGTCTGCTTGGAATTTGCACTAGGCGCTGCAATACTTCCAATGAGTGGTGATAACAGAATTAGCACCAGCGCTACTGCAATCGACTTGCGGTCCATTGAGTAGGGGCGAACCGCCTCCCTTCATCAATACAACCATGTGTTGAGCAAATATCTAGAGGCTCTACCAAAAGATGGTGGGGGCAGAGGGATTTGAACCCCCCTCCACCGGTCTGGAGCCGGTAATAATACCGAGCTATACTATACCCCCAATCTGTGATTAGTCGAGTGGCTACACTCTTATGATGCTCTCGGTTCCTAGGTTTAGAATTGAGTTGATTATTTGAAATCAAAAATTACCCAATACCGGACCAACTAGTAGACTGATTAGCAGCCAACCTCCCAATATTGCGCTGGCTAGCCCCCAAGCTCTTGGACGAATCCCTACACTCAAACTACCAAGAGTTCTAGGAATTGGACCAGTGACTCCTATTATTGCACGAGCGATTACTACAGCCAGACCAGACGCGAGAATTAGCCCTAGTAAAATGCATACAGAGAGAATCATTCCAAGAATACCAGTACGGGCTACTGCTCCTACTCCTTGAGCTACCAAATCAGGAGTTCGTAACCAAATCAACCAAGCCACCCAAATCCCTAGATGGACGTCGTCGCTAAAAGATGAGGCCTTTCTCCAATCCCTATACTGCTCCGGCAGACTAGAATAAATCTTATTAGAAATCCAATCAATCTCAGGGATTCTGCCGCTAGTTAGAGTTCGTAAACCATGGTAGGTAAGAATTAGAGCAAGGATCAACTCAATCCAAATCCACCAAGCACCTAAGCCGACTGCAGCCATCAATGAAATCGGTATTGCCCAAAGAGAAAATCCCACACCTGCTGCAAGCAATGTCAACAATATTCCCGAGCCTGGGAGAAGAACTTCATCCGGCTCCTGATATTTCCTCTCTCGTGGCATTGCAAGAACGAACAAAGGAAGTAAGGCCGTACCCCAAAGCAAGGTTATTGGATCAAATACACTATGCCCAGAACCCCTCGTTGCTTCGCCAACAGCGTCTGCAATCTCCGAACTTGAGTAAGTTCCGGGCGACCAATCCGTGATGAAACCAGCAGCATCGATGATAATCACTGCATCACTAGCCCCACTAGGGAAGGACTTGCCAACACTAGCATCGGCATTGTCCATTAATAATGGCCAAGACCCGTTTATTATTTCCGAATGGGAGTCTAAATCAACTGCTCTGACTCCCTTTCCAGTAGCAATTTGAACAAAGGAAATATCTCTGTCAATTAATGCATCAGCCATTTGGAAATCATTTGCTTGCCGGTTTGCATTAGCAGAACCGGGTACGTACAAGCCGAGAACAACAGCGTCGGAATCTGATAGTAATTCAAACAGAGAGACCGAACCATCGCCACCATGTTGTAGTAGAGTGAATGATGGTGCTGCACCATCCGAACGAGGTGAGTTTGCATCAATGTCGGGCAGATGGGTCGCTGGACCGATACTCGCTATGGCGAGGACAAGAATCACTGCATAAGCGGGAAGAGGCAACATAGCTTCCCTCATTGAAGCACCTAGCCAAGCAATAACCCCAAGTGGAATCATTATCGCCACCCATGTTCCACTCAATAGTGCCTGAGGGTCTTCCTTTACTTCGAATTTCAATACTCCAATTACATCGCAAGGTTCAGCGGGGTCTTGATCTTGAAGTTTGAAACAACCATCGATCATGTACAATCCGGGTTCCAGGGATTTTGATGTCGACCAAGTAAGAACGGTCCTATTTGCTTCACCTACCCTAAAGGAATGGGGTGACTCAAAGTGCTCCAATCTTTGATCCTCTTGACCGAATCCATGAACCATAGATTCGTAACTATACATTGGCCCCACTACTTCGATTACTTGTTGTGAAAAATCCGAAGGTCCCCAAGGAGAAATAGGTGTGAACTCGATTCTAGTTATTCGATTTGAATCAGTGACCTGCTCTAATTGTGGGTCAATCAATTCCCCAGAAAATGTAATTCCACTCTTTGCATCATAGGTGCCCCACCACAATGAGCCCGGTTGAACACAATCATGTTGAACCGAAATTTGCAGAGACAAAGCATCGCCTGGACCTAAATCAACATCATCAACAGGCACTTCAACTTGGAAAATATGGGATTGCGTGTAGGATTCTTCCATGGTTACAACATTCGTTGCCATACCATTGATGAGGGTGAAAGAACCCCAACGTAGGGTGACATAAAATTGAGTCGTGGCACCAGCTGGAGAACCTGGAATAACATTCGTTTGCCTGCATACTGGAGATTTTGCTTCCAATGAAGCATACAATTCAACAGTTACTGTACCATTTAGTGAAAGCGCCTCTACGATGGGTGTTCCTTGAACATCTACAAGATTTTGAGGCGCCCCTGCTGTTTTGGAGAAACTTGCTGAACCACCGGGTATTCCTGTAAGTATTGGCCAATCTCTGCGAAGTTCTGGCGTTTCTTCTGTGCCGTGCAGGAAAATATTATGATTTTGAGGGACACTGATTTCTAGTCCTGGGCCAAAATCCTCTGCATCTTGGGCACTAGTTGTGCTAGCGGCGAATGTCCCAACTAGAAGCAGAATAATTGCTGTTGTGAGCGCCTTTGACCTGAACAACGGTTACACCTCTTACTCGACCCCTAATTGGACCGGCATTCAAACCTCGCGCTCCTATGTATTCGACTTAACCAGATTCTTTAGGCTTGGACACGATTCCTCTTAGAGGAAGCGGATATGGAAAAATATAGCCATTAACGCACCAGATAGTGTTGCAAGGAAGTTTACAGTGTGCTTTCCCATTAGGCCTTTATTCTCAAATAATGCCCCTAAAATAGAGTCAACTTGGCAACCAAGCCAACCGATTAATGTAACAACTACCATCATAGTCAATAGAGGGATTTCAACATCGGTAATCGAAGCAAGACTAACCGACAATAATGCAATCATTACTGCACCACCTAATGCTGCAAATGTACCAGTCAATGACATACCTCCATTGGTTCCTGCAGGCACGGCTTCTAGATTGATGATGCTTCTAGTTCTAGAGTCCAGACTACCTATTTCCGACGCTAAGGTGTCGGAGGCGGCTACAGAAATTGATGCGCAAGCCGCCAAATAAGTCCACTCTGGTTGATCTAGTGCGAAATTTGCGATTGCGACTAGTGAAGCCACACCACCATTGGCCATTACATTCCGCCAACCACGGGCTCCTTTGTTCTCCTCTGCTAATCTCAGAGCAGCCTTTTCTTCATACTTCCATAAAGTGGCTAATGATCCGACTGCAAGGAATGAAATAAGAATTGTTAACCACGTCCAATGACCAAACAAAGATACTGTCAGGCCTACAATTGCAGCGGCAATTAATCCAGTTCTGTTGAGCATTCCACGTACTGCCGAGAGCATCATCAAGCCGAATACTAGCCCGACAGAAATCATCTGGTCACTTGTGGGGTCCATGTCCTACCCTACCATTACGACGTCAAAGGATGATGAAGGATTCCCCAATACGACTTATGCCGAAGGTAGAGAACGTACCCCCTTCAATATACCACGGGCGAGAATTAGTAATACAATAATGAGAATAGAAACCCAAGCCAAGTTTAGCATAAACACTCCCCCCCACCCTAGTCCAATTAACTCACCTAATTTCTCAATACTAACCAAAGTACCGTTCCAAAATGCATGTCCACCGATGGCGATACCTAAGCAAGCCAGAACATTTTTTGGAGGCAATATTCTGAACCCATCTTCTTTCCTTAGATTTGCAGCATCCCACGAAGTGACCAATGAATTACTGACTTCTATCGCCTCTACACCCGCGGCATCGATTGCTTTTCCTGTTTTATTGTCGATTAATTTCCAATTAGACTCAACCTCGTCTTTTGCCATAATTTCTTCAAAGGTCGGCCTAAAGTCATCAAAGCCTGAATAGTCTCCATCACCATCTATGTCGAAGCCTAGATTTTCTGCGTAGTCGACTGAGTTAATGCTAAACCGATTAATCATCCACTTCATTCGCTTATCTGCATCTGTAGTTTGAGAGAAATAGCCTAACCCAAATCCTGAGATTCCTGTCCACAATCCATGTGCGGGAATTGATCCAATACCTCTCATTAGTGCTGTTAGGGTTAGAGAAGGAGCGCCACCAAAGGCGCTTCCTAAGATATAGGCAAGATTCTCAATTAATGCAAATCCTAATCCAACGGTAAATCCTACTTGGAATCCCTTTTTTGCATTACGAATAGAAGGTAAAAACAAACATATTGCTAATAATTTGAATATTTCTTCACCTATTGGCGCACTAATTGCCGCAGTCAAAGCCATTTCGATATCAAAGGAAAGGCCGCTTGGAAGAATTCGAGGGAAAATGAAACTGTTGACTATTAGTGCTGGTAGAGCTGATGCCATTCCAGCAATCATCCAAGATTCAGCATCTCTTCTCCTAGTTGGTAAACCAATTATTTTCGAGGAGGTCGCCCACCAAGCAAATACAGGTATAGAAAATGCCGCTATAGAAAGAAGTAGAACAGGAATGAAAGAAAGGATGTAAACAATGGAAAGGAAATCCTCATCTCCCGATGCAAGCGATAGAACCAATGGAATAGACAACATCACGCCAATTACCAATATTGCAATGAAAGCACCCCATACCTGACCTAGGGGTGGCATGTCAAGAGTCGAATCGTCTGTAATTACAAAACGATGGAAGATTGTTCGTTTAGGAGTCTTGAGAGAACCTCCCTCTGGTAGGGGGTGGTGGTTTTCCCCTGAGGGGTCGGGCGTTGCCATCCTAACATGAACTAACTTAGGCCTATGCAGGATAATTAGGAAAGGAAGAGGGATTAGGGAACAAATAGCACCTAGACCGGTAATCGCGACCTCCTGATAGATTAAACCAGCAATAACAGAACTAAGACCAAACCAAATCAAAATAAAAGCAAGAATCACTGTCCCCAGCATTCTCCAGTAATTTTTCCATGGCTTACTTTTTGTTGCCAATTGTATGTTCCTAGGTGCTTGAGTAAGAGGTACAGGGTCTTCCAGTAAATACCTCTTGCCGGTTGCATCCATGATTATGCGGGACATAGAATCATCCTGGTGCCGCTCAGATCGCCCATCACTCGCGACACCCAAGGCATCCGGTGCGGTTCCTCATCACAGCGGCAAGGGTCGGTAGATGGCGCCCCATATGAGGTTCAGCCCTAATCTCTAGCGTGAACCCATGATTGCACCGCAAGCACCACAATACAACTCAACTCGATCGTTATCCTTCTGCATCGACCACTCCCCACAGGCAGGGCAGGGTGGAAGGCCCTTTTCACTGGGCGCCACTCTAGGGCCTGTACGGCGCTTTTTTTTGCGAGGGATATACCATCCACCCTTGGGTTTTTTGACCTTCGGCATACTATCGGACATACTCGACATCATGGCGTCTCTCAAGACACTTATGCACCGTTGATGTGAAGTGATTGTTCAACTCCGGAGAGATATGGATAGCGTGGTGATTGGAGCTGGTGTATCCGGCCTGTCATCTGCAATACGGTTGTTAGAGGCCGGACATAATGTTCGAGTTATGGCTAAGGAATTTTCACCGGATTTAGTTTCAGATACTGCTGCAGCATTGTGGTATCCATTTTTAGCGCACCCTGTTGAAAAAACCGATCGATGGGCAGCTGAAACTTATACTGAATTGATGAGATTGGGGGAATGCGAACCTAATTCAGGAATCACGATGAGATTTGGTAGGGAATATCTGCGTGAAGTTGTGGAACTTCCAGGTTGGAGAGATGATATTACTCACTTTCGAGTACTAGACTCAAGCGAAATTCCTGAAGGTTGGATTTTTGGATGGGAGTTTGAATCGCCAATTATAGAAATGCATCACTACATGCCTTGGCTATTACAACGTACTCGTGAGTTGGGCGGAATAATCGAAGAAAATGTGGTAGAAGATTTAACCACAATTTCTGCAGAAGTTATCGTAAATTGTAGCGGAATAGGTGCGAGAGAACTATGCCAAGATACGGAGGTAAAACCTGTACGTGGCCAAATTATCTACATTAACCAAGATCCTGGATTTGGCCGGTTTGACCAACAACCAGAGACCTTGACCTATACAATACCTAGGAGAGATTGCACAGTACTTGGAGGGACTGCTCAAAGTGACGACTGGAGCCTTGAATTACGTGATTCTGACCGTGAAACAATCCTACAAAAATGTGAAGCAGTTTGGCCGGAACTTGACCGTAGGAAGATTATCGGGGAATCAGTGGGACTTCGTCCTTCAAGAAGTGAAGTTCGTCTAGAATCTGAGATAGTAAATGGCACCTTGGTAATCCATAATTATGGACACGGAGGGGCAGGAGTGACGCTTTCCTGGGGTTGTGCTGACGAGGTAGCTAGGATGCTATCTAGTAAGATGACTTAGTGGTAGTGATCACGACTGCGCCAATCTTGTAGGGGTCGGCATTAGAGGCTGGTCTACGGTCCTCTAAACGACCCTTCCAACCATCTTCAATTGTACCGATTGGGATTCGGATTGAGGCGCCTCGATCTGAGACCCCATACGAAAATTGGTCAATTGACTGCGTCTCATGAAGTCCTGTGAGCCTCTGCTCATTGTGTGCACCATATACTGACATATGAGCATCTATATTTCTACCGAATGCTTCACAAATATCTGTGAATAACTTCTCTCCACCCTCATCTCGCATTCTTCCATCACTGAAATTTACATGCATTCCAGAACCATTCCAATCACCCTTGATCGGCTTGGGGTGGTATTCAATGTAGTAACCATATTTTTCAGTACATCTATCCAGAAGATATCGTGCCACCCAAAGCTCGTCTCCAGCTCTCTTTGCACCCTTAGCAAAAATTTGGAACTCCCATTGGCCACATGCCACTTCTTGGTTGATTCCCTCATAGTTGATTCCCGCTTCTATGCACAAATCAGCGTGTTCTTCGACGAGATCTCTACCGTGGGTGTTCTTACCGCCGACAGAACAGTAGTAAAGACCCTGAGGACCAGGGTAGCCACCTACTGGGAACCCCAAAGGAAGTTGAGTTTCAACATCCATGATGAAATATTCTTGCTCATATCCGAACCAAAAATCGTCGTCATCTTCTTCAATTGTAGCGCGACCATTACTGGCATGTGGAGTTCCATCGGCGTTCAAGACTTCACACATTACAAGATAACCATTTATTCTTTGAGGATCACGGAATATCGTTACGGGCTTTAGCAAACAATCTGAATCTCCGCCGTCGGCTTGCTTTGTAGAAGAACCATCAAAGGACCACATCGGACAGTCCTCAATATTACCCGAGAAATCATTCCTGATTAGTGTCTTACTTCGCATGTTCTGTGTCGGTTCATATCCATCTAACCAGATGTACTCAAGTTTGGCCTTAACGTCCATAGGAAATGTCGAATAATCTACGGTTAATATATTTCACGATGTGTTCAATATATCGGATGAATATTTATCAATATCACAATATGCTATCTATAAATTATACGATTGAATGAATATATTATAAAATATGATTCGATTGACTATTAATTATTTCCAAAAACCACTTCTTATTGGCAAATGAATAACGATAGGCATATTGTATTCTTACTCGGCTAGTAGTAAGCAGATTGAAATGTGGCTTTTTACGCGTTTTATTGTGAGTTTAGCCAATGCTTGGAAGATACCGGATTTTCGCCGTTTATTGATCGGAAACGGCGTCAATATGCTAGGGAGTTCGATATTCATCATTGGAATGGGGTGGACCATTGCCGAAGTTGGTGGCCCCAAGGCGTATGGAATGGTATTCACTGCCTACTTTCTGGGACACCTTCCTTTACTTCTTTATGGGGGCATGGTAGTAGACAGGATGCCTCGAAGAACTGTTGCTATCATCTCAGATTTGTCCCAAGCGGTGCTAGTCGCATTAGCAATGTTTGCATTGATGGCTGGCTTCGATGTGATCAATACTCTACTCGTCATTACTTTCCTTACCGGAGGAGCCGGTGCATTTTCGATTCCTGCCATTGGAGCCTTAGTGCCGGACCTAGTTGAAGAAGAAATTCTACCTCAGGCTAACGCCCTTAGAGGAGTTGCCATGACATTAGCTTGGATGTTGGGCCCTCTGATCGGAGGGTTCACAGTAGAACGGTGGGGGATTGAGGTATGCCTATTCCTTGATGTTCTAACTTTCCTATTTAGCGGGGCGGTTTTGTGGACTATATCAGAGGTCCCTATCCAGAGGGACGGCGATGCTGAGAGTCTGAAGGAAGAAGTGGCCGAAGCATGGGCTTTTGTAAAAACACAACCATGGCTCTTTGCTGGAATCGCTATGTTCATGATTTGGCACATTGGCGACTCAGCGATAGAAATAGGAATCCCGTTCATAATTGAGAACAAAGGGCTTGGTGCGAAGGAATTCGGAATCTTCGGTGCGGTTGGCGCAGGGGGCGCCTTGATTGGTTCGTTGTTAGCAGGTATTAGGCCCATCTCTAAGGAATCCAGAGGCCTAGTATTCTACGTGCTGATAGGTGGCATCGCATGGTGTATGCTAATGTGGGCGATGCCGATATCATTCCGATTGATACTGATATTCGTTCTTATCGAGGGTATTTTAGGAGGGACTCTGGGGGTAATCTGGAGGACTACTATGTCGGATAGTGTGGACCAGCACCTGAGGGGGAGAGTCAACTCCCTTGATGCGATTGGTTCTCTAATTTTCATTCCGTTTGCGCCTCTAATGGGTGGTTGGATGATTGAGGAAACCAACGTTCTGACTACCTTTGCACTAGCCGTCTCTGTAATGGTCCTCACAACGATGGCGGGCCTAATCATCCCCTCTTTCAGAAGGTTCGAGAAAGTTGACTCTGACTTATTTCCAATCAAGGAGTCTCAAACTCGATCTGATTAATGTCGACTTCAAACCATTTCTTGTAATATTCATATTCCAGCCTGACTGCAAATATCAAAAGAAGTATGTAAATTGTCCAAGCGGCTGCTGAGCGTCCCATGTAAATTGGTAATTCTATGAGAATTAACCCGTCGAATATTATGCATGAAATAACATACATTATACGTCCGAATGTAAGAAATATACTCTCACCCTCTTGTGCCATAACGCGCTTAATTCGGTTATCTCGCCAATCATCCATGGCTTTTTTTAAACGCCAAAATGCCGCGTCTGATTCCTGTTGCTTGTCGATGAACAAGTCAGCATCTTCCGGAGTCTCTTCCACAAATGGCGGAACAGATGCAACGCAAAGTGATTTTGTTCATATTTCGGTGCAACATGGGCATGGTTGAACCCAATGATTGGGCGCGACTTCTACTAGAGATAAATCTACATTGATACTATCTGGATATTTTGGGTGATTGACTCTGTGTCCAAATGCACACCCAGGAGGAGGGTTGACTGGCGAAGGAACGTCTCCGCTAAGCACCTCTCTATCGACTACTGAACTTGGATCCGGTTTGGGTATTGCAGAAATTAGTGCTTTTGTATATGCATGTTTAGGATTGTTGTAAATTTCATCTGCATCCGCCATCTCTACTATCTTTCCAAGGTACATCACTGCGACTCTATCTGATATATGGCGTACAACAGCAAGATCATGGGCTATGAATACAAAAGTTAGCGACCTCTCCTTTTGTATGGCTTGTAGTAAATTCAGAACTTGAGCCTGGACACTAACATCGAGTGCGCTAGTTGGTTCGTCCAAAAGGATAAATTCAGGGTCCAAAGAAAGGGCCCTAGCAAGAGCAATTCGCTGTTTCTGCCCTCCGGAAAACTCATGTGGGAAACGTGTCATGTGATTAGATTTCAAACCAACGATTTCGAGCAATTCGCCTACTTTCTTAGTCAACTCAGCCCCATCTGCTAATCCATTAACAATCAAGGGTTCACCAATTATGGAACGTACTGACATTCTAGGATTCATTGAGCCACCAGGGTCTTGGAATACAATTTGCATCTTCCTCCGTAACTCAGCATTTCTCATGTTCTGAATATTGGAACCTAAATAATGGATTGTCCCCTCTGTAATGGGAATCAATCGCAAAATCAAACGGCCAAGGGTTGTTTTACCACAGCCCGATTCTCCAACTACGCCGAAGACCTCTCCCCTTTTGATTTTGAAATCCACGCCGTCAACAGCCCTAACATGAGCTTTGGCCGAAGAAAACATACCCGATTTAATCGGGAAATATTTCTTGAGGTTTTTAGCCTCGATGAGTATTTCCTCTTCATCAGACATTTATCACTCCCACCTATCTTCATTTTCATCCAAGCATATAGGACACATTTCCACCCAATGACCAGGACTAATTTCTTTGTAATCAGGGATCTTTAGCAAAGTTTCACCAGTTCTTTCCATTCGTTGACAGAATCTACATCCCTCGACAAAATCTGAAGGATTCGCTACTTGTCCAGGGATTGCAGGAAGTATCGACTTCCTTTCAGACGAAAGGCTAGGTGTGCATGCAATTAATCCTCTAGTGTATGCATGTTGGGGATTTGCAAATAATTCGGTCACAGATGCAGTTTCAACAACACGACCTGCATACATGACTGTTACTGTGTCACATGTTTCTGCAATTACACCCAAATCGTGAGTAATCATCATGATTGCCGTGCCTTCTCGATCTCTGAGATCCTTCATTAATTTCAGAATTTGAGCTTGTATTGTTACATCGAGTGCAGTAGTTGGTTCGTCGGCAATCAGCAACTTAGGTTCACAGGCCATCATCATCGCAATCATTACCCGCTGACGCATTCCACCGGATAGTTCGTGTGGATACATCTTAACAACAGATTCCGGGTTTGGGATTTTGACCTCTTTGAGAATTTTAACTACTTGTCGTGTATGTGCCGAATCGAGTCTGAAATAATTAGAAATTTGGATCGGAGGAATTGTCAATATAGCAACGCTCAGTATTATTGTCATTAGCACACCAAATGGTATCCACAACAGAACAATAATAACAAACCAAGATACAAAAATAAATGCAAAATTGGAATTAGCCCAGTTACTTACTAATCGAATTCCTGAGGTGATTGTTACTGGCCCCGCCTCTATGGGCTCCATCAGGGTGGTTTCAGTGAAGTCAATGTTTACTGAAAATATATTCCAGAAAATCAGATTTAATACCAAGACTAAGAATCCTATTGCTGCGTATTTGTTTGCAATTAATCCAAGTATTGAATCCGCGTTGTCTGTTTGATGAATCGCTAGGATTACTAGGAAAGTTGTGATAATTGGTAAAGCACCCCTCCAATCATTACGGAAAAAATGCACCGACATTTCGGCAGGACTAATTATCGCTTTTCCAATTTTCATCGCTGAATTGGTGTCCGCTTCCTCAAGCCTGTTGTGTTGCTTTAGCACTTCTGCGACTTGCTTTTCGACAGTATACAAGGGATTCAATGCAGTCATAGGTTCTTGGAAAATCATCGAAATTTTATTACCTCTAATTGAGCGCATAAATCTCTCATGCTTACTTCTTGGAGCATCTAGAATACGTGTTAAGGCGAAGCAGGTTGAAAACGCAATTAGCATCACGGCAGATATTTGTAATCCTTGTATTGGTTCCAAGAAAGTCCAGAATAAAGATAGAATTAACCCTAATGTGAAAATCGAACTAAAATACTTCAAAAATGAAAGTATTCTTTGTGTTCTTTGGGGTGTTTTTTGAATTAATTCGTCGCCGTCAAAGGTGATGCTACCATCATCAACATCACAGGTCGCCAAACCGATAGTTACCAATGAAGTGACTGACTTACCACAACCAGATTCACCAACTACACCCATTATTTCCCCTTCATTTACGGAAAGTGAAACCGAATGTAACGCCTCAACTGGACCATCAAGAGTATCGAAATGAACCCGAAGTCCTTGGATATCCAATAGTTTCGGCATAGTTTCACCTCCTATTCTTTGGATCGACTACATCTCGTAAACCATCACCAAGTAAATTGAAACCCAATGTTGTGTAGGCTATAGCAAGTCCAGGGAATAATACTAACCAATAATCTTGAGGGAAATGGGCTCTACCATCGGAGACTAATTTACCCCATTCAGCCGCTCCGGGTTCGGCGCCTAATCCAATAAAAGACAGCCCCGATGCTGAAAGTATTGTACCTCCAATATCTAAAGTGAAGGCCACTAATAATGGAGCCCAAGCATTTGGTAAAATATGCCTGAACATTATTCGACCTGAAGGTGCTCCTACGCTTCTTGCGGCCTCAACGAATGTCATTTCTTTGACATACAATACTTGGCCACGAATTAATCTCGCATAGCCTGGCCATCCAGTAAATACTAGAGCTATCTGAATTTTCCATAGTCGATCGAAATTATCGATAACGGTGACTTCATTATCACCGTCTCCTGACCAAGTAAACAGAGCTATTGAAGCTATGAAAATTACTAGAGTTCTGAATGTGAGGTATCGATATGGATTTCTCCAATCAAGAGAATTTAATGTTCTACTACCTACTCCGTCGAGAGATATGTTATCCATTAATCTACGATCGAGAATAAATATCCCACCCACTATCATTAGGCCTATGAGGCTGGCAAATATCCTCCATCCACTTGAATCGGCTAGTTCGAAGAAATCTTTCCATGGGCCCCCTAATGCAAGTAGAACAACAAGCGAAACAACAACAATAATTCTCAATGGGAGATTTGCTTCTGGGAATGATGTTTCACCAGGCATTATTGAATCGAAAATAGTAGATCTAAAATAGATACATAATCCAGATAATGGAAGTAAGAATGCAAACCATAAGGGTAGTGTGAAGTTATCTATGGCTTGTAAAGCTGCGACGAAAGCGAGTGCAAGGATTAGTCCAGGGACTGCAAAGAAGATGTCTGTAATTCTCATAATTACCTCGTCTGTTCTACCTCCAAAATAGCCACTTATACTACCGATAATCGTTCCAATAATTACCGTTAGTGTTGCAACTGTGAACCCTATAGTTAATGAAACTCGAGAACCATAGAGAATCTTACTGAAAAGATCTTGCCCCTCGTCGTTGGTTCCGAAAATACATACATCA
Organism: Marine Group II euryarchaeote MED-G37; assembly: GCA_002457555.1. Classification (GTDB taxonomy): domain Archaea; phylum Thermoplasmatota; class Poseidoniia; order Poseidoniales; family Thalassarchaeaceae; genus MGIIb-O1. Next base: position 44,074 of record NTJQ01000005.1, read on the forward strand.
TACCCATCTGGCAACCACCAGTGGTGCATAGCATCATTTTCGAATTTGTAAATAAGTTTAATTTGAGTCAAAGAATTATTTTCCATCAACTCTTCTGATATCCAAAAATAACTTTTGTTTGAAGTTTCAAGTGTAACTAAATCGTTGCCAAGGGTCACGCCATATCGATCTTGTAATTCAATAAATTCAGTCACTACAAGTATATCCTCGTAGAAGGAGTTGTTGTCGGCAACCCTAGTAGGACTTAGTGCGTTAGTTCCATTCGCATCCCAGCGCCTAAGTGTAGTGAGAGATACCTTCTGGTAGCGGGTATCACATTCATCTGAGAATGGAGCAGCCTTCCTTGGCTCGTAATCAATATGCCAGACATCTCTTGTATCCTGCAAATTCCTGCCTGGATGTTCGACGGCGAGATCATCAGCAAAGATGGATACCACTGATATTGAGATAACCATCAATAAGCCAATAACTGCCAATAATGATCTTCGATAAATTTTCCATCCACGCTTGAAATCATACCTAGCTTGAGCAGCACTCTCCCTAATTCGACGTAGGCTTTCACCCCTTTCTTCAACGCCGTCTTCCCAACTCATTCTAGCCTCACCCTTGGATCAACAACGCCATACAGAATATCTACAATCAAATTTGACATTAGGAAGATGATAGCAGTGATTAGAGTCACTCCCATAAGAACCGAGTAATCTAGATTGATTATTGCATCAACCGCCACATTACCCATTCCGTAGAACGCGAATATCGATTCAGTGAGTACAGCACCACCTATCGCACCGCCTATCGAGAAACCGAGAATTGTCAAAATTGGAACCAACGCATTTCTACATGCATGGACGATAATAACACGAGATTCAGAGAGGCCTTTGGCTCTGGCTGTACGGACATAATCCTCGTTCATTACCTCCAACAAACTTGCTCGCATATATCGTAGCAGTGAGCCAGCACTGGCAATTCCTAAAGTGAATGAAGGTAGGATTAGATGAACTAAGGTGTCATCGAATAATTTGTAATTCGAAGCATATTCTGGATTTATGTTATCTAGGGCTTCATCTGTAACGAACCAACTGTCAACTAGGTGGAATCCAGTACCACCTGATGGATACCAAGAGGGGTAACATGCAATGCCAGTTATGGCTGTATCACATAGGCTAGAGGACCTGTCAGGATATGTTAGAGCCGCATCATGCCTTCCATAAATAGGGAAACATCCGCCTTCAGTACCGAAAATAGGGTCGCATATTCCACCTACATCAGTCCCTGTACCAAAGACCAACTGAAGCATCATTGCCAACCAGAATATTGGTAGGGAGACAAATGCGATAGCTAAGAATCGAGAGATATGATCGAATACTTGATCTTGCCAAACAGCGCTAAGAATACCAAGTGTAATTCCGATAGGGTAAGCCATCAATAAGGCGAAAAGTGCCATTTCCAAGGTCACTGGAGCGGCATCTCTGACGACATCAGAAGTAGGTCTATTGTAGGTTGTAGACTCTCCCCAATCTCCCTCGGCTAAATTAATCAAATACAACCTAAATTGCTCGATAACGGGTTCATCTAATCCCAATCTCTCTCTTTGTAATTCCAACATTGTCTTACCAGTTACAGGATCGACCAAACCACAACGTTCACCACACAAAATGGCTGCTGGATCTGCTGGAATAATTTGAGCGATTGCAAATGTGAATACTGTAACTCCAATCATTACTGGAATTAAAAGTAGAATCCTTCGAACAATGAATTCACTCGTGTTCATGTAAATTAATCTCCCATAATCACTCTACCATAGGAAGTGGTCAATCACTTTTGTGAGTGTTTTTTACCTGCCTTTCTTTCAATGCTAAGCGCCTGTGAATTAATTGAATATTTACCCCGCGCCGGGAACTAGCCCGACGCGGGGGTTTTCGTAAAATCAGATAATATTCTGGTTTTCAGTTATCAGCACTCGCCAACGTACGATCCGGAGACCTTCGCCAACTTATCCCAGTTGAAGAAATAGTCTCCTCCGATTGCGTCGTATGATGGTGGGCACATGTGGTCGGAACCGACTCCTACACCTGCATACTGACCCAATAGAGCCATTGTTGGTGAGGTAACCCAAAGATCGTATGCGTCAGCATACAATAGCGCTCGGGCATCTGAATCTTGTTCGGTTCTAGCATCTAGCAGAATTGCGTCCAATTCATCGTTCTCGAAGTAGCCGTGGTAGGCGTCTCCACCGATGTCGGCGCTTCCTGCGAATGGTGACCAGTAGTTGTCTGGGTCCAAGTAGTCAGGTCCCCAGCCAATTACCCAAAGGTCCCACTTTCCGTAAATGTAGTTGTCAATCACGGTAGCCCAAGGCTGGTCAGCATTGTCGTTAGCAATTCCAATTGATTCAAGCGCAGGTCCCCATAGCTGAGCTACTGCAATCCTCTGGTCGTTACCAGTGTTTGTCAGAATCCTTAGTTCATTTGGTAGTCTGCACTCGGTACCATCACGGTCAGCCTCTGCAACAACTGTTGGCGCACCAGTTTGTGTTAGTGAAGCACATTCGTATTGTCGGATGAATCCTGCAGCGTCAAGAATATCCTCAGCGTATGCAAGATCATAGGTGAACACTTCGTACTGTGTATCATCATACGGGAATCCGGTTGGGATTGGACCATAGATTGGCATCAATTCATTCTTGTAGGATTCTGTATGGATGGTATCGTAGTCCAGAGTGTAACTTAGTGCCTGCCTTACAGCGGACAAACTTAGCACGTTACAATCGTTGGTTCCGTTCCCATTGCAATCATGGTTGAGGACATAATCTGAGGTTCCATCAGCCATGTCATTCTTTGGTGCAAAGTTGTATGGTACGTTCACAACGCTGTATGTCTGGCGGTAAGTGCAGCGGAATCCATCTTTACCTTCTGCATTGGGTAGATCTTCCATGTTGTTGCAGAATTCAGTCTTCTGAGCAGATGGAATGTATGCTCGGTCGACTTCACCGTCTTGTAGAGCAAGTACACGTGTCTGAGTCTCTTCAACTAGGTCGACTACAACTCTGTTTAGGTTGAAGTCCGCGTTTTCCCAATACATCCAGTTAGGCTCCATTACTAAGCGAGTTCCGCGAGCCCACTGAGCGACCATGTAAGCGTTGGTTCCAGCACCTACTTGTGCCTCATCCATCCACTCGTGGCAGTAGTCATCAGAAGTGACTGTGCCGTTCGCATCGGTCTCGATTACTCTGTTGGCTTCACATAGTTGCGAGTTGATAACCGATCCAACTGTGTAAGCAATTGTCGCTACGAATGCGGCAGAAGGTGCAGAAATTGTTACTGAGAAACTGTAGTCATCTATGACGCTCAGGCTCTCTCCACCCATATCGTCGTGGTTGCCATCTGCATCATTACAGTCGAACGACTGGGTCAGAATCCAGTTGACTCCAGAGGAGGGTGCACCCATTCCAATAACACGGCACCATGAGTATACTGCGTCAGTGGAGGTCATGTGGTCTCCATTGCTAAAGTATACATCGTCACGTAGAGTGAAAGTGTAGGTCAGACCGTCTTCACTAACAGTATGTCCGGTAGCCAATCGTGGAACGATAATCGAACCACCGTCACCGTCTCCTTCGTATCGGTATAGGGTGTCGAAGACGTTAGAAATAACGTCACCAGATGCTGAATCGTAAGCATCGGCTGGATCGTGAGTATCTGCCTCACCGATCGTCATTTGTGTCATTTCACACGGGTTGTTTGTACCCAGGTCACGGCACTTTCGTGATACAGATAGGTTGTACCATGCATCGGAGAATGCCATGTCTCCTGCGGCGTATGCGGCCATAATATCTCCTTGAGCCATACCATAATCGCAAGAGCCGTCGTCTTCCTCAGCTGCGGAATTAAAGTTATTCGCGGCTTCGTCCATACAACCCATTACAGTATCAGGCATAGTACAGGATCCATCATCACGGGTCGCAGCCGAGTTGTAGTTTGTCGCAGCAGGGTTTGTGCAACCATCTACTGGTTCGAAGCCCGGATCATATTCACAAGACCCATCGTCTTTTGTGGCTTCAGCGTTGTAGTTATTGGCATCTGCATAAGTGCACCCCAATATTTCTACGACGTCGTCACCATCATCATCTCCGCCGAGACACCCGGCAAGAGCTGACGCAATCATCAGCGTACACATCAATAATGCTCTCAATTTAGAGTCCATCCTTGGAATGCAGACTATGGTCCATATATAGTATATCCCACTATTGAGCGTCAAATCGAGGTTTTTGCAACTCGGTATTGGAAAAATTCCTAATTTTTGTTAATTCACTACTTGAAAATTAATAACAATTGAATTCAAAATTTGTTGAAACATAACCTATCATCAAGACAGAAATCGTGTTGCATAACTGGTGGACGTGCCGAGATTTGAACTCGGGGCCTCTTCCATGCCAAGGAAGCGCGCTTCCAAGCTGCGCCACACGCCCAGTGAGATTACGACCTGCGACGGCCATTTAAGGAGAACTGAGCAGGCTAGGCCATGAGTAAGGGGCCAGTCTCGACTAGTCCAAATGGGCCTCCAAACTTACCCGATGGAATACTCGATGAGTTATCATCTAGAATGACTCGTGATGATGCACCTTTTCTACGGCACCTGACAAAGCAACTTTCCTTGCAGTGGGCTGACGCTTCCGATACCCGATTGGGTTATACTAGGTTCGAATTTGACCATCATGAATTGTTTCGCAGACGGAGATTGAGGGGCTCACCAGGCCCTATTACAATCGCCCTACATCCGCGATTAAAAGATGATGAGAAACTATACTTGCACACTCTAGTGCATGAATTGCTCCATGCTGCAGGATTAGTAGATCATGGGAATCAACATAGTGAGTTAGTCAACAAAATTGCGCCCGCACCTAAGTTGTCCGAATCACCTGTTTTGAGAAGCATGCGAGAAGAAGTTCTAGCGGGGCTTCCTGAACAGTCTTGGATATGTGGAGAATGTGGCCACACATGGGAGAGAAGAAGAGTCTCTTTACCCCAAAGATGTCCGAAATGTGCCCGCCCATTCAGTAGTCGATAATATCTGAGAAGTGAGATAATATCAGCAAAATCACCATGAACTCATAGCAGGTAAGACTAACAATGGATTGGCCACCAACACCAGATGACATCTCAAATTTGATTGAAGATTTCATCGCTGAGTCTTTTCCAACATTGATGGCAATTATTGCTATCGCTGCCTACTCTGGGTTCGTCTTCATGTTCTATAGACTGCTGGCGAGAAGGGATATTCTCAATCTGGACTTAAGTAAATATGACCAGACAATGGGTGGAAAGATTCGTGCCTTCTTTAGGACCGCTGCTTGGTTAATACAATACGCTTTGGTGATTCCTATTCTAATTGGCTTCTGGACCGTTGTTATGGCAGTAATTCTAACTCTATTAGCGGATGGAAATGATCATGCAAGGAACGCATTGATTGCTACATCGGTAGTAGGTTCTGTGCGAATTCTGTCTTATTGGACTGAGGACTTGTCTAGAGATGTTGCAAAGATGTTACCATTTGCAGTTCTTGGTGTGTTCTTAGTAGGTTCGACGTCTGTAGAATTCGGTGAATTTGAAGAATTGGTTGCAAATCGAAATCAATTGGCTCGGTCTTATGTAAATAGCCTCATCCTACTTTCAATATTAGAGACTATTTTACGGATTTATCACGGCATCAGAGAATTGATCGGTGGACAACGTAGAGTTAACAAGAAATTGAAGAAAATCGCCAAGGAAACCGGTCGCTCAAAGTCGGATATACGTGAAGATATGCTAGATGATGGAATAATCAATCATAGCACGGTTGGCAAGGATAATGAAGGGGAGAGTTACTCCCCATAGAGCAGTATCATACAGTAGATGTCAAGGTGCAGGTTTCACAAAGGGGAAGTGCCGCGCATGGCATGGGTGCGTGGTGTAGTCTGGATATCATGCTGGCCTTCTAAGCCGGTGACCCGGGTTCGAATCCTGGCGCGCCCACCACTATCCTCTGCTGATTAATCCCGTAGGGATTCACCGTTTACATCAAATACACCGAGCAGGTCGGCGCGCTGCATGAAGCGAGGTTCCCGTGCGTGGAAGAAGGCGGGGAAGCAACGCTGGAAGTGGCGAAAGAAGAAGTTACGAAGGCGAAAGGCTGCTAGAAAGCAAGCTCGCCAATGATTCTAATCAGAGGGAAGAAACGAGGTCCGCGACTACTGATGCCGGATTTCCTGCTTTCGTAACTCCACTAGCAAGAAGAACTCCAGTTGTTCCAAGTTCAATTGCCGCTGCAACGTCCGCACCGTTCTTTACTCCTGCACCACAAAGAATCCCTACTTGTTCGGAAATCTCCCTAACAGCGCCCGCTGTACCGCTAACTATTGAGGGGTCGGCAGTTGTAACGGAAATATCTCCTCCAATCAATTCAGGTGGTTCGACAGCGACAAAGTCGGGCTCCAATGCCGTTAGTGCTCGAGCCTCTTCGATGTCTGCAGCACATGCACATACGGTGAATCCTTCCGGAACTTGGTCGAGTAGCATGGCCACGTGCTCGATTTCCACCTTGTGCTCTGCATGATTAATCAGCGTCCCAGATGCGCCCCTCTCGACTGCAGTTGCAGGGTGTAGCCATCCGGTGTATGAACCAAATCCAACAGGGTCGAGATGCTGGCACCAGACTTCTAATTCAGGGGCTGCGGCAACCACGGCAGACAAGTCAAAGGCAGAGACTGCGACAACCATGCGAGCATCGGTCTCGACGCTAGCAATCGCCTGAGCGAGGACTTCAGCACTGACGCCATGTGCAGTCTCGTAGGTTTTCATATTGACTACAACAAGAGGTTGGTTCACAGGCCTGCGAGAAGCATTAACTCTTTGACGGTGACGGGGATTAATCCAATACCTAGCACTGATTCTCAAGTTTATGGATGATGGACCGCAATGGACGGAGGAGTCTCTAGGTCATTATTACCATGCAATAAGTCAAATCGACCTAGGTTGGCTAAATAAGCCTACAAGACATCAGTTTAGGTGGAGGAGTTTGAAAGGCCCTTGGATTACATCTAGGAGGAGGATATCTTCTGGTGAATCACTTATCAGAGATTTTGCAGGTGCCATGCCAACCGATGTTTATGCCTCAACATCATCATGGCTAAATCCAGTAAATTTACCTCGACTTAAGGATAAGAAAAGACCTGCGCCGATTCTACTTGACCACATGGTAGTCTTCGACATAGATATGAGACCTTTTTGTAAGAAAAAACTGGATAATGCAAGGGCCGCAACCTTAGAACTTAGAGAGTGGTTATTGAGTAATACCGACTTAGAAATTCAGCATGTTTCATTCTCTGGAAGTAAAGGATTCCATCTAATTGCAAATGACCCAGATAGGAGCGCGTTTTCTGAGCCCGATGCAGGAATCAGAGAAGAACTGGTTAGAGAGCAAAGAAAGAAATTACTGGATAGAGTGATTGCTGCGGGTCACCCTGTTGACCCCGTTGTTACTGCAGATACGCGTAGGATTATCCGAGTCCCAGGAACATTACACGGGTCAACAGGATGGGTTTGTACGATTCTTGAGGATGATTGGTTAGAGATGCCAATAAGTGATTGGGTAGGAAATATCCAGAGGCATGATTTGGCCATGAAAATGCCAAAACGACCCCCGTTTGCTTTACCTAGCTTGAAGCTCAAACAAAAATCAGCCTCAAAACCAAAGAAATCTAAATCTGATAATGAGGAATATGTCAGCATAGAAGTTAGTAGTCACGTACAGGGAACAAAGGATAGATCGGCACTCGTAACGTGGCTTCCTGCTAGGTGGGGCGAACCGATTGAGGCAGTGAAAACAGCACAAGAAAAATTCGACAAGGAAAATATCGGACCTGTAGCTTATTGGTATGATGGAAGTAGTGTTCTTGCAATTATTCCTAGAGCAATGCCAAGAGATTTCCTTCTCAGTAGATTATCCAAAATAGACCTGAAGAGATTTGAAAATGATCTTAGAAGATTTGAACATTCATGGATTAGGGTTTCCGGTAGAATGAGCGGAAAAGGGTGGGAATCTGAACTCGCACCAATCACTGTACTGGGCTACGATGCCAGTACAAGATGCCAACATCCATGGTCATCTGCTCATCTAGAGTTGTGTAATCGTCTTGGCTTACCGATAAAAGTAGATTCTAGTAATTTCGCAGGCAACAAAGATGCGGCCATTAGAATCGCAGTCCGGCGCTGAGTTTATTGGCCCCGGTGTCTACCGCATATTGTCCCGAAGAAGGAGCCTGCGAGGGCAATGACTGCAGAATGCTACGCATTCGACATTAGGTACCTCATCGGCCGCGGCGCCGGGACAGCGCCGCGGTCACACTATCGAGTGATTGCTATGTCGGCTGGAGGACTAGAAATTGTTCTCGGAATTGTTTTTCTATTCTTCGGTGGAATATGGTCTGCAATCAAGTTTGTTGATGAGCAAACAGATAACAAGTTGGCTTTCTTCATTCCTGCAGTTTTACTATCTATCTTCATACTTATTGGAATTGGAGAGGACTTTGTTTTCTATGCATTCCTATTCGCTTTCGGACCAATTATCGTGATGCTAGTGAAAGTTGGACTTGAGCAAGGCAAGGTACCACAGAAGAGGAGTTTTTCCTCGTTTGACCGAACTGCCCAAAGGAACCCCCAACCACTTAATCTCAACCGTGAGCTGGCCCCCTCTTACATTCGAGCCTATGATCGATTAATCGCATACATAGAGGCGCAAGGAGGGGACATTAAATCACTAGAAGATGCAAGACTGAGGCTCGCAGAAATATGGAGTGTTCCCGAATCGGATGTGGGACGATTCTTAGACAGCCCCTATGTGATCGAGGTGCTTAACCTCAAAGAAGAAGTTGTTGAGGAAAAGAAAGAAGAAATCATCGGTGATGAATGGTGGGAAGAAGGTTACTCTGTCGATAAATCAAATGATGAAACCAAAGAAAAAATCGGTGAAGAGTCTTGCGGACATCCAGGTTGTGAAAATTCAGTCACTGCATTTGACTTCAGGTGCTATACCTGTCGAAATCGGTTCTGTAAACAGCACGCAGGAACTAGCATTGAGTGTCAGAAATGTTCGAACTAATCAGAGAAAAATATTCTTCTGATTTATCGAAGACTGTGGTACAAGGCCTTGCTTTTTAATTTCCGAAACCATTTCTTTGCCGGACTTACTGTGACCGTACATAACAGCCCCGGGACTCACTTTCTGATTCCAATAGTGTTGGAAAATAGCAGCATCATCTTTGTTTTTACAGAGTACCCTCGGAACTGAATGAAACATTGCAAGCTTATTCTTCTTTGAACGAACATATTTTGCTAGAACTTCTGGTAGCATTTTACTGAACCAATTGTCCGTGATTATTTTCACTTCTCTAGGAATAACATACCTAGGATTATCTAATGGACCCAGTATTTCCTGCATTGCTGATGCAAAAATTGCTGATTCCTCTTCATTGGCTTCTTTCAGATATGCTCGCATCCAACCACCACTTCTGGAACCACCTCCAATTTCTGCCCCGAAGTTAATCAATCTCAGTTCCTTTAGTGTCAGAGCAACAGCTTCTCCTATTGAAAGTACCAATGAATCATGATTCCATTCTACCAAGCCAATAGAAGTTGGAGAGTAAAATTGTCCGCCCCCCAATCCCTCCACTAGATTCATTTTGATTTCCACGGCCTCTTTTGCTTCGGCATTGAAGGGTTGCCCTATACCCCAAAGTTCCCTTGTTCTAGACCTATTTCTTGCCCTCATTAACATCTCTTCGTTGAAAACACTCATGGTTTCTGAGACGCCCTCTGGTTTTGCCTCTGTAAATGCTGCATGTACGTGGCCAACTCCTTTTTCTATGGCACCATCATCACCAACACCGTAGAGTTGTTTGTGCTTTCTTTTGAATCGGAGATAATCATCGAAGCCTTTCTCAAATTCATCTGCAAGGCAGATGATATCCCAATTGTTTGCGACCTTCTCGGGCCAAAGTTTGTCTAGCCTGAATGATCTGCCTCTTAATTGATTGATGCTCATACTTGTAGTGACGGTTGTAAGATCAATCAGCACATTGATTCTACTCGCATCCCACCCTTCTCCAAGAAGTCCTCTGGTCCCTACAAGGCAATTAGTTACACCTTCTTGGAATAATTCTGTAATCATCATCGTGTAATATCTGGGAAGCCAATCCTTACCTTTACCACGGATTTCAAAATATTCACCTCGCTTGATATAATCGAACTTAATCTCCAACCCCCTTTCATCAACCCATTGCTCAAAGCGGGGGAGAATATTCTGCAATAAATCATCATCAACAAGAACCGTTGTTCCGGTCATCAACACAGGATTCAGTCTATCCGTTGCTTCGGATTGTAACACCGCTCTGTAAGCCGCAACTGCCCCACCTGCCTCTTTGTCCAAAACACCCTCTACTATCGTGGTAGCTGATGTTTTCTCAAAATCAGTCACAATAACCGCACGGATATCAGGACCCAAAGCTTGCATTTCAGCGGTCAGGATTTCTTGAAGAGCATCATATTTTGCGGAAGCATACGCCATGACTCTTCCAATCGGCGAGGCACATAATCTAGCTCCGGAGCCAGTTATTTGCACTCCAAGTAATCTTAATTTTTGTTTTGCCTCATCAGCCAGAGCGTGATCTTTTTTGTTTCCTGATCGCATTAATCCATTACGAATGTATCTATCGAGAATAATAATCAAAGTGGTAATACTATTTCCTGAACGAACCATATGTAATTCAGGAGGAGGGACATCGCTTGGAAGACTCCTTCCATAGTGGACTAGAAATCCTCTCGCAGAATTTGCCAATCCGGGGTCTCTTCTGGAAAATGAAGTCCAATTTGATGCATTACCTGCTGGTAAATCTAGCTCATCTAATGTTCTGGCTAGCCAAATATCGAGACCAGGTAACCTATCGCTAGAATCGATAGGGCCTCGCCTTAGATTTTCGATTAATTCTTTGAAATCATTGGTTACATTTGCAATATATTTCAATTCATGATCTGAAGGTCTCACGAAATATGCTAAATCTTGGTATGGTGCTAAATTTCCATCTCTCACCAAGGCGGGAACTGGGACCTCATAGTCTACCTCTCCGAATAGGTCAAGATACAGATTTTCTTCTTTGGGAGCGTCGGTTACCTCGGGTGGAGTAGCGGTCAAACCCAAAACTACTGGATTGTCTAAAAATTCAACAATTTCCAATAAAACTCTCCCCCAATGCTCCAATAGATGATGACATTCATCGAGTATGATTAATCCCACACCAGCATCCTTGAGCCTCATTAAATTGGCTTTGGCAGAGTCATGCAATACCCAAAGGGCATTACCATGTTCTGACAAGTCATCTCGAACCTTTTTCCTGAAATGGCTCATCCTTTCTCCATGATGTTCAGGGTTTTTTTCTCCCAAATCTTCAATCCAAGATATTGCACTTTCTCGATCGTCCGCCTCGACTAAGTCGTTTACCGGAGTCATCAATTGGCTAATCCAAAGTTCCATCGCAGATTCTTCTAAATCGCCACCTCCTCTCTTTGGCAGTGTGACAGATTGGTAAGTTAGAGAGGTAAGTATTCCAGGGTTCTTTGGGTCAGTTCCAATCTCATCACCTCTACCGTCCAAATTGAACAATTCCTTTGCCCTCTCTACCCACTGAGCCTGAATCGCAGAATTAGGACTAAGAACCAAGGTTGGTAATCTGACCAAATCTGACCATACATACAATCCAAGAACGGTCTTTCCTGAACCAGGTGGGGCTACAATGAGTAATTCTTTGGAATCTCTTTCTAATTCCTTGCGAATAATTCCAGATGAGGCTATTTGAGAAGGCCTAAGTTTACCCGAAAAACCAATGTCTCCGAAATCCGAGGCCATAAAATTCACTCTACTGTTGCACCATGATCAAGAATAATTCCATCCAATGATGAACCGTCATGAATCATGGAATTTTTCCCAATGAGGCAATTCCTTATCGAACAATTTTCTCCGATTACTACTTCATTAAGAATAACAGAATTTTCTACAGTGCTGCCATTACCGATGCGAGAATTTTCCCCAACTGAACTGGATACTATAGTTCCAGACGTGACAACATTCTCTCCAAACCATGAGTTACCCATTGATTCGCCTTTAGAATATCTTCCGGAACCAATGCATGCTTGAGTAGCCTCAACAAATGATTCAGGAGTGCCTGCATCAACGAACATGCCTTCGAAGGGGAATCCATTCAATACTCCATTTTCTGCAATTTTCTCATATACATCTCTCTCCATGCTATGTCGGCCCTCGGGCATGTAATCGAAAATCTCGGGTTCAAGAAGATAGGTTCCAGCATTGATTAAATTTGAGAATGCTTCTTCGATAGGAGGTTTTTCTTGGAATCTCATTATTTTTCCATTTTCCTCGATATAATCCGCAACTCCAAATCTCGAAGGATCTTTTACAGGCCAAAGTGAAATTGTAGCAAGGCCTCCGTTCTTCTTGTGGAATTCTAACATATCCTTCACTTTCAAGCTTGTAATTAAATCTCCATTAATCACACAAAAGGTACCATTTGATAGATATGGGCGACAATTAGCGATTGCTCCTCCAGTTCCCAAAGGTTCGGTTTCCTCAACGATAACGACCTCGTATGGAAGGTTGATGTTTGAAAAATAATCTCTCATTTGATCCACACCATAACCCGCAGCGATTAGCACCTTATCGACTTCAGATTCTGGAAGTACGTTTAGCACATGTTCAATCATTGATTTATCCAAAATCGGGAGAAGTGGCTTAGGGATAGAATTGGTCCATGGCCTAAGTCGAGTGCCAAATCCGCCCGCCAGAACCACTACGTCCATGGTTGGGCGGGTGCAATTACTACTTTCAGCACTTCGTGTCCCCGACGCCTCCTGCACATTCACAAGGCGCATCGTTGAAAGACGGATGTTGAGTCGCCGGAGCGTCGACATGAATATTCACGAGTATCAGGGGAAGGAACTGTTTCGTTCTGCAGGAGTAAAGGTTCAGGAAGGAGTTCATTGCAAATCTATTGAGGAAGCGCTTGCTGCATACGATTCTCTTGACTCAAAAGTTGTTGCTGTGAAGAGTCAGATTCATGCTGGTGGTCGCGGCAAAGGAAATCTATACTGCCCAGATTCAGGAGATTTATTAATGGAAGGTGGAGTTAAAATTGCATTCTCTCGAGATGAGGTTGAAACCTATTCGGAAAATATCCTCGGTCATATCCTTGTAACAAAACAAACAGGCCCTGCTGGAAAATTAGTCAGCAATATCTACGTTGAGGCTGGTTGTGAAATCGCCCACGAATATTATCTCGCTCTCTTAGTAGATAGGGAAGCAAAGAAGGTGTTAATCATGGCCTCGACTGAGGGTGGGATGGATATAGAAGAAGTAGCTGAAAGTACACCCGAAGCGATTCACAAAATTTGGGTTGATTCATCAACGGGTTTACTCGAATCGCAAAAAAACGAACTAGGCACGGCACTTGGCCTATTGGGCGCGGCTTTGGAGGACTTTTTGAGTATGATAGGAAGCCTCTACAATCTATTCTTATCCAACGATTGCGCAATGGTGGAAATCAATCCTTTAGTCCGAACTAAATCTGACGAAATAGTGGCTCTTGACGCTAAGGTCGGGTTTGATGAAAACGCCTCATTCAGGCACAAAGAGTGGGAAGATATGAGAGACCTATCTGAAGAAGAGCCTACTGAAACTCGAGCAAATGAAGCCGGACTCTCTTACGTCAAACTCGATGGTGACATTGGTTGCTTGGTTAACGGTGCAGGCTTGGCCATGGCAACTATGGATGTAATCAAACTCTACGGCGGCGAACCTGCTAATTTCCTAGATATTGGCGGCGGTGCTGATGAAGCCAAAGTTCAGGAAGCCTTTGAGATAATTCTCGAAGACCCCAACGTCAAAGGAATATTAGTCAATATCTTCGGAGGAATCCAACGCTGCGACATTGTTGCAAAAGCCGTACTTGCTGTCTCCGAAAACATGGGCTTAGAAGTCCCACTGGTGATTCGTCTATCAGGAACGATGTTTGAGGAGGGGCGAGCGATTATCGATGCCTCCGATCTTGATTGTACATCTGTTGAGACATTGGCTGAAGGTGCCGAAGCAATTGTCGGACTAATTGGAGGTGGTAAGTGATGGCGATTTGGGTTCAGGAAGATTCGAAATTAATTATTCAGGGAATAACCGGCTCCCAAGGAAGTTTCCATGGTGAGAAAATGGTTGAATATGGTACAAATTTGGTCGGTGGCGTTACCCCCGGAAAGGGAGGTCAAACTGTAGAATTAGCAGGCACTGAATTCCCAGTTTTCAATACCATGATGGAAGCGATTGAGCAAACAGATGCGGACGCTTCAGTAATCTATGTCCCCCCCCCATTTGCTGCTGCAGCAATCATGGAGGCGGCTGATGCCTTCGACAAAATCAAGGGAGAGGGAGTCATTGTTTGTATCACCGAGGGAATACCAACTCTGGATATGGTAAAGGCAGTCGCCTACGTAAATGAAAGATCAGGGATTAGACTCATTGGACCAAACTGCCCCGGAATCATTACGCCAGGAGATAATGGCGGTTGTAAAATTGGAATCATGCCAGGACATATCCATGCCAAGGGTAGGATTGGAGTCGTATCAAAATCAGGCACTTTAACCTATGAAGCGGTTGCACAAACAATGAGTATCGGTGAAGGGCAGTCTACCTGTATAGGAATCGGCGGAGATCCAGTGAATGGAACCGGATTCATTGATTGTTTGTCTGCCTTCGAAGCCGACCCTCAAACCGTAGCCGTGGTTATGATTGGTGAAATTGGAGGTACCGCCGAGGAAGATGCTTCCGAATGGGCCGCTGTGAACATGAGTAAACCAATTGTCGGCTTCGTTGCAGGTTCAACAGCCCCACCCGGAAAAAGAATGGGGCACGCCGGCGCGATCATCTCTGGTGGAAAGGGTACTGCTGCGGAAAAATTTGCAGCATTCGAGGCGGCTGGAATTCACATAGCACGAGATCCTTCTGAAATTGGCGCTGTGTTGAAACTGGCTCTGGAAGAATCAGGTCTTCTCTGAAGACCGACTCCTTTGACCTGGTATTCACGGTCAGACTTAATCCAAATAATGCGACGAACCCCTCGTGAGTTCGCAATCGCGGGTGGTTGTAATTGGCGGAGGTATAGCCGGTTGTTCCTCTGCCCTTGCCCTTGCAGGTAGGGGTGTGAATGTAACTTTGTTAGAGGCATCCAACCGATTGGGTGGCCGTTATGGTAGTGTGAAAATTCCTGGACTCGAACGACAAATCGACAGAACACAGAATGTATTTTTCAGAAACTTCGAGCGATTTCTCCAATTACTTGCAACATGTGAGTCAAGAGAATCAGTAAAATTGCAAAAATCCACCATGCTAGCATTTCTCGAAGTTGACCGGGGGCGGATTTCAAAAATTGAAGCAGGTAGTCTCCCTCCTCCAAATCATCTATCTGCATCTTTTCTTAATGCTAATTTCCTAGGCTTAGGTGATAAATTCTCAATGCAAAAGGCAGTTCAAACTATCCAAGCAACAAATGAACAACAAAGGCGAGAACTAGATGACCTAAGCTTCCTTCAATGGCTAGAAGATAATAGCCAGAGTAAGCGATCAATCTCTCGTTTTTGGAATCCAATAAGTAAATTGGCATTAAACTTAGATTGCTCTGAAGCAAGTGCCTCATCGGCAATTTTCCTGTTCAAGAAAGCCCTTCTCGGAAACGCAAGTGCATTCGATGTTGGTTGTTTTACAAACGATTTCACAAATGCTGTATCTTCCAACTTGCGAAGAACACTTGCGGATTCAGATGTCGAGGTCCATCTCTCAACCCCTGTCACCAGTCTATTCCGAGATTCAGGGGTAGTCACCGGAGTTAATACAAAAAATGGTTTTCATGCAGCAACAGTGGTCATCATTTGTACGCCAATCTCCGATACTGCAAGGCTACTAACCGGTTCTTCAGCGAGTATGGCATCTCATGAGGTCGCAGAAAGGCTTGCAAAATTGGGTAACACCTCTCAAATAGGGATTCATGCCTTTCATGAGGGACCAGTTTTACCAGAAGGAATCCCGTTCGTGATTTGTTGCGATGAGCCCTTGATTCAGATGTTATTCGATAGGTCTGGTGAACTCGATGATGGAAAGAGGTCTGGCCTCCCGGGCCATTGGATTTGCTGCCCTGTTTCCTACGCAGACAAATATCAGGAGTGGGATGACGAATTGATAAAAACAGAATACCAAAGAGTGATCGAAATAGCATTCCCTGAATCTCCTCCATTGATTGATTTTCATGTAGTTAGAATAAATCGATTTGCTACCGCTATGAGAACTGGTTCTCAACGAGATCGACCGAATCCACTTGATGCTGGCGAGGGAGTGATTTTGGGTGGGGATTGGATCAATATCGATTGGCCCTCAAGCCTAGAGGCTTCAACTAGGGCTGGGCTCGTAGCGGCTGCAACATACCTTAGAGAAAATCGGGTTCGAGATTTCTCAGATTGGAAACATGACGAGAAATGGCCCGATTGGCCAAACTCTGCTAAGAAAGAAGACGAAGATTGGAGAATATGGGAATAAAGTAAGCAACGAAGCAATCAACAGATAAGCGACTGTGGGCGAGGTTAGAATAACATGGCTGAGATTATTGATGAGCACATCGATGGATTGCTCAAGGCGACATCTCGTTCCTTTCATTTGACTCTAACAAGCCTCCCGAATAGTGTCAGAGATCAGGTCGGCCTACTGTACCTCCTCGCTCGCCTTGCAGACACGATAGCAGATTCAAAAACCAAAGATGTTGATGCCTTAATTGAGGCTCTTGATGGATATCAAAAACACTTAGTCAGCGGTGAAAAATTGGACCTTTCAAATATCGCAAAGCTGCAAGACGATGCAGATGAAAAAAGACTGCTTGAAAACCTAGAATCCGTTATCATTGCATATCGAAACATGGATCCAAAAGATACTGAATTAATGCAACGATGTCTCGACATTATCATTTCAGGGCAGCGGCTAGATTTGGTCCGATTTGGAGCCCTTGGATCAGAACTAACCTGCCTGGAAAACGACATCCAATTGGACGATTATGCCTATAGAGTCGCAGGAAGTGTTGGAGAATTTTGGACCGCGATTACTTTGCAAAATGAATTATCGGGAGATGTCCCAGATACCGAAACCTTCGATTCACTTGGAATTTGCTTCGGGAAGGCGCTACAAATGACCAATATATTGAGAGATATTCCAGCAGATTTAGCCTTAGGCCGGTGTTATATCCCAAATGATAGGTTAGCAGAAATTGGACTAAATCATGAGGACCTATACAATCCTGATTCAATTGATGTTTTTAGGCCTCTATACGATTCCTATCTAGACCTAACCTGTGAACACTATGATTTCGCAATAAATTACATTCGAATGATCCCAAGGAAATATCGTAGCCTTCGTATGGCTTGTATGCTACCTGTTGTTATTGGCTTAGAAACCATTGCATTGCTTCGAAAGGGGAATGTTCTTGATGCCTCTGAGAGGATTAAGGTAAATAGAAGTAGAATCCGTAAAATAGCTGTTTTTTGTGTAATTTCTACAAGGTTCAAGAGAATGGAGAATAAAATCCTTAGCAAGGCAGCAAATCGAGCGATAAACGGCTTCTGAACCTGTTTAAGGCCGCTGAAGCGGCCTGCACGCGCGCGAGGGTGAGGTTCAAGAGCGAATGACTAGGGCTTACCTTCGGCGTTACCATGTCTCAAGACACTAGCAACGATTCCGCAAGCGAACTGCGGCACGATGCTGAGCGTAGCATTTCACTTGTGGACGCCGATGTTCAAAATCCCGGAATTGAGGGTGTAAGATCTAAAGTTAGCCTAACCCGAGAAGCAGCTCGAGCAATTTCGATTACCGCCCTCGAAACAATCCGAGAAGGTGCCCGATTCATGGGTGTTGTTGGTACACGTGGGGAATTACTGAATCCATTTGGACACATTGACGCAGCAATTTGGTCAGAATCGGATGTGCCAGAATACATGATCGAGACTGCATACGAATACTGTGAAGAGTTGACACGTGTAGAGGCGGGTAACTTCTACCACTCATTCAAGTATCTACCCAGTGAGGCCCGTCAGGCTATCTGCGCATACTATGCATTTTGTCGTAGAGCAGATGATATCGCAGATGGAGACTATGTCGATTCCTTCCCCGGAGGATCGTCAGACAACCCAGAGTCAGTAGAGTATCGAGCACACATCGAGAGGTTGACGGGAAGTAGTCCGGTGGTTGCTAGAGACCATTATGACGACAGAATGTCACAATTATTTTACTACCGAAAGAAATTGTCTAGTGCTTACGGTCAAGTCACCTCAACCGATCCTATTTTTATCGCATTGAAAGATACCATTAGGCGTTACAATATCCCACGCCAATTACTTGATGATATGATTAGTGGGATGGAGGACGACTTCCATCGAAACCGCTACGACACTTTCGAGGACCTCTACTCCTATTGTTACCGAGTCGCATCTACAGTTGGATTAGTTTGTATCGAAATCTACGGCTACTCAGAATTGGAAGCTAGAGAATTTTCTGAAGCATGGGGGATTTTCATGCAATTGACAAATATCATCCGAGATGTTGCAGAGGATGCAGAGCGAGACCGAATTTACCTCCCGATGGATGATTTGCGTAGATATGGAATTAGCGAGAACGATGTAAAGAGCGGGGCTGAATTACTCAATCACCCTGGTTGGAAACCGTTCGTTGAAGAATACATAGAAAGAGCTGAAAGTTACCGAGATAAGGCATTCAAACTACTTCCATTATTAGATAGGCAATCTCGATATTCGCCGGCAGCAATGATGGCATTTTACGAATCCATCCTAAAGAAAATAGGCAAGAAGGATGGTGACGTATTTACAGAGCGTGTACAATTATCAAAGGCGGAGAAAATTTCTCTAGCCGCGTATGTATACGCGAGATATCGCTTCCTTGCCCTCTGAGCAAGAAGCGGCTTTGAAGCGCCAAGACAAAAGGGAAGATTATCGAGTATAGCAATTCGGAGGGATATTAATGAGGGTGGCAATACTTCTTGAGGAGCGTTGTAAACCTAACAGCAACGCATTTGCATATTTGAAGAAATATTCCGAAATGTGTGATAGAGATTGTATTCAAGTAAATGGCAATAAATGTAGAATTCTTGAAACCGCTTGCCCTGTGTGCTTCACTAGAGCTAAACACTGTCCCGATGATGCTGTAAAAATTATCAATTTACCAGAAGAATTAGACACGGATTTAACACATAGTTATGGGGAAAATTCATTCAAATTATTTCGGCTACCTTCTCCTAAACAGGAGCAAATTGTGGGTATTCTAGGACCTAACGGGATTGGAAAATCAACTGCAATAAATTTGCTATCAGGTACATTTACGCCTAATCTCGGGGATTGGAGAAATCCAAGCCCACAATGGGAAGATGTAATCACAACCTTTCCCAGAGGCGAGTTAAGGGATTATCTCGGACTTGTTGCAAAGGAAGAGGTAAGAATCGCCGTAAAACCACAGTACATCGATAAGCTTCCCAAAATCTTCCAAGGAAAGGTGATAGATTTACTCGAGAGAGTTGACGAAAGAAACGAAGTACCTCATTTTAGTAGGATAATGGGTATCGACCATATTTTGGAAAGGAATCTTGAGGCTTTGTCTGGTGGAGAATTACAACGTGTTGCAATTTGTGCAACGCTTCTGAAAGAAGCCGACGTGTACTTTTTCGATGAGCCCTCTTCTTACTTGGATATTTATGAAAGAATGAGGATGGTAGGAGTTGTCAGAGAATTAACAGAGAGAGGAAACAGAGTTCTGGTAGTGGAACACGATTTGGCCATACTTGATGTTCTGTGCGATTTAATTCACGTAATATACGGTGATCGATCCGCTTATGGGATTTTCACACCTCCTAGAACAACTAGGACTGCAATAAACGCATATTTAGACGGTTATCTTCCAGAAGAAAACATTCGTATTCGTGATAAGCCAATCAAATTCCTAAGAGGACGCGATAGGGGAATGGATATTGGAACTCCAATATTACAATGGGGGGATATGCAGAAAAAATTGGGCGATTTTGAACTAAAAACTGGAACTGGAGAAGTTCGTAGCGCCGAGGTTGTTGGTGTTGTCGGACCGAATGCGACTGGAAAGACTACGATGGTCAAGATGATTGCCGGGGAGTTAGAACCAGATCAAGGATGGTGCACAATGGAAGCTACCATCTCTTACAAACCACAGCACGTCAATACAGATTTTGATGGTAGCGTTCAAGACTGGCTTGATACAGAACTTGGAGCCAAGTGGCGTAGCGGTGAATTTCACACTCAAGTTGTAAGGCCGTTGCAAGTCGATCAATTGTTACAACTACGCGCCAAGAAATTGTCTGGGGGCGAGTTACAGGCTGTTAGCATTGTAATTTGTCTTGGAAAAGAAGCCGACTTATACCTTCTAGACGAGCCGAGTGCTCACTTAGACGCAAATGCAAGAATGGAGGCAGCAAAAGCAATCAGAAGGACTATGGAAAGCAATGAAAAAGCCGCGATGGTAATAGACCATGACATTTATTTCATTGATATTGTCTCAGATTCATTATTAGTATTCAATGGATTAGGCGGCTCATATGGTAATGCAGAAGGGCCTATGTCTGCCAGGAAAGGAATGAATAAATTCCTAAAAGATGTTGAAGTTACTTTTCGTAGGGATCACGAATCACATAGACCTAGGATAAACAAGCCTGATAGTCGCAAAGATCGTGAACAAAAGGCTAGCGGAGAATATTTCTATCTTGAATAGTGTTTGAAGGAACCATCTGGACCATTGGATTCTTGAATGGCCGACAAAACCGCTAGACCATGCCTGATGATGAGTCGGAAGACGTCGGAGAGAAAGAAGAACTCGAAGATGAGATGACTATGCTCGAGGCAAAGGTCGCTGAACTTGAGAAGGAATTACAGTACTCTCAAGCTGAAACTGCTAACGCTAGGCAAAGAGGAGTGAGGGATAGAGCCCAAGCAATACGATTCGGAGCCGCCGGATTGGCCTCTCGAATTATACCGGCAATCGATTCCTTGGAGAAAGCAATAGCAAATGAAAATAGTGACAATGAGGCAATCGCAAATGGTGTAAAGATGACGCTTGATTCTCTGAAGAAAGCCCTTGAATCCGAAGGCGTCACTATTCTAGAGGCAACTGGTAAGGTATTCGATCCAACACAAATGGAAGCAATTGCTACTGTTCCAGTACAAGATGGGCAAGAATCCGGTGAGGTTGTTGAAGAAATTGAATCGGGATATATGCTGCACGACAGGGTTCTGAGACCTGCGAAAGTAATAGTCACCAGTGAATAAATTTAGCTCTGATTCCAGAAGTTAATTTATACATCAATTTATATCAAAAATCGCATCCCCCAAAAATAATGCACAAGGTCTCAAGTAAATTTGCAAAAATGAACTGTTTCTTGCTGCTAGCAATATTGCTTTTGAGTACATCCTACCCTTTTGTGCAAGCACAAAATGAAAACACTCCGGAAGAAGAAAACATAACTTTTCAATACCACACAATTGCATCTTTAGGAGATAGCACCCTAGGTTCGGACCCTTCTGGCTACAGAGGTCCTTTTGCAAGTGTGCACGCAGCTAATTTGATGAATTTAGATTATTACGAGGGCGCAGTTGGTGGAGACAGATCATGGACTCTTATTGACGCAGGAAGGCACACAACAATAGCCGAAAACTATGGAAATGGTACATTGGTAACCATGATGGTGGGGGCTTGGGACTTTATCGACTCTGATGTTGAGATTATTACTGGTGATTATTCCTTCATCAATGAATTGGCTGAAAACATAACAATCATCCTGGATACTTTGGTAGCCTCGGATATAGACGTACTAGTGTGGAATTTACCGAATATGTCGTTTCTACCTTTTTTGACCCAAATTTTTCCTACAGAACTTCACCATTATTTCACTGAAGCCAGTAATGAGTGGGCAAAACAGCTTAACCACATCGCAGAAAGATATGGCGATGATGTGCAAGTTTTCGATTTAATGACCGCCTCTGACGACCTATTACAAAATAAATCCGCTAGAATGATTTTAGGTAACGAGGTAACTAGCCCGCCGATGGTGTGTGCAAAAAATTGCATAATGGTTGATTCCCTACACCCCACTTCAGTTGGGCAAGGTCTGTTAGCTAACTACATGATGGATGCAATAAATGAAAAGTTCCCCTCTCCTAATGGTACTTACCCTCTTCTTTCTGGGGAGGAATTACTTTCTCTGACAACGCTAACAAACAACACAGCCGAAGATTCGACGGAGGCCGCCACGATTTTTATTGAAGGAGAGATAACGGAAGAGTGCTTCGATTGGGCTGAGTCCACATATCGAGATATGTACGTGACCATAACAATCGACAACGAATATATTCCCATACCAAGTTATGTTGGGTTCAACACCGAATTATGTAGGCAATCTACGCATGTTATGTATTCAGGAGAGGAGGCTATTCACGTGGTATCCAATGTGGAAAACATGCTCACTTTGAATCACTTTTTCCAGATATGGGGGGAAAATCTGAGTGCCACCACGTTACTGCACAAAGACACATCGGATGGAGGGGAAATAACCTTAGATGTAAACGGATTAAGATATGAAGGAGATTGGGCGGCCATACCTTTGGAGGGTATAATTTCTCTAGATATTGTATACACATCCCCTCCGGCGATGACTGTTGAAGAAGATATAGAAGATGATTCATTACCCGGTTTCTCTATGGTTTTGGTTTTGGTATCTACATTTCTGGCAATGGCTGTAATTAGAAGAAAATAATATAATTCATGTATTCTAATTTTAACAGGAGGAAAGAATGAATATGAATGATAGATTAAGCAAATTTGTAACAATAATAATTGTCTGTTCAATGCTATTTTCTGGATGTATGAATGAATCGGATGATGGAATTGAAAATGAATCAAACGACGTAGACGATATTCCTGAAATAGAACCAAAACCAGAAGATATTCTGGAAATAAAAGGTACTGATTTCTGTGATCTTACCAATCAAATCCACTGTATGCTACCTTTTCCATCCGGATTTTTCCTAGATTATGATGAATCACAAATCACGGATTATAGATTAAACATCACTGGGGAGGCAATACCAGATACAAAATCTGCTCAATCAGAAAATATGGTGATTTTGGATAGACTCGATGGTTTTAGCCCATCTACTCAAATATTTACGGCTTTTTCATCTATTCCGGATATAGGCGAAATGGCAGATCAATTCAACATATCTCCATCAATAGAAATCAATCATTCTAGCATTTTAATTAATTTAGATACTGGAGAATTTATTCACCACTGGATCGAGTTAGATGCCAGAGCGAAGGATGGCGAAGATACACTGATTTTCGTAAGGACGTTACAAGGACTGGATCATGACGCAGCATACGCAGTTGCATTCAGGAATCTAGTCGATGTTAATGGAGAGGCGATTCAGCCTGAAGATGGATTTTTAGCATTAAGAAATAATCAGACCACAGACTCCATTCAAATTGAAAATCAAAGAGAGGATTACGAATATCTATTCGAAAAACTAGAACAATCTGGGGTGCCTAGAAGTAACTTACAATCAGCATGGTGGTTTCACACAGCATCAACTAAATCTATTCTCAAGGATTTGTTTTCAATAAGAGATGATGCTGAGAACAGGTTAGGCGATGTGGGCATAAGTTGTACAATCACGAACGTTATAGAAGACTATGGTGACGACAACACCGCCCTCAGAGTTATTCAAGGAACAGTAACAACTCCTCAATACATGCAAACAGAGTACGCAAGGTCACCAATGGTGAGGAATGAAGATGGAGACCCTGTTTTTGTTGAAAATAGAGAAATCGATTTCAGTATGATGATTCCAAAGTCTCTGGCTGAGAATAATACATCGGGACCCATATCTGTCTTCGGGCATGGACTTTTTGGGGATAGCGATGCATATGTCAAAAATGGTAGGGCCATAGCTAATGAATATCAAACCGTTTTACTCGCTACAGATTTCAAAGGATGGAGTTCTGATGGCGATGAGGACGCCATGACCTTTGCATTAATGGATTTGAAGGAATTCCAATATCAACAAGAGAGACAACTGCAGGCTGTGATTAATCATCTAGCCATGATTAGAACTATCGCAGGAGGTCAATGTGATGAAGAATATTTCAAACATAATGGAACCCTCTTAATTGATTATGAAACAATAAATTACATCGGCATCTCTCTTGGGGGATTACGTGGACCCTCTCTTCTTTCAATTATCCCTGAGTTAGAATGGGGAGTACTATGGGTTGGTGGGACCTCATTTTCTCATCAAGTAGAGAGGTCGACACATTACGGTTCTGAAGAATTTCCAAGTGTGTTCTACCAGCTTCTTTCCAGTGAACTATCCCTACCCTCAAGGATGGATAGAGCGATATGTATAGCACTTCTTCAATCGATATGGGATTCTACTGATGGAGAGACATTCCTACCATACAGAGAAAATGGCTTTGAAAATTTATTGAAGCCATTTGATATGTTTTATCTCACATCGATGATGGATGCACAAGTAACCACCTTATCCGCTGACCGAGCCGTCAGAACTGGAAATGTTCCTGTGATTAATGGGTCAGCATATCATCCATTTGGAGTGATGGCAATTGAAGGTCCAATAGAGGGGTCTGCAGCTGCTTATTTCGATGGTGATTTCCCCCCCTTACCAACTGGAAATACGAATGGCCCAATGTGGCATCACTCTTTAGCGCATAATCTAGTATTGGAAGTCCCAGAGGCAAAAATGATGGCTTATGGGTATCTTTTATCAGGTACCTTGGTCGACTATTGCAATCCTAAGTGCACTTTTGAGGGAGACTGGTGATTAGCCTACAGGCTCGCCGCCTTCTCCCATGAAGGCTAGGCGGTGCAGACCATTTGTTTCGATAAGGTGATCCAGGACTGGCATGGGAATTAATGTCCCAAGGACTTCTCGAATTGCATCTTGATCCCCGATAGTGCTAAGCATCCTGGCAGTTTCTCTGACCCTCCAGCCCTCAAAGCGTTCACGTTTTTCAAGAGGAAGCAGGACCACTTCCCAGCCAGATGCTGTGTACAACTCCGCTGTACCCATATCCGTAGTAACCAATACACCCGCTTGTCCATGATATCGACTGGCATGAGTCA
Organism: Marine Group II euryarchaeote MED-G37; assembly: GCA_002457555.1. GTDB lineage: Archaea > Thermoplasmatota > Poseidoniia > Poseidoniales > Thalassarchaeaceae > MGIIb-O1. Next base: position 69,422 of record NTJQ01000005.1, read on the forward strand.
CCCAATTTGGTGGATCGTCAATATCGGGAATTGAATAAATCACATAATTTCCAATGGAGTTTGATATGGCCCAAGTTTCAATCATCTGACTTCTTTCTTCATGGGTCCAAGGATTTCGCAAATTTTGAGGACGATTAGAAGACCCTATTGCAATAATGAGGGGTGCATTTGGATTGTTTGAATTTCTCCACTTCGACGCCGATTCTAGCATATACTCATGACCAAGATGGAATGGCTGAAACCTACCTAGTACAAGGACTCCTGAATCAGGTTCGCTTTCTGGAGGGGTAGGTTCCAATGGCAAGTCATTCATGCTAGAGCCTCCGCTAATTTCCCCCCATCCAAAAGCCATTCTTCTGGTTCTAAATATTCACGGCCAATTAACAAATTTAGACCTTCTTCTTTAGACAATTCGATGAAATCAAATAGGCTCTCTGTCAGCGATTTATGAGATTCCATTGTGGGTAGGATACGGGGGTCTTCGTCAGGATTCAAGGTATCTCCAAGGTGCTCTCTCCTTTTCATCCAATCTAGGATGACCGACTCCGAGTATGACTGTCGATCTTTAGTAGAGAGATTAGAGGTTAGCCTCTGCCAAACATCTGCATTTAGGAATTCATCTGTGTCCTCAAATCTCTCTTCAAGAACTGGTTCGATGTAGAGGAATAGCCTACCATCCCAGCACCTCCATTCAGCAACGCTAGACCAATCACATAGAATCAATGACGCTGCTGCATCTATGTTGCCATTGGATTTGTCCGCCCATTCCAAAAAGTCACCTTCGATATCAACGGAAAACCCCCGGTGAAAACGAGGGTCTCCCGCCGGCCTCTCGTCTCTAAGACGTCCACTCTCAAAGGCTAGTACAAGTTGCTCTATACTCATTGAGCGTAATCTATTGAGGGCATTAGAGTCAATCAATCGAAGAATTACGTCGACCATTGTCTCACCCCAACCAACCCTGTGAGTCGCCCACCATCAATCCTCGCTTCCCGTATTTTACGGCTAATCGCTACATCGAATTGAAGAACTCCCCCCTAGCGCATAGAATCACCCACTACGAGGGTAGGAGTGTTCGTCATGGCTACCATTGATGAGCAAATCAAGTCTCTCGAAGAGGAGATTTCTAAAACAAAATACAACAAAGCCACTCAGGGGCATATTGGAAAATTAAAGGCAAAGATTGCCGCACTTAGGGAAAGACAAGAGAAAGCACAAGCTCACGCCAAATCAAGTGGTGGAGGACCTGGATTTGAAGTCAAGAAATCAGGAGATGCTTCGGTAGCTCTCGTCGGATTCCCTAGTGTTGGAAAATCTAGTTTGATTTCACAATTAACTGATGTTGAGTCGGATACTGGTAACTTTGCATTCACTACCTTAACCTGTATTCCTGGAGTACTACACCATCGAGGTGCTACAATCCAAATTCTTGACCTTCCGGGTCTGATTAAGGGAGCTGCTGAAGGAAAAGGAAGAGGACGAGAGATTCTCAATGTTATTCGGAGCTGTGACATGGTGTTGTATGTTATAGATCCTTTTCAAGGTTCTCATTTTGAGATTCTAGACATGGAATTGTGGAGATCGGGGATGAGGCTGAATCAGCCCAAACCTCAGGTTTTCGTCGATAGAACCGATAGAGGAGGGGTTGTTGTACGTTCGACCCTTGAACAAACCAATCTAACCGAAGAGGAGATTCAAGCCATAATTCGGAGCTTTGGCATTGTTTCAGCAAACGTCACACTCAGAACCGATGTAACCGATGATCACATCGTAGACACACTTGCAGGGAATAGAATCTACTCTGATGCTGTTGTGGTACTAAACAAGGTTGATCTAGCTACAGATAAGGACCTCAAGAAGTCTAGAGCTATGTTACCAAAAGATTGGCCTGTTTTGCCTGTATCGGCAAAAACAGGCCAAGGTATTGAGGAAATGAAGGACTTCATTTTCGACAACCTACATTTCATGTCAATTTATCTCAAACCACAAGGACAAGATGCGGATTTAGTGGAGCCACTTATCGTGAAGAACACCTCAACCGTCAGAGATGTTTGCGTGAAATTACATCGAGATTTTGAGAGGAAATTTCGCTATGCTAGAGTAAAGGGCCCGAGTGCAAAATTCGATTGGCAAAGAGTTGGTCTAGACCATCTATTGAAGGATGAAGATTTGTTGACTATTATTGTAAGAAAGTAATTTTTCTACTAAATTAACAGTTCATGGCTTGCGAATCATTCACCTACATGATTCTCCACCGAGTATCGTGGAGGAATCCGGAGACCTGCTCCCTCGAGCAGAAATTAGGGCGGTTTTCAATCACCTAAGAGTCAGGGCAGTGCTGCTTGTTGGAGTCTTCTTCTTTGGGTTTATTATCGGTTATCCAATAGCAGAATGGATGATTGAAATTCTACTAGATGCTGAGGGGTATCGTCCAATTGGTGTTGAGATTATAGTACTCCAACCCATGGAAATTATTCTTCTCAAACTTAGAATTGCAAGCCAAATTGCAATCTTTGCATTGGCCGTCACATTAGTGTGTGATCTTGCATTGAATGGTCGAAAAATAATCGCGGAAGGAAAGCGAGTTGCGATTGAGTCTAGTACAGGAGGATATACAAGACTTAGTTTCGCAATTTTAAATATATTAGTTCTAGGAACACTAGGATTTGTTTACGCGCATGAGATACTTATCCCATTCTTGTTAGATTACCTAGCACAAGATGCTAGCACAGCCGGATTAGACTCGACTTGGCAACTACGCTCTTGGATTGGATTCATCATCGGACTATACATAGGTTCGATAGTAAGTTTTCAAATTCCATTAGTTCTTGTTATGTTGATTAGAGCCGGAGTATTAGATAGGAATACGGTAACTGATAACCGTTCATTTCTGTGGTTTGGAGCGGCTGTGTTTGGTGCCTTTGTCTCACCGCCTGATCCACTCTCTATGTTCTTAATCGGTGGCCCTATGCTAGTTATTCTAGAGATTGCTCTATTGTTAGAGCGAATAACCAGTCGTTAGGTGGCTCAGAGGTCGATTCCACGGTTTCGTGCATCTTCTTCCATAGCATCTTTTCGGCCTTGATCTACGTCGACCCATCTCATCATTACTGTACCTATCAGGATAAGCACCGCAATAGAAAGAATTCCAACTCTGCTATCAAACATCACGGTCATCCAGAAATAGAGTAGTGGGCCAATGAATGCAGCCACCTTTCCAAAGAAGCCAAAGAAGCCAAAGAATTCAGCACTTCTAGACTCAGGAACCATCTGACCGAATAGACTCCTAGCAAGACCTTGTGAACCCCCAAGTAAGGTACCCATTGAACAACCAAGGATTAGGAACTGCAAACCAACGGAAAGACCCAAAGGTTCCCAAACATTACTTCTTACTGCTTTAGGAATGAAGTCCAACTTTCCGTCTCCAAGGTTAGTTGGATGATCGACACCTACAACGCTAGTTCCTCCATTTTCACTAATTGAAAACCTAGTTTCCTCAAAGGAAGCCATCAGCGCTTGAACTGAAGCGGCATCAAGGGAGCCTAAATTCAATGTGACTGATTCATCGTTTTCATCAAAGCCTCCCCATTTGTAAATCACAGAATCATCGTAATCGTCGTCTATGATTGCTATACCATAAGTGGATAGAATATCTGCTGCCCAGAGTTGCTCATCGTCACCTTCCTCTACAGCGATAGGAGTCCCGACAAGGTTAGCGTGCGGCGTGTAATGCCATTCGCCGTCTACTTCCTCGATTTGTACTTGATGATCAGAATGTTCTGAGTATTCTAAAGGAGCGAAGGAAAGTGCTGCGAAACACAACACTACCCAGCCTACTAATGCCACATTTAGTGCAGGTTTTGTGCCTATATTTTTCGCCAGGTAGGTAAAGGCAATTGCAGAAGGAGCACCCACGAATTGAATTGCTACAATAGTTAATATTAGATCGACTGTAGTAATTCCCAATACTGTAGTTCCGAAAATACCACCAAGTGCTGTTACACTGTTTATTCCATCAATGAAGAAGAAATATGCAAGCATATAGATGAATAAAGTGCGGAATTTATGAACCTCTGAAATGGTCTTTAGAATTTCCTTCAAAGCCAGGCTCGCTGATTCTCTAAAACCAAGTGAAGCCATTTCATCCTTGATTGGAGGCTCTGGAACCCACTTGAATGTCAACAAAGCAAACCCGAACCACCACGCTGCAGATGAGGCCATAACAAACGGAATGACCCAATCACCTGTTAGCGCAAGCACCATGCCTAGGTGTACAATTAACAACAAGCCTCCACCTAGGTAACCATAGGCAAATGCAAGATTAGATATCCTATCCATTTCATCATCAGTTCCCAAATGAGGGAGTAATGCATTGTAGAATACGCCCGCTCCATTCAATCCTATATTTGCAAACATGAAACAAACCATCAACCAAAGCCATTGATTGTCAACTGGTAACATAGGGGCAAATGCAAGCAGGAATGTCCCTACTACTCCTACGTAAGTGAGTATTTTTAGCCACCACATCTTGATTCTTCGACGATCGGCAATAACACCCAGTGAAGGACTTACAATGGCCACTAAAAGAGTTCCAATCGCAACAGATAGTGACCAAACAGCGTCGCCAGTCATTTCTATTGAACCGATTTCAGTCGTCAAACCATTGGCTTTCAAGAAAAGATATGCATACCAAGCTGGCAAAACCGCGACGGTTACTGAGGTCTCAAAAGCAGACTTACCCCAATCGTAGAAGGCGTATCCTTTCACTGCCTGTGGGTCTGATTGTTTATCCAATTCTACTGTCTCTGACATATCTTCACCTATTTTTGCGGCGATGTATAGGGGTATGAGCATTGGGGCGGCATAACTAGTGGTAAAGACGGCTTATTCAATACCCCCGGAGCACTCGACAACATGTGTCACTAGACTCGACTTGGGCCCGTCCAACGGAGAATTCTGTTGAAGCATTAGAACATGGTATGAGATTTGTCGATGGTGTTGAACTAGATTTACGGCTAAGCACAGATGGCGAATTGATGCTCTGGCACGACGATCTATTCGAAGAGAAGTTGCCAAAAAACCAAAGGTGCCCAGAGCTTATGCATAGTGAAGAAATCGCGGCTAAAGGAGTAAACAGATTCGATGATTTACTCGCCAGTTCAGAATTTACTGAATTATGGAAAAGTTCCTCTAAAACTGTCAATATCGAATTGAAAGTACCTCATCCTGTTTCGAAAATTTCGGACCATACGAACCATCTTGCGTCGATGATGACTAAGGTAGAGGATTCGTTGGAATATCTTGAGTTGCCTAAGCGTTCGACGATGATTTACGGATTTTCTCCGCGTATTGCAGAGGCAGTCAAGAAAAGCGGAGTTACACTTCCAAATACTCAGTTATCTCCACATCTGAGGTCTTGGGGTAAATCCAAGATAAAGCGATTGTTTGGTTCACCTAATTTTGTTTCAAATTCTGTTTCGGGACTGATTAAAGATCGCAGACGAAAGGGTATGCCAGTGGTGGGAATGGCCCTACACTACCTGCATGGATGGGAGAGGTTCATTCATCCCGGGGCACCAGTATCTCTTACCGGTAAAGGACTCAACCGTTTATTCAGGGTTAGTCAAGAAATGGGATTGCATGTTTGGCCCGCACCTCTAAAACTTGAGACAATAATGTTGGATGCTGGAATTACTTTAATTTCTGATTTAATAGATCCAACTATCCATAGTTTGCCGAATGGAGATGTTCGTTGGCCTCGACCGGCTAGCCAACCTTTGGATGAAGAATGGAAAAAGGTACTGAACTCTGCTGATGTGTTGGAAAGGCCAGACCTTCTGTTGGAGGCTGAAAGTTCCTTACCAATGTGGCATGAAATGCAAGATAGTGCTCGAAAAGATGCTATAATTTCTGATGCTAAAAAATGGAATTGGTCCGGAAGCCCCGAGTCATGGGCCAATGATTTGCATGAAGGTAGACCTTGGGGTTGTGCTAGGCTGATCGGGCACCGAGGTTCTGGCGAAGGCCACTGACTGAACCATCACTCTAGTCTTCGGTGAGGTTGGTTTCTAGGGATGTACTTAGGTCGGTAAATCGGAGTGCCCCTACCATCTCTTGCATTGCGCTCATCCATTATTTGTGCGCATATACCAGCAACTCTTGCCCATCCAAAGAATGTAGTGTAATACTCAGGTTTACGGAATCCAATAGCATGTAGTAAAGAACCACTACCCAAATCGACATTGGGGTATGGATTCTTGATTTTGGGGTGCTCTTTCAGGATAGGCGGTACCACCTCTCGAAGGGTTTTGACAATGCGATAATTTTCATCATCAGGGCAAACTTCTGCACCTAGTCCAATGAGCAATCTTGCTCTCGGGTCTTCTGCCCTTAGAACTCCGTGACCAAAACCGAATATTGGACGCTTTGCTGCTAATTCAGCCCGGACGAAAGCTTCGATTTCATCTGGGTCATCGGTCCCAATTCTTTGTACAAATTCTAAACATGCTTGATTTGCGCGGCCGTGAAGCGGTCCAGAAAGTGCATTCATTGCAGATGCTATCGATGCGTAAACTGTTGCGCGACCACTAGCGACTGCCTTACCTGTAAATGTGGAGAGATTGCCTCCCCCATGGTCTAGGTGTAGAATAAAGAAAAACCTCAGAACTCTATTCATCCTCTCTGCTTCATCACCAGTCATTCCCAACATGTGGACAAAATTCTCAACCAAACCAAGTTCTGGTTTACTCGGTTGAAGATTTTCTTTCTTACCGTCCCTCATAAGGAAAATTCGCGCCATCAATTCTGGCATTCGAGCGATTAGGTTCATCGAATCTGTGCGCACATCGCCGGTAGTATCTGCTGCTCCTAAAGCCATTATTCCCATGGATAGCCAATCCATAGGATGGCCGCTACCTGGTGTTAGAGACTCTAGAACACGGAGAGCACCAGTTGGTATTTCCATAGCTCTGTGAGCGAGTTCTGTACGGAACGCTTCGGATTCTTCTTCGGTTGGTAATCTCTTGTGCATTAGGAGATAGATTACATCCTCTTCTTCGAGATTAGCTAGGTCCTCTACAGGATAACCTACGTAGTGCACTCCTTCTATCGGATCGACGAATGAGGTCTTGCAAGTACCTACTGGAATACCACGCATTCCACTATCTAGATGTGCCTCTGTAATCGTAAACAAAGAGTCGTCATCAGTCACCCCATCACCCTCCTATCAATTACTCTCGGCGGGGAACCCGTCATAATCTCTGCGTCCTTGGGAGTAAGAGAGTGAGAGGCTATGAATAGGGACAAACCAAAGCCTCATGATTCACAATTGATGGCTTGGAATGAACTGGATGAAACTCAAAAAAATCTGTTTATTGAAGGATGTGGGCTGTTCGACGAGGGTGAATTTTGGCACGCACATGAATCTTGGGAAGACCTTTGGAAATCACTCAAGCCGCTCGAGAAAAAAGTCGAAACCGATGCGGTGCAAGGAATAATTCAAATCGCAGCTTTATTGTATAATTATGAAAGAAAAAAAATTCGAGGTGTCGTAAATATGGCTTCTAAATTACTTATTCGGTTGTCAGGGATAGAACACGGTATTTGGGGTGTTGATGTTGCTGCATTACGTGTGTCGTTGATTCCATTCATTCGAGACGCCTCTGAAAATAGTCCTAAATGGAATTTAGAAACCACTTCTGTGCGTATCGATTTGGAAGAATAAGTAAAATTTACTAAATTGAGTTATATTCCTCCCGGAACGGTATTAGAATCAGATTCTAGCCGGCGAATGATGGCTGGTTGGCGTGAGGCACTGGATGGTCTTGATGAAGATCACAGACTTATGCTCGAAGGAGGGTCTCTTAGTCAGTTATTTCTAAGGTATCCATTGACTATCTGCCACCCTATTTTCGTTGGAACCCTTTACGGAATTCTTGCTAGCCTTACTCTAATTGCCCCTTTTGCTTATGCAGGGTATCAAGATTCGACTAGTTTGGAGAGCATGGCAGTTGATTGGGGGACAATAAGCCTAATTTTTTGCGCTATGACTGCTATTCTCGGGGGTTTTTCGTTACTGATTTCTAGTTTATTCAAGCGCCCACCTGTAAGACTTGAAAATCGTCGACGTTATCTTTTCCCAATACCTTTCATTGGTCTGCTTCTATTGACTTGGGCAATGATTGGAGAGGCGCCTGATTTTGTTGGTAATCTTGGATGGTTCTTAGCAATTTTACCGGGTCCTCTGTACATTCATCTGTCCTATGCTCCTAGATGGAGAATGCTTGATCGAATAGATCGTGACCTAGATCCGTTTGATGGAATGAAGAGAACAATTGCTCAGGATATTTCCGCCGAGCCTGATGAATTAGATGATGAAGATCTAGACGAGGTTGTCTCAGAAGCATAGATCTAAGAGTAAAATCAGTCAAGTTTGATATAATTTACTTGAGCCACTGCTACAAGATTATTTTCAGAATCATATAATTCGGCTTCTGATAGACTCATCGTTTTTCCAGCCTTAATCACCCTTGCAACACATCGAACGTCTGTATTGCAAGGTCTTAGGAATCTAATGTTAAAATCAGTAGTGGCGACTTTTGCTTCGGAACCAATTTTGGTTAGAATCGCCCAACAAGTTACGGTATCAGCAATTGTTGCGAGTAAACCACCGTGGAATGTCTGGTAAATTCCATCCCACTTCTTAGCACGGGGAACATGACCTTCGCACTCCCCCTCATCAAGGCGAAGTATCTGCATTTGTAACGTCTCAATAATAGGTACGGAGTGTATTCTTTTCATCATCGAATCGATTTCATTTTCAGACAAACTAGACGTTTCAACCATCCGATCACCTCAAATTAAACCGAGATTTGCACCAACTTGTTCAAAAATTCTGAGAACCTGATCCAAGTCATCTCGAGTTAAACCAGCAGACATTTGAGTTCTAACTCTAGCCTTATCTCTAGCGACCATCGGGAATGTGATTGCACCAGCCATTACACCTTCTTGCGCTAGAGATTGAGAAAGTGATTTGGCGTTTGAAGATTCACCACACATTACTGGAATAATCGGAGTCTCAGATAGTCCAGTATCAAATCCTAATGATTGCAATTCTTCTCTGAAATAATTTGTATTTTGCCAAAGCCTTGCATGGTGTTCAGGTTCTGCCATTAATACCTCAACCGCCGCCTTTTGGGCCGCTGCAACACCTGGCGGCTGACTACCGGAGAGTAACCAGGAACGAGAATGATTGAGTGCATGTGTTCGAACATCCTCAGAACCTGCAACTATTCCTCCCTGAACTCCAAGGGCTTTGGAAAACGAGCCAACCTCAAAATCGACCTTGCCTTGTAATTTGAAGTGGTCAACGATACCAGCTCCGCCTTTCCCTAGAACTCCCTCGCCATGACAATCATCGACTAATACCATTGCACCGTGTTCTTCCGCGAGAGAAGAAATCTCATTCAATGGTGCAATATCCCCATCCATTGAGAATACACCATCTGTGATAATCAGTTTTCTATCGGCATCGGAATTCTCATTCAGGACTGCTTCCAATGCACCCATGTCGTTGTGTGAGTAAACCGCCCGTTGGGCCTTTGTTAATCGGACTCCATCGATAATTGATCCATGATTTAGTTCGTCACTAATAATTACGTCCTGTTTTCCCTGCACGAGTGTTGGGATTAATCCAACATTGGCTGTGTACCCAGCGGAGTAGATTAAGGAAGCTTCAACACCCTTGAATTCAGCCACCTTTTGTTCTGCTTCTAGATGAATATCCATGGTTCCGGCTATAGCACGAACAGAGCCGCTTCCTGCACCATATTTTTCGGTGGCTTCAATCATTGCCTGCACTATTTTTGGATGGTTTGTCAAATTGAGATAGTTGTTAGCAGAGAGCATGATTGTTGATTTCCCATCCATAGTAACTCTTGGCTGATTAGCGGTTTGGAGAGTAGGGGGGTTCCATTCCAAACCTTGCTCTTTTAGCGCCTCGAAGCGCTCTTTCATCCACGAGGTGTCGCCGCTCACGTACCTGACAGGTCGGCAGCCTTGATGATTTCATCGGAACGGCAGACTAACTCTATCGACGACTCTTTCAGCACAAGGCGACCTCCCAGTACATGGACTTCCCTGCGCCCACTCTGACGATTCTCGGAACTGCGCAGGACGGTGGAGTGCCTCAAGCAGGATGTGGGTGCTCGAATTGCATTGCAGCATTCGAAAATCCCAAAAGAATGCGATTTCCAGTGTCTTTGGGAATTAGTGATAACGAGGGGGGAATGCACCTTATTGAAGCGACTAGGGCTTTGCCGGAACAATTGAAAATATGGGCAAATGCTTGTGGATTAAATAGCCCTGTAAGACCTGACTCGGTATTGCTAACTCATGCCCATTTAGGTCATATCGAAGGAATTGGTCAATTCGGAAAAGAAGCAATGGGTTGCCAAAATCTTACACTTGTGGCTAGTGACTCAGTGGCTTCAATTCTTCAAAAAAGAAACCTGATGAATCCATTTGTTAGAGCCGATTTTACTTCAGATAGCGAACCTAACTTAGAACAAGGGAGAGTTAGGTTTGATTTCATACCAGTTCCGCACAGAGATGATACTTCAGACACTCATGCAATTCTAATATCTGGAGAAAAAAAAAGAGTATTGTTTCTTCCTGATCATGATGATTGGGAACAGACATTGGAATCCGTTGGATATTCAACCCCAAATGATTGGTTTCAGGCTCTAGGAGCCACTCATGTTCTCCTAGATGCAACCTTTTGGAATGGAGATGAATTATCCGGTCGCGACATGAGAGATGTGCCACATCCCACCGTTGAAGAAACTCTTGCAAGAGTTCAGGATGGAGCATTGGGAGGCCCTGAGATAATACTGATTCACCTAAACCATACGAATCCACTCAATAATCCGGATAGCCCTCAATCTCGCATGATTGAAGTCGCCGGCCATCGTATTGGCAGGAGAGGCTGGAGAATTGAGTTGTAGGGTCAAATACTGATGCTTATTTGTAATGGGCTCAACGCACGCTCATGCAACTGTCTGGGACAGTCACCAGTGGGCTTGGGCGCGCTCATGTTTTCATGGCTCAGAGTCACTATCAAGAGCAGTTCAAGACGGTATTAGGATCTGGCGCTTGGCCGGGAACTCTGAATGTAGATATTCTAGACGAGGATATTAGCATCTATAGAGAATTGAGAATCCTAGCAGGGTTAGACGAAGGTGAAACTTCAGCAAATATAGAATCAATTAGAATCGCTGGATTTGAGCGGGATGGTCGGTCTTTTGGTGGTGCTACTGCCTTCCCTGCAAGCATTTCATCAGATGGTGAAAATTGGATAGAATGTGCGATTCTTATCCCTGATTTAACTCGACATACAAAAACAGCAGAGGTGATTTCGAGTGCCTTTCTGCGTGAAAGATTACCTTGCTCTGATGACGAAATGGTTACTTTACGTCTTGGATGAGTCTCAGCCACTCTCTCTCTAAGATTGAACTATTTTCCATTCTTGCTAAGTTCAACCATTGCTTGTGAGCTCTTTTTCCCTCTGGTGGCATACTTATCCCCTCAATGAGTTCTAGATTCTCAAACTTATGAGAGAATTCAGAGTGCCCAAGTGACCACAGAATGAGGCCATCGGCCGGTGCTAGCCCCAGGTCGAATGGGACACTGGGATTGTCCAAAGCCTGCGTAATGGTATCCAACCGAATATCTTTCTTTACAAATCTATGAAGCGCTGAAGCCATTCGACGGATTTGATTCCAGAGGAATGAATCCGCAACTACTGTGAATCCTACCACGCGACCGGAATCATCCTGCCAAGGTTGGCAGGATTCAATAATTCGAATCGGACTTCTTTTGGGATCTAGTCTACAGAAATTGGTGAAATCATGTTGGCCTACAAAGAGATTACAGGCACTCTTTAACTCATCAAATTCTAACTCTTTAGGCCAACTGGGAATCATGTCGCAACGATAGAAATAAAGCCTTTTTTCAGCGATTCTCGACCTTGTCCCCTCGGGTACTCTACAAGCTTTCCATACCACTAAGTCTTCTGGTAAATGATCATTTAATGCGGAAACCAATGACTTCTCGTCGATAATTTTAGCAATTTTATTTGGAAGCATAATTGTTGCCAAATTCATCCTTACGCTAACCCCTGAATCAGTCCTACTCGACATCTCAAGACAGGATTCACTCCACCACCCTAATTTCTCAATAGCTCCCTTAATTTCACCTTGAACCGTTCGAACATCCGGCTGAATTTGTGAACCGTGAAATTTAGCACCGTGATAGCCAAAGGCGACCATCATAAGGTCGCTATCCACGCCGAACCCTCTTCACTCTTCTAGTCCAAGGTACTCAATTGCCTCTTCAGCAGAGGAAAATCCTAGACCTAACAGTGCAAAGGTCACTGCCTCGGAAATATACTGTCTGGCAATTGGTGCACTTCTATCGAAGTTGGTTTTGAGATCGATTGCCTCAATTAACCCTCTTGCGGCCTCATAGAGGTGGAAAGAGACATCAGTTTCGTCGGATTCCTTTCCGATTTCTACTAACTTGTGTAATTGTCTGACAGCCATTGGAATTCTGTCGAATTCTACCAAAGCATTGGCATATGCAGCATTGTAATCCGCATTATCAGGAGCCATACTAGCCGCTCTACGGAAATATGCATTGATTTGACCCTCGTTAATCCGGTCATTTCCCTTGTCATCGAGGTTCCCATTTTCTTGGATATCAAACAAAGCAGCTTCCGCCCAGCCGTGGTAACCGGTTGGGTCGTCAGGGTTAGAATCGATGTACACCTCGAATACCCCCATAGCGCCAGCATAGTCTCCGCTAGTAATCAGTTGAGCCGCCTGTGTAACTATCTCGTCTGCACTCATCTCTATTCCTCGTGTGACTCTCACTGTCATACCTGTTATGAACGGTGCGGCGTAGACCTTCCTGAATTGTCAGTGATTAGTTCAGTATGCCCCAAGAATGTTCTGCATTGCCCCTAATCCACTCATAATCATCCATAGAACGCAACCCCTCCTCATCTAATATTGCAATCTTTTCTACCTCAAGGGGATATTCATTATAGGTCAAATGACTAACAAAACCAGCTCGGGTGGGCTGGTCGAAAACCCATCTTGCACGAGATGTTGCACGTACGTGAAGAGATACTTGAGTCCTCCCATTCCATACTTTAATTTTGAAACTAGGGAGTAAATTACCTTGCTCATCTCTTAGGGCATTTTCACCTTCTTGACGTTCTAATTCAACAGTGCAACGCTTGAAATTCTCAGTTCTATTTCTTTTTGCGTCATGGAATAATCCAGAACCAATCTTTGGTGTACGGAAGAAATCACGCATTGACCAAGGTGTGTCATCTTTCATTGTAAATGAAGGTGAAACATGAGGCATGAACCAATCGAGATACGACCCGTCATCGAAATGTAACATACCCCAAAACCAAGGTAAGCTAGGTGCTTGTACGCCTACCTTCTGAATATACGCAGAACCCTCTACTTCATCCCCATCAATATTCAATTTCGCTTTCATACCATGCACTCTTTGAATATCATAACCCATATTCAAACCAAAGACATTATTCTTGTATTTCGCGGTACTTGGGCGCTCCCACCATGGAGTCATTTCCACACTGAAATCTTTAGGGGCGCCCTCTGCCACTTTTTCTTGGTCGCTAGATAGATTTAGCCAGAAAGAACGGCGGCCAGTGCGCAATCCAAAAGAGAGATCTTCAGAAGTCAAAGGGACTACTGCTCCGGCGCCCTGCCCTGGCTCCCCTGCCTCTTCAGGCCAAAGTGGATGATTATCATCCACCGACGCCATGCGACATTCCTTCATTAGTAGTGGTTCAAACATTTTTTCGCCGTCATACCACCATGCACAAACCATGCCTGACATTACACTACCGCCATCATCGTCGACCAACATCGTTGCCTTTGGTATCCACCAGTGGCCGCTAACTCTGATCGCAGGTGTTTCCTTTGAAGACCATAGTACCATCAATTGCCTCGACCGTTCTGGATGGATTGGGTCTGGAACTATAACCAATACCCACCACCACCACCAAGAAAGACGATTGATAGGAGGTAGTACGTCAAAACGCCAAAATTTACTGAAGTCACCCTCTATTTTTTCCATACAGAAGGCCACCTCCTAAGCTCACATTATCTCTCGACGCTTGAATTGACGCTGTCCAAATAGAATCATCAATGAAGTAATCAAAAACAATACAATTACCGAAATTAATCCTGAAACAAATGGACTCTCAGTTCCGAGTGTATGCGCAGGAGGATTCCAAAAAGCCGTTATCCCAGAGGGCAGATTAAAGGCGTCTGCAATAATGTGCATTTCAATGGTGTTTGGCCAAACGATTAGCACAATTGAGTCGATTAATTGTAAAGTCCAGTGAGAGACTGAAAGTACTGGGATAAGTTCTGCACCGCCCAGTGTAAGTACCGCCATAACAAATTCATACACCCCAATAACCAGTGCAATGTATACACCGTATCTTGAGGATAGTAGTCCGAGTGTGTTGAAAATCGCCCCATAGGCTGCAAGAGCGAGGATAGTAGCGAAGGCTATACCTAACCAGACAATTACATCTTTTAATCTGAATATCGAATCGCCGGGCCCAAGTGAGGCTGTAACCAACCCCATCAATAGCGACATAATTAGAACAAATCCACCAGCGACTACAAGATAGCCTAGGATTCTGTAAATGATGAATTCTCCACGGTGAATCGGCTTAGAAAGAAGATAATGCAGAGTACCATTCTCTGTTTCGTCTCTGACTAACCCCAACGCTAAGAAGAGGGGTAAGAAAATTCCAAGAATCATCACGAAAGCAATCTTTCCAGTTCCGATGATGAAGGCCCGATGCGCATCCTCGTAAGCCAAATTTTCTTCGCTTGGATCCTCATCAACATTATTGTCAGGATTTATTGCTATAATATTTCCATCTGAATCAGTAATCCATTCGACATCACAATCAACACCATTTCTATTACCATCTGGGTCATGACGCTCCCAATTACCCCAAATATCCCACTCTGGGGTTGATTCATCAGGCCAACCGACTCTTAAACAGTCACCATCATCATCAAATCCATTTATTTTGTTTGGATCTCCTGTCCAATCTATGTCATCCTCATCGATATAATTTGATGCAGGTTCCGGTTCAACATCGAATGAGTCCTCCATATACCCCCACTCAGCATAATATCCTTCTTGGACTCTAAATGTACCATTGCCTATGAATGAAGCATCATAAACCACTAGACGATTTTCTTCCAACCTACAGCCATCTCCCCAATCCAGCCAGAAGTCTTCAAAGAGTTCTCCTTCGGGGCATTCTGATAATGATTGAATCTCCAACATTTCTCCACCTATTGGATTTTCATCAATCCAGTTGTAAGTGAAAACACCAGTGGCCCATCTCCAAGTATGATTACCCGAATATAGCCCTACACTACCCCACTCAAATGAGCCTTCTTCCACAAATTCTCCCGAACCCGGGAAAGAATATCCATCCATGGGGTCTGAACCATACTTGTATTCCTGACCTGCGGGGTAACCATCTCCATCCCAATCGTGAGAATCATTGTCATTGTCGATTGGCTCCCAACCATCCCTTACTCCTCCGATAAACAATGCAAGTAAGCAAATTAGCAATAGGAAACCAACGCCCAAAACCACCCACGTCGAAAGACGATGTCTTAATTGACGGATTGTGAGTTCTGTAATTGCTCCAGCCTTTCTATCTAGTCTAGTCCATACCGTCTCTGCGAGACCCCTACCTTGTCTATCCATCATGAAGCACCACCTACAAGATACCCTAGTAAGGCCTCTAAATTATCATCAGGATTCTCAATAGAGGTAATTTTCAATCCTGAATCAACTATCACCCTTGGTAGCACTTCATGTGCCGCAGAAAGGTCATTGGTCAAGACCTCCAATGCACCATCTTCAGCAAATCTTACTCCATATACTGGATCTTCAGGGACGAAGTATTCTGCTAGTTTTCTTGGATTTTCAGTTCGAATCAGGATTCTATGTGGATGTTTGTCCAGCAAATCACGAATTGCATGAAGATTCCCTAGGGCTAGTAATCTCCCATTATGAAGAATGACAATTTGCTCGGTAATTCTCTCAATTTCATCTAGTATGTGGCTTGATACTAAGACTGTTTTTCCTTGTCTGCCCAAATCACGAATCACGCTCATAATGCTGGTTCTGGCTATTGGATCGCA
Source organism: Marine Group II euryarchaeote MED-G37 (assembly GCA_002457555.1). Lineage (GTDB taxonomy): Archaea > Thermoplasmatota > Poseidoniia > Poseidoniales > Thalassarchaeaceae > MGIIb-O1. The sequence goes on from NTJQ01000005.1 coordinate 85,705, forward strand.
ACCATGTAAGGGCTCATCGAGGATAATCAAATCTGGGTCATGAACCAAAGCATGAGCAATTTTTACCCTCTGTCTCATACCTTTGCTGTACTTGCCGATTTCTTTGTTTTGAACATCAGAAAGACCAACGAAATCAAGTACGTGTGACGCTCTATCACTCGCCTCTTCTCTGGTCATACCATGAAGACGGGCTAAAGTGGAAACGAAGTCATGGCCGGTCATCCAATCATACAACTTTTCAGTTTCAGCAACATAACCCACTCTGCGATAAGGAGAGGTGCTAACCCAAGGGTCCACGCCAAATAGACGAACATTTCCGCTACTGGGTTTTAACCGCCCCATTAGTAGTTTGAAGAGAGTGGATTTTCCTGCCCCGTTTGGTCCTAGAATACCTGTAACTCCTCCATCTATTGCTAGAGATACATCATTGATTCCAATAACCTGGCCATACCACTTTGAGCATTTTTCCAGTAGCACTGCGGGAGTAGCTTTGGTGCTCATTCTCGGGTCACCTCCAGTGAACGTACTCTAGTTACGAGTAAACCGATTGAGGCGGCGTTGTAAAGCAAAATCGAAATTATTGACAGTGCCAATGAATGCTCATAATTTGCAGGAATCCCCACAAGCCATTGACCTAAGTGTGCAAGAGAATCATACGGGCTCAAAATGTAGAACACGGTGGTTTGAAAAATTAATTCAATCATTAGAGCGACTACTTTGGTTCCAAAAATAATGGCTAGGAAGCCAATCGCGGCAAAGAAGCGGCTCTGGCTAACGCTTGATAGAGCCATGCCGATTGAAGTGTAAGTAATTACCAATAGAATACCTGCGAGTAATCCCCCAAGGAATATTGGAAGTGTATCGATTAGGTAAGCCCAACCTTCCCCATTGAACACAATTGCAGAAGTGTAGTAGAGCATGTAGGAAAATACTATCACAAATCCAAGAACAACTGCAGATGATAGATATTTCATCGCGGTATAATCTGCTCTAGTAACCGGGCGCGAGAAGTAAATCGCACTAGTACCATTCTTTCTATCATCAGAGATCATGCCACCGACCACTAATGCAGTTAGTAATGGCCACATACAGAGATTTCTGGGGAAGTAACCCAAAACCTGCCCCCACAGGTTGTATCGATTGACCCCCCACATACGATTAAGCCAATCAGAACCTTCCCCTCCGGAAATTGTCACTGAAAGGAAAATCATTGCAATTGGAGTCAGAGAGGTTAGAAAAATTACCAATATTGAAAGTCGAACAAATGGATTATAATGACGATGACCTTTACCTCTGAAGATACCATATACATGATGTCTGAATATAGCGTAATTCCGAACCCAACGTGGACCTAGTTCTCCATTCCAAGGGCGATAAATTTGCTCATAAAGAACACCCATCGAGGCTTTACGAGCAACGATTGCCTTGGCATCATCATCTCCATCACCGGCCCCGTAAGCGACTTCCATACGAGTCTGACCTAACTCGGTATCAGTTGATGTTGAAGTTTGGTTTTCCGGAAGTCCCTGATCTGGTAGATCATCTGTTTTGGGTTCTTCTGCAGACACCTTAGTCAACTCCAGTATGATCTGAAGTCATCAGTTCCGATGTCCCCTTCACTCTAGCTCCTAATTTGTCCATGATCAGAAGGAAAATATCTTCCAAATCTGGCTCATATTCGCGTAATTCTCTAATTTGGACTTCCGATTTAGCAGCAGTTGAAATGATTCTATCAATAGTATTCTCATCCTCAATAGTTACCCTCATGACCCTACCCATTCGTCTAACTTTCTGGCCGTTCGAAATCAAGGCTTCCTCCATTTTTGAGGCGCCCCCCCAAATTACTACCTCTACCTCTCTCTCAATCTGATCTGCAAGGTCGGTAATTGGCCTATTGATGACAATTTGACCCTTGTGAATCAAAACTACTCTGTCGCATACCTCCTGAACATCATCCATTACGTGGCTCGACATCAGAACTGTGCCACGTCCCTCGTCAACGGTTCTCCTAAGGGTATTCAGCATGAATTCCCTCGAGCGTTGATCAAGACCGTTTGTTGGTTCATCACAGATTAGAATTTCTGGATCATGAACAATTGCGCAAGCCAATTTTGTCGCTTGTTTCATTCCTGTACTGAACGATTCAATCTTCCTGTATCTTTGGTCTCTAAGCCCTACATATTCCAATACCTCATGGGCTCTCTGCATCGCTGCAGCAGGATTCATACCGATAAGTTCGCCAGCATATCTAACCTGATCAATTGCGTTCAAATCAGGGTCTAGTGAGTCATATTCTGGCATATAGCCAATCCTTGAACGAATAAGGTCTCCTTGAGTTTTGATGTCATAACCGAGAACGTTACCTTCTCCAGATGTTGTAGTAATCAATCCTAGAATACACTTGAAGAAAGTCGACTTGCCTGCGCCATTTGGGCCTAAAATTCCAATCGCCCCTCGTGGAATTTGAACATCGACATCGTCTAGGGCGAGGTGGGGGCCGTACATCTTGCGCAAATTACGCGCTTCGATGACAAATCCTTCACTCAAAAAACCGTCTCCAGCTGAACGACTCCCTAGGGGAGTCGCCTTGATGTGAGGGCCTGAATCACTTGAATGAATCCCCGTCGCAATTGTAATTGCACCGTAGAATTACTTCAATGCTCCATCTCGAACCTTTACTGCAATACCCTTGTCGAAGAAGGCCATATCATCTGCTGTTGCATTAGCTACTCCATGGGCTATCAATTCACCCTTTGCACTAACAACCAAGCATGGTTGGCCGACGATTAGGTGAGGATCGGCGCCAAGAACGAAACCATGGATTACATTACGCCCTTTTCCAACAAATGGAATCGCATCATCCATCAACAAAACACGAGGTAGGCCAGGGTGATTTAACTCGCTCGATTTTTCCCCTTGCTGAAATGTGGACGGCGGTTTTGGATTCAATTCATGGAGTTTTTTTGCCCCGGCCAAGGTTAGAGAAAGAGCGCCATCTGGTAAACGAGGTGATAGACAATGCACTCCTCCAAAGTTGACATTAACCATGCGATCAGTACGAGACCGACGCGAGGTCATTTCATTGGATAATTTGCAAACATCTGAAGGTGAAATCCCACATAATAATGACAACTTGTCGACGATAGTGCAACGGTCAATCCAGTCACGGATTTTGCTTCGATTTTCGCCGCCTGCCTCTTCCTCAGGATCGGCTTGACAGACATGAATATCCAGAGGTAAATCGGCAATCCCAAGGTCTTCCAACCAAGCATCGATTTCAGCTTCATCGAGAACCATATCCCATAGGTCATCTGGACACTGGATATGACACCATGGAGAAACATCCTCGAGAGTGAATGGAATTAGACCTACAGGAGTAGAAATTAGAACGATAGAACGGGGTTCTTCTTCCAATGCACTTATTGCAGAACCTAATGCAGAATCACGCCACGGCGGCTCTGCTCCTGACAATATTACAACCCGTTCTGCCTTATCATCTGAGCCATCCCACCAAGAGCCAGGGCGACGCCACCTCATAGCCAATAAGGCATTCAAATGAAGCAGATGAGGGCGGCTATCTATGTCCTCAGAAAATTGCTCAGCCGAACCCCTAACCGGGTCACTTGAGGCGATAGTCCTCAGAACACTTTCTGCAACTGGGCCTTCATCACTTTCTTCCAATTGTTCTAGTACCCATTCGAAGGCTTCACGAAGTTTTGCATTAGCATGACTTCGCTGTTCAGCCAATTGCCAAATAGTTCCGTTTCTCACTGCCTCCCTACATCTCGCAAGCTCTGCCTGAGTAACCTCAAGATTGTGGTGGGCCAAGAGAGTTGAACGCTCGTCCTTTTCCATCTCACGAACCTCTTTTGGCGTATAGGGAAATAGGGCTGAGGAAGTATGTGGCCATTCAGTCAAATCACCTAATTTGACAGTTCCATCTGGAGTTAACAATCTATTGTCTCGCGCAAATAAAGCGTAAGCGGCTGAATCGAATAGGTCGGCGCCCAGAGCAATACACATTGGGAATAAAATCGGATGCCCGCATCCAAACATGTGAATTGGTCGATTTGGCGGAATTGTTGACCGAGCGGAAAGAAGGATACGAAATAATTCTAGATACCTTTGTTTTTCCATTAGAGGCACTATACCTCCAATTGGATGTACTGCAAAGCCTCTATAATCACCTGAAACTTCTCCCATCAAAGCCCCGGCTTGAGCCCTAAGGTCATCGTGAAGACCTCCTTGAACAGGCCCATTTAGGAGCGTATCTTCTCCAGCAGTATTCAGTGAAATTAATGCGCGATTTGCTGTTTCCTCAACCGCGTGCTCAATTTCTTCTCGCGACATATCAGGTCGACCAAATACATCGAGCATGGTACCGATGTCCACTCCGATTTTCTTTTGAAATTCGACTATTTCTTCGACTCCTACCTCTACATCACCATAGACATAGGATTGGAAAGTTCCAGAATCAGTTACAATTACACCTGGAAAATCGAGCAAGGAGTGTATTCCCTCTTTGAGGGCTGGTTCACGTAATTTTTCATGTTTCCATGTGACGTAGGAGTTAGTGATTAGACCATTCACTCGATACTTATCCCACATCTCCCTGGGTTCAATAGTACGAATATTTGGGTTAATCACAGGAAGTAACATTGGAGTTTCTAAAATTCCGTGTCTTGTGAATAACTTACCTAACCTAGCGGCTCCATCCCTTACAGTAACCTCGAACTTACCAAGGTCCTGATCGCGACAGGGTTCTGGATCCGGCCGCTTATTCACAACCCTTCTGCGAAGCGCTTTGGTCATCAATCCTCGCTCGCTCGAGTGATAACCGTAAGTTGCACTTGACCATTCTCAAGACTCATTTCAACGGAGTCGCCGTCATTGATTTCTAGAGTAGGGTCTGTGTCAAATCCGTGGGCATACGGAAGTGCCAATAGGCTAGCTGCCGGAAGAGTAAGTGGACAAACGTCTCGATTGATTATTCCCTTCGGACCCTTACCTGTGTAAATCAAACCCATTAGAACGAAAGGAGCAACCGTAGAGCCGGAACCTTTCGGATAAATTAGGATTGTATCTTCAATCGGAACGCCATCTAGTGGGTGTCCTGGCTCTTCGATTACACCAGAATCTCTATTCACGTATCCGAGGTAAGTAATAGGGACATCAGTGACCATTGCTTTACCAGTAATCTTCCAACTAGCTTGACTAGGGAGACCTTTTCCATAGAGATTTGCAGAGCCAGTTCGATGAATTTTATTCGAGGCAAGAGGCTTTGCCTTCTTTCCATCTAATACTGGACGAGGACCTTCAGAAAGACTGGAATCAAATGCGTGGGCAACACATTCTTCAATTGGTGCTACACTTGTTGGTAAACGATTCAGACCACTCTTCAGATAATGTTCTGCCTTCAGAGAATTTGTTAGAATATGATTGTACTTTGACCGATTGTAAGGAGTTACCTCGGGGCAGGTGTCTTTCAAAACTAAAGCACCGGCTTCTTCTAACAAATCTACAGTACCATCGGCTTGCAATAAATCGTAATTATAGCCGCTTGTGAAAACCCAAAGTCGGCTATCGGGTATTTTCTGCCCCAATTCCATTCGTCCTCGAACCGCCGCAGCAGTTGCTCGCGCTTCTCCAACACTTGCTTGAGGACAACCAATTACTACGAGGTCAACCGTTCCGGTTGGAGCCAACTCAGCATATCTTCCTGCAAGGTCATTTTCAGCAAAAATAAGTTCTCCTTCGAATTGAGATACTTCGGGGGCGTCTACAGTTAATCCGTCAGCCCATAGCATAGGGCAGCCGTAATTTGCGGCTGCTGCTGTCAACGCTTTGCGCATCTCGAAATCCGCATTAGAAGGTAGCCCGACTATACGAGGCATCATCCCCCATGGAAGATTCCATTCTGGCTTTATTTGCATTCCAATCCAGTCTCCCAATACTGACCAATCTGCAAGATTCTCCATTGAGGCTTCTACCTTCACAAGGATATTTGGGATTCGATTTTTCTCAAGGTGGAGACCCCACAGTGGAGCCCATCCTGTCAGTGCTGTAGCTAGAGCAGATAGCCCAGATTCACGATTTGTCATCAGTGATGTGTAGGAATTTGAATAACAAACAGCATTTGATTCGGCCCAAGAACCGATACCAGATTCCATTTCAATTCCACGATCATAAGGTGTACAGGAAAGAGTGGCATCGATGTCCAATTCAGAGTAGGCGTGTATAATTTCAAATTGATATTCAAGGAAATTTTCGTAATCTATACCCATTTCTTCAATCTGTTCTCGATCGCAACCCGCTGAATTCAACGTGGTTGGAATGGATACCGTACCTTCTGAGTCACCAGAGAGGTCAGAAAGGAAGCGTCTCAAACCATGCCCACCGGTAATTACGCTGACACCGGATACGTGAGCATGGGCGCATCGTGTGAATTCGGAAGCACCCGCAGATGCGGCCAAATCTACTACCAATCTAGCGGCCTTTTGCTTAGTAGGGCCATGCTCCGCGTCGAGCATCGATTGTAGTTCAGGAGGTATCTCCACGCTTATGCCGCGGAAGCGACACTCCTTCAATTCGTTGGAATCAATTATTGCAAGTTGTCGAGATTATGCCACTAATGGACCCGAATCCGGCCTTTCAGAAATATTACAACAATTAATTTTCGAGCGAACTGAGAATTTCAAAGTCCGAGAACCCCGGAAAAATTTCTGATTCATTCAACAGCAGCCAGAATCTCTAAAC
>NTJQ01000006.1 GCA_002457555.1 Marine Group II euryarchaeote MED-G37
GGCAGACCCATCTTCTTAGGAGAAGCTACACGCATGGTTGCACCTACTGCTTCCACTTAACCGAGCAACCGATGGAATCGGTTCGAGCATTAGCGATGGTATTGCCTGCAGCCAATGCTGACATTGCATCTCCTAACTCATCAGTTGTTGCGTCCATTGGGTTACGTGGTGAGTCGTCCATTCTTCCACGGTACACCACGGAACCAGTCGAATCTAGAAGATAGAACTCCGGAGTTCTTTCCGCCCCGTATGTGTGTGCGATTACCTGTGTTTCATCATGGAGGTATGCGTAGCTCATTCCCTTACCAGCGCGCTTTACCATAGAATCCCAATTATCTGATTCATAGACTACTGGATCGTTAGAATTGATACCGACAAATCCCATTCCGAGCTCTCTTGCTCTAGCTGCTGCATTCTCTATTCGCTCCTCTGAACCCACAACGTACGGGCAGTGATTGCAGGTGAAAATGACGACAGCGCCATTGTCGCCCATGGCATCAGAGAGAGTCATTGACCCGCCTCCTACTGCTGCATTTGCATTTGACAATTCAAAATCTGGTGCTTGGTCTCCCGGCTCGATACCCCTTGACATAATCCGACGAGGAGGCGTTTAGCGGTTCAATCCTGCGTCTCGAGATGCTGAGATGCAGGTTGTAACTTTTCGCGAGATTCTTCATATCGGCGACGTGCTACAAGGTGCTCTGGGTCGACGTCTAGCACGTCTCTCCATGCCGCCATCGCCTTTTGTGAGTCACCTGCTTCGTGAAGTATTGCGGCGATTTTTAGGCGTGTATCTAGGTGGTGCTTATCGACAAGTGCGGCTGATTTGAAGTCCGAGAAGGCCTCTTCCATACGACCGAAATCGAGGTACAGCAAGCCTCTTTGATACCAAGCATCGGAATGCTCTGGGTCGATTTGTAGCGCCTTGTTTAGCGGCACTTCTGCCTGTTCTGCTCTATCCATTGCATTCAGGCAAGTGCCGAGATGAACTAGGGCCATGACGTGTTCTGGGTTACGGTCTGAGAGGCGACGTAGTTCTTGCTCGGCCTCTACAAAGTCTCCGAGATTCATCAGAACTTCTGCTCGACGCTGGCGGGCAAGGTCTAGACCAGGATTCTTCTCGACCAATATGTTCGCGTCATCGAGTGCTGATGTAAGGTCCTCACGCAGTAGTAAGGAGGAGCAGCGATTGAGTCGAGCACGGGTGTGTGTAGGCTCCATCTCGAGAACCTTGGTGAACATGCTATTCGCTTCGCTTAGTCTTCCTTGTCGGGCTGCGATAACCCCGCGAAGATAGGGGATTGATGGGTGGTTGTGTAATACCGTCGAGGCTTCTGTGAGCATTGTATTGGCTTGATCGAAGCGATTCATCTCTAGGAATAATCGGGCACTCTCTAGTGGTATTGATGTATGATCTGGAATTAGTCTGCGGGCACGTACGATTGCTACCTCGGCCTCGTCATGGTAGCCTTGGTAGCGAAGGGCGCGAGAACGTCCTAACCAAGCCAAACCAGATTCCCTGTCGCGCTCGATTGCTTCGTCGAAAGCGGTTAGGGCTGCAAGCAGAATCATCTCGTCGTGCTCGCCTGTGGCGTCTAAGTGAGAGTCTGCTTCTTCGAGGTGTAGGCGGCCATCCATAACGTGCATAGCGGCGCATTCCCATGACAGATCAGTCGCCTCGTTGAGAACTTCTCGTGCCCATTCAGGCGAGCCTGCTCTGAGTAGTATGAGTGCTAGTCTAGCCCTTGCTTCTGCGTCTCCTGGGTCGGATTCTAGATGTTGCTTGAGGACTTCTCTCGCGGCTTCTATTCTGCCATCATTCTCTAGGATTTCTGCCTCTAGTAAGATTCCATATTCTCCAAGTGCGGAGGCGCGACGTACGCTTTGGATTGCCTCAGAGGTATTTCCATCTCCAGCCGCTAGCAGGCGTCCGTGGAGCATCCAAGCATCAGGGTTGGACTGATCCATCTCCAGCGCGTTCTCAATGGACTCTAGCGCTGAAATAATTTCTCCAACCAACATCAACTTAGCAGCCCGCTCAGTCCATCCAGCGGCGGTTGTTGGTTGCGAGGAAAGGGGGTCAACTTCCTTACGAACCTCATGAGCTCGGCTAGCAAGATCTGCTATACTTGCTTCATCAGTGGTTGCAACACTCTCAATTCCGAGTGCTTCGAGTCTCCTGCGATTTCGAACAACTCTCTCAATATCTGTCCCAGATAGGAGAAGGGTTTGTTCCTCTAGTACCTCGGCGTCGTCTGGGTTGATTGCGAGTAATCTCTCAAGGCTTCTATCTAGAGCCTCTACATCGCCCTCCTCACGCTGAATTGTGACCAGTGAGCGGAGCGCTGACGCATCTTCGGAAGCCAATTGATGGGCTTGGCGATAACATTGGGCCGCCCTATCAGTTCGCTCTACCGCGTGGAATAATTCGCCTAGACGGCGCTGCTCTGGGCCGGTTAGCTCTAGGTCTTCTGCGTGCATCTCAGCGGCGTCTAGCATGGAAGCTAACCTCTCGACTAGCGGAGCGAGTCCTGAATGAACTGTCACTTTGTCCTCTTCGATTGTGGCTTCCTGACCATCGAGGACAGCCCTTGCTGCATGAGTTGCGATGGCACAGGATTCGGATGAACTGACTCCAACCGCCTGCTCAAATAGCAGAGATTCAGCGGTTTCGAGTGAGCGATGAACTCCTAGTAGGCCGTGTAATTCTGGAGTTTCCCCGAATACAGTATCTACTCCTCGAGAGAGTAAATCCAACCTCTGTGTTGTCGAGTTTAGGTCGCCTTCAAGCGAACCTACTCGATCGGCGATTGAGTCTCTTTGACGCAGAACTTGCTGGTGCCTCAGCCATAGGATGGCGATGGCCATGCCCAGTAGTGCATAGAGCGAGAGGATGCCCAAGGTGGACTGCTCCATCGCTCGTAGCGGACCTGTGGCCCTTTTGATGGCTTCGTCTGTTGAGCCTATGCTAAGCGCTAATTAGAGGCGGGACGTAGTCCCGCCGAGAACGATAAATCGAACTCGGCTCAATTTAGGTTTAGATTTCACAAATCTTTAACCGAAAATGCTTGAACTCCGCCCTTCAGGGTGTCCTTACCAACGGTCTTTCCTAGGACATTGCCTATTCCAGCACCGGACGCCAGATCGAAAATTCGATCTGTGACCTTTCCAGCGAAGACCAAACCTTGGGCGCCTTCGGCCTCAGCCAAGGCTTCCTCGAGTTTTCTGGCACCGACCGGGTCGGTTGCAGATCCGTCTTCTAGGATGATTACTGCGCTGTTAGTCTTCAGTCCGTCCATCTTGTCAGCCCACCCCTTGACTTCGTCAGGGGCTTCCAGTGCGGCGGAGCCGCGACCGACTGAGGCGTCGTCTTCCTTCGCCAACTCAGCAGTAATTCGAGAGACTGCTTTGTTTGCAGCCTCCTTCTGATTGAGGCACTTGGTGACTACCTTTCCTTCGAGGTGTTCAACCTCACGGCTTTGAGGTGCCATCGCTACGTGGGTTAGTGACTTGCCGAGGCTTCCACTGAGTTCCATCAGAAGAAGGCGGCCGCCTCTATCTCCATCGAGGAAGGCGGTTACGCTCTTCTTCTGCATAGCGAGTTCTATCAATTCCGGTTTGATTCCGGAGCCCATTGTCGCAATCGAGTTCTTGATTCCGAATTTCAGTAGATTGCGTACGTCGTTGCGTCCTTCGACAATGATAATCGCCTCGGAAGCTTTGACGTTCGGGCCAGCGGTCATGCCGCTGATTTCCGTTTCTGTGTCAACAGTCAGAACCGAACGAACCTCTTCTAGGATGTTCTTTGATTCATCTGCTCCAGACTCGATCATTCCCATTAACAGAGACTTTGCTCTGTCGATGACTGTATCTCTCTTTGCAGAGTTGACGTTCTCAATTCTTTGAACTCGGATTATCGCCTTGCAAGGCCCAATCCTGTCGATCGTTTCCAATGCCGCTCCGATAACTGCGGTGCTGACCTGGTCGATAGACGAAGTCATGATGATTTCACCCTTGACTCGTCCCTTGTTGTTGTTCAGATTCACATCGACGTGTCCGATGCGTCCGGTACGCTGCAACTTGCGCAGCTGTAGATCCTCTCCGAGCAGACCTTCTGTCTGTCCGAAGATGGCCCCGACGACGTCCTTCCGGGCGACGGTTCCGTCCGCCTTGATGGTCGCGTGAATCACATATTTTCCTTCTTTTGTCATTTTGCTTTCTCTCCTGCAGTTAGCCGGCCCCACTCTTGGGGGCCTCGCATTAATTTCGCCTATTGGCGGTCAGTAATGGGTGCTTAGCACCCGCGAGTGTGACAGGGTTCCTGCAAACTCTCCGACTTTGCGAGTACCTTTGAAGGCTTTGCAGGAATTTGAGATTCAATGAACCGATGTTTAGAGTATTAGGCTATGACGGATTTTCTGCCAAATAATCAATGTAATCAAGCACTTCTTGCAATTTTTCATCTGGAATATCCTTGTACGATTGCCCAAAATGGCCCTTTACACAAATTGCCACATGAGCGTAGGGGTTTCTGCCCTTCGGATGCTGCCAAGATGGAGGTAGTTTACCCACGAGTTTGTCTCCTGCCTCTTGCATATAGGTCCAAATCCGCTTGGAGTTCTCTTCATTCATACAATTCCTCAATTCGCTGATTTGCTAACAGGACTTGATTTATCCTCTCGCAAACATCCTCACGAACCGATTAAGGAGGGAGGTGTTAGTTGGACAATGTGACTCAGGTCAAGGTCGGCAGGGTTGGCGTATTCAAAGGGGCGGTTAGCCTTGCTTTGCAAGATGGTTTACTGACTAATGGAGAGAAGCGCATGTTGGTCAAGTTGTCACATACTCTCCGACTCGATGAGAATGAGCCAAAAACCGTCTATGACGCGGTTATTTCGGGTAAGGAGATTGGTCAGGGCGAAGAATTAGCTCTAGAGGAAACTCGTCGAATTTACGAACAGATGTTGGAAGCTTTCCTACTGCACACCGATCGCTCCGAAGGGGAGGTAATTCTCGTCGCTTACCTGCGACATGCATTCAGTATTGATGATGCAGAGCACCGGGCGATTGCGAGAAGTTTGGATAGAAATCTTGAGCAAGTGGTGCATCGCACGGTTACAGAAGATATCAGAATGAGATTAGATGATTCAATGGGAAAAATTAGCTCCATCTTCGACGAGTTTAGAGTCAAGAATTGAGGTCGCGGTATGGCCAATGACCCTCTAGACGAATACTTTGATTCAACCTCTCGTCGAGTTCATTCTTCGCCGCGGAAGTTGGCTAATGTTGTACGTGCGGCGTATCCAATCGGCGTTCCTGCCCTTATCATGAAATCTAGTACAGATCGTTTTGGCGAAGCGGCGGGTTACTCATTCCATCTCGGAACTCCTGATGAGAATCTCAGAAGGATTACCTCTTGGTTGCTTACCAATGCAGGGAGTGATCAGAAGACTCTGGTCAAGTTTATTCGTCGTCTGTGGAAGAGACATGGGAGAGAAGATGTCGCACTTGCAGCACTACTTTTGGCAAATCTTGACCACAAAAGCCTGGGAACTGATCCATGGACTATATTGGCGTCCAATATTTCTCGGAAAGAGCCTGCTGAGGCTCTGTTGTTAACTATTGAAGAGGTTCTCAGAGCAGGAAAATCAATACCTTCTGATGCACAATTACTGACTTGGTGCAAGGGCCGAGCGATCGATGGTCACCTAGCAGTATTGGTTATTCATGCTGGTACTATGAGGGGTGAACGAGTAAGTTCAGAAGTTGCAGAGGCCATTCAATTGGTACCAGTCCCTCCGGGTGACTCGTTACTAGGTCGAATCAAGGCCCGTATCGTAGCGGGTTGAGCCAAGTTCAAGCGCTTCTGGGTCACCCGCTGTCTATGAGCGAGAGATTGCTGCCATCTGATGACCCTGTTGCTGAACAGGTTCTGGAATGGACAATCCAACGCGACTCGGCCGATATTCGACAATTGATGAATTGGGTCGAGAGAAGCGATGGAAGAAAGGAAAGATTGACTCTACTGGCTCGTGCTGCTGAGCTGATGGAAGAGATTCGCTACGCTATGCAGAGACTTGACGATTTGCGGTGAAGGTATGAGATCTCTACTACTCGCCGGTGGTCGAAGCAGCCGAATGGGGCGAGATAAGGCTCTGATTGAGGTCGGTGGAGTCGCCTGTATTGCAAGGGCTGCTTCGGCTTTAGCGGCGGCGGGTTGTGAGCCTATTCGAATAGCCGTTGCTCAGCCTGAAGATGTAGAGAGGTATGGTGCGGTTATGCCAGACGGACTAGATGTTGAATGGGTGTTAGATGCATTAACCCATGCTGGGCCAATTGAGGCGCTTATCGAGGCCTTGACCGATCCATTAGTTGCTGATGCTGATTCAATTCAACTCTGTCCGGTGGATGTTCCATGGGTAACTGCTGATTTATTCTCCGAATTAGAGAAAACTCTCGGCCCTGGCGATTTACTAGCGATACCCGCTGACCCTCAAAGAACTCATCCATTACTTTCGAGAGTTCGCCCTTCTATTGCATCAAAAATTGCTGACGATAGGCGGCCATTACATGTTCAATTTACAGAGATGGAACATTCGACTTTATTGACGGATTCTGCTATTCTAAGAAATGTCAATACACCCGGTGACCTAAACTGAATATCCGCCTACTGAGAGCCTATCAAGGGCTTCTGGATAGAGAGAATGTTCTACTTTTTTGATTCGTTCTTGTAGGTCTGATTCTGTATCATCAGGGCGAACTGGGACTTCACTTTGAGCTAGAATCATTCCGCTATCTACGCCTTCGTCCACCAAATGAACTGTGCAACCTGAAACCGTTGCTCCATCGGCCAATGCATCCCTATGTGCATGGGCCCCTGGATACTTCGGAAGTAGAGAAGGATGGATGTTGACCAAGCGACCTTTCCATTGCTTGACAAAACTCGGTGTGAGGATTCTCATGTACCCTGATAGAACTATCAATTCCACTTCTGCATTGACTAGGGCCGTGTGAACTAACTCCTCGTGAGCTAGTCGTCTTTGCACCTTGTCTTCGAGAGCTGGTAATGAGATTCCGTGGGTTTCGATTCCAAGTGAGCGCCCATGCTCCAAGCCAGCTGCATCTTCTGAATCTGCTAGGACCAAAACCGTCCGATGTGTTCTGACTTCTGACTCCTGATATCTTAGCAAGGCGGCAAGCCCTGAGCCGCCTCCAGAAATTAGAACGGCTATCCTCAATGGTTCTTCAATCGTGGCTGAACGAGGTAGCAGGTATGCCTCATCCATATGTGCCCGCTAGCGATATCCTGCTTGAGAATTGGGGAGACTATGCCTGAGTGGTTCTGTATCTTTGATACTAGACTTGTTTATTTGTGTGAGGCGGCGCGAAAGCATCGTGGAACCGCTGGGTAGTGTCGACGAAATCGTCGAGAAATACTACACACAAAAGCCGCTATTTCAGCGTCGTTTGTACCTTGGATTAGGCTGTCTGTTTGTCGGTTTTGCATTTATTGGAATCTATGTTCCTGGTTGGCCGACCGTGTCCTGGGCGGTGCCCGCAGCATTCTTGTTTTCCTTGTCGAGTGAGTCTATGTTTAGGTGGTCATTGAGTAACCGATTCTTTGGTTCGGCTATGTTTGATTACTATGCAAATGGCAAGACTATTCCAAGGCACGCCAAGGCGGGCGTTATTGGATTGATTTCTTTCATGACTATTTCATCTGCAACCTTTGTTTGGTACGTCTCAACATTGGGTGAAGGCGATTACTTCGATCCCAGTAGTTGGGACGGTGCAGATCCTGGATTTGGCTCAGTGACCATTATTCTGGTTGGTCTGATCGGTGTTTGGTGGCTTTGGAAGAAAGTCCCGGCACGGTAATGATTCAGTGAAGGAATAGTCTCTGGCCTGTGAATATCATCGCCATCCCATGCTCATCTGCCGCATCAATTGATTCCTGATCGCGCATTGAGCCTCCCGGTTGAACGACTGTGGTTACACCAATTTCGTGCGCCGTGTCAATTCCATCTCGGAATGGGAAGAACGCATCTGATACCATCATCGAACCCTTTGCCCTCTCGCCTGCTCTTCGGGCAGCAATTCTAACTGCCTCGACCCTGCTAGTTTGGCCTGGTCCTACACCGACTGTGGCGAATCCTGTTTCAGTCTGTGCTACCAATACAATCGAGTTGGATTTGACCTCTGAAAGAACAGTTGAACCGAACCGTGCCAGTGCCACTAAATCGTCGTCTGCTGGCGCTTTTGTAACGCACTTAACAGCCGACCAATCTACCGACGGTGGTCCTTGAACTTGAGCTACCCAGCCGCCATCGAGTTGCCTAATTCTGACCTCATCTTCACGTGGTGTGAAAACGTCCAAAGTTAGCATTCTTCGATTCTGTTTTTCGCTCAAAATATCTAACGCATCGTTATCATATCCGGGTGCAATAATGCACTCTAAGAAATGTCCGCCGATGGCTTCTGCTGTTGCTTTCTCAACAGTGTGAGTGAATGCGATTACACATCCGAATGCAGACTCTGGATCGCTTGCTAGAGCGTTCTCCCAAGCGCCTACTTGTGTTGCATCGATTGCCGCTCCACAGGGATTTGTGTGCTTGATTACAACACAGCCATGTGATCGCTTCTCATCCGTATCGATTAGGAATCCTCGAGCGATTCTTAGAGCTCCATCGAGGTCGAGATAATTGTTGAACGAGAGTTCCTTTCCACCGTGCTGGACTGCGGCTGCCAGTCCCTTCGGGCCGGTTGCACTCGCTGCTGGATAGAATGCTGCGGGCTGATGTGGATTCTCTCCGTACCTTAGCGAAGTTCCGGTCTCGCTAGAAACGTGAATTCGGCTTGGAACATCTGGTGAATTGAATCTATCATCCAACTCATTGCTAACCGCTGCATCGTAAGCTGCAGTTGTTTGGAAAGCATCCAATGCCAATTGTTTGCGCGCCTCTAAGCTAACTCCTGAAGGATCTCCGTTTGCTGATTTCAATGCAGACAAAACCGACTCATATTGTTCGGGTGAAGTTAGTACCAAGCAGTCCTTGTGGTTCTTTGCCGCTGACCTAATCATGGTAGGCCCGCCAATATCGATCATCTCAATCAATTCTGCATTGGGCGCTGGTGGGTCTTTGGCTGCTACAGATTCGAAAGGATACAGATTGACGCAGACTAGGTCGACCGTTCGATAGCCCAATTCATCTAGCGTTTCCATGTCATCTTCACGGTCGCGACGTACGAGAATTCCACCATGTACCGCAGGATGGAGAGTCTTCACTCGCCCGTCGAAACATTCCGGGTGGCCGGTCGCATCGCTGACATCGATTACCGGCAAGCCTGCTTCACGTAATGCACGCGATGTTCCTCCGGTGGAGAGTAGTTCCCAACCAAGGTTGTGTAGTGCCTGTCCTAACTCGACAATGCCGTCTTTGTGGAAGACGCTCAGAAGGGCGCGAGGTGCTACCATAACTCTGCGTGGTAGCATCGGGTTTGAAGTGTTCGCGGAAGCGCTATTCAGACTCCGAGTGGGAAGTCTCTGTACGCTTGATACCCCACTGAATTAACAAACCAAGAATTGCAATTAATCCCGCAACACGGAATACTGTGTGGTATGTCCAAATTCCTGTACCTTCAACCGTGGCAGACCAGATGAAAGCGGCCAGTACTGGACCAATGATTCTCGAAAGTGCTCCAAATCCCTCTTGGGCTCCCATTACCCTTCCGAGATCAAGTCCCATTGCCCTAGCCTCGGTGGTAATCATTGTTGATTGAGAAGGTTGGAATAACCCGTTACCAGCTGCAATGAAGGTCATAGCGAGTAGTCCAATTGCGAGTGGGGTTGGTTCTAGATACGGTATCCAACCAAGCCCGATTGAAGTCAGAATGATTCCGACTATCATCAGTTGCCGCACATCGAACCTTTTGCTAAGGGGACGAATTAAGCCGCCTTGGACAATCACTCCCATCAGTCCAACATAGGCGAATATGTATCCATTCATTCTCTCATCATACCCTAGTCCGCCATCCTCAATCGGCATGGCGGTGAATAGAATGAATGTAGCATGCATCATGGTGAAAGCGAGTAGGAAGGTGGCATTGACTAAAACGAGCCTTTTCACATTTGGAGAGAGGTCGCGAACGCTGACTAAATTTCGAATTACTACTTTCAGTCCCTTTTCTTCATCGGATGTTTTTCCTCTCTTTCCTGGTGGAAGGCTTTCAGGAAGCATTCGAATTGCCAATATGAACGAGATTGCGGAGAGCAATCCTGCCGTTAAACATGGCAGAAAGTAAGGGTGTGCGGCCCACCATTCTGTGTCAAACGGGCCCCCAAATGCGTTTGCAGGATCCGTTAGAACGCCGCCTACAAATGGCCCTATCATGAATCCTAAACCAAATGAGGCCCCAATCATCCCCATCCTACCAGGCAACTGTTCTCTGGTACTGATATCACCAATGTAGGCCCGAGTTACTGCGATATTTCCATTTCCGGCACCAGCCAAGAAGCGTACTACAATGGCCATCCAAAGGGCTGATGCTAGTCCAAATGCAATTAGGAAAATGGTATTGCAGACTAATCCGAACATGAGAATTGGCCTCCGGCCAACTCGGTCTGAAAGAGCTCCTAGTAAGGGTGTGAAGAGAAATTGTCCAAGTGTGTAAGATGCTAGAACGATTCCAACCCACCAGTCTCTTGTTGCCATATCGATGAAGCCATCTGCCTCGGCTAAGTCCTGTACAAAATAAGTCAGAAAGGGGATTACAAGAGTGAATCCAATCATGTCGATTAAAACGACAAGAAAAAGGATTAGCAACGGAGACCGTTGTCCCTCATCAGACATAACTTGGCCCAGGGCAAGTTGCGTTTGAATGGTCCGTATTGGATTGAGTTTAATCGCCTCTTGCCGAGATGACTTGGTCAATCCTTAGCATACTCATGGCCGTCTCAACTGAAGATTCCAAACCTTCCTCGATAATTGCCCTTGGATGCCAAACTCCCGAAAGTTCTCCTACTTCTCCGTCGACCCTGACTCCCTGTGGTGTAGGTGACTCTTCACGCGCTACCGCGCGCATCTCTAGAACAGCATCGAGAGGGTCCTTTCCTGAATTGTCGGCTAGCGTTGCAGGTACAGTTTCCATAGCGCGTGCGAAGGCTTCCATAGCTAATCTAGCACGTCCAGGTTCGGATTCACTGGCCTTTCTTACTGCGTTTGCGATTCTTGCGTGGGTCGCTCCGCCTCCAGCTAGTAGTTGGCCTTCTTCGAGTGCTATACTGGTGGCTCTCAAGGCATCATGCAGTCCTCGAATTACCTCCTCTGTTGCGGCTTCTCCAGCGCCGCCAATTGCAAGGGTGACTGTAGCAGGCGTTTTGCAATCGTCAATGGTGATTACGTCCTCTACTTGATCTGTCGATTGTCGACGCTCCCAGTGAACATTTCCGGCTACTCCGAGGTCGCTTGCTTCGATATCGATAATTGAGTCGATGACTGTGGCACCGGTTGCAGCAGCCGCGTTATCTAGTTCTGATTCGTCAAGGTCTGATACAGTTAGTATTCCAGCGTCTGCTAGGTCGTGCAGGATATCTCTGTCGATTTCTCCGCCCGCAAGAATCAGCTTGGCTCCACTATCAATAAGTGATTGTGCTAATTCTTGTTTGCGGGCTGACTCCGCTTCGACAAACCCATCCAATTGTTCCGCTGATGTAATTTGAATCTCGGCGTCACGAGTCATTTTTCGAATCTTGATATCGCCGCCGAGTACCGCGGTTTTTGCATTTTTGAGATTGTTTGGGAAGTTGTCCATTTGGACTCGGCGACGGATTGCTATCCCGCGGATTAGATGGCTATCTCTCAAGCCGCCTCGACCGATTTTGTACATTGCAATATGTTCCGCTCCTGCTTGCTCGACGTTTGCTTCAACGGCGGTAAGTGCGTCTCGCACCATGGGCGCGAAGACATCGATTGCTGCTTCTGCGCCCTTGCCGGTGAGAGCAGTTTCCGCTACTCCGATTAGTCTAACATCGTCTACATCGACTGCGTCAGCATCCATTAGTTGAGATGCTATTTCCATCGATGTTCTGTATCCGTCAACTAGGGTAAGTGGATGTAGTCCCTTGGAGAGTAGGTTGTTTGCCTCTTCCAATAGTGCTCCACAAAGCATCATTGCGGTTGTTACTCCGTCGCCACAGGCTTCCTCCTGTGTATTACCCATGGCGACCATCATTTTTGCAGCGGGATGCTTGACCATCAATTCGGCTACTATCTTTGCACCATCGTTTGTAACTGCAGTTGACCCGTCTGTTTTGTAGAGCATTTTGTCTAGCCCTCGAGGCCCATAAGTCGGCTTCAGTAAGTCGGAAAATACGCGAGATGCAGAGATTAACTTCTCCTGTACCTCAGTTCCACTGGTGATGTTGGTCGAGTCACTAACAACAACCACAGGAGGCTTGCCTTCACCCTCACTCATCGGCTCGCCGACCAATGAGGGCGTCATGAACCCTTGCGAGCCCTCCGAGAGGGCTCAAATATGGGGGTTCAGGGATTCTATGCCCACGCTAGGTTAGAGTCGACCCAGCGGGCTGTGTTCTTTTTGCCAACGAAAATCCAATACAATCCAAGGGTGATTAAAGAAAGAAATAATGTTTTCATCCAGACCATGAAAAATGAGCCCGCGTTTCCTGTAAATTTGATTCTTTTACCATCAATAAGAGCATTATTTGCCCACGCGTTGTAATACATTACAGTAGTCCATGGGACTGCAAGGAATAATGTGATTAAATTGATGAGAAAAAGGCCAACTCTAAGCAAAAACATACCTATTCCTGATTCTGCCATCATAATCTTCCAGCTTCCTGGAGTTGGTGAGGCCGGCTGCATTGCTTGTGGAGTTGTTTCCATAATATTGTACTAGTATATCCACGAATAAGATATTCGTAGTGAGTCTTGTGAATTTCAGCGGCGTCCGTACTTGCCCTTTCGAATGAACTAATCCCACCACTCTTGATCGCTCAACAGCGAAGGGTGGTTTGCTGGGAGGTCTGATTTCCAGTCGTTTGTTTCAACCACATATGCTGTGTTCCGAGTCTCCACTATGCATGTCCCCTCTTCGTCATACGTCATTCCAACTATGTTCGATGAGTAAACACTCTGAGTCCCTAATTCTGGATGGTCGAATGCCTTTCCCACCAAGCCACCATCAATTACGGTGGCTCCAGTCATTTTGATTACTGATTTATCTTTAAGATTCTTCACGGAACCCGTGCTCTTGATTTTGATTAATTTCTCCGCCTTGTGCATTACACCTAAAGCATCATTTTTGGAATCAAATTCTGATATACCGCACATAGCCATAAAATCCTCTAAAGTTTTGTCATCATCAATTTCTTGATTATACCAATCGACAATCTGTTGGCCGTCACTCTTGCTGTCCCAGTGTTGAACATCAAAAATATCCAATGGAGTGGCTTCTGCCTTTTTTCGGTTTGAAGAAGGTTGGATATGGAAGAGAGCTTTCCAAATTACAAGGAATGCTGTAACTGCAATATAGACTCCGATGATTATTTGGCTAATCATAATAATTGGGGGTATTACTCCGGAAAAACCCTTCATCAATACTGCTTCATCTGGATTTTTTGGATTATAATACGCACTGGTTTCTGAACCTACTGGATAGTCGACGATCATGTCCGGTGAGAATCCGTAGTTACCTTCATCCAAATCAAGGAGAACAATATCGTCATTTGAATATGATTCCCCATCTACAAAATAAGAATATTTGATGTATGGGTAATCGTTTCTACTGCATCCGTCTTCACCACATATTTCGTATTCTCTAATCTCTGAAATACTGACTGTTGCCGGGATTTCTTCCCAATCAGAAGTATTTACTTGATCGTAGAATGTTATTGCATCTGTGCCGACAATAAGCAAACCGACGAAGAAAATTAAGCCGGTTGTACCGAAATATGTTGATTTAACCTTGGATTTTTCTATTAATGGGATCACTGGAAGCTTCTCTGCTGGTGCTTCAATAAATTGCTTAATGTGACGTGGGCGAATTTCGAAAAAGAATACTGCGATAAATCCGAAAAATCCCAATGGGATACAAATTTCGAGGATATCTACGATTATGTCCATCTCAAGCCACCAATCTCATCGAGCACTAGCGTGTGATTATCTACGGCCGCCTTTACCCTTTCTCCGGCCTTTTCGTTTTTTCCCTGTTTGTTCCCATTGGCGGCCCGAACGACTGCCCCAATCTTCCATATCTCCAGCGCCCCACGAGGATTTTTCCACCTTCTTTCGAAGAGATCTGGGTAACTCGGTTACCGACTTTACATTGAGTTTTATTCGCCCCATGTCTTTCTCTAATTGGCGTATCGCGTCCCCTCCGGGGCCCACCATAGATCCGACTGCTGAATCATCGACATAGATGTCTGCTGACGAGTCGGTTAGGAACTTGGCATGCATGACTGAAATACCGGTGAGTCGGGATGCTTCCCGCTTCAACTCCTCTGCAGCGAGTCTCCAAGCTGGACTGCCGCCTTCTCCGCTTCCACCACTAACTGGAACGACTGCAATCTCAGAACCGAAGGCGAACATTTCATGAGTTAACTCGCCGCTTGGAAAACGCTTGATTTCGATTACTGGGCGACTGAGATCTGATTCCATTCCAGTTGGTGCACGAACCACCATCTTTAGTTCAAGGACTTCGTTTACCTTGCCCTTCTCAATGTTGATAACAGTATCCAGAACCTGTGAAATAAGTCCCAATTCTACCTTACCCACAAGCCGTTGGATGGCTTCCAATGCACTGTTTGCATGTGTTACGCCGAGTAATCCCACCCCTGCGAGGCGCACGTCACCGAATATCTCGAAATCTCTTGCTCGACGAACCTCGTCAAAAATTACGAAGTCTGGTCGGACGAGGAAAATCACCTCGGCTGTTTTCTCCAAATCTCCTTCCAACGGAGCGTATTGGGTCACTCTTTGAGGGACTTGCAAATCCCTAGGTGCTTCCATGGTCTTGACCATAGCCCCCACCGTTTCATCTAGATGGGCTGCTATCGCTTGAGCGAAGGTGGTCTTTCCACTTCCTGGCTTACCTACGACGAATACTCCACGATGGTGGTCAGAAAGCCGTCCAATCAATTCGTCATTCAATTCATAATCACTCAGTTTGAGATGAGCCACGGGTCTAACCACTGTGATCTCCCATGCTTCTGAGAATGGTGGCCAAGCACATGTTACCCTCAAATCACCGATTTGCATTATTCTACAGCCTTCGCGCTCTATTTCGATAAAACAGTCCGAGCGAGCATCGTTCTGCTCAACAACCGATGCCAAATCCTCTGCAAGTGACTCTAACATTGGCTTGTCCCATATTTCTCCCGCCACCTCTTCCAATCTCAATTGACTGATGTGGCCAGCCTTGACTCGAGGAGGACATTCTGCTTTGAGGAATATTGTTGAAGCCGTCTCATCCGACAGCAACGCCTCAAGAGATTCTGGGAGTGAAGGGTGGTCGCCGAAGGCTGCCATGGATGGGACTGTGAGCCAGCGGCCTTTCACCGTTGGGGGTTAGATTCCCACTTAGTTGAGGACGTTTATACACCAGCGCGCGAACATGGTGGCAGAAAATGCGACCGCAAGAGCAGGCCCTTCTGGATAATCCAAATTGCTTGTATAAACGATGTACTGAGCCATTGTAACGGTGAGTATTGTGGCAACGTCTCGGATTTCTGGCACCCCCCAGCCTGACTGTGTACGAATGTGATTACGGCCTATCCAAGTGTACCAAACCAATGCGACTAGTCCGACTATCAAGGCATGCCCAACTACCCAACCGATAGTGTCTCCAAAAGTTGCAACTATGCTATCTTGGAAGTCTCCGAAAAGCATCGAGGCGAAGTCGACCATGTTAGACGCGAGTCGCCTTATGTTCTTCAATCAACGGTATGTTCACTGACGGATTATTCGTGTAATCTCATCTATATCTGCTGGCGCAGAGATTGGAGGGTTAGCTTGCCGGGATTCGATTTCGTCTAACTCGCCCATGTGATAATTGACCACTATATCTGGGTCCTTCAGTAGGTTACCGGTGAGCATTCCCACAACACGCTGTTGAGGCCCGATTACCCCCTCTTCTACGAGTCTTCTAATTCCCGCTACAGTGGCGCAGCTGGCTGGTTCTGCACCAATGCCTGCTGCGTCGACCAAGGCCTTTGCATCCATGATTTGGTCGTCGGTTACTTCTGTAACTATTCCATCCAATGCAGTAATTCCACGCATTGATTTGCGCCAGGAAACAGGATTGCCAATTTTGATTGCGGTTGCTATTGTATCAGCCTTGACTGGTTGAATATCGGTTCCTTCTAACCAAGCGGTATAGAGAGGATTTGCTCCCGCCGCCTGAACTACTGCAATACGTGGCAATTGATCTATGATTCCTACCTCGTGAAGTTCCAACAACCCCTTGGCAATCGCTGTGTTGTTTCCGAGGTTACCGCCCGGTAGAACTATCCAATCTGGAGCCTGCCAATCAAGGTCTTGCATAATTTCCATTCCGATTGCTTTTTGCCCTTCGATCCTGAATGGATTTATTGAATTCAGGAGATATATTCCTTCGCTGTCGCATACCTCCTGAACTAAGGCCATCGCATCGTCGAAATCGCCTTCGATTTGGATGGTCTTCGCCCCATATGCGAGGGCCTGACTTAACTTACCGAAAGCAATCTTGCCTTCGGGGATAAAAATTAACCCGTCCATGCCTGAAATCGCTGCATAGGAAGCCATTGAAGCAGATGTATTTCCAGTTGATGCGCAAGCAACCGCGTTCATTCCGAGTAGTTTAGCAACAGTGATTCCGACCGTCATTCCTCTATCCTTGAATGAGCCGGTTGGGTTTTCTCCTTCATGCTTCAACCAGAGGTTTTCGACGCCTACTTTCCTACCCAGTACACTGGCATTGTAGAGGTTTGTCGAGCCTTCGCCTCGGGCCGCCGCAATCTCTTGCAATTTCTCCTCGCCCAGAGGTAGGATTAGTTCTCGGAATCGCCAAACCCCTGAGCGGTTAAGCGGGTCTTTGGATGACAATCTCGCATCGAGAATTTCGCGGGTTAATCGACAATCAGACAAATCATGGATTACGTCTAGCGTGCCCGAACAATCGCAGCGATATCGTAACTCTAGACCTGCGTAATTCTCTCCGCAACGAACGCAAGAAAGGTGCCATGGGACCTCACCCATCGCTCCTTCGAGTCTGCCGCATTGATTTGAAACCCATCGGGACCTTATCACCGATGCAGACATAGCGAGTCAGTTCGACGCGATAACGTGGGCGGAGACAAGACGAGGTTGCTTGTTGTCAAGGCAGCAATGACTGTCTATGGAGGGGCGGCCCGCGATTTACTTCGAAATTTACCCGCTATTTCAGGGCATTTTGAGGTGAAATTTCTCTGCCTTAATTTGCGTGATTCACAAAGAATTCTGATTGAATCAATGGGGATTGAAGTCCTCTGTCCTGAGGAGCAATGGGGAGCAGAAGGAGGTCTTTGGAATGAGATTACGGCCGGTCAAGAACGCAGTGCTGCAACCGCGTGGCATAGATTCAAAGAAGCCCGAGAAGCAATCGAATGGGCTGATGCTATTCACCTAACTGGCGGTAATGGTTCGATGGAATTTCCTGCCTTAGTCCCATCAGACAAGCCGATGCATTTGCACTTTCTTGAATCAAAGCCGGGTATCCACGATGATGTCAGTCACCTGAAACCAGATGGTAGTGGTAGCTGGAGGCCTAAACTACTGCATATGCTACAAACTCGTCAACGTGCGAGAATTGAGAAGTCGTTTCGTAACTTCGAAAAAAATGACAAATGGGTTGTCAGTGCAAACTCGGCCTTTTCTGCATCCAATTTCAAGAGGATTTACGGCATTGAGGGAGGGATTTTACATCCTTCCGTTGATCTATCGGAATTCCCACGACAGCCAAGCTCTAGAGAGACTTCCAGTTTCGAAGCCTCAGGAGTGGGAGTGTTAGGCTCATACGCTGTAACCATTGGTAGAATTTCTCGATTCAAAGGATCCTATGAGGCGGTTCGGCATATTGTTGGAAGTGAGCTGAATCTAGTTGTTATTGGTGGCGGTTCTGTAGATGAAATCGAGGACTTACGAGCCTATGGGCAGAAAAATGGAGTTGCTGTTATGGTTCTTTCAGGACTATCCTCAGAAGCCATGCGCGCGATAATGCGAAACTCTGTCGCAGTCGTTGGTTTGGCTCATGGTGAGGCTTTCGGCCTGACGCCAATCGAAGCGATGGCGTTGGGAACTCCTCCTATCTTCGTTAACGAAGGAGGCTACTGTGAAACGGTTGTTGATGGCGTCAATGGGCGATTGATTGAGCGTGGTGATTACGACGCGTGGAAGATTGCGCTTGAGCAAGCCAAAGAGCAAGCCACTCGCGCTATATGGGCTGAGGCTGGCCTTGAAAGAATTGAGGAATTGGGGCTGACACCGGAACGTCATGCCCTGAGGTTAGCCGACAGACTTAGGCCTTTGATGTGAAATGAAATTAGATTGACGAGACTGAAAACATGACTGATTTAGGCAATTTGCTTGAGGCCCGAAATCGCCATATCAGCAAATCGTTGTCTATTGGTCATGGCAAACCACTTCACATCGTCAAAGGAGAAATGCAGTATCTCTATTCCAGTGATGGGACTAGGTATCTTGATCTTGTAAACAATGTCTGCCATGTCGGTCATTGTCATCCAAAAGTGGTCTCTGCTGGCCAACAACAGATGTCTGTTCTAAGCACAAATACACGCTATGTCTACGATGGCTTGACGGACTATATTTCCAGATTATCCAACACTCTACCGGATGGACTTGATGTTGGATTCATGGTCAATTCTGGAAGTGAGGCAAACGAGCTGGCTATCCGCTTGGCTAGAGCCCATACAGGAAACCACGACATGTTGGTAGCCGATGGAGGATATCACGGCAACACCAGTATGCTCGTTCAATTAAGCCCGTACAAATTTCTCGGGCCCGGAGGTAAAGGGGTAGCAGAGCCCTGGGTGCACGTTGTCCCGGTTCCAGACGAATATCGAAGGGCGGGTGTTGATTACAATCAAGAGATGAAGGATGTAATCTCTAATGCGAGAAATGTAGCGGGATTTCTGATTGAACCAATGCTCTCATGCGCAGGTCAAATACCGCTGCCTGATGATTATCTGAAACTTGCTCAAACATACACAAAGGAGGCAGGTGGTCTGCTGATTGTAGACGAGGTGCAAGTTGGCTTTGGCAGGTTTGGAACTCATATGTGGGCCTTCGAAACTCAAGATGTTGTTCCAGATATTGTTGTTCTTGGAAAATCGATAGGAAATGGTCACCCTATGGCGGCAGTATTTACAACATCGGAAATTGCTTCCTCTCTCGGAGAAATGGAATGGTTCAGTTCTACAGGAGGTAATCCTGTATCTTGTGCAATTGGTAATGCAGTACTAGATGTGATTGAAGATGAAGAGTTGCAAGAACAGGCAAGAGAGTATGGTGAATATTTCTTAAATGGTCTAAGAAAACTGAAAGATACGTATCCCGTGATTGGAGATGTCAGAGGAAGGGGTTTGTTCATTGGAATCGAGTTTGTTTGCGACCGGGATACATTGGAACCGAATGCTGAGGAGGCAGGTAGAGTGGTTCGTGGGATGAGAGACCAGGGAGTATTATTGAGCACGGATGGACCGCATCATAATGTAATCAAAATCAAACCTCCAATGGTGCTGACAAGGCAAGATATCGATATGACTCTAGACCTTCTAAACGATGTATTGAGCGCAAATGGTGATTGAAGTGCGACGTACAGAAGTGGGAGTTGATGAGGCAAATGAATTGCTCAATCAGGCAGGGCTTCCAA
Source organism: Marine Group II euryarchaeote MED-G37 (assembly GCA_002457555.1). Classification (GTDB taxonomy): domain Archaea; phylum Thermoplasmatota; class Poseidoniia; order Poseidoniales; family Thalassarchaeaceae; genus MGIIb-O1. Next base: position 19,927 of record NTJQ01000006.1, read on the forward strand.
ATCTTAACTCAATGGAAATATTACAAGGAGGGTGGGATAATACCAACATTCTCCTGACTTTGATCGACGCTTCCAAAGTCGTTCTAAAAGTATGGAATGCAAATACGATTGAGGAGGTAGGGCGAGTTGTTGCTAGACATTGTCACCTCGATGAACATGGCATACCTACCGCCGTACCAATCCAATTGGCGAATGGAAGCCTCATTGCTGAGAAGGATGGAATGGCCTGGACTTTACTTCCATTCATTGAAGGTGGAATGTTGGGCACTGATGAAAATTCGCTAAAGAGCCTCGGAGAAACCATGGCGCGCCTCCACCAAATTCCTGCCGCAGATTTTTTTCCAGATGATTACAGAATGGGGTGGTCTCTATTCGAAGAAATGTTCGTTATTGCAGATGAGACAAACACTTGGTCTGATTTTCTCATCACTTTGAAGAAAGAATCCAAGAGTTTGCGGAATCAAATCCCTGAGGGTTTACCACAAGGTATCTTGCATGGAGATGTGTTTCCGGATAATGTCATTGGAGATGGTTCGGTCACTGCTATTCTTGACTTGGAAGAGGCATTCATCGGTCCTTGCGCATTTGATCTTATGATGGCTTTCGTTGGATTTGGTTGGAACGAAGACGAGGCTCTTACCGATAGATGGAATACATTACTGGAAGGCTATGAGTCAATTCGCCCATTAACTCAAGATGAGAGGTCCGCTCTACCAGCACTGCACAGATACGCCACACTTTCGATTGCGGCTTGGAGATACTGGAAGCATGTTATGACTCAACCAGATGAGGCACTCAAGAAGCGATATTTGGAAATGGTTCATAGATTGGAGCAACAGATTGATTTCTAGAGGTATTTTCCGTGAGATACATGACTGAGGGTGGAGGCATCAATGTTAACGGACTTGGAAGATGGGCGCTGAGAATTGCCCTATTGGGTGGTTTGGTTTTCATTTATGCCGATGACCCGTCAAGACTACTACGTTGATTGGAGGGGTATGGATGAGTGCTGTTGTACATTCAATCAACATCAGTACAGAGGGCGGAGTCCCAAAGTTACCCATTAACAAGGGAGAAATTCTTTTTGCTGGCGTGAAGGGGGATTTCAACCGATTCAGAACGGAGAAGAAAAATGGTATTGGCACCCGAGCCGTCACCCTGTTTTCATTAGAGCAAATTAAGAAATTAAAGAGTGAAGGGCACGCCATTGATGTTGGGACCACAGGGGAAAACATCACTATTGAAGGCATAGATTGGCCGGTCCTAGAAGTAGGAACTCGGATGATGATTGGTGGGGCTATGATTGAGCTTAGTGAGCCTACTGCCCCCTGCAGTAAAATTGGTAAATCATTCATCGGTGGTGCATTCTATCGAATCGATCACGAGTTAGAAGTGGGTTGGTCGCGATGGTCTGCTTCGGTTATCGAAGAAGGAGAAGTAGAAGTTGGAAGTCAAGTTATACTACTCTAACCATTGAGTGGTTATAGTGGTGCAGAGGACAGGATTTGAACCTGCGAAGCACTACGCACTGGGACCTCATCCCAGCCCCTTTGACCACTCGGGTACCTCTGCTTGGGGTTTGACGACCTGTCTAGCCTATTTCAGAATGACGAAGGAGAATTAATCAACTCAAATTTGGGTTTTTACGCTGGGTTAGAGTATGTATTCTGAAACATCACTTGATATTGGGAAAGGTGAAGCAGAATGATATGCGCGTCTGGACGTTCGCTAGATTCATGCGACAGATTCTGAAGTCTGGGCCCGCTGACTTAGATTGGATTCAGTCTCAAGGATTACTCGCAGTTAAGTTGGCTCAAATATTTGCACTGCGAAGTGATTTGATTCCTGTTGAAAAGTGTCGGCAGTTACAGCAATTGTACCAGCACGCGTCGAGCATTCCTTCCGAAGCCGTATTTCAAAATCTCGAAAAGAGAGCCCCAGAAGGTTTCTTCGATGCTTTTGACGAAATTGACGGTATTCCAATCGCAGCGGCTTCAGTGGGGCAAGTTCACCGAGCACGCCTGAAGACTGGTGAAGATGTTGTAATCAAAGTCATTAAGGCTCAGAACGAGAAATCCTTTCGCCGAGATGTAAAGCGCATGCGAAGATGGTTGCGCATATTCCTCATTTTTATGCCAAAGTTGCGAAGGGTGGGGAATCCTGTGGCGCTTCTGAATCACGTTGCAGATTACACCACCCGGGAGTTAGACCTGCGCAACGAAATCGCTGGGGCGGATGAATTGAAGGAAATTCAGATGGATATAGACGATACTTTTCAAATGCACAGACTCCGATTCCCGAAATATTACCAAGAATTATCCAATGAGCACGTACTGGTTTCAGAATTCATCAGAGGCAATTCCTTGGAAGATGAAATAGACGCAGGGACTCTTTCTTGGTCCACTTTGTTAGATCTGTTTCGAGTTCATGGCGCCTATCTATTCGGCATAGGCACTTTCCATGGAGACTTACATCCAGGTAACTGTATCATTGACGATGATGGAATGTTTGTGTTTATCGATAATGGGGCAATTTGTCATGCCCCGCCCCTTGTGAGCAGTTCTTTATTTCGATTCTTTGAACACCTATCGAACAGCAACTTAAACGGTGCATTCGAGGCATTGCTTGGACTATCCGAAGATCCTCTAGATGAAAAGAAAAAAGAGGAATACATGGCGAAAATGTATGACATATATCACGACTTTGAGATGCGTTCTGTTGGAGAGCAAAGCCTTACTCAAATCATGATGAAGACTGTTCGTTGTGCGGTTGAGGATGCGGGGGCTGTATTCGGTGAGGAGGCGTTTCCAATTATCCGAGCACTGATGTATCTGGACGGTTTAGTTATCCGAACACATCCCGATGTGAAACTCATCAGTTCGATGAGCCCCTATCTGGAAGAATTTCGCGCCTGTTTACCAATTCCAGAGCCGGCCCCGCAATACACCAATTGAATAATTCTAGAATTAAGGGGACAATTAAGAAAACACTTCATTAAATAAGAATCATGGAGGATGAGAATATATGATGGGAGACGTCGTGAGTAATGATACTGCTACCTTAGGGCAGTCTTACCTCGAATGCGAAAGAATCGCAAAGGAGTCTTCGTCCTCATTTTTGAGAGCATTCAAAACACTCCCCAAAGCCAAAAGAGACGGTATCAAAGCCCTCTATGCTTTTTGTAGAAGAGCCGATGATGTAGCTGACGGAGACTGGTTACCAGATTTTTCTTCGTTCACTCCTCAACAGATGGGCTCACTTCGATTGAGAGCTTTGCGGAGGTCGAAATACCTAGACGAAAAACATCGCTCCCGTGGGACTTTAGATCACGAAGGTCACATCACTAAGCTCTGCGCTCTAATTTACTTACGAGATAACATCCAACAAGGAGTAAATGATAACTTTCCGAAAGAAAGGTTCTTCCAAGCATTTTGGGATACGATTGAGAAGTTCAATATTCCATCTCAGCACCTACATTCCTTGCTAGACGGGATGGAAGATGATCTCTATCCTACAAACTACCAGACCTACGAAGATCTGCGAGGTTATTGCTACAACGTTGCATCCTCAGTGGGCCTTTGTTTGCTCCACCTGTATGGTTACGATGGGCAAGAGGCTGAGCACTACGCCGATGAGATGGGGATTTTTCTACAGAAGGTCAACATATTGAGAGATATTCAGTCAGATCTCGCATCGGGTAGAGTTTACTTGCCTACCGCCGAGTTACAATCCTTCGGAATATGTACCTCTGACTTGTCCTCTCCAAGTCTTGCTTCAAACCCAAACTGGCAGGAATTCATGAAAGATTACATCCAGAGGTGCAATGCTCACAAAGAAGAAGCGGTCAAATTACTTCCAATGATTCATCCAGAATCGAGAAAAAGTCCAGCAATTATGGTCTCAGTATATTCACAACTGATCAAGCAGGCAGAGAAATTGTGTGGAAACGTTGTGTCCCAGCGCCTCAGCCTAACCGTCATGCAGAAGGCAAACGTGCTGATGTCGACTCTCGGTGTGATTACCGTCGTGCAAGAGGACTGAATATGCAACTCGCAACACATTCCATCGAGCCTGAGGCATCGATAAATTCAGACCAGGATGTTCTGATTGTAGGAGCAGGGCCTGGTGGCCTTGCATGTTCATTGTTGCTTGCGAAAGCAGGTTTAAAGGTAAAAATAATCGAAAAATCAGATTGTGTTGGAGGGAGGACCAAAGTAATAGAAAAAGATGGTTATCGATACGATAACGGCCCTACATTTTTCCATTACACCGAAATAATTGAAGAGATTTTTCAAGCGATTGGTAAAGATGCACATGAAGAATTGAATCTCATAAAAATTGATCCTAATTACAGATTGGTGTTCGGCGAAGGAGGTGCTCTAAATGCTAGTACCGACATGGATTATATGACGAAACAAATTGAGCAATTGTGTGGGAAGAAAGATGCTGAAGGGTTCAAAAAATATGTTTTGGATAATAGGAAAAAATTGAAATTATCAAAAAATTGTTTAAATTCACCATGGACAAGTTGGACTAATCTAGCAAACAAAAGAGCTCTGCGGGTGGCTCAAGTTCTAAGACCCTGGAGAAGTGTTGCATCTGATTTATCAAAGTTTTTTGATGACGATAGAATGCAATTGGCGATGAGTTTTCAAACTAAATACCTAGGAATGTCACCGTTTCAAGCACCTAGTCTTTTCACAATATTGTCTTTCCTAGAATTAGAATACGGTATTTATCACGCTAAAGGAGGATTAGGTACAGTAACTGAAAGAATGGGGGCATTAGCAGAAGAATTAGGTGTGGAAATATGCCTCAATGAGCCTGTAGAAGAGTGTCTTTTTGATGGTAAAAAAATAGTAGGGCTCAAGACAGGAAAGAATACCTATACCGCCAAGAAATATGTAATGAATGTGGATTTTGCTACTGGTATGAAGGGGCTTATTCCTGATAAATTAAGGAAAAGATGGTCTAACAAGAAATTAGACGAGAAATCTTATTCTTGTTCTACCTTCATGCTCTATCTTGGAGTAGATAAGAAATATGATTTAGATCATCATCAAATATATGCATCAAAAGATTATCACACGAACCTAAAAGATGTGACAGAGAATAAAATAACCTGGGATGACCCTTCATTGTATGTTCAAAATGCATGCTTAACAGACCCATCAATGGCTCCAGAGGGGCATTCGACTATCTATGTCTTAGTTCCCGTTTCTAATGTTCATAAGTCAATAAATTGGGATGAAATAAAGCATGATTACAGAGATGTAGTGCTTGAAACCATGAAGAAATTGGGGTATGATGATTTGAAAGAACACATAGTTTCAGAAAACATAGTTACCCCAGATGATTGGGGTGAAAGAGATATTTACAAAGGTGCAGTTTTCAATCTAGCACACGGATTAGACCAAATGCTCTGGAGAAGGCCACAGAATAGATTTGAAGAATTGGATGATCTATTCCTAGTCGGCGGAGGAACCCATCCCGGAAGCGGATTACCCACCATATTCGAAAGTGGGAGAATTGGTGCCAAATTGATTTGTTCTGATTTAGGAATAGAACCGGATTGGAATGGTGTAGATACTTGGTTTCCGGACCTGAAGAGGCCCAAGGCAAACAGATAGAAACTATGGAAGTGGAAAATTGTCGGTTGTATGGGTATTAGGAGCCGCGGGAGGAGTTGGTAGTGTTGTTTGTCAGAATCTTTCCAAGCAAGGCTGGAAAGTTGTAGGCAGTGGAAGAACTGAGGAGAGTCTCCAGGCTCTTACTTCCCAGATAGACAACCTCGATATCTTACCCGTCGACGCAAGAGATGATGATGCAATGAAGCAGGCTGTGGCGGATATCATACAAACACATGGTCGTCTTGATGCAGTAGTTGTCGCTGTAGGGTCAATCCTACTCAGACCATTGCACGCTACCTCCGCTGAACAAGTCCGGGATACCATTGAGCAAAACCTCACTACTGCATTCAATGCAGTTAGATCGGCGGCGGTTCCAATGATGCGTGGTGACGGAGGAAGAATTGTTCTGTTTTCTTCCGTTGCGGCCACACATGGTATGACTAATCATGCCGCTATTGCCGCAGCAAAAGGAGCTGTTGAAGGGTTGACTCGGGCCTCGGCTGCAGACTATGCAAAACGAGGGATTCGAGTAAACGCGATTGCGCCTGCAATGACTGATACGCCAATGTCTGAAAATCTACTGAAAAGTGAGGCTAGTCGAAAAATCAGTGACTCGATGCATCCGGTAGGAAGGATTGGAGAAGCAAAGGAGATCGCAGATGTCGCATCTTGGCTTGTTGATGGTGCACCTGAATGGATGACGGGTCAAATCATCGGGGTCAATGGTGGGTTGGGCACAATAAAACCTCAGGAGTCTATCAAGGCTTAATTTGGAGGACTGGTATGAATAAAGTAGCTGGATTATTACTAACGTTAATTCTACTATCTTCTTCAGCAGGATGTTTGGCTGATGAAATACAAGAAGAATTGGAAGTGGAGGAGGCTGAAGATAACAGATTCACCTTCGCACTCCCTACTTTAGGAAGAGATGTAGATGGCGTATCTATGCTAGATCTGACTACTGAATTAGAGCAACAACCGGTTCTGTTATTTTGGGTAAGTTCACAATGTCAAGGTTGTCATGAATGGACGGAAGGTATCAGAGATAACAATCTCAACTACAGCGTGATGCAACCAATCACAATTCATAGATATGGTAACTTCGAATCGGAAGACAAGATTATGCAAGTCTACGGGAATAATTCAAGCGACCATTATTCACCATGGCCAGTGGTTACTGGCGCCCATTCACGCCTAGCACTAGATTTCGACACAAGAGAACCTTCGGAACTTTCTGTTGTCGAAGCTTTTGGCAATCTTCCGACTCCCTCTGTGATTCTACTAGACAAGAATGGTAATATCGTTTGGGAAGCGACCTCATATTGGTATTCTGCAGACCAATTGGAAGAGGCAGGAGAAATCGCAGCTGAATTAGGAGACTGAATATAATGGAACCACTGAATATAGCACTGTTTATGTTTTCAACAATATGGGTAGGCCCATTTTGGATGTTAATGCTGATCGAACCGTTTTCTGAAAGAACTGAAACTTGGGTAAAGGGAAATTTGCTATTCGTTGGACCGTTGGGGGTTTGGTTGCTTGCAACTGTATTGAACCCGAATGGGCTGCTAGATTTGTTCACCGGAAATCCTACAGAATTTTTCGATACGATGGTCTCTCTCCTTGGGACTGAGACAGGCACTGTGCTCGCATGGGCTCACTTCGTAGCAGGCGATATCATGGCCACAAGGTGGATGTGGAGACAGGGGATAAAAAATCAAATTGGAATCAACAAAATTCGTTTAATAGTCTTCTTTGGTGTTATGTTGATGCCAGTAGGACTTCTTCTTCATGTCATCCTAAACAGAGAATAATCTCTCACGTTACAGAATTTAGGCAGTTTCTTACCTATCCGCGCCCCGCTATGGGTGTGAATCGGATTGTTGCAGTCGCTTTCTTAGTGAGTTTTCTGCTACTAGCAATGCTTCCTGTTGGCAACAGCGGGGATCTCAGGGATAATCCAATAATACCCTACAGAACAAACTCCAACGACGGTTACAGTGCGATCGAATATACCGATCAACACACTACTGTAAGCATCGGACCGTCGGATCGGCAGACAACGCTTAGAATGCCAGGAAATCACGATTATAGCAGGCCATTGCCGTTGGTAATTTCGTTGCATGGCTACAGTAACAATGGAGCATTCAATGCTGCCTATATGCACCATATTGATAGTATCCATGAGAATGAGCATTTGTTGGTTTACCCTGATGGAACAATGAATTGGTTGGGAATGAGATATTGGAATGCTACCGATGCTTGTTGCAATCTTTTCGATTACGATGTTGATGATGTTGACTACCTCCTCAGTTTGATTGATGAAGCGGTACAAAACTACGGGGCTGACCCAGATGGTGTGATTGTAACAGGGCTTTCCAATGGCGGATTCATGAGTCATCGAATGGCTTGTGATGCGGGTAGCTCTATACGTTCAATTGTTGCCTTAAACGGAGTTACATGGAACGATTTTTCCGATTGTAGAGATACTGGAAGGCCGGATATATTGCATGTGCATTCAACCGACGATGGAGTAATTCAATACGATGGAGGAACGGTGGCGTTTGGAGGAGAACACCCCTCTGCTACTGAGACTGTTGGCTATTGGTCCAATAGATCTGGGTGCGATTCAACTTGGACTTATCTAGGAAGCAGAGACCTTTCGGGAGACGACGCAATTGATGAAACGGATGAATTTGAATTTCTCAATTGTAATTCTGGAAATCGTGTTGCTCATTGGAGAATAAATGGGGGGGGCCATGTTCCTCCACTAAATGATCCGGGCTGGGCGGATCAGACGATTGATTGGGCGCTTTCTGGGTTTGTCCGAGACTCTGATGGTGATGGATATAGAGACGATGTTGATGGTTTCATTTACAATCCAAATGAATGGTCGGATGCTGATGGCGACTTGGTAGGAGATAACACTGACCAATGTGATCAAGACTCGAACGGATGGGATGATTCTGATGGAGATGGGGTCTGCTTACCTACCGATTTGTTTCCGGACGACCCTGACGAATGGTCGGATGCTGACGGTGATGGAATAGGAGATAGAGGCGACCCTGATGATGATAACGATGGGGTCGATGATGAGAAAGATGCTTTCCCCAACGATTCGAGTGAATGGCACGATACCGACAAAGACGGTATTGGAAATAACGCCGACGTGGACGATGATGGAGATGGTTGGCAGGATTCAGAAGATGCATTTCCTTTGGATACAAATGAATGGGCCGACTTTGATGGTGATGGAGTCGGCGATAACGAGGATCAAGATGATGACGATGATGGATGGGCTGACGATGATGAGATGGCTTGTCAGACCGACTCTTACGACTCTTCTCAGACTCCACTTGACTCGGACTCCGACGGAATTTGCGACCTAGTCGACTCTGACGATGATGAAGATGGAGTTGAGGATTTTCAGGATATATTTCCTCTAAATCCAGAAGAATGGTCCGATGCTGATGAAGACGGAGTGGGTGACAACTCAGATGAGTTCCCTACTGACGATTCGGAGTGGGTCGACTCGGACGAGGATGGATATGGAGACAATTCTGATGCGTTTCCTAGCGACCCAACAGAATGGAATGATAGTGATGGAGATGGGGTGGGCGACAATACTGACGAATTCCCAGAAGATGGTAGTGAATGGACAGATTTTGATTCCGACGGTGTGGGAGATAATTCGGATGACTTGCCCTACGATGCAAACGAAACAAAAGATACTGATCGTGATGGTATTGGAGATAATACCGACATGTTTCCTACCGACCCCAGTGAATGGATAGATTCCGATGGAGATAGTGTTGGAGATAATTTCGATACTTTTCCAGAAGATTTCACTGAATGGATAGATTCTGATGGGGACGGCTATGGTGATAATCGGGATTGGGCTCCATTCGATGCAGAAGTTTGGGATAAACCTACAGATTACAAATTCGTTATTCTCGGAGCGGTTGCAGTGATTTTGATTGTGGTTCTATCCAATACAACTAGGCGACAAACTTGAGTGCGTCTATAAGCGGAATTCCGCATCCGGATTCCGAACTATTATGAAGAAAAGGTAGGACCGCGGGTCATGCCTGGGGCGTATGACCGAAGTAGAAATGCTGCAGTCGTTCGCCAGATTTCCACTAATTTTGAGGCTGCTGTGTCTAGCTTCTTTGGAACTAGAACGCCTAACCGAGAAGTGGCGCAGGGTGCACACGACGCATATGTTGCGGCTCTTCGTGCTCATGGCACTGATGTGACTGTTCTACCAGGATTGGATGAACATCCAGATTGCTGCTTTGTCGAAGATACTGCTGTGATGGTAGATGGAAAAGCGATTATTCCGAACATGGGACATCACTCTAGAGAAGGGGAGCAAGTTGCTGTCGCTGAACATCTTTCTTCTAGTGCTGAAATTATCAACATGCCAGAGGGTGCTAAACTCGATGGTGGCGATGTTGTATTCTTCGATGATCGCTACTTGATAGGGGTTTCAACTAGAACAAATCAGGAGGGCGCAGACTTTCTTGCGAGTCATGTTCGAGAAGACGGTTTTGATTGTGAATTCATCGATATTCCAAGTTCAACTCTGCACCTTACAACCGTATGCTCATCGCCTCGTCCTGATCTGATTATTGCCGCTGAAGGGCATCTTACTGCTTCTCAATTGGAGCCACTAGCAGAGAGCGTGATTTGGGTGCCGAATAGAGAGAGTTACGCCGCGAACACAATCGGTTACAAAGGCGATAGGGCCATCATTGCTGATGGTTTTCCTGTAGTTCGACAAACCATGCTCGATGAGGGTTTCAAGATTACAAGCGTGGATATGAAGGAAATCATGCAGGCTGACGGTTCGTTGACTTGTCTCTCGATTTTCAACGCCTGAATTGGCCTAAACCAAAAGGCGGCGAGTTCAACAACGGACCTATGGTCCGTTGGGTATGCGCTCACGCGAGTTAGCGGCATTCTCGATGGTGCTAATCTTGTTGCTAACTCCAATTAGCGGCTGCTTTGGGAGCGAGGATTCGAGTGTCGATGCAGGCGACTTGCAAATCAGTTCAGATTCAATGTCTGCGGGTTTTTTCCAAACCCTAGAGTTGACCACATCTAACAAGATGTCAGTGTTTGTTCCATTTTTGATTAAGGATCCGGTATCTGGGTTTGTCCAGAACTCTACAGTTATCGATATAGATAATGGCGATACTGTTTCTCTAGAGGTATTGTTTCCTCCCCGTTCTGAAGGAATCTATCTTCTGCTGGGCGAATATGGTCGAGGGCATTGGCCGGTTAGAGAAGAAGTTGAATCATGGACTTCTTGGTATGCAAGAGGAGGGCATCTGGGAGAAGATAATCTTGGTGCCATTAGGGTGCCGGCAAATAATACGACTTACGATACTCTAGAAGTGTATCCTGCCGTAATGCCGGGTTCTGTTGAGGTTAAATTCGTCCCATCGATTAGGGAATCTACTGTGTCATGGGATGAAGGAGGCGGTCATTCAAGCGGAATGCTCCATGGTAGAATAGTATACGAACGGCTATACGAGTTATCCGACCCTACTGATACCTTGGATCCGGTGGACGGAAAAGCGGGCTACTACGATAGGTGGGCAGGGCAAGGGAACCCTGCGTACGAAGATGCTGCCCTGTATATCATCGGAGAATTGGAAAGCTTTGGCCTAGAAGTCATAGCCCACAGATACGAGTATACAGACATAATGAATGTACAGAATCCTGAAGCATACAATATCTGTGCATACAAATGGGGGTCTGTTGTTCAAGATGAGTGGATGGTGTTCGGCGCTCACTTTGATGTCGCCCCTCCAGCTAATGCTGTGCTTCTCGATCCTCACCTTGTAGGATTCAGAACGTACGGTACTAGAGCTGGTGCATACGACAATTCCGCGGGGACTGCTATGGTTATGGAAACCGCTAGAGCTCTTGCAGATTTTGAAACTAGGAGAACCATGGTGTTCTGCCTATGGTCTGGTGAAGAAGGTGGGAAGAGGGGGTCGGATTACTGGACGGAGTACCACGTAAAGGAAGACAACCCCGAAGTGACTGTGATGAATTACATCAATCTCGACATGGCTGGAGTTAATTGGCCTGGTGGAGGTGGTGCACCTCATGGCGACCCAGATCCTCAAATCGACGAAGATGGATATCCAAAAGACAGTGAAGTTTGGCCTTTGAGAGTATACATTGGCCCGGGTCCAAATCATGATCAGCTCGATCAGCCAGAGATGGTTGGTCTCTCAAATTGGATAGGTTCTGACGCACTGGGTTTGGAAGAACAAATGGGGACGTTAGTTGGTACAAACTATAGTGCAGACACTTGGAAAACTTCTGTTTGGCTAGATATGGACCGGCCGGAAGTAATCGTCTATGAAGACACTACAGCTAGGAGCGATCATGCCAGTTTCCAAGACAATTTAGGTACAGTGACCATTGGTTTTGGAGGATTAGTAGATGGTTATTGGTGCTATCATCAGGTCTGTGATACGCTAGAAGAAATGGAAGATTGGATGGATACAACAGGCAAGGATTACGGAGAAGAAAATACCGGTCTTGCCAATGTTGTAAACAGCCTGGATATGATTACTTGGTGGGCAATGTTGACATTTTTCCATTGTGATGAACAGCCTATTTTCAACGCCCTTCTCTGAGATATATATCCGGGAAAAGGTATATTTTCCAACGCGGATATGGACTCTCATGAAGCCAGACCCTGTTCCGGGCTATAGCATTCATGAGTCAAATACTGGAGATTACTATTACGTAAACAAGCGAACAGGTGAGAGCCAATGGGAGCGCCCGCCTCCGGATCACACTCAATCCCCTCACCCTCCTATGCCAACACCTGTTGGTCAAACGCTGCCTTCTATTTCCGGTAGTATGCCAACATTGTTCAATAATCAAATAGAAGAAGAACGTGTTCCCAATCTTATGGTTGCTAAGGGTGCAATTGCACTGATCATAGTTAGCATATTTCTGCCATATGTTTCTCTTGGAGGATTAGTTGAGGTTACCGGGCTGGATATTATTGTTGATACGATTGAATTCTTAGATGCAATTTCAGAAGTTGATGCAGAGGAATTTGAAGATAGCGGCAGTGGTAGCGCAGATTCGGGTGAGGGTGTTGATGTGCCATTCCGTTACTTTATGCTTGTAATTGGCGGAATTATGATTTTGTTTTCACCTTGGTTCTTCGTATTGTCTGCCATAATTAGTTCCGTAGTCGTTTTCTCGGGTCAAAAGACTCCTAAAATAATGGGTTGGATACATCTAGGATTTTTCATTACCATGTTTCTGATGTTAGCCATAGGTGAAACTGTGTTGGATGAATGGGCCGGTGATCTAGGATTTTCTATAATCGATTTACTGGGAATAGGGATTTGGCTTGGAGGGCTTTCCAGCATTGGATTGATTTACGAAAATTCTTGATTATTGATTGGAATGTGGATCTCATTCCTGCGAAGGAATGGCAGAGTAGACATCGGATTGTCATATACTGCTAGTTTAGCATTACCAGAAGTTGTAAGTCCCTCCGCTTCGATAAGTTTGCGTAGCTTCTTCTGTAGCCTCAGTGACTTGCTTGGGCGAGAGAGTCCTGAGAATTTCAGAACTGCAACCACCTCTCCTTCCACATGGAGCAATTCAACCCCTGAGTCGGTTGGCTTGGGGAGATCTTTCATCTTGTGTTCTGACGGCATTGTGAAGGCCATGAGAGATTCTTCACCAGATTCCCACATGTGAACAGGGGCAGTCATTGCGATGCTTTGTTGACGTTCGTTTCCTCCAAAGATATAGCTCGCAATTCTTCTGAAAGGCCGGGACGATTCTCCATAGTTCATCCCACCGGTAGATACTCTGGCCTGAATAGTATCGACATATTTTCTGACTTCAAAACCGCGACACTTCTGCAGTAATTCGTAGGCGGGCTCCTCATAATTCTCCGCCATCTTTACACCTACCCTAACATACTAGGCAAGAGGTTCATGTTGAACCAAACTAGGCCTGCAAAAACCGAAACCCATATCCAATAAACGGTATTGGACCAAGTTTTGACCTTTCTTCCATCAAGTGGCCCGAAGGGTATCATATTGAAAGCACCAAGGCCAACATTGACCCAACACCAATAGTAGAGTAGGCCGTTGTCTCCATAGGTGAATTCTGTCGATTCGAGACCGAGGGATATCAGTCCAAGTCCTACTGCCCAGAGCATAATGTTGCTGAGTGGTCCTGCTAGTGCTATCTTGCCGAATTGATTCTTTGTTGTGTTACCCATTACCATTACTGCACCGGGGGCCATGAAAACTATCCCAAGTAAGGCGGCCAAAATTACGCCAAACCGAAGGCCGCCGGGTGATGCTCTAAATTCGGCCCAGCAACCATAGTGGCGGGCAGATACTTTGTGGGCTAATTCGTGAACTATGAAAGCGGGAGCGGCGGGGATCATCCAAAATAGACCGCCCATCAAAAATGCGCTAGGAGAATTCAGTGCTCCGAATATACCACCTACAGACATGAAGGCCAGAGCTACTGAAAAAGCCAGTGTGGCTTGAAAGAGATGTTCGATTTCGATTTTTGAAAAGTGCCAAATTGACCCTTTGTGGATGTATACTCTACGTGGCTGTGGCTCCTCTCCAAAAAATCGGAAGAATGGTTGGCCACCTTGACCATTGCTGGCGAATACGACTCTGACGTGTGGCTGTCTCCAGTTGCCGTCATCCCTTGCCCGAGTATGGCTTCCCGGTGAGCTTGCGCGCTCGAATGGGTCGTCTTCCAAGCGCGATGCGCGAGGGTCTCTTTCCGCTGCCATTGCCTATCTCACTCTACTCGTCTCGTTTGAAGGCTCGTTATTCTCAATCCTCATCGAGTAATTCGCCGACCTCATCTAACAAATCTTCCCAGGTTGGAGCTTCTGGCCTTTTTGCGGTCCCGAACATTTCCAACATTTCCTCTCTTTCCTCGGCGTCCGGGGCGCGTTCTGCCCAAGGATTCTGATTAGCGACTTGTCGGATCAATGATTTGTCCTTCTTGGCTCTCTGTGCGGCGAATCTTGCCTCTACTTGCTCCATTGTTATGACTTCCTCCACCCCTTGGTGAGCGTCGATAAGTCGAACATAATTGAGCATGAAATTACCATGTTCACTATCGTCGATATATTTGCTAGGGTCTGCTAACATGGTTACTTGCTCACGCGCTAAGCGTTCCGCCTTAGTTGTCGCAGGACCCGAGGTCAACTTGTCTCGCGCCTTTGCGTGCGACTCGATGCATCCCCTACATCGCTCGGTCCCAGCGATATCTGGAGCATCGCAACTAAGGCAGCAAACAGCGAATCCCATCTGTTCCATAGCTCGTCGGGGTAATGACATGGACATGGGGTGCTCTAGGCTCTGAAAGATGAATGCTCCCGCTCTCTGATATCTCACGACTCTCTCTGAGGTGTAATTAGGACATTTGAGGCGTCTCTGTCAATCAGGGGGAGAGAAAGTATGCTATCTTCAATGATGTGCACATGAACTGGGCAAGCGGCACCGCAAGCTGGAGCGAGGTAGTCCTTGCCCGAAGTTGTCATCACTAGTTTGATTCCATTACCGGCTGGAAGTAGGTGATCTATGCCTTGGAACTCCATCATCATAGTGACAGTCTGGCCTGGAATAACTCCTGTTGGTTCATTGCCACCGGAATGGTAGCGAATGTCCATTGTAGCATGACCGATTCTTACGCCTGTTACTGAATCTTGCATCTCGACGAATACTTGGCCGCCATCGTATACAGCACTGGCTAGCATGTGTAATCTAACTAGGCCGGCAATATGTACATCCTGATCGAATGCTGGACACTCTACGATGACCTCACTAACCCCTCCAACTACAGGAGCACCTCCTACCCATGAGTTTCCTTGGTTGGTGCAATTACCTAGAGAAATATCGTTCCAAACAACATCTCTTGGTGGCCATGTTTCCTCAATACGCCACTCCCCATCCGAGCGCTGTATCTGGGCGGTGAGGTCGGGTTTGGGCCCTATTCCCTTGAGATAGTACTCGAACCATTCAAACAAATCTTGAGCCCAATCCCATCTGGTCATATTGTGTCTCGCCTCTAGGCCATTACCACTACCGATTCCATCGTGACTGCTGACTTGATCGGGATAATGGTGGCCCCATTGGCCTAGAATTCCTCTAACATCGTAGCCGGCATCGATGTATTCCTGATACCAATTAACTCCTACTGGACCTCCAAACACTTGGTGTGGATCGACATTCCAATCCTGCATCCCCTGGACCCAGTAAATGCTGCCATTCCATTTTCCAAATGCCTTGTCGATGTGGCTTCTTTCATCGTAATAATTCTGCATGTATGGATCCATTTCTCCACCAATGTAGGTTACGGGTCCAGCAAATAGTCCTTCAGCGATATCCGGACATACATTGTCTAAATCATCCTCATTGTAATCTACCGTGCTTGAGAAATAATTCATGTGCATGACTTGGCTTCTAGCCTCTGCGCTTCCATTCTTGTACAAAAGAGGATGAAGGGCTGTAGTTCCAGAAATTGGCACAATAGTCTTCAGGTATTCACTTGCTTGTGCCGCTGCTTCCCATTGTGTGGCTCCCTCGTATGACTTGCCGTAGAGGCCGACGTGGCCATTGCTCCATTCTTGTGAGCCGAGCCATTCCACTGCGTGATGAATGCCCCAGCCTTCTCCTGCTCCGCGGTAATCGAAGCAGCCGCTGGACAATTCTGTTCCAAAGACTGCAACTTGGGCTAAGGCATATCCATGTGGAACAAAATTACGGAAGATGAATTCACCGCGTCCGGCACTTACCACGTTTGTTGGGGATGACTCGCTTCCCTGTGGTCCGTAGTCATAGTATGGGCTTATGATTGCAATAACAGGCACCTGTTCTCCATCTAGAGTATTGTTTGGAAGCCAATAGGAAAGATGGACTGTTGACTGCGAAGGTCCAGTTTCCCAAACATCACTGGTATCTACCTCGATGAAGGCCTCCTCAACGTCAAGGGCGTGGTATGGGCCAGCTTCTAGAAGGTAGGACATTGTATCATTGGTTTGCCATTCTAAGGTATGTCTTTCCCAAATTGAGGGATAGGGAGAATTTTCAATTGGTGTTGATGGTTCTTCATCGGACCAGAATACGCAGCCAGAGAGACTCATGGTCAACAGCAGCAAAACTGCCGCCCCCGCGTACATACGCCGCCTCATAGAGGCGGCCTGAAGGGGGTGATATCTCAAACCTGCGTATTCAAAGGCCCAGTGCAACCGGTTAAACTGTGGATGATGAAACGGTTCACCGACGCCGCTGGGCAATTCTCGGCGTAATGAGCATGAGTCTTGTTATTGTAATGCTGAATAACGTGACATTGAATGTCGCACTTCCTGAACTCTCAAAGGATCTGAAAGCAGATAATACAGAACTTCAGTGGATTCTAGATGCTTACGCTTTGGTGTTTGGTGGACTACTCCTTGTGATGGGTGCCTTAGGAGATAGATTTGGGCGGAAAGCAGCCTTACAAATTGGACTTTTGTTGGTTGCAACCGCCTCGGCACTTACCGCAACTTATGCAACTACTTCTGGAGAGGTGATTGTGGCTCGGGCAGTGATGGGGATTGGTGCTGCTCTTGTAATGCCGGCCACCCTCTCTGTGGTAGTGGTTGTATTTCCTCCGGAAGAAAGGGGGAAGGCAGTAGGGATATGGGCGGCGATGGCCGGAATTGGCGCTCCGATTGGATTACTTGTTGGTGGATGGGCTGTTGAGAATTATGACTGGCAAATGGTCTTCTGGATTAATGTGCCAATTATTGCTCTGGCACTACTTCTTGGTCTATTTCTGGTTCCTAAATCCAAGGATAATCAAGAGCGCCCTCTAGACCCTATAGGGGCGTTTCTATCCATAGGCGCCTTGGGTTCTATTCTCTACTCAATAATCGAGGCACCTAGCCACGGTTGGACATCTGTAGAAACTCTCGGAGTTGCAACACTCGGGTTGCTTTTCACGCTGGCATTCATTCGATGGGAGAAGCGTGTTGAACATCCAATGCTGCCTGTAGAGTTCTTCTCATCGCCTGGATTTTCGATGGGTTTGGTTGCGATAATGCTGGCATTTTTCGTTATGTTTTCATTCATGTTCACACAAATGCTGCACTTCCAACTAGTAAGAGGGCATGGTGCATTAGATGCAGCGCTCAGATTTCTGCCTCTACCGTTGGGATTAATGCCTGCGGCAGCTAATTCGGACCGTCTGGTTGCTAAATTTGGAAGTTCTCGAATAGTAAGTACGGGACTAACTCTTGTCGCTCTTGGCATGATTCTTTTCACGACCGTTACGATTGAAACAGAATATATTCAGATCGCTGTGACTTTCTTCCTTCTTGGGTTTGGTATGGGGCTAACTATGGCTCCATCGACTACACTAGTAATGGATTCAATACCCTCAGACAAGGCCGGTGTAGGTAGTGCTACAAACGATGCTAGTCGAGAAATCGGGGGGGCGCTTGGAATCGCAATTGGTGGCTCTGTTCTAAACGAATATTATCAACGTAGTCTACAGGTACCAGAGGGTCTAGAAAATCTCGATTCCGTCCTCAGAGGCTCCTTCCCTGCTGCTATGAGGATTGGAGGCGATATGGTGGCAGAAGGCAACATGTTAGGGGTTGAATTAATCCAATCGGCGCAACTTGCATTCGTAGACGGTATGATTGCTTCCGCTTGGGTTGGAGCAATTATTGCTTTGACAAATGCAATTCTGGTTTGGAGATATATGCCCTCAAGAGTAATCTATGAAAGCGACTGACGCTTGAACAATTGACTGAAAAATCATTTCTGATTTATTCGTCCTCGAGGTGCAGATATCCTGACACTAGAAGGCCTGCCGCCATTACCATAGGTGGCGCCCAATTAACGGGATCCTCTGTGAAGCCATAATCCAAATCACCGGCTGCAAGGAACACTAGTATGAAATTGAGGATATTGCCTCCTCCAATAGTCATTGCAAGAATTGCCTGAGACCGCCCTTCAACAAATTGCCCAGAGACAATTGAAATGATTGCGACGATAAGGTAGGTCGCAGCCCACGCTTTCTCGTAGAAGGCGTCATTCTCAGTGTAATCAGCGCCCCATCCTGTTTCCGCAGCGTTCATGATTTCAGCGTAAGTTAACAACATAAACAGTGTGAATAAGGCGCCCACGCCTGTAAGCCAATGTTTAGGTTGCATGAATCGTTTTATTCCGTCCATAATGTGATTTATCTTCAACGGTCTATTGTTGTTATGAAAGCCGAAAATAGCCAATATTAGCGGTTTAACGCATCCAACTCGGTGCCCACCAATTCGCCTTACCTAGCAATCTCATGGTCGAAGGTACGACAATTGCTCTGACGATTGTCGCATCGACTATTACTGCAACCATCAATGCTAAACCAATTGATTTGATGATTAATACATCAGCGAGGACGAATCCAAAGAATACTGCAACCATGATTGCGGCGGCTCCTGTAATCAGACTACCTGAGGCTTGTAGTCCCTCTGCAACAGCCTGTGTATTATCGCCTGTCTTTTCCCATGCCTCATGAATTCTAGAAAGCATTAGTACCTCGTAATCCATCGATAATCCAAAGGCTATTCCGAATACTAGAGGGGGTACTGTTAGGTCAATTGGTTGGGCCGAATAATTTAGCAATCCGGTTAACAAACCGTCTTGGAATACTAGGACGATTATTCCGAAGGATGCAGATACTGAGAGAATGTTCATCATGATTGCTTTAACTGGTACTAGGATTGATCTGACTTGAAAGAAGACGAGGATTATTGTTAGACCTAGGACGAATGCAAGAACGGCCGGGATCCGCTCTACAAGATGGTCTTTGAGTTCGACCTCGAATGCGCTCCATCCTCCGATTAGTGCTTCGAAGTCTTCCTCGTCTGAGATTTCAATCATATCACGGACGACCCTCTCTGATTCGTCCGAACCACTTCGGTATTGTACAGGTACTGACATCCGTAGAATGTTTTCTGATACTGAAGCGAGCCATTCATCTTGGGCTTCGATTGGCCATTGTGAAAATTCTTGTTCGAATAATTCTGTATTGCAGATTGGATGATTTACTCCGATAACGCCTTCTATTTCTGCAATGTTTTGGCAATATGGAGAAATGCGCTCAGAATATTCAACACTCATTGGAACGTCGTCGTCAGCGAATACAATAACGATGGGGATGCTGGATGCTGTATAGGCTGGAAATTCTTCTTCTAGTATTTCGAAACCGATTCTAGATTCCATATCTGGAGGTAGTGCTTCTATTCCACCAGCACTCATTTCCACTCTTAGGAAAGGTGAGGCGGCTAGTAGTAGAACAACGAGGGCTGGAATTAACCACCTGAGTGGTTTGTCCATGACCTTAATTGAGAGTTTTTTCCAAAATTCAGTCTTACGATTGGCTCCGGGAATAGGGACAGGTAATGAATTGATTCTTGGGCCTAAGTATGACAACAGCGCGGGTAGCACAGTAAACGAATAGAGCATTGCAGCTGCGACCGCAAGGAATGCACCCAGCCCCATGGAAGGCATGTGTGTCGCATCGAAGTAGAATAGGCTACAGAGGCCGACGGCAACTGTTGCGCCGGAATACATCACTGCTCTTCCTGCAGTATCCATCATAGTTGCAATTGCACTTTCTGTTGATTCTCCTTTTGCGATTTCTTCGCGGAATCGGCTAATCATGAATAGGCTGTAATCGATTGAAACTGCTATGCCGATTAGTGAAATCATACTGACTGAGTATTCCGTTAGACCGAAGAACCACCAGTCTGACATCCAGTAACTTATCCCTGTTGCTAGTGCAATCATCAATAGTGCAATGAGAAGTGGTAAAACCGCTGCAGTAAATGTCCCGAAGACGAATAGAAGGATAATGAGAGAAAGTGGTAAACCTACTACTTCGGCTCTAATTGTGTCATTTTTCATTGCGTTATCAAAGTCATTTCCTATGATTAGGCTGCCTGTTACGGTTACCTCAAGTGTTTCGCTATCTAGTTTCTTGAGAGATGGAATTTCCTCTGAGAGATCAGCCTCGCTTCCCGCGAGAGAGACGTAAACTGCCGTCTTCTTACCGTCCAATGAACTGTGTGTGGCTATTACTTGTTGATTTGTCGGATCGTCATAAATAGTCGATATACTGACTATTTCGAGATTCATTTCTCTGATACCCGAGACAAATGACTCTACTGCAATTTGGAATTCTTCTTCTTGCCAAGTCATTTCTTGGTGAGATAGGATATATGTTACGGAGTTTGAGGCTGAGACTGTAAGTTGTCCGTCGATTAGGTCCAGAGCTCTTCCCGAATCTGTTGTAGGCGGAGGCGCATTTCCATCTATGAAATCCTCGCCCTGACTGAGAAGGCCAACAGAAAATAGTAGCGATGCTACTGCAAAAACTACTACTGCCTTACGGTTATCGTGGACGTAGAGGCCAAAATTGTAGAGGCGTGACATATTACATTTATTTCGCGAACAAATTGTAGTTATAAGCGAATGTTTTTCGGTTTCAAAATTCAGTTGTAGCGTCTGTTCAATTCTGAGAATAATTGACTTGGTATTTCCGAACCAATTGACATGCGTTCGCCGTCTGGATGATTGAATGAAAGAGAGGTTGCATGGAGGCATAATCTGTTTACGCTCGCCTTTCCAAACCCATGTCTAGTATCTCCTGCAACTGGATAGCCTAGATGTTGCATGTGGAGTCGGATTTGAGCCCTCCTTCCGGTGTCTATTTTGATTTGGATTAGACTATGTTCGGGGCCCACTTTTTCCTTCTGCCAATGTGTTATGGCCTCTCTACCTCCTCGTCTACCTTTCTCCACCAGTCTGACTCTTTTATCCTTAGTTTCAAGGATGCGGAGATTTATTGTTCCGCTTTCCTGTGAGGGTTCTCGGTGAACCACTGCGTGATAGATTCGCTCTACTGAGCGGTCTTTGAATTGTTTTTGGAGCATGTCTTTGGTTTCTGCAGAACGCGCGAATATCATACATCCTGAAGTCTCTCTATCGAGTCTGTGAACTAAATATGTTCGGGTTTTTCCAGTTTCCCATGCCCATTTTGCCACTCTGTCGAACATCGTATCTAGTTCCCCTCTGTCGGTAGCAACGGCTAGAAGTCCCGCTGGTTTGTTGGCCAGAATTACTTCTGTATCGTAATACAATACCTCGGGCTCGGGAATCGTTTCTTTTGGTTGAGTCAGTGGTTTGTCGCCATCTGCTCTTGAAAGTACTTCTACCAACGAGCCTTTTGGCACTTTCATATTTGCACGAGTTGCCTTATTTCCATCAACTCGAACTCGACCGTGATCTACCATTCTACGAAGGGAGTTTCGTTTGGCTGTGGGATGAAGCGATGCCAGAACCTCAAGGAGGATTGTTTCCTCTGTGGTTTCGACACTGGGGTCGGGCATATGCTCCGCAGGGGCGAAATCAATTCAAACTGACTGTTTAGTCAGATATTCACGCTACTCGGTCATTTGTGCCATACGGTCGCTTAATAGTAGAAGCGCCGAAGCCCAAAGGCCGACAAATATCCCTAAGTTCTCGTCGCCGTTGAAATATATGCCAATGCTTCCGAATATAGACGCTAGGCTAGCAAAAAGTCCTAATTTTTTCCAATCCATTCTGTATTTTCACCTCCTAAATCGGGCGTTGGGTTTGTCTCATCCCCTATAGAAGTGTGTCTTGGGAAAATTGTTCCGAGTTGGGGAGGTCAAGGTGGAATTAGTCCTTCCACCATTGGTCATTTTTGGGAAGGATCTCAAAGTCATCTTGGCTATCCAAAGTGAATCGATTATCTGAGAAAACACGTATGCTCCAGCGGCCCTCGGATTTTTCATAGAATCTTGCTTTGTTCACATCTATGTCCCTCAGCCAGTGCCAACGAACACTCTCCTCTCCATAATCGGAGTCTTCGCCGCCACGAGGATAGATACCTACCCAAGCATCGTTGCTAGTGGGAGGATTGTTGATTCTGAAATACACGCCCTTGTTGGTGGTCGCCTCTAAAATATCGATACTCGATTTTTGACTGCCCTCTTTTTTCCTGTGTCTACTGCCCCCCCAGATCATTAACAGGCTGATTAACGCGATGGAGCTAAGGCCCGTCATGATTGAGCCGCCAATTATCATACCGATGGCTCCAATGACTTCTTCTCCATCTTGGATCCACATGACGGCGGCTTTTGAGCCATCAGAATATTCTGCACTAATCGTTGTGGTGCCTTTCATACAACCGTGGCATGCTTGTCCCATTTTGATGAGGTTTCTTCCTTCGGGATGTTTGTGTTCGACGGGATTGCTGGATTCGCATTCGCCAAGTTCGAACACTTGTCGACTTTCATCTGAAGGGTTGGCTTTCTGATACCCCGTCCATGGGTCAGACATCCAGCTTCCTGAGTGGGTGGCGTTAACGATGATGTTCTCACAGTGGTCATAGATGCCGTTATTATCGGAGTCTTCCAGTACAGCCTCGATGAAAATGATGAATCCCTGATCGCCCATGTCATCTACATCTAAAATTTCCAGAGTGGCATTGTTTTCAGATTGGACTACGAATGAGTTGACTGAAATAGACCCGATGACAAGCAGGGTTACGCCGGGAATCAAGAGTAATACGGCGAACACGGCCGCGAATTTTATCCACCGAGGAGCGGGCTTGCCGGATTCAGCATTAGATCTGGTCCGCGAAGATATGAAGACAAACCAAGAGCCCACTGCCAAGAATGCGCCAACGCCAGTTAGAATCGCGCCCGGAATTATCATTCCAAGATTATCCTCGCCTGTTGAGCCGGTTCCGATGATAAGAAGCGGTAAACCGGGAAGCATCAAGAATATACCGAATAAAGCCGCGAATCCTATTCTTCCGCGCCCTGGCTTTTCAGCCGTCTCATCAAGCGGTTGAGACGCAACAGTCTGAGTTGTATGGTGACTAGTCGAAGCTGCCGCAGGGAAGGGGGACTCGCCGTGTGGCTTGTTGTGCGCCGAGTGGATGGTGAAATCTTTTCTTTCGACCAGTGTGAATCCGCCGTCCGAGAAGACACGAATGTTCCAATCGCCTTCAGCCCGCCCCCCGTTTGATAACGATACGTTGTTCGCGTCGATGTCCCTGATGTATTTCCACCGTTGATTATGCGCCCCATGATCCTGATCGGGTGCGCCCGTTGGATAGATGCCGACCCAAGCATCGTTGTGGTTTGGGGGATTGTTGATTTTGAAACGCACAGGTTTGTCGGGTACTGCTTCTAAAATTTCAATGGATTCTTGCCACCTGGCGGGAGCACGCTCTTGAATTTTAGTCGTAGCTTCGGCCGGGTGATAGAGTGTTGGTGCCGGATGTTTACCGCCAGGTGCGCCCGGATTTCCCCATGAGTCGACAGTTTCCCACCCGCCTTCACGCGGTGGAACCCCGATCTTTCCACCGGTATGCGCAGCATAGAGGACCCCAATTTTTGAGATGATCATCCACTTGTTCCACTCCGGGCGTTGATGGGCCGATCCGCAGTCTTGGAAGGCGATGAAAATCTCAGGGTTCTGAGTATGCTGGTAATGGCCAGCGATAGTGCCCCAGTGTCTATTCTCATGTTTGCCCGGCACGAACTCGTAGTTCCCGTTCACTTCCGAGCTTCCGGCTTGAGCGACGATTACATACGAGGGCATCGATGCTGTAGTTGTTGCAGGTTGTTGTTGACCTGTACCGCCCTGATTTACGATCTGAATATCTTCCCAACCTCCTCTTGGCGCATGATCCCGGTTCCATTGTGCTGTGCCATTTTGCTGGGCACTCAGGTACTTCCCGTGACACGATTTCAAACAGACGACACCGTTGTCACGGAGTTCGGCCGTGAACTCTTCCCAGCCCCCCGGTGGTGCCGCATCGCGATTGATTTGCACACTACCGTCGTGCTGTGCTGAAACGTACTTGCCGTGCGCACCCCTGAGCGTGATTTTGCCGCCCGGCCGCTCCTCGATATGGAAATACTCCCACGCATTTGCCACATCACGGTTCCATTCCGCACGCCCGTCGGGCTGAGCGCTCAGGTACTTCCCGTGGACGCTTCGGAGCGACACGGTTCCTTGCATGATTTGTCGTAAATAGAAGAGAATAAGGATGTTGTTGAGGGGCTTTCAATACAAACAACTTCAATTGAATCGGGCAATACAACATGCTGTGGGAGGTATGTCCTTGGACTCATTGGACTGGCGGGAGCGCTTCGTCGAGGAAACGCCTGGAGACAGTGTCTCGGGGGGTGGGCCTAGGCAAGTCCCCGGTGCTTGTTGGTCGAAAGTCGAACCTTCTCCTGTTCCGAATCCGACTCTCAGACTATGGTCGGATGAACTGGCTGAGATCTTAGGAATAGAAAGGGGAGGGGAGGTGTTTCTTGGAGGTAACAGAATAGCCGATGGAATGTCCCCCTATGCGCAACGATACGGGGGTCATCAATTCGGAAATTGGGCCGGACAACTAGGTGATGGGCGAGCGATTACATTAGGAGAAGTTGATACTGGTGAGCAGATTCTAGAATTACAGCTCAAAGGTTCTGGCGTCACTCCTTATTCTCGCTTTGCTGATGGGAAGGCGGTACTCCGTTCCTCGATACGAGAGTTTCTCTGTAGCGAAGCGATGCATCATCTTGGAGTCCCTACCACCCGCGCATTGTCACTGGTCACAACGGGTGAAGATGTAGTGCGAGATATTCTCTACAACGGGAATCCTGCTCCTGAAGACGGAGCGATTGTTTGTAGGGTTGCTCCGAGTTTCATTCGATTTGGGAGCTTTCAGATTCATGCAATGGATGGAAATAGAAGTGCGCTGCAGGCTCTTGTTAAACACACTGTGAAACATCATTTTAACGGACATTCGATGGAGGATGATGATGGCATACTCAAGTGGACAAAACACATCGCAAGAGTGACTGCTTTGATGATTGCACATTGGATGAGAGTCGGTTTTGTTCATGGAGTAATGAATACTGACAATATGTCTATTCATGGCTTAACCATCGATTATGGCCCCTACGGATGGATTGAGGACTTCGACCTCGGATGGACCCCCAATACGACCGACGCTGGGAGAAAAAGATACAGATTTGGAAATCAGGCCGACATTGGAGGCTGGAATATTGCTCGTTTTTTGGAGGCGGTTTCTCCTTTGATGGAAAGGCCTGAGAAACTTAACGATGTAATGGATGTTTACTATCAGGAATACCAAGAGGTTCACACAAGAATGTGGATGGATAAGATAGGGGTCGATGATTACAAACAAAATGAAATCGATTTGGTTGCAGACCTGATTCCGCTACTGGAGTCTTCTAATATCGACATGACTATTTTTTTCCGATTGTTGTCGAATCTAGAAGCCCCGGATGTGGGGCTGCTAAATTTCGCATTCTACTCTCCTGAGAAAATCCCTGTGAAGAAATGGAATGAATGGGTGAATAGATGGTGGGAGTGTACGAAGGGCGCACCAAATAGAGGAAAAATGAGGAGTGTTAATCCTAAATTTGTCCTAAGAAATTGGATGGCTCAATTGGCCATAGATGCCGCAGAAAAGGGCGATTATACTGTTGCGGAAGAACTCCATCATTTACTAAAATCACCATATGCAGAGCAGTCGGAATACGAATCGAAGTGGTTCCATAAGAGACCAGAGTGGGCTGATCATAGGGTTGGTTGTTCGATGCTTTCCTGCTCAAGCTGATTGGTCATCAGAGAAGGTTTTCTTCTGCATAATTTACAGCGTTTCTGAAGATTGCCATGCCCTCTCCCTCACCGTGTTCGCCTTGATCTACATCTCTTGTCCAAGTGGCACCCAACCACGTGGAGTGGTTGGCTTCTGGGTGCGGCATCAGCCCAAAGACTAGTCCAGTTGGGTCACATACTCCTGCGATATTCCGCCAACTCTGATTGGGCGATATAGGGTATGGAAGCACCTCATCGCTCGAACTAGGGTATTCCGTGGTAGGGTCGACGTAGCGAACTGCTAGTTGTCCTGATTCGGACCAACGATCGAGAAGTTCCCTGTCGTTGGTAACGAACTTGCCCTCACCATGACGAACAGGGACTCTCATTCTCGTGATTCCCTTGGTCCAGATGCAGGGGCTGTTAGGGTCAAACTCTAGAGTCGCCCAGCGATTTTCATAATGGCCACTATCGTTCAATGCAAGTGATGCTGTTTGGGTCAAACTGACTTCTTCGTCGCCTGGAAGTAGCCCCATCTTGACAAGTACTTGGAATCCGTTGCAAATTCCGATTACCAGTTTTCCCGATTGAACAAAACGCCTTACTTGATCTCTTAGGCCGAATCTCAGTCTGTTACCCATAAGCCTGCCACTACCTAGGTGATCTCCGAAAGAGAACCCCCCCGGAACCGCCATGATGTGATAGTCATCTAGACTCATTTCTCCGTTTACAAGTCGATTGATATGGACTCGGACAGCGGTGGCTCCGGCCATTTCGAAAACCGCCATAGTCTCGGTTTCACAATTAATTCCGAAGCCCGAGAGCACCGCTACACGAACCTCGCTCATTGTGGACCACCCCCCTCGAGGGCGCCTTTCCAGGCAGCCCGTAGTGAAGACATTGAAGCGATCAGAATCGCTTCGTCGCCATTTGAGATTGAAATTTGGTCGCCGACTTCAACGTCCCCTAGAGAATAGCAGGCATGACCGTTCATAGCGGCCTCGAATGCCGCGCAGTGCTGTGGTTCAACACTCACTATGATGCGGCCAAGAGATTCTCCAAAGAGTGCTCCCCATGAGTTGATTTCTGTACAGTCGCCCATTATTTTCGATACGTCGATGTTTGCCCCGGCATCTGCTCCGAAGCAGCATTCTGCGACCGCTGCAGCCAAGCCACCATCGGAACAATCGTGGGCACTCGCAATGAGTCCTTCTCCCATCGCAGCGGTTAGCGCTCGATACATTGCGAGGTTGCGCTCGGCGTCGATCTCCGGTACGCGGCCGCCTATGCCGCTTACGCCATCTATTTGCTCGCGCAACATGTAGGAGAGTTCGCTCGCACCCAATTCTTGATGTGATTCGCCGCAAAGATATACTCGGTCTCCAACCGATTTGAAATCACTCGATACTGCCTTACGGACATCTGAGTGATTACCTATCAAACTGAATAGAATTGTTGGTGGAATACTAATCTTCTCTCCGTGGAGAGTCGCGTCGTTCTTCATCGAATCCTTTCCACTGATACAAGGAAGGTTGTAAGCCCTGCATACATCGTCCAGCGCGCGATTCGCGCGAACAAGCTGGGCTAATTTATAGCGTCCATCTGGGGTTTTTGCTGACTCGACTGGGTCGGGCCAACAAAAGTTGTCGAGGCCTGCGATTAGGTCCAAATCTACTCCGACGCAGACTGCATTTCGCAAGGCCTCGTCGATGCTCGCAGCGGCCATCGCGTAAGCATCGATATCAGAATAACGAGGGACTATTCCATTCGAAATCACTGCACCTTGAGTCTGGCCTTGAATCGGTGCGATTACAGCGGCATCACCAGGGGCGTCGTGATTTACTCCACAAAACGGCTTGATGACCGACTGAGCGATGACTTCGTGGTCATACGAGCGAACCCACCATTCCTTACTCGCGACATTCGGTCGGGCCATCATCATAGTCAGTAATTCGCCCATGCCCAAGGCATCGGTATTCGGAAAGGATATCGGTTCGTGTTCTGGAGGGGTCCATTCGGATTCCAAATCTAGTTGAGGGCATCCCTCGTGCAAGAATTCGATAGGTAAGTGGGCCACAACATTCTCCCCCATTCGAACAACAAAGGCTCCTGAATCTGTGAATGTTCCAACTACCGTAGCCTCTACCTCATGCAGTGCTGCCAGCGCCTCAAATGCGGCGCAGTCATCCGGTCTCACTCCAACGGTCATCCTTTCCTGAGACTCTGAAACTAGTATCTCCCATGGGCTTAGACCTGCTTGTTTAAGGGGGACAACGGCGAGATCAAGGTCTGCACCTCCGGTCAATTCAGCCATCTCCCCAACAGAACTTGATAGCCCGCCAGCTCCATTGTCGGTGATTACTTGGATTAGTCCCTCGTCGCGGGCTTCGAGAATCATATCTATCATCTTCTTCTGAGTGATAGGGTCGCCGATTTGGACTGCGGAACTAGGGCTCTCTTCAGTAAGCTCTAGGCTAGAGAATGTCGCCCCGTGAATTCCGTCCGAGCCGACACGTCCCCCGACCATGTATACAACATCACCAGGGGTGGGCGTTTTGTCGTGCGATTCGCGTCCGTCTGGCAAGCGACGAGGCATGATGCCCACGGTGCCACAATAGACTAGGGGCTTGCCCAGATATCTATCATCGAAGATAATTGCTCCATTCACAGTAGGTATTCCAGATTCATTGCCACCCGCGCGCACACCAGCATGTACCCCTCGCATTACGCGAGAGGGGTGGAACAATCCTTCTGGGATTTTTTCAGAGTAGTTGGGCGGGCCGAAGCAGAATACGTCGGTATTCGCAATCGGTCGCGCCCCCAGACCCGTTCCGAGGATATCGCGATTAACACCAACGATTCCTGTCATTGCCCCGCCGAAGGGATCGAGTGCGCTCGGAGAATTGTGAGTTTCTGCTTTCATGCAGAGGCTCCAATCCTTATTCCAAGCGATGACTCCAGAGTTGTCGTGGAAGATAGAAAGCAGCCAATCAACTTCGTTTTGGATATCCAAAGTCGGCTTCATGATGTGTGTTTTGAATAGCGAATCTATTGTTGAGGCTTCTCCGGTCTCTGTGTCTTTGTGGTGGATTTTTGCTGCAAATATCTTGTGAGAACAGTGCTCTGACCAAGTCTGTGCTAAACACTCCAATTCCGCATCAGTAGGAGCATTTGGTGGTAGCCCCAATTGCTCTCTTGCTTTCCTTACCAAAGGGTCTCGATAATGTGATTGTATAGCCTTCATCTCATTCAAATTTAGAGCTAGTAAACCGGTCTCTGATATCTCGATTAGTTCATTGTCGGAGATCTCTAAATCTACAATCGCCGGTGCTGTTTGATCGAGTGCGGGTTGATGGGGGAAATCTAGAGACGGCCATACTGATTTTTCACAATCCACTTGATCTGAAATCGAGGCTCGCTCAATCATTGGGTTGTGTAATTTACCCGCTAACCAGTCAGCAGAAGTATTGTCCGGAAGCCCCCAGAATGCATAGGTTCGCGTGGTGGCAACTGCCGAATCAGGGGTCAGATGAGGGAATAGTGTCAGTAATCCGTCCAATCCGGCTTGACCCGCGTTATCAGTGACTCCTGGCTTAAATCCTGCTTGAATGACAATTTGCGGAGGTACGGGGAATATTGTTGAGTCGTCTAGTAAACGGGTGTTGACACTTCCTTGTTCCATTACAGGGTCCGCAAATAGATCGTAAACCGTTCTTTCTGATTCTTCCGTTGATAGTTTAGCCCGGACTTGATAGCCTAGAATAACTCGCACTGATTGTACATTTAGATTGTAATTTGAGGCTAGCATACTCTTGACTGAATCTCCTCTAGCATCGGGAAGGCCGGCGAGATCTCGGGTTGTGACCTCGAATGAAAAGACCGGGGTATCTGTGCCCATGAGTTAACCTCGGTGAATCGCTCCTGTGTCATTACGTCAATGAATAAACCGGTCACAGGATTAGAATTTGAATGACAGATATGTTATACTATATTATTCAAACATTGGATTATTGTTTCATTTTCTTCTTCAGAACGGACTGCGAATCGAATAAATCTAGAATTCAAAGTTATTCCCATATTCTCTGCATCCCTAACGAAAACACCTTTTTCTCGGCATTTAGAAACAAAAGAAGATGAATTCTTCGGGTATTCTTCAGGTAATTCCGTCAAAATGTAATTTGCCACCCCAGGATATACTCTGAAACCTAAATTAGAGAGTTGCTCTGAAAATAGTTCACGGTTTTTGTGTATTTTTTCGTATTGCTCTTTGAAATATTCTGGGTGATTTAGAGATTCTATTGCAGCGATCTGAGCAGGTAGACTAACTGCCCAGGGGGGTATAAATTTCCGTAAATAATTAGCATTAGATGTTACTGCATATGCAGCTCTCAATCCAGATAGTGCGTAGCATTTACTCATGCTCTTACATACGATCAATTCTTGAAATTCTTCAGTTAAATTCTCTAATGATTGGTATCCTTTTACGTACTCGATATATGTCTCATCTACCCATATGGTTTTGCAATTAGTTTGGCCGTTTTTATTGGATAATATGTCTCTAATGATGTCCTCCATATCCCCACAATACACTCCGGTTGGACTGTTTGGGTTGACTAAAATCACTGCGTCGTGTTCTCTAGATATCGAAATCAGTCCTTCTTTATCTATCTCGAATCCTTCATCTGGATAAAGAGGGAAATGAGTGACATTGCAACCGATTAGGTGTGTTAAAATATGCAGATATTCTCCATACATTGGAGACAGAATCAATACCTTTGATTCTTCGTTAATTAATTGAGGGAATAAAGAAAACATCAGAGATGAGGAGCCGGACGATACCAGAACGTTCTCCTCTTTCACGGACCTTGTTTGTGCGATTTTTTGAATCAATGGTTCGCATTGAGTAGGAGGGGATTCTTTGAAACATCTTTCGATATTTTTTGTGACCGCATTTGAGGCTTGGGGGCACGGTGGAAACGGGCTATCGAGGACATCAGCTACAATGAGTTGGTCCCTCAAATCGAAGTCCATACCTGATGCGGCCCAAGAGGCTCCTCCGTGATAGCACGCATCTTCTTTGATTTCTGGAGTATCGATAACTATCTGGTCAAGTAAATTGGATGCTCGTCTCATTGCTTCATCTATTGAGAGATGCATAGGATAAAATTTCACTTCGCCTGCTTCTGAACTATGTTCCATTAGGATATTCATCCCTATGCTGTTATACAATGGAAGAGCTTCCGTATGCCCCATTGCAATAAGGTCTGTAGCGCCGTTCTGTTCGGAGAATTTCAGAGACGCTAACATCAGCTTCAAGCCTAGGCCTTTACCGCGAAATTGCTTGGCAAGAGTAAGGCCTCTGATCTCATGTACTGTGCCGTCGGGATAGAAGTTTGTTGCGAGTGTGTCCATCGCATCTTTTGTGAAATATTTCTTCATTCTAAAGCCCGTTTCTGTCTGAAAATTAAGACTAACATATCCAATAAATTTCTCTTTGAGAATAAGGCATATGAAATGCTGTCCTGGGTCCTCCAATCGCTTCGATTCCTGTGTTTCATATTGGCTTAGTTCGTCTGAAAAAACTGTATGTCGAAGATGTGAAATTTCATCCCACAAATTTCTGATACTTTCTGATTCCGCCAACATGGCGGCGTTGGGGCGTTGGAAATATACTAGGCGCTCCATAGTTGCAGGGTTTCATTCGACTTCTTGAATGATGTCCCGGCATAATGCGAGTCAAAAATACAGTAAATCTAGGGAAAGACTTGAGACGGACGTGTAGGAGGAATGACCTGATGGAAGCCGAAGACCTCTGGGGCGCACGCTGGACTTCGTCCGCAAATCCGTTGGCCCATCGCTACATGGAAACCGCCGCTAGAAAGCAGACTTTGGTATGTTTAGCGGCCGATATGCGGAGTGTAGGTGAACTGATTGATTTGGTCGAAGAAGTAGGGCCATATATCGCCGCGCTAAAGACTCACGTCGACATGGTAGATGATTTTTCAAGCGAATCTTGGCAGGGCCTTGTCGACTCTGCAAAGAAGCACGATTTGTTACTGTTTGAAGATAGGAAGTTTGCAGATATCGGAAAGGTCTCGCAAAATCAGATGGCTGGTATACACGATATTCGTTCATGGGCCGACATCGTCACCGCTCACCGAATATCTGGCCCTGATATTGTAGAAGGCATAGCGGCAGGTTGGGCGGACGTCGCGAGGATAGGAGGCGTTCTACTTCTTGCTCAAATGTCTAGTAGTGGTAATCTACTGAATGCAGATTACACTGATGAAGTGATTGCCACAGGAAGAGGTTCTCCGAACGTAATTGGATTCATTGGCAACGGTAGTTCCGCTGAAGAAGTCGCCGCATTGCGAGTAAAGGTAGGTGATTCGCAGATGATTTGGACACCCGGGGTGAATCTTGCAGTAGGTGATGGCGAGATGGGTCAAAGGTATGGGCATCCGAAAGGGGCAGTTCTCGCTGGCTCTGATGCGATTATTGTCGGTTCAGGAATCCATGGTGCAGATTCTAGGCAAGAGGCGGCAGCGGAGTACGCACGCGAGTCGTTCGAAGCACTTTGTGAGCGCGAGGGGCAATAATGCTCGAGGCGATTTTGAATTTGTTGATTGTTATCGTCACTCTCTTATTTGTAGGGTTCTTTTTTCTTCGTGAAATCATTAAGCGATGGAGAATAGGCTTGAGGATGGCAGCTGGTGATGAGAGTTTACTCACAGACAGTTCCGTGTCTGTGAAAACGATTACCGATGCACCACAAGGAAGTGTGATTGTATCACATGTTCCTGCAAAAATAATTGATGACGGCCAATAATTAGGTCAAACCAATCCCATGACTTGGTCGATGAGTGAGTTTAGGTCGAGAATACCGGCGTAGTGAGCACCGCCGACAGCTCCGCCTGAGATAATCAGTAGGATAAATAATCGAATTATCCAACGCCCTTTTCGCTTGTTTTTTGTTGTTACAAGAGTGGGTGCGGGTTCGTTCGGCTGGGGAGGAGGTAATTCGATGCCTTCCATGGTTGGAATTGGTGCCCCAGGAAGTGGCGGCATTCCAGGCAAAGGAGGTAGTTCAGGAGGTTCGGGTTCTTCCAGAGTTGGGTATAATGCGTCCAAATCGGTTAGCCCTGGTGCTTCCGGTATTTTCCCCATCCATTGACTCCATGCTTCTTCGATAGAAGAGTCTGTGAATGGTGTCATCAAGACGCCGACGGCGCCAGCTGAATATGCTGCATCTTCGGCTAAGTCTATTCGGCCACGGCTGGATACGAATACTACGCGGGCCTTTGGATCGGATTCTCTCATCTCCAAAGCCGCTACATGGCCGTCGAGGGTCGGAATATCTACTGCTATGAAAACTAAATCGGGCCTCAGTGCTACGAATTCGTCGACTGCCTTATCTCCATCTTTGACAACTTCGGCGTTCCAATCTCTCTTGCGGAGGACCATCTGCAAGCGGCCTTCTGTGATTGAGTTACCAATCACGATGAGGGCCGTATTGGATTCATCCGCTGACATCTTCATAGTTACACAAGAGGTGTTGTTGAAGAAAGACGCGGTCAGCCTTCTTGTGAAAGAATCGAATCGATAAGCCAATCCGGCTCGAAATCTTGTAAGTCGTCGTAACCTTGTCCGACCCCGGCCAATACGATCGGGCGGCCAGTTGTATGGGCTATCGAAAGCGCTGCTCCTCCTTTGGCGTCTGTATCTAACTTACAAAGAACTGCACCATCGAAGCTCAGTATTCTCTGGAATTCTTTTGCCTGTATTACTGCGTCGTTACCAGCTAGGGCGTCTGCAACGAATAATACTAGATGGGGGCGTGTGACTCTGTGCACCTTTCGAAGTTCTTCCATCAAGTTGGTTTTGTTCTGCATCCTTCCTGCTGTATCGATGATAACGACGTCTTCTCCTCGAGCTTTTGCGCTCTCTAATGCATCTCTAGCAACAGCCGCTGCATCTCCTCCTCTTTGGCTGCGGATGCACCGTACTCCGAGCCTGTCTGCATGATTTGTTAGTTGGTCTATTGCGCCGGCTCGGAAGGTGTCTGCGGCCGCTAAAACAACTGAGTATCCTTGGTTGGTCAATCGATTCGTGATTTTTGCGGTGGTGGTGGTTTTCCCGGTCCCGTTTACTCCAACCATCATTATCGAAACAGGAGTTCCTTGGTCTGCAAAGGATTTCACTGTTTTATCGAAATCCCAGTAGCCCGCCTCTAGCAAAGAAAGGAGTGCGTTTCGTAGAGCGTTTTCTATTACTTCGGACAAATCCGCCTTGCGCGCTATTCGGGCGCCGATTATTGAGCCGCGAAGTGTGGTCATTACATCGGTAACCGCATCATGGCCCATGTCGGCCATCAATAGATCCGTTTCCAATTCTTCAAGGATTTCTTCTAGAGCATTGCTAGCCGCAATCACCTTGCCCCCGCGTGATAATTCTGCTTCGCCCAAATCTATCTTGAATTCTGCAGTTTCATTCGCCACTAATTCTCTTCCAGTGGTACTTATCATTGGGTTGTGGAGTGCTTGATCTGGTTGTTTTTCGTCCGCCTTTGCTTGCGCGACTGCGGATTCTCTTTCCGCCTTTTTGCGAGATTTTTTATCGGTTGGGGTGGCGAATGGATCTTCTGGGAGTTCTTCTACAAAATCGTCCCACTGGTCTTCTACTTCTTCCTTGAATTGTTCGAACCCAGGCGGTGGTGGAGGGGGTTGGGTCTTCTTGGCTCTCTCGATTGCCTCCATCAGTTGGCGGCGTTGAAGAAGCGCTTCTTCCGCCTCAATCGAATCTTCTTCGACTGTGAAATCTGCCTCTTCTGCGGCTTCTTCAGCCTTCTTTTTGAAGCGGTCGAATAAACCCATTTCTTCACCTCAGAATTTCAATCATCAAGTGTGAATTCTGTTCCTCTCTTACGTCGTCGGCGCTTTGGCCTTGTTTCTGTTACTTCGGAGTCTGTGCCTTCTGTAGATTCCTGGGCTTCGTCTTGTAAATCGGCCACGCCTTCATTGAATTGTGTTGCGAGTTTAATGACCAGTTCCTCGGTCTCGTCGAATTCCGATTTTAGGCTATCCATAAGACTCAGTAATTCTTGGTTTCTTGCAGATAATATCTCCAGTGCTTCTTCCCGTGTCTTCTCTGCTTGGATTCCACTACCTATGTCGATCACGGCTCCGGCTTCTGAGGGTATGTCAGCAATGATTTGTACCCCTCCTCCGAGTGGAATCATTGCATCACTCGCTCCTGATTCAGGAATGGCTTCCAGTGCCATGATTGCGCGGGCTTGTTCTTGTCTGACTTCTTCCAAACGAGCCACTTGAGATTCAAGATTCTGAAGACGTTCGCGATTCGCCTCAACCTGTTGCGCGATGCGTTGCAATTCTGCCCTGTCGGGGTTGCTCATCGGTTCGTCGAGAAGTCAGGGTGCAATGAAGCCGTCGATGAATCATCGTCGTGATTTGTTTATCTAAGATAACTCAAAGCGTTGGATGATGAGATTTGTAGCCCATTGCATGATTTGTTTGATGTTTGTGTCGTCGTTTTCTGGTTGCTTGGCAAGTGAGGATGATGTCGATGATGGGCAATATATCGATGATGAAGAGGATTTGATCGATTACATCGAAGAGGGGATCTGTGGAGATATTGATGGGGATGGGGTTCCGGATTGTCCATTAAGTGGATATATCGAAGGCACTGAGCCCTGGTGGTGTACTTCAAGTGGAATTGGTGGCCATCACGTAGACCCTGTTTATGAGAATGCAGAGAAGGGGGGTCTTAGTGACGAAATATGTGAGTCCCTGACCTATGAGCTGAAGGCTGCGATTGAGTGGTCTCAGGAGTGGCCCACGCTGGGAGATGCTGAAGCTGCCGGATACAGCATGTCTGTTGAATATGTAGAAGGGATGGGGACTCACCATGTTATGCTCAATGATTTCTCAATGGAGGACTCTTCTTTCGATGCAGAAAATCCTGTTTTCCCCGGTACAAGAATAGATTCTGTGTTTGAATTTGAAAGGCCTGAATTCCTAATGTATGGGGGTGAAGAAGAAGATTCTGAACTGGTCGGTTTCGCTTGGTTCGTACATTCTCCTGTGGATAACCCTCCTGAGGGCTTCTCGGGCGAAAACGATTGGTGGCACCGCCACGAAATAATGTGTTTCAGGCCCAATGATTTTGTTTTCAGGGGAGAAGGTTTGAGTGACGATGTATGTGAAGAAAGAGGTGGTGAAAATATCAATCTAGAGGAGTACTGGATGGTGCACGCTTGGATTGTTAGGCCTTGGTTGACTTTTGATGATGTATTCACCAATCATCACCCGTGCTTGTATGAAGAGGGGCCAGAGACTGACCCAGAAGCAGAATGTTGGTCTGAGAGCACTGAACATGTTGGCCATGAAATCTAATTTCAGCATTGAGCGATTGTCCCGTTGTAGTCAAATAGGGCCCGTCTGTCGCCCGACTGCTGGAAGGATATCCGATGGGTAGAGTTGTTTGGTTCACTGGCCTCTCCGGGGCGGGAAAAACCACCATTGCAATGGCTGCTGCAGAGCGGTTTGGTTGTGAGGTTCTTGACGGTGATACAATTCGGGATTTCTTTGCTAACCACGACTTCAGTAGAGAAGGTAGAGAAAGGCACCTACTAGGTATTGCCAAGATGGCAAAGATGATTTCTAAGCACACTGATGTCCTATGTTCTTTCATCACCCCTTACGAGGATGTAAGAGAGAAGATTCTTGAGATTCTTCCAGATGATGCATTAATGGTGCACATCTCTACGTCACTCGAGGTTTGTGAAGAACGTGATGTAAAGGGTCTGTATGCAAAGGCAAGAAGTGGAGAGATTTCCAACTTTACTGGGATTTCGGACCCTTTCGATGAACCAAAATGTGCCCATATTACACTAAATTCAACTGGTGAAGAAGGCGGTTCGGTCGACGATATGGTCGAGCAGTTAGCTCACCTATTTGAGAAGAATAAGGCGGTTCTACTTCCTGGGCGTTGGCAGCCTCTCCACGTTGGTCATGAATGGTTAATCCAAAGAGAGTTGGACCAAGGAAAAAGAGTCGTTGTTGGAATTCGTGATACGCCCGTATCCGAGTCCGACCCTTACTCTGCTGATATGCGGAAGAGAATGATCGAGCACCGCTACGAAGGAGAAGAGGTTGAGGCTTGGATTATGCCAGATATTGAGGCCATATCCTATGGTCGAAAGGTCGGTTACGACCTACGTGAAGCAGATGATATTCCCCCGGAAGTATTCGCTGTCTCCGCCACAGGTGTTAGAGGTGGGGACAGAGCGAATGTATCTCAGAAAGTTATGGAATTCATGATTGCTGAGAGTATTTGGGACGGCGAGTGATTACAACATTTGAATAGCAATGCTGGCTATTTCATATTGTGACCGAGTCCTTCGCCGTTCCCTTGTTTGTATTGCCGATGGGTATTTTTCCAATGTGCCAAGAGCCATTGAGAGTATTTGAGCCAAGATACAAACAAATGTTGGACGACTGTGTTCTGAATAATTCTGAGTTCGGATACATAGCCGCAGACGAAGACGGCGAAGAGGTAAATGGGTGGACGCTTTCGTCCGAATATGGGGTTCTAACTTCTGCAGAGAATTTGCAGGAACAGGGCGCGAATTTGATGTTCACAGCGTATGGAGAAAAAAGATTCAGAGTAAAGAAAATCGTACCTGCAGCCCTTCCCGCTGAAGATTTTGGAGATGTATTTCCGTCTGTTGACGAACTTGTAGAACAATACATTGAGGAAGATGCGGAAGGGAAATTGTACATCAGAGCCGAAGTAGAGATTTTGGAACCTATAGATGGCGTTATTGATGACGATGATTGGATGAATATTTTGGAGATGTGGGCATTGCAGATTGTCGAGATGTCTGGTATGTTTCGAAATGAAGATTTGTCGCTACCTGAAGTATTCTCGGTTCTGAAATCTGAGTTTTCGCCTTATTCAGAGTATTCTTTATGGTTTGCTTGCCATTCATTATTAGATTCGAACGATGATCGCCAATCTGCCCTCGCTTCGGCCTCAGTGAGCGAAGTTCAGCAATTGCTGGAGAGGACCGTTTCAGAAAAAAACGAACAGTTGAAAGCTATTCGTTTGGTTATGGAAAACGACTCGGAGTAAGTGTCTCGGAGTCTGTATGCTCATAACTACGTAGTTTGGGGGGGTTGTATGGCTGAAGTGCCTGAAGTAGGGGCTTTCTTGCTCGGTGCGCCCAAGTGTGGCACTACTTGGTTGGCAGAAGCATTGACGCAGCACCCCGAAATTTGTGTCTCGGACCCAAAGGAGCCGAATATTGTCGCTAGCCATAAGGGGACCTTTGGACGAGATGTTTCTGAGCCCAATTGGGCGGCTTATGCAGATTGCTTCAATGGAGAAGGTTTGCGAATTGATTGCTCGGTTCATGCTATGGCTTGTCCTGTTGCTCCTTCACGTGTAGCAAATAATTGGCCGGATGCGCGTCTTATCATTTGTCTCCGAGAGCCTGTTAGTCGAACGGTTTCTCATTGGAATATGGTTCTAGATACCAAAGAAGATGCAGAAAATGGCACTGATTGGAGTGATTTTGGTGAGGCTTGGGCTGACTCGCGGCTTTCGGCTGATACTTTGTATGGTGCTGCGGTTGCAAGATGGTTACACCATTTTGACCGCGAGTCGATTTTTTTGATTGAAGCAAATCGTATGCGCCATGATCCTTCGAAGGTTCTTGAGGACGTTTGTGATCATCTGTCCTTATCTTCACATTTGTTTGATTTAGAGTCGGTACACAATGCAAATACTGCCGCAGACCGACGGCCGATGACTGTTTTTGGCCGTCTTTTACGATTCACTTCGAGTCTGCTACCTGGTTTCATCAAAGGGCCCATCGTCAGAAGATTACAGACTAGGGGTGTGAATGTGTACAAGATGCCTGTTCTGTCAAACAAGGCCCCTGCAAAGAGAGAGATCACTGAGTCGCAAAGGAATTTGTTAGCTAAAGAGGTGAATGCTGATTTGGCATTGCTGGAAGAGTCTATGGGTTTTGATTGCTCGAAGTGGTACATTCAATGACAAATCATTGATGTTGAATCCATATCTCTGTCCATCGATTATCTGCGGCAACTAGGAAGTACGGATTGAGTACTTCTTCAACCAAGTCGTAGTCTAGTGTTTTTCCGTCTGGTCCGACTACTATGCCTCCGGCGCCTGAGACTACAGCATGTGCGGCGGCAATATCCCAACAGGAAGTCGGACCGAATCTTGGATAGATATCTGCGCCGCCTTCAGCAACAATGCAGGCCTTGAGTGAGGACCCCATTCGGACTAATTCGTGTTCTCCGACGGCTTCAGCGAACGATTCGTCCTTTTCTCCTCGATGAGAACCGCTGGCAACTAATTTCACCTTACCTTCAGTTGGCCGTACCATCATTGGGCCCGATCCTTCTGGACCGTCCCGCTGGGATGCTGCCAAGGCGCCCCCAAACCAAGTTGTATCAGATGCGGGGGCGTGAACTACTCCAAACAGTGGTTTCCATCTAGATTCGTTACGCTGCATCAAAGCAATATTGACTGTAAACATTCCATTTCTTTTGATGAATTCCTTTGTTCCGTCCAATGGATCAACCAACCAACATGTGTTACTCGACATAGGGTCGCCAACCCTTCCTTCTTCAGACACGATAGGGGTGGAGTCGATTGATTGTAATCCTGCTACAATTACGTCGTGGGCTGCGATATCTGCTTTTGTTAGTGGAGACTCATCTCCCTTCTGAGTGATTTCGAAATCTTCCGCGTTCTCGTAGACATCCATGATCGCTTCACCGGCTTGAGTTGCTATCTCAACAATTTTTTCGGGGGTAAATGATATGGATGGCTTGGGAGGATTTTTGGTTAATTGGTTCTCTATGTGGTCCTTCAAAAGTTCAACAGAACCATCAAATGAAGTGAGTTCTTCGTCTGTTGCAAGCATTACAAAACCGGAGTTGGTTTTGGCCACGATGCAGGGTGTCTTTCCTTCCGTGGCCTGCTTGACTTCTTCGGGCCTCTCGTTCAAATGAACTAGGTGAAATGGTATTTCTGAGGTTTTTCTCCATTCCTTCATCTCTCCTTTTTCCCAAGCGACACTATGGGTTATGTCGCAGAGTGAGCAATGTTGGCCTCTGAATGCGACTCCCATCACGTAACGTAATTCCCCAAGTAAGCCGCCATCTGCATGGTACACCCCGTACATCGATTCGATCTTCATCTTCAACACCAGATTCAGAATTCTTGCAGTTCGTCTGATGCTTTTTCCAGACTTTCTCGTGCTGGTTCTGATAGGTGTTGCATGAATGGATCATCATCACCTACGATGGTTTTCCATGAGTTCATTGTTCGTTGCCAAATTTCCTGTTCGGAATTCCACTCGAGCCACCGGTCGACGAAGTCGCAATGGCGTTGTACTTCTTCATCGTCCTCGGACATCTTGCGAAGAATTGTGTTAGTCTGAGCGAGAATTATTCCGAATGGGGCATTCAATTTGTATGTTGTAAATGGGTTTCGCTCCTGGACAACAGTTAGGTGTTCACGCCATAGACCGAACGTTACGTCATACATCCAACCGATTGAGAGGACTATTACCACCACTCCTCCGAATATCCCTAAGAGGCCTAAGTAGGTAGGTGGTATGCCCATTACAGAGTTCATTTCTTCAAATCTCCAACTAACTAAGGGCCAAATTAGGAGAGTTAATGTTGTACACCAAAAACCCATGGAAATGAGTGTTTGGCTCTGCTGTATTCGCCAGTATTGGCGCATTGCTGTCTTCTTAAGCACGGTTGGGGCTCCTTGCTATCCTCTTTCACAATTGCGTACACGCGTCGTGCGTGGAAATGGTTAGATCTTGGTTATCGAGACCTTGGCGCTAGGGATTTTTGTTGGCCGGGCTCTGTCTCAATGTGAGATTATGAGGCTAGGGTCGATATGCGATTCGAGGTTCGCGAGGAACTCTATCTCTTCTGAGAAGGCTGCTTCTAAGTCAGTGCGTTTCTCGATGCTGAGTTCTGGTCTTTGGGTCTTTTTAGCTTTGTAACCAGGGCGGCGTAGTGGGTCGAAAATTGCCTTGCGAAGTTTGTGAGAAGGAAGGAGGATTTTGGCAAGTTTGACGAGGAACATTGGAGGTTGTCGAAGGAATCTGGCCCATCCTGCTTTGTTCATATCGCCGCCCTCGTTGTGATGGGGTAATTTTTGGTCAATAGGGAAAGGCGACTCGTCGAGCCATTCAAGGATGCTGTTGAGGGTGGCTAAGGAATCGTTTCTAATCGACGAAATAGGGATTATTCGGATTCGGTTGGCTTCCGCTCCTCCTAAGGCTTCGACCCATTGTAATGTCGGGTGTTTGAGACGAGGGAAGGAAAGGAAACTCCAGGTTTGTGGGTCCTCTGGATTTGCTTGATAATCACCGGCTGCAGCTGCTGCGAGCATTTCGGACTGACTAATGTTGTAGTCGACTAATCGCTTTGAGTGCTCTTGATGCATGCTGAGCATCAATTCGATTGGGTCCCGGAGTGTGATGATTATTCTCGCATCCGGCATTTGGTCGCGGGCGGTTGTTAGTGCTCGATCTGAATAGAGGTGAAATACTGACTTATCCATCACCCAGGGTTCGCCACTAAATTTGTGGAAATCCGGTTCTGGGGTGATGATTGTGTGCCCTTTTGGGTGGATTGGAGCGGTTGGAAATTCCGCCACGCCCGCCATTAGAAAGTGGCTTTCATTTGGCCATGGGTGAAAAATAGATTCGTGGGTTCGAAGCCAATGCATGAGAGATGTTGTGCCGGTCTTCGGCCCGCCGATGAGTAGGAGGTTTGGGGTCTGATTGTATCTATGCAGCCCGATTCCTCCTACTTATCGCGTGGGGATGCTGGTATTGAACGCCGCGCTAAAGTACGTCCTAATGCGAGAATTATTCTTCTTCATTTCGCGCAGGGGGTGTTGAGAAATCGTGTGTATCGCGGAAGTGAGCAATAACCCGGGGTTCTGTTGAGTTGGTTGGCTCAATTTCGGATAATGAGTCGATATTGATGAAGCGCCTCGAGGTTCCATGACGGCTGCCGAAGTTTGAGTAGACTAGGTGTTTTGCATCTTCTTCGTCGGCGGCTACGACGTCAAGAGAGTAGTTTTGATTGGTCCTTCCATTACGGAATGTGCCAACGGCTCGGTATGCCTTCATGGCCTTCGCGACCCAAGTTTGTGTTTTAACCCAAACGGATAGCATTCGCGAAATGAAAAGGAGGGGGGAAGTGGTGATGATTTGCTAATTATACCCTCAAAATTGAAGTGTGTCGAGGTCTCGATTCTTCTCGATTGTTGTGGCGGTAGAAGAAGTCGGCGTTGATGATGCGTCGGAATCTAGACCGATGAATAAGGACGATTTGTTGGCTCACCTAAACGCATTTCCAAAGAGTCGTTTAGTGGAAGAAGTTGTTTCGATGTGGGAAGAATTGGGTGAATTGGAACGTGAGCTCGCCATGGCTAGACAGCGCGCTCGTGCTCTTGATGGTGAATTGGTCAATATCCGCTCAAAGTCTGGCGGGCGTGCAGATTTGGCTGAATTAGAAGAGCGATTTAGGGTTGCTGAATCTCGAAGAGGGCAGTTGGAAACTATGTTGGCCAATGAGCAAGGTCGGCGTAAGGACTTGGAAGAAGTAGTCGGAGAAGGCCGAGTTGACGAGTTACGAAGAGAAAACTCCAGCCTTATTCGTCGCGAAGAAGAACATATGTTGCTGATATTAGATATGGAATCTAAAATTGACCAACTGATGGAGATCATTTCTAATCTCCAGGGAAATTGATGGTGCTGGGATAAATTCGATAATGTATATAGAAG
Source organism: Marine Group II euryarchaeote MED-G37 (assembly GCA_002457555.1). Lineage (GTDB taxonomy): Archaea > Thermoplasmatota > Poseidoniia > Poseidoniales > Thalassarchaeaceae > MGIIb-O1. Next base: position 63,168 of record NTJQ01000006.1, read on the forward strand.
ATGGGTGTGTATAATGGTGGGTGTTGGTTGTCCGAAAGGATGTGGTGATTTAGAATACAAAGATGAGCGCCCCGGATCTTCTTTTGCTTTGATTTTCTTGGGGGCTATATGTTTGATTGTTGTTGTTCATGAATTGGTGTTTTCTGTTGATTTGTTTTTGCCTGTCATGCTGAGTATCGCTGGTTTATGGATGATCTATTATGGGTTTTCAATGGATAAATTATCGCGTTTGAAGTGTGGTGTTTGCAAAGGTGTATTGATCGAAACTAAACAGATTGATGATTTGTTGAAAGATGATGCATATTATTTCCGAAAAAGATTAGAAGTTTCTAAAAATGTCAGTTCATATGATTGTCCTGATTGTAATGAAAAAATGCGGAGGTTCACTATAACGGCCAGACAAAAAACCGACTATACTAGTGTTGGGGGATTTGTTGTTTCTGCTCTATCTATGGATAAAATAAAGCAAATTGATGGTTGTTCAATGTGTGATTTACTTTGGCTTGATGTTGATGAAGAGAATTTGCTTTCTGGTAAAGGCCACAATATCATACGGAATAGTCAGTGATTTCTTAGGAATTCATTGTTGATATAAATTCTTTCAAGACTCTTTGTAGTTCGTCTGCATCATCAAAGGATTCTGTTAGATTTCCAGTAATTATCCAATCTGCACCGGCTTCGACCGCGCGCCTTGCTGTTGCGCCATCACGAATTCCTCCGCCAACAATCAATGTCAGATTGCATGACTCGCGCGCGGTGCGAATTAATTCAGGGTCAACTGGAGTGTGAGCTCCGCTTCCAGCCTCGAGGTAGAGGAGTTTGAATCCGTAGGATTGAGCTGTCATAGCGTATGCTGCCGCCCTGTCGTTTTGGCCGGACTCTAGTAAGTTCGCTTCCCCGACTTCTCCAACTCTACCACCTGGTGCACAAACAACGTACCCCATTGGCAAGGTTTCAACGCCGGCCTGTCGAATGAATGGGGCGCCGGCTAGTTGTTCTTCGATGAGGAATTTTGGAGTTGTACTATTCATCAGCATCATGAATGTGATGCCGTCTGCTGAAGGAGATAATGCAGCGGCGCCTGCAGGGAATAATACGATCGGTACAATCCAAGATTCTTCATCAAGATCAGAATCTTGGCTAGATGCCCATGTAACTAGTTCGAGAGCTTCTTTGATGGCTATGACTGTATTGTGGACATTTCCCATATCAGTACCTGTCGAGCCACCGACTAATACCATACTAGAGCCGGCTGATACCGCCGCCATGCATCGTTTTGCAGCCATCTCTGGTGTTTGATCGGCTGGATCTATGAGTATGGCATGCCTAGCCACACCAGTGGTGTTGCTGACATAGCGGAGGGTCGGGCCTGGCTCTCCCACCATGACCTTGCGTAGCGATTTACTGTCTAAGTGTTTCAGGCGGTTGATGCAAGTGAACGCCCAAGTTCTACTTCTTGCTCCAAAGATAGTAATGGATCTTCACCACTCCAATCCATCAATTGTAACCACTTTCCATCGCTTCGTGGTGGTTCTTGCTCAGCCGGCCACCAAATTTCAACAAGACCATCTGGTCTATGGCCCTCATAATTTGAGCCCGCCAATTCCTCATTATGTACACCACCACGCCAGTGAATTGAGGATGTGGTTTCTGGTTTTGTTATTACTTTCTCGACCGATAATGTAGAACCTGATGAATACCCAGCGCCCTCAAAGGAGATGGTGGTTTCACCTAATTTTGATTTGTTTTGATTGATTGAAGTTCTCAGATGGAGGTTTGCGCCCCTTTCAACTAACTTTGTTGCCAGTGCTTTTTCGAGCCAGGAACGGCGTACCGCCGTGTCGGGTGTTGTTGGTATTTGAGAACCCAAATTCCCCAGCCATTCATTTGAGATGGTATTCGAAAGTGGTTGGGAAATTAATCCGGGTAATTCCCCTATCAAGCCCGCCTCTGCACGCTCAGAGATTAGGTGTAGTTCCGCATTTGGGTGTAAATCAAAGATAGTATGAGCGCAAACCAATTGTGATAGTTCGATTCCGACAATAGCTATTTTCAACTTCCCACAGCTCCAAATTTAACCACTTTGTGTTTGATCTTCTCAAAGAAAAGAGCGTGTACGGGGCATGTAGGAATACAAAGATCGCAATGTGTGCATTTTGGTTCGTCTATAATTACCAATAGATTCGAGAGATCTAGTGCGTCGACGGGGCAAACGGCAACGCATGCCGCACAACCAAAGCAGCGCCCCTCGTCTAGTGAGAGGAGTTCTCCTATACGCCTCGGCATTGGTTGGTGGGAATGGTTTTCCTACTCAAACCCACCCCGACCCCTTGGTTTCCTGTGGAATGTTTTTTCTAAGCCAAAGAAGCGATAGAAAGTACGTTTCCTTCTCAATTAGCGATATTCATTGAGCCTATACCACTACCAGTCCATAGCCATTGGGTGGCTTCTTCTCGAACCAATTTGATATCCTACCAATTCCAATGGAAATGTAGGGGTTCCTCATCACAACCCCCGGCATAGTTTGATTTGGAAAGAAAAACCCGACACCACCATGGTCCTCTACTCGCCCGGGCGGACCACATCATATCCGACTGACCCAGTCGAGAAAGGAATCCGTCTGCATTTTTTGGGAGGCGGGGACGAAGTGGGCAACGTTGGTTGTGTACTCGAAGACAAAACAGGAACAAGAATCCTGATAGATTACGGACTAGCACCTACAAGACCACCAAAGTATCCTTCAGAATGCCCCCCGGTGGACCACGCAATAATCACACATTCACATATCGATCACATAGGAATGGCTCCTTGGTTGGTGGGCCACCACAATACTACTCTTCATGGAACAGAACTAACAGCAGCGGTTTCTGAAATGATGTGGCGAGACACATACAAAGTATCCAGTATAGAGGGGTATCCGCTTCCATGGGATATGAGGGATCTCGATGTTGCACTGGGTGCTTGGCAAACCCACAACTTTGGAGAATGGTTCAATGTTGGAGAATGGCGGTTAAGATTCCACCGCGCTGGCCATATTCCTGGAGCTGCCATGATAGAAATCGAGACCCCAGAACTTCGTTTACTGTGGGGTGGAGATATGGATACTAGAATTGGTCCGAATGTCGGTGGCGCAAAACCGTTAGATTGCGACATCCTTTGTATTGAATCCACATATGGCGGCCGAGAACATCCTAATCGTCAGGAAGAGGAAGCACGACTAGTTACTAGAGTCAAAGAAGTTGTTGGTAGAGGCGGCGTGGCATTAATCCCCGCATTCGCATCTGGTAGGTGCCAGGACATACTTCGAATATTATACGAAGCCGCACCACATCTCAAAGTCCACTTCGATGGTATGGGGACCCGAGTCACTCAACATTGGATGAACAATCAACAATACATCCGAGATCCTACTGGTTTGGAAAAAATGTGGCGCTGGGCAAGAAAAGTACGTAGCAAATCCGATCGTAAGAAAGCCCTCGAAGCCGACGTTATTGTGACGACTAGCGGTATGTTGGATGGCGGGCCAGCGATTTGGTACCTCAATCGTCTAAGGCACGATTTAGCAAATGCCATACTTCTCACAGGGTATCAAGCAGAAGGATCAGGAGGTAGGAGCCTTCTAGACAGCCACAAACTACCAATTTATGGAAATATAACACAAATCGATTTAGATGTAGATCAATTCCAACTTTCAAATCATGCAGGACATTCAGAATTAGAGACATTTGTGCGTTCATGCAAACCAAAACATGTTGTGTTCTTTCACGGTGATACGGAAGCAAGAATTGCTATTGGCGCCGAATTCAAACAAACCCCCACCCCCCACTTTCCAGTGAACGGAACCGCTTTAATTCTGAAATAAGTGAGTTTTCGACGGTATTTATCATAAGCCGACCGTATTCTTCATGTTCCACGTAGCCTATGCGCTATAGTAAGAAAGACAGGTGAAAAAATGGAAGTAAAACAATTAGATGACTACTTTGGATATACTGCGAAAGGCAGTTCCCTAGAGGGCGAAATTAGAGCTGGAATGACAACATTCCTGACGATGGCGTATATTTTATTCGTCAACCCAGATATGTTGAATCTCGGCTTTACGGCAACAGATACCACTGCCTCAATAGGGATTCCTTTCGATGATGCACTTTTCGCGACCGCAGTTGCTGCGTTCGTGGGCTGTGTTATCATGGGATTGTGGGCGAACTTACCCTTCGCCTTGGCTCCTGGAATGGGGCTGAACGCGTACTTCGCGTTTACCGTAGTACTCGGGGACAATGGAATTGGATGGGAGATGGCTCTATTCGCCGTTTTCCTTGAAGGTATTCTATTCCTGATATTATCTCTACCTCAAGTGGGTGCGAGAACCGCTATGATAAATGCAATACCAACCGATCTTAAGATCGCTACTGGAGCAGGTATTGGTATGTTTTTGGCAATTATTGGGCTAAGAGAAATGGGCTGGATCGTTAATGACAACGCCACCCTAGTACAACTAACTCCTGAGTTAGAAGGAATCGGCTTAGCCAATGGCGAACTATGGGGCATGCTATGCCTAGTAGGTATGGCAGCAATGATGGCGAGAGGCGTAAAGGGAGCAATTGCGTATGGTATTCTTGGAACGAGCATCATCGCTTGGCTTCTGGGCGAATTCCACAACCCGGTTGTAGATACATACAATGTAACCGACTTCAACGCAGCAGAGGTAACATTCTCTGCATCAGCACTCGTTGATGTAGCCAACTGGCCTGGCGACTCATTCATGGCCGCCTTCGGCGACAACGGAATGGGTAATTTGGGAGACGGCGTAAGTTACGGCGACTTCTTTATGATAATGGTAGCATTCCTCTTTGTAGATATTTTTGACACAGCAGGAACTCTATACTCTGTCGGCCGTCAAGCCGGATATGTCGACGACGACGATCAACTACACAACTCCGACGAAGCCTTCATGGCAGACGCTGGAGCAACAGTTGTTGGTGCTGTATTTGGTACAAGCACCACAACGACATACATCGAGTCCGCAGCAGGTGTTGAAGAAGGTGGAAAGACCGGTCTAACCGCTGTAACAGTCGGTGTAATGATGCTATCTGGTCTATTATTAGCTGGATTATTCAAGCAAATCCCAACATTCGCAGCTGCACCCGCTCTGGTAATTGTTGGAGCAATGATGATGAGGCAAGCAGCAGATATTGACTGGTCTAACACAGGCAACTCAATTCCTGCATTCATTACAATGGTCATGATGCCTTTCACATACTCTATTGCAGCAGGTATTGCATGGGGTATCATCAGCTACGTAGCAATCAATGGCTTGTCTGGTAAGCATAAGGACATCAGCATGGTAATGTGGGGCCTAGCAATTGCAATGGTCCTATTCTATGGAAACATAGTCATAGATTGATGAATAAAAACCCCCTTTCAAATTTTGAAAGGTACGCCCTATAGGAGCGATTAGCATGTCGAATGATATGACGCAAAAGTTGAGGGACGCCGTT
>NTJQ01000007.1 GCA_002457555.1 Marine Group II euryarchaeote MED-G37
CACTCCAACCCCGTGCAGACCTCCAGAAACTTTGTACGAACTATTGTCGAATTTCCCCCCTGCATGCAATTTGGTCATTATCACTTCAGCCGCAGAAATTCCGAATTCCTCGTGGATCCCTACAGGAATCCCTCTCCCATAATCTCTGACCGAGAGCGAGTGGTCAGGGTTGAGTGTTATTTCAATTGAATCCGTATGCCCTGCTAGGTGTTCATCGACAGAGTTGTCTACCACTTCCCAGATGCAGTGGTGCAGCGCCGAACCATCATGAGGGTCGCCTAGGTACATTCCAGGTCTTTTTCGTACCGCTTCTAGGCCTTCAAGGACCTGAATGCTATCTGCGCCATACTCATCAGCCATATTTTTGACTCCAATCGTCTGAGGGTTCCTTAGGAACCCTCAGGGATCCTATTAAAACTCTTCTCGTAGAGGGTTAATCAATACTCCCTAGAAGCAGTCACAGATACGTCGAAAGTGTAAGTAAATCTACACCTCCACCCCTCCATAGGAGGGGTATCGACTCACAAATATGGTTAAACAGGCCTCTCCGGTCGCCGAGCCGATGCAAAGACCCACCATCTGTGTGACTCTATCCGGTTGCTCGGTGGATGAGATACTCGCAGATGCTGCACGTGCTACTGCGGTAGGAGCTGATCTTTGTGAGGTCCGCCTCGACATGCTTTGGGTCGTTGAGAAAGTCCCTGAACCTGTAGAAAAAAATGATTCCGATAGTAAAGGTCGCCGCAGAAAGCCTGCATATATCCCTCCTGAGTACATCCCTCAAGCATTTGATTCAATCGATTTATCGGCTGCTCTTGACGCATTCAAGGGTGGTATCGATTTGCCAGTAGTTCTAACCTGTCGGCCAGAGAGGCAGGGTGGCCATTTTCCGGGCACCGAAGAAGAGAGAATTTCTGTTCTTAGAACGGCAATCGACAGTGGAGTAAGTTGGGTTGACCTAGAGGCAGATATTGATTCAAAAATCCGCACTGAACTTTTGCAGATTGCCAAAGGCAATACTAAGGTAATTTCCTCAGCTCATTTCTCAGATGAGCCCGATAGTTCATCAGAAATACTCAATGATATTGACGATATGGCAGATTCTGGAGATATTATCAAAGTCTGTTACAATACCAGTGGAAGGTCTTCAGGATTGAAATTATTTGAGGCGGCGTGGAGTCTAAGAGAATCCGAACAAAAGGCAGCGATTATGGGCATGGGTGTAGGTGGCGATTGGACACGAATTCACGGCCCATTACTAAATCAAGAACTTGTATATTCCACTATGGAAACCGGCTCCCATCTATCCTCTCAAGGTAGAATAAACGCATTAGACCTACTAATTGCTTGGGAAATGTTACACTACGAATGATTCATTGCTCTAGCAATGGAACCAATTCTTGTTTTTCTTGACTCTCCTCGGTACCGCTAGAATGGTATCTTGAGTGCAATAGTATAGGCACAATTACGCAGCTTAGAGGTAGTAATCCGACAATTATGTAGGCTGTAAATTTAGGTAGAGTTAATCGATCCTCTACTTCAACCCAAACCTGAACAATCATATCTCCATCAACAACTGATGCATCATTTGGTCTGCTATTGTTCCAATTATCGAGAGCGAGGAAATATTCTGCATCACTATTATCTCCAAACCAAGAAATGAAGGCCTTGTTATCGTTATCTAGAGCAGTGGAAAAACTGGTACTCCGTTTTTCCTCATAGGCGTGAGCGTCTCTGAAGGGAAGAAACACGACCATGTCTCGCCATTCAACAGGAATCATATCTATTATCTCCTCCGGAGTCTCCCAACCTTCGGATGTCATTTCATATTCATCTTGGTATCTCCTCCAATTCGCGGAATCAAACAAGTATACGTCACCTTTCGGGTCTTCGGAGGGGGGATTATTTGGGTCGGAATTAAATTCAACACAGAAGGTATACGAATATCCTGTAACCAATTCCAAACGAACCGCTTGTGCATAATTTTCTTGCAGATCGATTTCGACATACAAATCTTCAGTAAGGGGTAGTAAGTCATTATTTGGGCTTGGTTGCCCCCACCAATTCCATGAATTATCCTCAACCTCAACAACTTCTGCTAGAGATGAGTCAAAACCAACATCAAGAGGTACTGAGCATTCGTCTCCTGAGGCAACAACCGGACTAGTTGTCGCCAATAAAATTGCCAACATCGGTACAATTAGTCCAAAGCTAAATCCACTCGCAAAGAGTTTTTTCAGAATTTCATGCACCCTCAGCGCCTCCGAGTTCTAATTGGGCGGACGTATCCGGACTCCTTGTTCCTTCGCTCGTCAACCGTCAGATACTTCGGTTGTGGGGGTGGATTGTGTTGATCCATGCCAGGTAGCCCGCCTTCCGCTTCTACTTCCTGAACTTCGTAGGTATCAAGCATTTCCTCGGCATCAATCTCCTCTTCGTCTTTCTGCCTCATAACTAACCAGCCGAGCAGCATTACCATGGCGACGAGTGCTAGGAGGCCACCGCTCTCTTTGTTTGGAACAAAGTCCTTCCAAGTTAATTCATCCCAAGACTTCTGTCGATTTTCCTCTTCGGCAGAAAGTACACTGATAATATAGTCCTCTGAAGTACATACACCAACTCCATCACATACCTCTAAAACAAGACGAATTTCACCGGTTTCACCCCAAGTCATGTTACCCCAAAGGAAGTCGTTCCTAGGGTCACCATCTTGATCGGCGTCGTTCAATGCATTGAGATCCCAATAGACACTAAGTTCACTGGTCAAACTTGTGTCCTTGTCATTTGTAGAGATTCCATCGCCATCACTGTCCTCATCAGCATTTACATCTAGCCATGCTTCCAATCCTTCAATCAAATCAATGTCATAAGCACTATGGTTTAGAATAACTAAGTCGCCTTCGTTGACATAGTCTGAATCAATCGGGTCTATTTGTTCTATTTCCGGCGCTCTTGAAACGTGTACTGTAATGGAGGTAGTATTGGTATCTCCTCCTTCGAATCCATCAACAACAGTCAGAGTTACTACGTAGGTTCCTGGGCGGTCCCAAGAGTGCCAAACCACGGGTCCTTCGACTTGTGGAGTAGCGTCACCAAAGTTCCAAATCCATCTTGTTATTCCATTCCATTCAGCGTCTTCAGGGTTTGTGGAGTGCCTTCCAACAAATTTCGGGTCAGAATCATAACTTTCTGAACCATCAAATTTCAGAGGGCAATTTGGAGCGATGAATGCACCCCCGTCGGCGGCAAAAGGAACCCACCAAGTAACCTCTTCATCTGAGATAGGGATTGAATTAAGTGCGCTTCCATTAATGCTTGGTTGTAAAAATTCAATCATGGGCACAGGAATAGGATTAGCGATTCTAACCTGATATGATTTGGTGGCGGATACAGCACCTCTTTCATCAATAACTGTCAATGAAATAGTGTACAACCCAGGCTCTGTGAAACTATGATAAACTGTAGATGAGTTTTCAATTACTTCATCCATTCCAGTGATGTTCCATCGAGTTTGTAATAATGATGTATCTCCATCAGGGTCGAAGGATAAACTCTCGAACAAATACTCGGTTTCAACCGTGCCATCAGAAGGACTAGCAAATACTGCCACAGGCCTCTGATTCAACACTCTAACCATTATGCTTGCAGAAGATACATTGCCATCATCGTCAGTTACTTCTAAAGAGACAGTTTTGAGACCGGGAGAATTCCATCCAACGGTTGGATTTTGGTTTACTGAAGTAGTGCCAGAAAAGTCGGAAGTCAGTGATATTCCTTGGCTTGAGAAATTCACGCCGGATTCGAACTCCCATCTATATTCAACAATTATTCCATCATCATCAGTGAATATGTCTGGCAATGTCAGAGGTGTTAGGGTGTAAGTTTGAAGTTCGTAATCGAAAATTTGACGAGGTAGTCTATTCAATACTCTAACGTATACTTGATGTTCTACAATGAATGTTCCATCGTTGATTGTAAGGGTCAAGGTGTAAACAGTCCCATCTGCACTACCATCGACGTATGCATGACTAGCTTCTACTAGACCGAGTCCACCTTCATCGCTTCCATCACCCCAATTCCAAGTAAAGTCTATTTCTTCGTGTGGGACATTATCTACAGTACTTCTTGCAGAGAACAATACTCTCTGGTTTGTCAATAAGACAATTTCATCAGTTATTGTTACTCCATCTACTCTAATTTCCGGTATAGGCTCGGTAGTGTCTGCAACATTTACCGTCCAATATTGGGTTTCAGAGTAGAATCCTCCGATGTCTTCGACGGTTAGTGCTACGGTGTAGTTTCCAGGCTCCTCGTAGATGTGAACAGGATTCTTTAGTCCAGACGTAGTATTGTCTCCTAAGTCCCAATTGTATGCTATTGGTGTCTCATTGTGACCGTATGAACCATTCATTAGTCCGAACCCCCATACATCGTATCCTCCGCCGAATAGGCTGACTGGTAACCAAGTCTGAGTAATTGAGGTTGAAGTCGAACCACTTGCAACCGGTTTCAAGTTTCCAAGTTGTATTGGTAGTGTAAATGCGGTATCGGTGACTTCTCCACTAATGTCTCTAATGTCAACTCCAAATGTCCAATCGTCTGTATATGGCGGAGTGAACCAAATCGTTTCCTCAGTAGGAATGCTGTTCCCTGCAGTCATTGAGAAAGTAATGGAATCAGTAAGTGTGTTGTTCACGAATGCCTCAAAGGTGACTTCGATGATTTCAAAGAAAGCATTCGATGTGACTTGTAACTCAATTTCCACACTATCGTCTAAGTTGTCTTCGTCACGATCTAACATAGTGACCGAAATTATGTCGACTTCGGCGGGGTCGGTAATTATGCCTGCTTGAACGACGATATCTGTGGTTGGGTAAGATCCAGTTGTTATTCCACAACTAGCAAAGTTGTAATCGCAATCAGTCACCTGAGATTCATACCAAGCAATTACCCAAACTTCGTCGGTGGTATTTCCAAATCCATGTACAAGACCGGTTCCTGCACCCGTAGCCGAGTCAATTCTCAATCTATTCATTGTCCAAGTTCCGGTAGCGGAATCTTTTGCCATAACGGTTCCAGCGACGCCAAATTGAGTTGGTTGAACCATCAGATTGAGTGGCGCCCCTGTTCCTCCTGAGAATTTGTAGGCCCGCATTCCCCAACCTTCAAGCTCCTGTGTGGGACTAGTCCAAGTCGATTGCCACTCATCGCGGTAGCCACTCATTTGGACTTTGCAGATGTATCCAGTAACGCATCCTGCGGTCATTGCAATGTTGGAAAATCCAAATGCGCCTTGCGCACTATCGAGAGCCACAGCAGCGGTAAAATTCGCAAAAATATCAGACATCGTCGTTCCTATTGCAGTTGAACCGGGTTCAGGGTTTCGAGCCAAGTTTTCAACACCAACTCCGCCTGTTGCAGTATCGGAAACCAAACGGGAGATTGCGGCGCCACCACCGAGTTTGTCTGCTAGGTACATTATGAACATGAAGCCGCCACCGTAATCTGCAATCCTTTGATTCCACCACCTGACACTCATGTTGGAATTCTGAGACCATTCGTTTGCATGACCAGACAACGTACTAGTAACGCCAAAGCAAAGGTATGCGGCCATATCCGCGGCCCCCTCATCTAACCAGATGTATTCGTATGGATCTCTGGCATTGTGTAGAAGGTGTTCTAACTCGTGAGCAAGTATCGTATTTCTCCAGCTCATATCGCCAGAATCGATGAATAGGATTTCTCGCTGACTTACAATATTGGGGTCAAAGTATCCTCCAATACCTCCTCCTCCATCGATTTGGAAAATTAATATTTCAATCTGACAATTATTGTCGACATCCGGCGGATTACCAAAGTATGTAGTATCTGTTGGGTAAATGGTAGATTCCCATGTTGAGGTGATATCGTTTAGAGTGGTGGAAGAAATCACCACTCCATCCTCAACGAATATAGCCGAATTGGTCGAAATTTTCCTGACTGTTGCAGTCACCGAACCACTTGAGGTAGAGAATGAGTCAGTGTCATCAACCGACCATGCATTTTCGCAAGACCTACTACTCGATCGAGTGTTTTGGTAAGTCGGTGAAAATGGTTCAATCAAGTTAGGATAATCGTTCTCAATCCATTGCTTTTTGAGATAGCCAAATGCGGAAAAAACGGGATTGTCGGGGTCATTGTAAATGTAGGCATGACCATCGTTTGCAGGGTCGAAATCACTCAAATCACCTGCTACTACCTGAATTTCTTCGTCGGTCGAGTCGTCAGTTGCACTAACCAATGGTAGCATTATGGAAGCGAGCATAAGCCAAACCAACAACAACGTAGTTGTTGACTTACTTGAACTACTGAAAGTCCTCACTCACACTCACCTCAGCAATAAGACAGGTTCAAGCCCCTCTTCTACCCGCTATAACATCGATGGAGCATCGTTCGGACGCACCCGGCCCGAAGGGCCGTGCCTTCAGTAATAGGAGGGGATGTGGAACCCGAACCTCAATACTAGCCATATTCTGTATTTTTTCATCAATATTTTCTCCCGTTTCGAGTGTAGTTTCTGAGAATTCAGAAGTATGGCAGGTTGCAGTTGTTGAACCTGAATTAATCAGTCAAGTCCCTCACGATGATTCCGCCTTTACTCAAGGCTTGGAAATCTACTCCGGGAAATTCTATGAAAGCACTGGCTTATACGGTGAATCTAGCGTTAGAATAGTCAATATGGAAACCGGTCAAATTGAGACTCAGTACAATCTTTCTGATGATTATTTCGCCGAGGGATTAACCATTTGGAATAATTCGGTCATCCAACTTACATGGAAAGAAAATATCGCATTTATTTACGACACTGATTCATTGCAGCAAATAGGTAATTTTTCTTATCAAGGAGAGGGTTGGGGGATATGTAATTTTGACGAAACTGAGTTATGGCTTTCAGATGGTTCAGGCCACCTAAAATATTCCAATAATTCAACAGTTCTATTCGCCAATTCATTGGAGGTTTTGGTGGGTGGGGGACCAAGCGAGCGTTGGAATGAATTGGAATGTATTGATACTAACGAACACATACTCGCAAACAAGTGGTTTGATGACTCGATTTATTTGATTCAAACCTCAAATGGCTATGTCTGTCAGAAGGTAGACTTTAGTTCGATTCGAGAAGAATTTGAGTTAGAATCTTCCGGGGTATTGAATGGAATTGCCCAAGATCCGAAAACAGGTAATTATTGGATTACTGGCAAAAATTGGTCAAATTATTATGAGGTCAAAATTGACTTTTCAAACTTGTCCGCCAATTGCCAAATCAACTCCTCCAGCGACTCTCCAGTGGATTGTCTAGATTGCGAGAAAGAAAATCAAATTGGGTTAGTGTACGCAACGATTGTATTAGCACTAATTTGGCTCACATATACGTCAATATCAAAGCGGCAAACTGAGAAGCCGCCGATTATCAGCAAGGACGAGCAGGAGGCCGGCGAGGATGTCTGACGATGATGAATCTAGGAGAACTCGCTTTGAGTGGTGGCTTGAAGATCTCTCCACCGATCCCGCCACAAGAGTTGCCGGCGCGGTATTGATAATCTTTGGAAGTATACTCGGAGTTCTGACTGGTAGTCTACACATTAGTGCCGATATCGGAGAGGTGCTAAGCGGTCAACTCGACGATTCTGGACAGAAGGCAGATGTCAACGGAGCGGTCTTTGCCGCTCTTATCAACAACTCTTCTGGAGCAGAGGGGATGGAAGATGTGACGGTAATTCTCTATGATGATGAAAATCTCGAAATCGGTCGAGATATCACAGATTCCGGTGGCCGATTTTTTATCCTAGATGTACCAAGAAAATCCTCAATAATTGTGGTCGAACATCCTGATTATATCACTCAGCGAGTTCTATTGATTCCAGGAGATCATACTCAAATCATTGTCACTCTGACCGAAGGGGATGGGGTTCAGGAAACCGATATGCGAGGGGAGAGTTTCCTTAGTGAGTCAGTTCTAATTACATCAATAATAGGTGCAGTAACCCTATTTGCAGGAATTGCAGGTATTCTCGGTGGAATCGAAGCTTACAATGGCAAGAGTCACTTTCGTACCCAATTTCTAGCTTATCTTGGCCTTTGGAGTCAAGGATTGATGTTCATAGGCCCCCTATTCATTTTGATGGGCATGGGTCTCAGTTATCTGAGTAGAAAACAGTTTGGTTTAGTGGAGGGTTAATTTGTACCTAATCACCATCGAAGGGGGTGATGGCTCCGGTAAAGGCCTAGCAACCAAGGTTGTTGCTGAGATACTGGCAAAGGAATTTTGTTTCACATCGGTTGAGGTAACAGGAGAGCCCCGTCGAGATCATCCATTAGGTAGACTCGCCATAGATTCCGTTAGACAGAACACCCATACTCCTGAGGAAGAAGCAGGCTTTTTTGCAGCCGATAGAGTAGACCATTCTCATGGCTGGATACTTCCACGGCTCGAAGAAGGTAGAATTGTTGTGAGTGAAAGGAATGTTCATTCTTCACTAGTATACCAGGGTATCGTTGGTTCACTAGGTGTTGAGAGAGTAGCTCAAATTAATTCTGCCGCACTAATCCCTGATCTTTGCATATGGGTCGATTGCGACCCTGAGGTGGCGATGAAGAGGATACAATCTGGGACACTTAGAATGTTGTCTGATAAAGCCGAATACTTCGAGACAACAGAATTGCAAAAAGCTATTCGAGCAGGATATGAATCGTTACTTTCGGGCCATATTGAGATGCCAACTCCATTCGATATGGGGGCTATAATTGGGCCTGTATCAAATGAAACTACTGAGATGGAGTTTCGACGCAAATTAACACTACATGTGAGAAAGTTCCTCCACTCTCGTCCAACTCCGGTTAACGTTGACACAGAAGGTATTGAACGCTTTATGCTCAAACGCCTCATCAAATCGACAAAGGGGCAAACGGTGCTAGATGGATTGGGTGTAGAGCCGGCTAGGAATCTAAACGATTGGTTAGATGGTAAAGCACCGTGGCGCGTGTTAAAAGAAGCACAAGAGGAGCATACTAGAGCCCTTGATCAGATATCAGAAGATGAGAGGGTTGACGTCCCCAAGTCTGTTTTGGCTCATTCTCTATCTGCGATTTGTGGAACTTTGGCTTTGCTTCCCTCCGCAGATGTCAATGAGTTGCGCGAAGCCCAAGGCCCAGTTAGGGGGGTTTCCGATTCTCACTCCCACAAGGTTTTGCGCTTTCTTGCAGATAAGAGCAAATGGGTAAACCAACACAAGTCTTTGTTGGGAAGGGATGCGGCTCGCAACCAATTGAGGGTTGAATCTCATTCTTTCGGAATTCTCTCGTTAGTTCTTTGGCCACTAAGGAAGGCACTAGCTAAATGGGTTCTAGTAAATCCAGAAACTCATCCGCGATTTGCAATGGGGCAAATCGTACGTTCTGGTGAATATCCTAGTGCGGTACGAGATACAATCGAGAGATTAGCGATTTTAGGAAACGGAAAATCCGATTCTTCACCACCCGCTGGAACCAGCGGGTTGGTTAATTGGTGGCAAGGAAATTAACCATCAAACCATGCGAAGTGTGGCATTTGCTGGCAGACAAACCTCTTCTGAATTTTCGAATTCATTAGGTCTGGCAGAAAACATCGCTGAGAAAATCCAACCTCCAACGAAGCCAGCGGGAAATCCTGTTAGTATCCTCATTGTATTCGTCGACTCGTATGATGTTAGTAACTGAGTAAACCCATCAATTGCCATAGGACCGAGGCCTAATCCAATAATTACAAACATTAACATCATTCTGCGATCATCGTGATAGAATCTCTCTATCGATTTGTCGGAGAACATTGACAGGAAGGTGTCCCGTACTGTCCATCTATTCAAGCCCCTTTGCTGCCAAATTAAACAACAACTAACGAACCCAAATAATATTCCAATATCCCGTACACAGACTGCTAACTGATTACCATTAATTTCCCATGAGCGGTAATGTTTCTGATGACAGTTCAAATCACCAATTGCATAAACGGTTGCTGCAATTGGATTTAGGTCAGTCCATGCAAATGAGCCTCCGTTTGCATCTTGATCATGTCCAGCATGTTCGTAGTCGCTATTGTCGCCATTTCCCCACGACCATGTTCCGTCAATTGTTGCATAATCGAAGCGATTAGCACGACCTGAGAGGTCAGGAATTGTATCTGTAGGCATTGTTAATGGTACCAAAAATAGCAGAATAAGATAGGTTCCTGCGATTGCTACAAAGTTTCGACCAACCTTGGATTCCCTCTTCCTATCTTTACGCCCATTCTTCAATAGACCCTCTTCGGTCATGGCCATTATGCCGTCGATGGGTTCTATCGCCATGAACCTATCCGCTCCATTATGGTGGAGGTCAGAGTGCGTGATGCCTTCGCTATATCTGTCGTAATTGGTTTGATGGTTACAGTCATGGGTTCGATGATGGCTTTCTTTGCTACAGGGATGGATGAGGATGGAATAATGCCATCCTTGAGAACAGGTTTCGTGCTTGGTTTAGGAGTCAGCACTGTAGTTCTGATTTTTGCTCTAGCCAGAGTTCGAAATCACGCTGTAAAAGGCCAAGCTAGAGAAGTAGCGCGGGCCGCTGAAGTGGCAGCATTAAGAGAAGAGATGTCCCATCTCTCGGATGAAACCGATGGGGCATGGGATGTAGGGGGGCGAATCCGTCGTGAGCGAGGAGTGCTAACTTTCGATATGCATGGACTTGATGCACCCATGGCGGCAGATGCAACTGAGAAATTGTTAGGTATTCGTGGCCGTCTACAGAGGGTGAGGATAGTAACAGGCAGAGGGGAGATTTTGCACGAGAAATCTGCCGATCCGGGAATACGTCCTGCAGTATTGCAAAGATTACGAATCGGGGCAGAAGAGGTTGATTGGCAGGTATTAGAAAAAGCCGGTTCTATAACTCTGAGGCCGATGGGTGTCGCTCCAACAAATGTCCAGCGAGCGCGCCGATTCGCAATTTTTGTAGTACCAATGTGCACAGTCATGGGATTTACATTTCGAGATCTTGCAGGTTCTAATCTGGAAGAGCAAGGCCTTGCATTCGGCATTGTTGCAGGTGTTCTTCTGACGGCTCTTTTATCGAGTTACAGAGACCGTTCAGGATGATTATTGCGAGTAATCAGGGACTCCTTCGCAA
This sequence comes from Marine Group II euryarchaeote MED-G37, assembly GCA_002457555.1. Taxonomy (GTDB): domain Archaea; phylum Thermoplasmatota; class Poseidoniia; order Poseidoniales; family Thalassarchaeaceae; genus MGIIb-O1. The sequence goes on from NTJQ01000007.1 coordinate 11,179, forward strand.
CAGGCCTCAACGACTCTCCTACACCGTGGACATTCCATATGTTGCCGCATAGGAATCGCAGCTCCACGAAAGCCACATTCGCACAGAATTGCAGAGCAATGGTCGTGGTCCATGATCGATGTGAAGGGGGCTAAGGCCAAATTGATTTCTCAAGATTTGAGGTCGTCTAATTCATCTTGTAGATGCTCTGCTAACCAATTGTGAAGAGTATCACTGCCCATTTCAACAAGTGTTGAATTAAGGAAGGCGGCGATTAGAGCATCCTTCGCCTCCTCAGTATCGAAGCCTCTGGATTCTAAGTAGAACATCTGGTCTTCATCTACCGGACCATTGGCAGTGCCGTGGCCACAACCAACTACATCGTGTTCGCTAACCTCTAGTTCAGGAATTGCATCAGCCTCTGCCTTTTCAGATAATAGCAGATTGTGGAATAGTTGCCCTGCATCAGCTCCTCTTGCACCTTTTGCGACACGGAGCATTCCGGTACCCACGGTACGTGAATTTCCTCCACACGCTGAATGCCAGTCTAGACGGCTGAAGGTTTCTGGGGCATCGTGGTGAATCTCAATGTGATGATCAAGGTGCATATCGCTAGCAGAAAGAATTGAACCAAGAACATTCAGGTGTCCACCGGTTTCCCCCATCTTGTATCGCAAATCTGCCTTAGTTCTCGCACTGCCTGAACTTACTGTTCCTGCCTTTACCTGTGCGTCTCGACCAATAGCGATACTGTCGACTCTTAGTAGAACTCCAGAATCCGTGTGGCCGATTACGACATCATTGAGGATGCTACCATCGCCGATTCTACCAGTGCGAAGAAATCCTGTCCAGGGCGCTGCACCACTGATTTGTGTAATTAATTCGAATTCACAATTTCTTCCAATATCCAAAGTTAAGTGGATGGCACAATTGGAATCGCCAGTATCGATGTCTAAAACTATAGGAGAATTAGCAATGAAATTCTTCTCGACCCTCAAGGTATAGACTGATTCTTTTGCAGCGGCTCGGATGAAAGAGGCAGTAACCTCATCAGATTCAGGCAATACCTCGGCCCCTACAACTCCTTCTTCGACAGAGATTCCTACTAGGGCTACGCTATCATCCAAACAGCTTAGGGTGATTTTAGGCGAGGCTGCAATTGGAATCTCATTCAAATCACCACTGGGATGAACTCTTCTCCAAGGAGTATAACGCCAAAGATGGTCTGCTTTGTCAGGCTCATCCAGCGATTTATACAGGCTCGCAGCATCCATATTATCACCCAAGTCAGCCGATGCTTCCTTCCATTTCAAGGGCCATCAATTTGTTGAGTTCAACAGCATATTCCATCGGTAATTCGCGGGTAAACGGTTCAAAGAATCCATTGACAATCATTGCTAATGCTTCCTCCTCTGAGTGCCCCCTACTCATCAAATAGAATAATTGTTCATCACTAACCTTGGATACACTGGCTTCGTGTTCACAACGAGCGCTTGGGTTTGCCACCTCCATTGTGGGGTAGGTGTCGGAGCGAGATCCATCATCTAGGATGAGAGCATCGCAGACAACATTCAGCTTGCAATTCTCGGCCTTAGGAGATACTGTTACCATGCCACGGTAGGAACCTCGCCCACCATCTTTTGAAATTGATTTAGAGAGAATTTTCGAGGTTGTGTTACTCGCAAGATGATGGATCTTTGCCCCAGCGTCTTGATGCTGACCTTTACCGGAGTAAGCAACGGAAATAACCTCAGCATGGCTTCCTTCTCCTTTCAGGATAACAGCGGGATACTTCATGGTCAACTTGCTACCAATGTTGCCATCAACCCATTCTATCTTCGCATTCTCATGAGCGATTCCGCGCTTTGTTACTAGATTGTAGACATTTGCACTCCAATTCTGAACAGTACTGTATCGGATGTGCGCTCCAGGTAGTGCAATTAATTCAACCACCGCAGAATGCAAAGAATCGGTGGAGTAGGTTGGAGCTGTACAGCCTTCGACATAATGGATACTACTTCCCTCATCGGCAATAATCAGGGTTCTCTCAAATTGACCCATGTTCTTTGCATTAATTCGGAAGTAGGCCTGTACTGGCATCTCAACATGAACTCCCTTTGGAACATAAATGAATGACCCACCAGACCAGACTGCTGTATTGAGAGCACTGAATTTGTTGTCTTGATATGGAATTACTGAACAAAACCATTTCTTGACAAGCTCAGGATATTCTTTCAGTCCAGAATCCATATCTAGGAATATTACTCCCTGTTGCTCCAAGTCTTCTCGAATCGAGTGGTACACCGCTTCTGATTCATATTGGGCGGTTACTCCAGATAGCCACTTTTGTTCTGCCTCGGGGATCCCTAGTTTATCGAATGTATCGCGAATATTATCTGGTACGTCGTCCCAGTCATTTTCTGTAGCATCGGAAGAGCGAAGATAGTAACATATTGAATCGAAATCGATTTCTTCCAACATAGACATATTTCCCCAAGTGGGCATCGGTCTGTTTTCGAAGTGGTGAAATGCTTTGACCCGTATTTCAGTCATCCAATCTGGTTCATTTTTGAGAGCAGAGATGTCTCGAACTACTTGCTCGGAAAGTCCGAAATCGAAACGAATTGTTGCATTTTCAGGGTCATGCCAGCCTGCCTTGTATTCGCCTACTGCTTCACGCGCTTCCTTTCCTGCCATGTTTCTCATCATCCTTTTTCCATTAGGCGGATTTTTCCGCTTCTTTTTCCAACCACTCGTATCCTCTTTCTTCCAGCTCGAGAGCCAGTTCTGGACCACCCGATTTGACTATTCTGCCCTTAATTAAGACGTGCACCTTGTCAGGCTGGACGTGCTCGAGAATACGAGAATAGTGAGTGATAATTAAAGCACCGGAGTCTGTGCCTCGAATTGCGGCATTAATCCCTTTTGCTACAGTTCTAATTCCATCTATATCCAACCCCGAATCGGTCTCATCTAAGATTGCCAACTTCGGTTGGAGTAGCATTAGTTGTAAGATTTCAAAGCGCTTTTTCTCCCCACCACTGAATCCATCGTTGACATATCTACCTAGGAATGAACGATCGATATCAAGTTCAGTCATAGCATCTTTCAGCCTTTTCCGAAATTCAGCACCTTTGGCTTCATCTTCCCCTCTAATCGCTGCGACGGACTTTCGAAGGAAGTTTCCTACTTGTAAGCCAGGAACGGCTTGTGGGTATTGGAAAGAAAGGAAAACGCCTGCTCTTGCTCTCTCCCATGGCTCCATTTCCAATAGGTTCTCCCCATTTAGTTCTACACCTCCATCTGTGACCTCAAAGTCCGGATGTCCCATGATTATGTTCGCAGTAGTTGTCTTTCCACTTCCATTACGGCCCATGATGGCATGAATTTCACCTGCTGGTACCTCGAGTTCAATTCCACGAAGTATTGGTGTGTCGTCGATTCCAGCATGTAAATTACTGATTTCGAGGACTGGTATGTCCGTTGCCATTGTTTCCCCTCTCTTTCTGCAAGTAATCATGCCTTTTGAATCCGACCGTCTTAGACGGTCGTCGCATCATGCCAAAATAATGGTCAATCAGAAGTAGGGGTGGCATCTCCGGTGTGATGTGGACGATGGGGACGAACTAGCCGAGGCATACCGTCTACAAGTTGAAGCGATTATGCAAAAGGAGGCAGAAAAGAGAGTTTTGGAGGCCCACGAACCAGCAGAGCTGGATCGACTTCGTTCTTTGTCTCTACTCGAGTTGGTAAAAAGTGACCATCCTGATCTCATCCCCGCCCTGATGTCTAGACTAGGTCCGGTGAGAGCGGCTCTCGATGGCCATGGGGGTGGACTAATACTAGCAAAATGTAATGTTGAGAAAATGCATTCCGGCACAGATTCACTATCACTGATCATCGATTTGGACGGTGCTTGTGTCTCCTGTGGGGCAGCACCCGGAACTCTGAAAGGAATTCAGGATGATTTATTGATGGATGATGAAGTGTTATCAGTGTGTTTTTCTGCTCAGATGTTGGAGTGGTTTGATGATTTACAACGCGAGTTTGTCCTAAAGTACGGCGGAGTGACTTTTGTTGAGGTGTAAAATTGGACGCTGAAAGACTCGAAGCACTTCGTTCTGCTCACCAGGCAGATGGAGTACGGCGCTCCAAACGTCATTCGGTTAGGGTCGAAGATTACCTTGAGGTTCTGCATGAATTAGAACTGGTCGAAGGTCGGGCAAAGCCTGCACGAATTGCAGAATCGTTAGCAGTCGCTCGACCTTCTGTAACCAAGATGTTGCAAAGGTTAGACGAAGAAGGTCTAGTTGAGTACAAACGCTATCATGGTGCCGTCCTTACAAGAAAAGGCAGAATAGCCGCGGCAAATTTGCGCGAAAGACATAGCCTTTTGGTCAGATTTCTTATCGTTCTTGGAGTAGATGAAGAAACTGCACATATCGACACCGAGGGTATCGAACACCATTTTCACGAAAAGACCCTAGATGCTCTCAGAAGATTGGTCGAAAAAGCCGAGACAGACCCCTATTGGTGGGAGTCTCGTAATCGATGAAATCCTACATTGATTCTAATTGAAAAATTGCAGTTGCTGCAAAGCCAAGCACTGTTACTTCCTCTCCCTTGACTAATCGTGTATCACGAGAGGCAGCACCTGCCAAATCATACGCCCCTGCCTTTCCTTTCCACGACTCGCTACTTACCAATTCAATGATTCTCTCTTGTGACAATTCGTCGAATTCAACAACTGCTGAATCTGTCCAAATATCTGCGCTCCATCCACCATGCAAAGAATGTTCACCTTTGCCATTTGGAGGATATACAAGGGCGGTCGAGGACCATACACGATGTCGGTTTCCAGAAAGTCTCAGGAGCATAGCCATGGCGTGTTGTTGGTCCTCAGGTTTCCCCATCGGCATTAATGGGTCATCAGGGTCAGCAACAATGGTGTCTGAAACGATTACAACTTCGGCTAATTCGTTCCCGGCTATTTGGCTTACAAAACCTTCTCTAGCGGCCGCTTCCGCTTTGGCAGCACAGATAAATTCAACCTGTTCATTTACCGGCGCACCCCAGCGTGGTTTCGGTTCTTCAAAAATTAATGCAGCAGCGCTTAGTTCGATATTTGCGAGCCTTTGTTTCAACCAAGCCAAGCGTCTTTCAGAAGCAGATGCTAAATGCAATCTGCGCATAATTCGACCTCATAGATATATTCGGAATGCGCAGATAGGACAACGCGTCATCTTCAGGTCGAATGCGACATCGAATCGACTCCCACATTCGGGACAAACCACTGGCTTGTTCAACGGAGGCAGTCCAGGTAAAACTGGTGCATCTCCCATCGGTGGTAATGGCTCAGCGACTATTGCGCCGTTTGTTGCTGGTTGTGCTATTTTAGGTTGTGTCGATCGTCGTTGTCTTCTTTCCTGTCTCGCTGAAGTATTCTCTACATCACTCTCTACAACTTCGACAATGGAAGAAGTGTCTATTGCCTCAACAGGAATATCGTCCTCATCGATAACATCTACTACATCCTCTTCCAACATAACCGTGCCTCGAACTGGTTTTCTTCTACGAACTCCAATCCAACGTATTGCACGCCCCGACATTACACCCAAAACAATGGTACATAGTAACAAAACTGCAATTGCAACTCCACCAACCAAAATATTGAAACTTCCTTCGTCTAAACCAAGCTGGAATCGTAGTTCTTCTAGAATGTCTGTTGGCCCTGCGTTTGGTTTACTATCGTCAATTACTGCCCTTATGACCCAACCTTGGGTTGAGGTGTGAATAATCACAGCCTCACCACTAGCAGGTGAGCGACTTACTGAATGTAGCCAACCATCTGAAATACGATTCGATATTGCCATCCAAGGGGTCTCAGAATTAATCATTCCGTACTGAACTCGAGGCCCACCTGGGCCCACCATATCATGCATTACTTGGATTCCTCGAGAGGTTTCTATGAAGATAATTTGAGACAGACCTCTAGCAGATAATTGCATGGAAGAATTTTCTATGGTACCAAAGGTATCATCAACGATACGAGTGATTAGTTCACTATCTATTCCATCTCCCTCTTTCCAAGCAACAATTAGCCTATCTTCCTTGTCTATTGTATGAACCTTCATTTGGGGCAAAGATGCATGGTCACCGACCGCCTTCTTGTATGTCCACGATGATTGCTTGATGTCTCCATGAGCATACCAAAGACCTAGACGGTCATTTCCTGTGGTGTCGTTACGCATTGATTGGTAGAGGATATGGCCATCCTCCTCACCATACTCAATTTGTACTGGGTCTGTATATCCAGCAATCACGTCGATGTCTGAAATAGCATTCGGAGTTAGTCTCCAATCGTTAGAAGAAGTGGGAGCGTCTGCCTCTAAGATGAAGATACTAGTTAAATCTTGAAAACTCCCGCCGGTAAATAAGTCACGATGATATCCAGCAACCAATAATTTTGTACCATCAACATCGATGTCGACACCCCAGTATTTGCCATCGGATAATAGAATTGGATCGATCAAATCTTGGATTGGTCGCATCTCACAAGAAGAGTCTATTGTGGAGTATGAAACCGTCTGCTTCAGATAACCACTAGTATCTAGGAAGCGACGAGTCCAAACTATGTGTGCGATGCCATCTGAGGTAGGGGCCGCGACAAAATCACCAGACCATTTTTCTTCCAACATATTTGAGCAGGCAGTCATTCCTTTGTTGGAGTTGAGTCTGTAAAGCGCCAGTCCACTATCTTTGGTAGTTACGACTATTCCTTCTCCATCTAAGTCGATTACTTCGACAGGGGTTTCTCCCGTTTGGAAGTTTAATCCTCTTCCACCAGAGAGTGTGCTCTTTTCGATTAGTATGCTCCATTCTGCTTGATTATTTGACCAGTCGATATCCGATAGAATAGGGCCACTAAGGCTGATACGGAATTTGAAAGCCCCACTTTCTTCATTTGTTTGGGCGAACGAAATAGTCTCAGCATAACCGCCTTCTATTCTAGGGATTGTAGTTGATGAGGTTAACTCCCATCCTCTTTCAGTGTAAAGGTGGAGTTGCGCCTCGATTTGTTCAGCAGCCGATGAACCTAGATTATCCACACGGGCATTAATTTTGAACTGCTCTCCCGGCCTTGGAATCAAAGGAGTGGTGGTAAATGCACCGTTTGAAAAAGCCAAATCGACACCATCCGGTCTATCAATTACATCAAAATCAACACTTTGGTCATTGTTTGTCTCATCGCTTTCGAGTATTGCATCACCTGGGTCTAAGGCGATACTAAGCTCACGTTGACCGACAGATAGAGGGTTCCAGTAAAGAGTTACATCTACAATATCGCCAGAGTCGATTGTGGGTATGGTCAACTCATATTTTCTGGTGCCTTCCTCCAGTAGGTAAACAACGACATTGGTGGCTGATTCGTCGCCATCATTACGAATTTCAGCGCTAACATCGACAAAGGAGTTAACGTAGGTTTCTGACAGAGGTATCCCCCAATCTGAAACAGTTATTCCACTTCTAAACATCAAGTCAGGGGCAGGTGGTTGATTGTCGATTTCCAAAGTGACCCTGACTTCCTCAGAGCGAACACTTGTGCCACTGACGAAACGTAATGATATGCGATGTGAACCGTCTGGATGTTCGTTAGAATCCCAAATGAAATTGAACATATCCGTTGTACCACCGGAACCAGAGTAGGTTCTTTCATCAACCCAATCTTCTTTGCCTATTCGCCACTGTAGAGTGCCACCATTGACGGTTTCATATTCGCCTTCAAATTGGACATTACCTTCAACTGAATTTTGTCCGGATGGACTGTCCAAAGTTAGAGATACTCTGCCAATATCGTGGTTTTGTCTTTGTTTATTGCTCCATTGATCCCATTCATTGCGCGCCTGTACTGAGATTTTTATTTCCAAGGCGTTAATTTCATCCTCTTCAAAGTCAGGAATAGAGAAATCAGTAGTCCAATTTACTGTGCCTTGAGCAGTGTGCCAATCGACAAGAATTTCTTCCTGAGTCGGCGAGCCGTCAGGTTTGTGAGTATAGATAATCTTGACCTGAACTTCTTCTATCGTTCCATTTGTCTCTGCGTCTTCGTCGATGTGGCCTCTGACTGAATAAGTCTCACCTTCTACTAGCCAAGAGTCCTCGATTGGCCTTTCATAAACCAACCAATCACCCTCTCCGGGAGGTGGTGGTTCTGTTGTATTCCCTCCGCCGTTATTTCCTCCGCCGTCTCCTAATAGGGCGGATAAAATTAGATTCCCATCAATTATTCCAAACCCATATTTGTCATTCCATGTATCTGATATATCGGGCTCGGATGCATCTCCCTTGGGTTCGGAATTTCCTCTCAATAATTCTTTTACTTCGGCAGGGTTCAGATCAAGTCCCTCCTCTTCGCTAATTTGTAAAATTACTGCTACTAGACCTGCTACGGCAGGACATGCCATACTCGTCCCGCTCATTTCCGTATAGCTGTCTTCAGCAAGTGGTTTTGGTGTACCTGGTAATTGGCTCGATGAAGCAGCGTGCGCTGCAGACATCATATCGCTGCCCGGAGCTACCACGTCCGGCTTGAGTTCCTCTTCTTTGTCGTCATCTCCATCGTCCACCCTAGGGCCAGAATTAGAGTATGAAGCAATCAAATCATCGCCTCTATCAATAGTATCTTTATCATCAATTGAGCCAACTGTAATTGCTTGGTCTGCAGCTCCTACAGAAGTGACTCTTCTTCTTCCGTCATTTCCAATCGCTGCGACTGGAACTACACCTGCCTCAGCCGCTTGGTTTACCGCCCGGGCATCTGCCGCGGTCCCGTTATCTCCCGGGTCATCGCCATTTGGATCACCGAGACTTCCGAAAGACATTGACATGACTTGGATTCCTTCGCTAGAGTCATTATTACCCCAGTCGGTATCTACATTGGCAGCCACCCAATTTATTCCCTTTAGCGTAGCAGCGGAATTGGTACCCCCTGTATCAGTCATGACTTTGACATCTACTAGGTATGCGCCTGGAGCATAACCCTGATTTATTCGTCTTGAATCTCCAGTACCAAGTGCAATTCCAGCTACATGTGTTCCATGTCCATCTCCATCATCTGGATCGTGTTCCCCCTCGTTATTGCAGTCATTTTGATTTAACGAAGTGGCATCACAACCGGCAATCCACTTTGGGTCTGCAAGATCATCGGGGTCATTCTCGTTGTCATCGTTATCATCCGAGAAATCGTCTAAGGAGAAGTGTTCGTTATCGACTCCTGTATCGAGAATAGCAATAACAATACCTGAACCATCGTAACCGAAGTCTCGCATAGTTTCGTCATATCGTTCTGAATCTCTTACCTTGGAACCTCGAGTAGCTGTGTCTAATAATGGAACAATTACATTCTGTTCCTCGACCATAACAACTCCGTCTAGCTGCCAAATTTCAATTAAAGCACTAACCGGCACATGGTCGAGAACTATGCTATCTAGAATATCCATTTGGAAGAACCAAGATCCCTCTTGCTCCCAACCATGAGATTCGAGAACTTCTCTAAGAGCAGCGGTATCACCAGGGCCAGGGTGCCAAGCATAATCGACAACGATTGCAACTGTAGGTCTACCATCCAGCCCGATTATTGCTGTAGGTGAAACCGATTCACGTTGACCTGCGATGATTCTTTGTAATCGGTCATCCATTCCGTCCGAATCAAAATCATACCAATAGCCGAACCACCATCCCTCGTCCTCTACAGGGAATCCTGCATCAAATGGAGGAGTCTGAAAAGACCGGTCTATGGGGTCGCATATGACCTTTCCACACGTTAGTGCAGGCGGCCAATTATCCGGTCTTTCTTGTGTGTTCAAATCTTCGCTTTGAATGGCTGTGGACGCAGATACCCCTACTCCCATATCCATGACTAGAATCATTGTAACTAGTACCAGCGGAGTGAGGTTTAGGCGTCTTCCAGACATGGCTCTGCAAGCAGAGCCAGCATAGTTCGGGGTATAAGCCGAACCCGTACAAGAGCCATCAGGAGGTCTTCATGGCCACCTGATATGAGTTTTCGAGTGGGCGCATTTTAGGGTGCAATTCTGTCCTGATATTATTGCATGAACCTCTCCGTTGCAAACAGGGCAGAGTACCTGTTCTGCAAGCTCCTCCAACCATGCTCTTCGAGTCTCAAGTTCATCACCTTCTTCCCTAAGTCTCTTGAGTATTCTAGCGGCCTCTTCTTTCAAACCATCACCTGCTTCTGACCAAGGGTCCGAATCAAGACTCCCCATCTTCGCAGTTGCTGCATCTCTTGCCGCCTTTGAGGCCGTAGAACCAGCGATAGCAATATCACTTGAATCATCTAATTCAGACGGTGCGCCTCTAGCGATGGGCCTTGCTAAAATCCAAGCAAGCATGAAGCCTCCAAGATGGGCCATATGCGCTACATTTGTTACTGATTGTTCTGCTTCTATTTGGTACATGTTCCAGATTTCAATACCTAGTCTGAATGCTACAATTCCCCAAACCGGCCAGGCTCGAATGAAAAAGAGTAGAGGAAATTCAATTCGATCATTCGGCCAGCAAGCCATGTAAGCCCCAAGAATGCCGAAGGCCGCACCACTCGCACCAATGGCGGGGCTTATCGAATCAGGATGGGTTAGCACCCATGCGATATTGCCTCCTAATAGACCAAGGAAGTAAACCAATATCCAGCGTAATTTACCCATTCGTTGTTCAAGGGGTACGCCAGCAAGAGCGATTACCAATATATTACCCAGAACGTGTATCCAATTCGCATGAAGCCAAGCACAGGTAATAAATCGATGAATCTGATCGGGATGGTCTGCAATTTTTGGAATTATTGAAAGAAAGGCAATTGGTGTAAAATCGAGGAACCCCATATCGATAATCATCTGAAAGAAAGTTACCAATAATAACGATAAAACTGTGGCTAGGGCTATGCTTGTATCTTGTTTCCAAGCTACGATATATGGTGTTGTTGCAATTACTAGAAACAACCCCAACGCTGCCCAATCAGACCCTGTAAGGTCGGCCCAAACAAACTCATAATCTGCGGTTGCCAGCTCTCTCCCTCGGGCCTCGACAGAGCATCTATGTGCATAGGGACTTCGATGGAACCACTCAAACGCAGGCTGCTAGTGGGGGATTATAGTGAGCGCGCGAACTTTGCTCTCAGCCCGAGGGTTAGTTGTTGATCGAGGTGCCCGAAAGGTGCTCCGAGATGTTGACTTTTCACTCTCCGAGGGGGAGGTCGTTGGTTTGTTGGGAGTAAACGGTTCAGGGAAGTCCACTTTGTTAGAATCACTTGCAGGATTGCATCCAATGACTGGCGGCAGTGTTCTAAGAAACGACAGGGGATTCGAAACTACGGTTAGAGACTCGGAAGGTCAGCGTGGAGATGTCTCTGGTTTTGGCCTTTGTTTGCAAACTCAGGGGATGTCTGGTGACGAAACAGTTTTCGAGAGAATTCGTGGTGCTTGTAGAGTCGCTGGACGAGCAGATGACTCAGAAGCACTGAATGAAATAATCTCAGAATGGGGCCTTGGACACCGAGCGGATGATAGAATCTGCAAACTATCTGGTGGTCTACGCAGAAGAGTTGCAGTTCTTTCCGCCCTTGTTCCAGTTGCTTTGAATTCTGAGCAATCGGTCGTGCTTCTTGATGAGCCATCAGAGGGACTCGACCAATCATCTAAAGGGCTATTGTTAGGATGGTTAAGAGCACTAAAAATGAGAGGTCATGGGATTCTAGTTTCGACTCATGACCCTGAAGTCATTACCGCTTGCGACAGAACTGTCACCATCAGCGAAACCTCTGAATTGAAAAGTAAGATACAGGAATCAAACCTAGAACCTGCGAATCTTCCAAATCCCTCCGCGGCAGAATCTCATAGGGAATTAGTTGCTTGGACTTGGAGACTTGAAAGACGTAACCCAATCGATACAATTGGCCGCGGAGTTCCTGCCTTGGTCGCCTTATTGCTAGCATTTACACTATCTACAGATATCGTTAGGAGCACTGAAAATTATGATTTGTTAGCCGCTCTAATTCTAACCCCTGCCTTCATCACAGCTATTGTTACTCCAGCCATTATCAAACGACTCGCAGAAGAGAGAGCGGGAGATTGGTGGAGGGCAATGACCGGTGCCAGCTCAAGAGGCTGGTTTTCCATAATGGGAGTCTCATTGATTCTACCACTGCCCATAATTTATCTCTCATGGTTTGTTATTGCCGACGATTCAGGTTCAGCAATGAATTCCGATGTTATGTTATGGCTGTGGTTATTCGCGTTTGTTATCATTGATCTAAGTGTGGCTGCTTCGGCTTTGCATCTGATGGTGTCCGGCCTTACTAGAGCCGGTGCTGTAGCGGGAATTTTATTGCAACTAGTCCTAATCTGGCCGTTTCTGCAAATGACTAGCGCTCTGACTTCGATAATGAGCAATGGAATGAGTTTTGAATTATCGCTAGGTGAACCTATTGCAGACATCGCTATAGCGTGGCTGACCGTGGTTTTATTGTGGGCAATGGCAGTCATTATCCCCGAAGATTGAATGGTGAGAAAATGAATTTTCGTGATTCCGGTTATGCTTTGACTTATGTTGGACTTGCAGGTGTTGTATTTGTCGCAATTCTCAGTTTGGAGTTTGCTCCCGGCTTGAAACCATGTACTGGAGGGGGTTGTTGGGGGGCTCCGGAAGCCTACAGAATTCTCTATCTTCACGTCCCATTTGCTTGGTGCTCGTTCTTATCTTTCTCTATCCTATTTTATGGCTCATTGATGTGGTATCTCAAGCGCAGTGAAGATGCTTGGGTTTACTTTCAGAGTGGTTCCGATCTTGGTGTAATTTTTGGATTAGGAGTAATTACTTCCGGCCCAATTTGGGCATCTGCAGAATGGGGCCGGCCTTGGGATTGGGGTGATATGAGACTCAATTCCTTCGCCTTACTTACCGCAGTAGCCCTGTTTCTAGTATATTCTCGTCAATCTCAACCCGACACACAACAAAATCGAGACACTCTATCTGCGGTCGGCTTATTCGGATTCGCCTTAGTTCCGATTACTGCCGGTGCAACCACTTGGTGGGAAACTACTCACCCTGAAGTTTTGATTATAGAGTCAAGCGAAACAGTAGGGATGAGCCCTGATGTCCGATTATTCCTGTTGATCAGTTTTGGAGTAATGTGCATTTTGTTCATTGGTTTACTAATACTTTCTAACAAACGATATCGCCTTGCTGCGAAGGTTTCTGGTAGGAAGAATGAGATAGATCAGGAGGCGATATCTTGAGCGGTATTATGGAATCCTACATAGCCTACGCAATCATGCTTGGTTTGGTAATCTGGTTTAGTCGAGATGTGTTAACATCAATTTCATCTTTAGAGACGGAATTAGAATCTCTTTCTGACGAACAACCAAATGCTACTGAGCAAGAATAATTTCATCTTCATGTAATTTCGGCCCCGAAGGGGGCCGAATTAGACTTCGACCGGCTCACCAACCCTTCAAACGGGGTGGGCTTGCCGCTTGGCGGGGGAGCAGTATGGATGGTGCAGCGTTTTGTATCGCCTGCGGCTCACCTCCTCCGCTTACATCAGAGCGTCTTTGTGAGAATTGTTTGAGGGCTAGAACAGTATTTTCTGAAGTACCCGAGCGCATCCAGCAATACCGCTGTGCAAAGTGCGGAATGCATGAGGTTGAGAAGCGCTGGGTTAACATTGAAGATGATGAATTGGGGGAGTTGAGGCTTAGAGAAAATCTCGGAGTTACAGATGGAGCAAGTGATGTTGCAGTAGATATGTCCTATCAACCAATTGATGAGAGAACTGCTCGTCTTCATGTCAATGTCGAAGGGCAATTGGAAGGTCACAAATTCTCTGACCAGTATGAAGTATTATTGCAGACTAGTAATGCTGTTTGCCCTACCTGCACTCGAAAAGCAGGAGCATATTTTGAGGCGACTATGCAACTTAGGAGTGCAGGACGTAGATTGTCTGACGAGGAACTCAAGAGTCTTAGAGGCACTTTAGATGAATTACTCAATGAATTAGAATCAGATCCGATGTTTTTCATCACAAAAGAAGGTCCTGTAACAGGCGGTTGGGATTTACAATTCGGTTCAAAGGCATTAGCAAGAACTTGGGCCAGAAAACTTGTTCGAAGATTTGGTGGAACAACAAAAGAAACATCGACACTGGTCGGCATGAGAGAAGGGTCAGAAGTCACTAGGCTAACCTTGTCTTATCGTAAACCAGCTTATGGGCTTGGTGATGTTATTCGGCTGAAGAAAGAAAACTGGCTTGTATCGGCTTGGCAGAAGGATGGTCCAACTCTTAGAAAGTTAGATCGAAATGAGCGGGCAGGAGCGACTTGGAGAGATATGGAAAAGGCTACTGTTGTGAGTAGTTTTACGGACCAAATTGTGGTCGATGTATTGAATCGAGATACTTCCGGTGCAGAGGTAATGGATCCTACTGATTACCGTGTGGTTACCGTCGCTCTCCCCTACGATGATGATGGTTCGTTGACAAACTTACGCATCGCTTTCATAGACGACTTATGGATGGCACTGCCAGGACACACGGGAGAGGAGTGAAAATGTCTGAGCTAGATTTTCAATCACTCCTCGATAAACATGACAAATCAGACATGGCAGGATTTACCCGAAATTTTGTTGATGACCTAGAGGCTGCCATGTCTGCAAAAATAGAAATCGAAGCAGATATGGATTGGAGTGGAGTTGTCTGTTTAGGGATGGGTGGCTCTGGTGCCGGAGGTATGTTCCTATCATCCTTAGCCGATGATTCAGGAGGCCTACCATTTGTGGTTTGGAATAACTACGGCTTACCCTCATGGTGGGGGCCAGATTGGTTAGTCTTAGCGACATCCTATTCGGGCAATACCGAGGAAACCCTAGATGGCGTACGCCAAGCACTGGAAGAAGGTGGTGTTGTGATCGGTATCTGTTCGGGTGGAGGCTTGGATAATTTGCTCTCACAAAGCCAAGAAGCACTATGTATTTCAGTTCCTTCTGGACAAATGCCTCGCTCTGCATTTGGGCATTTATTGGGAAGTCAATTATCCATTTGCTGGGCGCTAGGGATTCTTCCACGACCATCAGAGGAAGAAATCACCAAGATGTTGGGTCGATTACGCTCTAGCTCTAAGTCGGCAGATATAGTCGGAGGTGACGGTAGAGTAGCCGCAATGGCCAATGGAATGTCTGAGCGAGATATCGCGATTGTTTCTGCTAGTGAAATGACATCGGTTGGTGTAAGATTTACCAACCAATTAAACGAGAACTCTGAGAGATTTTCCCGCCCTGTTGAATTACCAGAAATGAATCACAATGAGATTGTTGCTTGGGAAAGAAACTCATCGTCTCAAGCATTGCTATACCTTGCAAGTCCACATACTCATCCTCGCGTGCGCGCGCGCATGACTTGGATGATGGAAAATCTTCAAGCAGGTGATTCTTGGTTACTTGATTGCGAAGGAGATAGCCTCCTCGAGAGTCTTCTAATCGCTGCACACATAACCGATTGGGTAAGTATTGCTTTGGCCGTGATTAATGGTATTGACCCATCCGAAATGACTGCGATTGATGGTCTCAAAACATATCTTTCTACATTTTAGTAGAGGGCGCCTAGGACCAATCTAGGGTCCGGAAAGATTTGCAGAGCCTCTTCTCGGTCACTAGGAGCTACAACTCCTGGCATATCGTGAGTTTTCGGCTCTTCAAATGACAATTGGAAATGTAAGTGAGGCTCCCACCCACCATTTTCATGATGGGCTCCCATCCAACATATTACATCACCAGCATTTACTTTCTGACCGACGGACTTACCTTCTATTGAAGCAGAATCAAGATGGCCGTAAAGAGCCCAAATTGATATCCCATCTAGGATGTGTTTGGTAATCACAACGTGGCCGTAGTCTCCATCGGCTGCATTGTATCCGAAATGAGAAATTTCGCCGTCGGCGAATGCCATGCAGGCTGTCCCTACAGGTGCGCCAATATCTATTCCAATATGCAGAAAACGCTCTCCTGAGAAAAGTTCAGTTGAATATAATCCGGGCCGCAATTCATCGTACTTTCCGACACTATACTCGGTTTTTGGAGTGTTCCAAATACCTCCAGATAAGTCAACGACTGTGTAATCTTCAGGCATATCGACAACTGGATGGAATTCGTGGGAATCCCAATCAATCATGACCTTGCGAAAAGGGTGGAGACCATCACTCCTCCTCTTCTAATCTGTCAGGTCTCGTGCTAACTTCAGTGGCTTCTGGCAATCCGCTTTGTAATGTCTCCGAGACCTTCAATTCGTCCAGTCTACGCCCTTGGGGTAATACGCGACTTTCGTAAGACCTCATAGCATCATTGTATGACTTACCAGCCTTATCTAGATGGCTGCCTACTTTCAGCATATGTTCGATCAGTGTGTTAGTTCGCTTATACATCTCTCTCGATACATCGTAAATTTCTCTTGCACCCTCCGCTAATGCATGTTGCTGCCAGTATAGAGCGACGGTTCTCAATAGCCCCAACATAGTTACAGGTGTGGCTATTAACACTGATTTGGTCATTGCATAATCTAGTAATTCCGGGTCGGTTGTGAAAGCCGCTGCTGCCATCGCTTCACTAGGTATGAACATTACAACATGGTCAAAGTCACCTTCTATAGACTCTTGATACGCCTTTGCACCAAGTTCCTTGATTCGATTCTTCATGGCTTTTGCATGTTCTTTCAGATGTGCATCCTGTTCGGCCCCTGGATCTAACTCCACTGCTTTTAGGAAATGAGATCCAGTCGCTTTTGAATCGATTGGAATTACCCCTTCTTGAGGTAGCCGCACAATATAGTCTGGTCGACCACCACCCTCTACGGTTTCTTGTTCGAAGAAATCAACTTGTTCCGACATTCCAGCCATTTCGAAAAGCCTTCTTAGTTTCATTTCCCCCCAATTTCCTCTAGCTTGCCCAGAGGTTGTTAAAGCGGTCGAAAGAGCAGTGGTTCTGTCTCCTAGAGAGTCTGCCTTCTGCCCCAAATCTTTCAATTGGCGCTTAATCGCTTCGTATGCACCAACTCTGTCCTTTTCCATTTCTGAATTTGCTTTAGATAATTTCGTCATTTCTTCGCGCAGAGGTTTGATTAGATTCTCAACCTCCATTTTCCTCGCGTCAAGAGACTTTTCAGCTTCTTTTTGATCTGAGTTAAATTTCTGTTCTGCTAATTGTAAAAAAGCCTCTGAATTTCGTTGATTTACTTTAGTTGCTATATTTTCGAACCTCGACTCAAGTAATTCATTGACTCTTTTCCTTTCTTCATTCAGAAGATCTCGAGTTTTGTCATCTTCACCCTCTTTTGCCTCATTCAAAGCCTCAGCTCGACTAAGTTCCGATTTAGCTTGACTCAACTCATGGTTTGTTTTTTGTTTGGCTAGTAACCAACCGATGACTCCTCCGGCAAGCAGGGCGCCGACGATATACACAATTTCACTTAACATGACATGAGAAAGAAATCGAGGGTATTTAACCTTCTCAGAACTAAACCTCCTACAATTGTAACTAGAACTCCAAACAGTACTCTTTACGAGGGGTGTAATGATGAGTGCTAACAATGGACACCTATGGAAGAGTCAGATGCGCCATTCTCGGCGCTACTGGACTTGTTGCTCAACGCTTCTTCCAGCGCCTTCAATTTCACCCCTGGCTCGAACCAGTAGCAATAATCGGCTCTCCGGAGACCGCTGGAAACCCACATGATGAATGCCTTTGGAGTTTAGATGAGGAAAGGCCTCCGCCTTCTGAATTGACGATTGGAGGATTGGAGAATCTTCCATCATTAATTGAGGAATTCCACAGCTTAGGTGTTAGGATTATTTTCTCAGCACTTCCCGACGAACCGGCCGCAAGGGTAGAGCGAAATTTAGCGGCGGCAGGATTCCTTGTAGTTTCCCACGCTCAAGTACATCGTCTACAAACAGATGTTCCATTAATCGTTCCTGAAGTCAATATCCAAGATTTGAGTATTCTGAAGAAACAATCGAAAAGTTCTGAGGGCCGCCTAATTTCTTGTTCCAATTGCACGGTTTCACCGATTGCAATTACCCTTTATCCATTATTGCAAATCGCCGACGTTACTTCGGTAAAAATAGTCACTCAGCAAGCTCTTTCTGGCGGAGGTAGAAAACTTCTAGCTGAAGGCAGAGCAGGTCGCCAAATCAACAGCGAAATACCAGGGGAGGCCGAATCAATAATTACTGAATTAGCAAAGATATTGTCTTGTGAATTCGATATAGAAGCCTCCTGTGAAAGAGTTATGCGAGATCATGGTCATTATGCTCGAATAGAAGTTGAATTTGGAGAAACGGTTAGCGCTCACCAAGTCGTTCGTGCATGGCGAGAATCATATTCACGAAGCCAAGAACTCAACCTTCCTTCAGCGACACAAAGGCCGATTATTTTCGTAGATGGAGAACTTGAGGATAATCACCGCTGGGTTGGTTTTGAACAGTATAAACACCCAGGTCTCGATCTAAAAGCCGCGATGGCGGTTGCTGTTGGAGAGGTAGAAATAAACGGCTCAAGACTTAGATTTTCTACAATGGCTGACAATACAATTCGTGGTGCAGCAGGATATTCAGTTTTACTCGTTGAACAATTACTCGCCGACGGGCTCCTGCATGATAATAATACCATACTTGCCCAAGAGATTTGACCGTACACGCCAATAGAGCGACTACCTTCCCGCGTCGTGCGTCAGCGACAACTTGCCATGCTCCTTTCCTCTTTACCTCCACATCCGTGTGGAGATATCGAATTGGAACAATATTCTACTTCGGGTGATATTGCAGCCTCGTGGCTAGCACAAATTGCTGCATTCGGCGACCTGTCGACGGATTCATCGATTGCTGATTTAGGCGCAGGAAACGGGATTTTAGGGATAGGTGCGGCACTGATGGGTGTGCCTCAGGTAGTTCTGGTAGAGGTGGATGAACAAGCCTGCTCTGTTGCATTCCAATCAATTGAGCAGGCGGGAGTATCAGATTCTGTGGAAATATTCCGCAAAAGGGTGGATGATTCACTGGATTTGAGTGGTGCAGATTTGATAATTTCCAATCCACCTTGGGGGACTCAAAAGGCGAAATCGGACAGGCCTTTTCTTGATGCAATAATTCGCTCAAATGCTATTGGCCATTTGATGCATAGCGCTGAAGCAACACACATCGAGGCAATCTTCGAGTCGGCTGGATGGGAAGTCGAGAGATATTGGGAAACAGATTTCGTGTTACCCGCTGCCTATTCACACCACTACAGTCGCCAAGGAAAGACCAGAGCAGGATTCTGGCGTTTGTTACCCCCGGTATAATTTCAAGTTCACTTTTGCCGTGCTACGCACGGGCGGACCGTTCATAGGGGGCTGGCCGGTCGCCCGCCTCGATGAGTTCTACCACTGGCGACTTTGTCACGCCAGGTAATCAGGTCGATGTACCGGCTGGTGCTAGCCTTGGTTCGGGCCTCTCGGAGACTGAATCAGGTGCAATAGCCTTAGTTAGTGGGACACTCATTTCCGACGGCGATATACTCTCGGTTGATGCTAACAGTCTAGAGACAAATTCACCGCAGATTGGTGATGACGTTATTGCGGAAGTTATCAAACTCATGCCAAAGGTCGCCATGATTCGTATCCTTCACATCGAAAAGGATGGTGGACATAGAGACCTTTCTGCGGAGAATTTGTTTGCGGACATTTTCGTGACTGAAATCGTTGATAGATTTCTTCCTTCACCCGGCGATGCTATGAGAAGTAGGGATTTGATACGTGCTCGAATTACTCAACTTGAACCAAATCTCAAGGCCAGTACTCGGGTTTCCCCCGAATTGGGAGTACTGTGGGCGATTTGCCCTGCATGCGGAAATGAATTGACTACTTCTGATCACAAGCAGGACTTCAATGTCGATTGTAATCGATGTGATTATTCGGGTTATCGTGCATTATCCAACGGTTTCGGCCATGGACATAATCTTGGCGAAGATATACAGGAGTTGAACAGGGCAGGGGAAAGGTGGTCCGCTGAAGCCGAGAGCAAACTCGGCCATGAGGGGGCTAGACCCTACCTTTCCCCAATGGCTGACCATCGTCGTGGTATAACTCACCAAGCATCTCCAGCAGCGATGAGAATGCGCTCCGCAATTACAGGAAAAGGCGGCGGTAGAGATGGAAGACAGCGAGTTCAGCATGAGTGTAAGTGTACATTATGCGGTATCGATACAACCGTACCGTTCCAACCAACACCAGGAAAACCAATCCGTTGTAAAGACTGTATGGGTAAGGTCAAAGATGGTAAGGCAACCAAGGATGAACTCGCTGCTGAGCGTAAGATATTGACTAAAGCACGCTCCGAAGCCTCCGAAGTATCCGGGATCAAAATCTTCGTAGCACGATTATCGTTTGATGCTAGCGAGGATGAATTGAGAAATCATTTCTCGACTCATGGAGAGATTACAGAGTGTAGCATTGCTAAAGATAGAGACACAGGTAAATCTCGCGGATTTGCCTTTGTGAAGTTCGCTAGCCGAAAAGCCGGAGAGAAGGCGATTAAGGAATTGGATGGAAGTGAAATACACGGCAGAAAAATCAGTGTCCAGGAATCCAATGACGGCGGAGGCCGTCGAGATAGTCGTAGTAAAGGAAACAAACGCCATAATCGCCGATGATTCCAAATTTGCTGCTCCAATCAGCCATCTAAAGCGAAGTCGTGAAGACTGAACAGTAATCCGAAAGGTTGAGGGGTAGAATGGAAGGTTGGTTAGTCCTCGACGGATATGAGGATGAACCAGCTGCATTTGGTGTCCCAAATTATCTTGGTTTTCATATCCGATACATCTGTGGCGTTCTAGAATCTAAATCAATCCCATACACCTACATGACTATCGATGAATGGAGATTATTCCACAAGCAGAAACTTACAAATTCTGCTCAAAGACAAGAACTCCAACGAGAACTTTCCGAACTAGACGGAGCGGTTATTCTCGCAGGAGCTGTAGTCCCGGGGAAGTATGTTCGGGGCACTCCAATCTCACGCAGAGAATTGGATGATTTTCTAGCAGTTTTTCCCAGTGAACTACCTGTCCTTGCAGGTGGCTGGGCTATCCGCCATTGGCGCTATGATGGATGGATGCCACTAAGGGCAAATTTATTCTGTGCAGTGCAGGATACAGACGCTACATTGGATTACTTTCTCGGAACTGGTGATTGGTCTCACAAACGTAGAACTAGTGAGCAATGGGACAATTGGGCAAAGAAAGGTGCGGCTGGAAAATGTGTCACAAATCATCCCGATCTTTTTACTGAAGATGGTCGTTCTGGACCATTGACCTACGAAGTGGAATTGTATCAGGGATGCGTGCGTTACAAACGAGGCTGTAAGTTTTGTATCGAACCAAAGAAAGGAGTTCCGATATGGAGGGACGAGGCGGATGTTATTGCCGAAATTACAACCGCTTTAGACAATGGCGTTCGTCATGTTCGTATAGGTGGCGCTACAGACATTTACACCTACAAAGCAGAAGGAGTGGTGGAGCTCGAATATCCCATTCCAGACCCAGAACCAATTGCCAAAGTTCTGCACGGCTTAAGGGAAGATGAGAGGCTCCAGATTCTCCATGTTGACAACGCAAACCCCTCTATTGTTGCGGAGAATTTGGAGCCAGCAACGGAGATTACAAAATCCCTGATTTCGACTCTTTCGGACGGTGCAGTACTTTCTTTCGGACTCGAATCTGCAGACCCCAAAGTCCACGAAGAAAATTGGCTAAATTGTAATTCAGAACAACTCAAAATCGCTATTCGACATATCAATCATTTTGGTCGAGAGAGGGGGGAGAGGGGTTTGCCAAGGTTGCTCCCAGGTCTGAATTTCATCGCAGGGTTGAATGGTGAATCAACCCAATCATACCGAATTAATCGGGACTTACTAGATTCTCTACGTTCAGAAGGACTATGGTTGCGGAGGATAAACATCAGACAGGTGGAAGGGCAGGGTTTCCAAGAAATTCCAGAGGATGCCTTCCAGTCCTTCAAACGCAGTGTGAGAGAGGAGGTAGACAAACCACTCCTAGAGGAGATGTTTCCAATTGGAACAGAACTCAAAGGAGTTTGGTGGGAGGCACATGATGATCGAATTAGAAGACCGGAACAAGTGTTACAAGAAAGCTACAGAGACCCCTCAATTTATGGTCGAGCGGGTATAACATTCGGAAGACAAATCGGAGCATATCCGATATTGGTAGGAACTCCATATCAGATTCCCCTCGAAACCGATTCGAATATCATCGTAACCGGTCATGGAATGCGAAGCATAAGTGGAGTTGAAACGAACTTATCGATTAACTCAGCAAGCCAATCTCAACTTCAGGCCATACCAGGAATTGGTAGTAAGGCGGCGTGGCGCATAGTTTCCAATCGAGCTAAGGCATATAGGAAATCTTCTGAAAATCCATACTCAAACGTAAAAACAGTTCTTCAGGATGTAGGCGTTCAGTCCTACGGACTGGCTCTTAGGGTGCTTAAGGCGTGATGCAACTCGTTCAGGCAGAGGGAATAGTGATAATCTCAGCAAGGACGCCAAGAATCATGTTGAACGAGGAAATGAAGAGAATCGTTGCTTTAGGAATCTGTGTTTTATTCCTCGGAGTTCCAATGCTAGGGTACTTATCCGGTGATGACGAATCGCAGTTTATTCTAGGGGAAGAAAATGAAATTTCCTTTACACACTCTAGTGGCCCAACATTGAACATTCAAGGTAGCGAAGCTGGAACGATATTCTCCCATTCTGTTTTGGATATTGGTGTAGATGGCCCAATGGTTGTACTTGCTAATGGTACAACTGTTAAATGGTCTCAGGGTGATCCGATTTATTCTGAAGATTCACTTATTTCTACTTCAGGAAGATGTTCTATTTTATCCAATTACTCAATGTATTGTTCTGGTTCAAACAACTACGGTCAACTCGGACTTGGAAACTCGGTTTCAACTTCAGGCTATGTCACTCTAAGCCATGAGCCAGTGGTAATCGATGAAGGTAAAGATCACACCTGTGCAATTCTAATAGACGCAAGCCTTTGGTGCTGGGGGCGCAATCACTTTGGTCAGGTTGGCGACAATTCCACCGAAAATCGAGTTTCTCCTGTAAATGTCGACTTAGGAAACAGCGTTTACGCCGTAGCTGTCTCAGCCGGTGAGCATCACACATGTGCCATAACTCACCTTGGTGATGTCATGTGCTGGGGCTACAACATAAGGGGGCAACTTGGAGACGGCACAACCAACGATTCGTTCGTTCCTGTCTCCGTTACACACTCTACCGGTTTACGGGCAGTATCATTAGTTACTTCTGGGCTTTCATCTTGCGTAATTTTTGAGAATGGCTCTGTTGGTTGTTGGGGTAACAAGTATACAGTTTTCTCCGACAATGGTGCCGTTACAGGAAGCGTCCATCTCATCGATTTAGGTACTAATATTGGCGCCATCATGCTCGATGGTATCGGCTCCCATACATGTGCGGTAACAGACAATGGTTCGATGCAATGTTGGGGGGTCAATACTCATGGTCAGTTAGGCGATGGAACCTGTTCTTCGACCATTAATTCCGACTGTTCTGCGGAGAATATTTTCCCCGGTGAAGGTGACTCAACTGTTCATGTGAACCTAACTTCGGGGCTTACGGTAATCGCAGCAGCGACGGGTTCTGATTCTACTTGTGCTCTATTATCCGATGACTCATTGTACTGTTGGGGTTCTCAGTCTGGTGAGTTTGATAACACGACTGAATCTCTACTCAATCCTTACCAATTAATATTTGCAGATGGTACCCACATCGCTTATACTGAGCAAGACTTTGATGGAGATGGTATCCGTAACTTCTTCGATACGCATCAGACTGGCGATAACGATGGTGATGGGGCTATTGATTCTGATGATGATTATCCGAACAACCCGGCAAGATGGGCAGATTGTGATGATGGTCAATATGGCCGATTGACCTGTATTGATGCGTCCGTGGGTCATTCAGCATCGGACAGCACTCTAGTCCAGACCGAGTGCCAACCAGGAACATTCCAACCATTCACGGGCCAAACGTCCTGCCTTGACGCGTCCGCCGGTAATTATGTCGATTCCTCGGCATCACAGTCACAAACACCATGTGCGACCGGTTATTCAAATGCCCAGATCGGGCAATCATCTTGCTCACCGGCTCCTGCGGGTTCCTATGTTAATCCGGCAGGCGGTGATGCAGGTACAAGCAATACAACAGCCGTGGAGTTATCGGCTATGAGTGCGAATTATTCCGCATCGATTTCAGGAGGTTCAGATAGCATAGACGTATTTTCTCTCGATTTGTCTAGATTAACATGGTTCACAGCAAACCTAACTTCCCCTGCGGGGCAGAATTATGATATTGAATTGTTAAATTCTACCTTCCAAGTAATCGATTCATCTTCCACCAATGGCTCCGATGAAGTATCTACAGCCTCTTCAAATAATTCAAGTGGGGTGTATTACATCAGAATTAGCTATTCATCTGGATTCAATAACTCAGACGACTATAATCTAGTAATCAACTTGAGATCAACTAATTCGGCTGCAACACAAGTAGGCTCTACGTCGATAAATATCGACGCGGAACATGGTATTGAAACCACATCGTGTTCTTCAGGAACCTGGCAAGATCAGACAGGTTCAACTTTCTGTAATCAGGCCTCAGCAGGTCACTATGTTTACGGAACAGGTGCGACATCTCAAACAGCCTGTTCTCCAGGATACTATCAACCGAATTCGGGACAAACAGGCTGTATTATTGCATCCTCAGGTTACTTCGTCGCCTATCCGGCATCAACTTCTCAGACAGCGGCAGGGCCTGGCCATTATGTCAATGGAACAGGGGCGACAGCTCAGACTCCTTGTACGGTTGGGGCCTATCAACCATCTTCAGCTCAAACTACTTGTTTTGCGGCAAGTCCAGGGTATTATGTTCCTGTGACTGGTCAAGCCAATCAGACGATTTGTAATGGAGGAACCTATCAACCAAACTCAGGCCAAAGGGAATGCCTTAACGCAGACCCAGGTCATTATGTTCCAAATCAAGGAGCAACCAATCAAACTCAATGTTCTCTTGGTACCTATCAACCGATGTCTGGTCAATGGTTTTGCCAGAATGCAGAACCCGGTCATTATGTCGATGATGTAGGTGCAATTTCTCAAACTCCCTGCTCAGTGGGTGAATATCAAACAGCGAGTGGCCAAACTAGTTGCCTAACAACATCCGCTGGATATTATACAAATTCAACCGGTTCAATCAATCAACAACCCTGTCTTCCCGGAAACTTTCAACCATTATCTGGTCAAGCAGAGTGTTTCCAAGCCGAACCTGGAAACTACGTAGACACGCTTGCCGCAACCGCCCAAATCCCTTGCCCCGCAGGTTCATACAATCCAATCTATCAGGCAGATGAAGCAACTGATTGTATGCTTGCAGACACAGGTCATTTCGTGGCCCTACAAGGTTCGGTCGCTCAGGATGAATGTAGCCCAGGTAGTTATTCCTCTACTCAAGGACAAATTGCCTGCGACGCTGCGTCTCCCGGATATTATGTATCAAATTCAGCCGCCGATTCACAATTGCCCTGTTCATTTGGAACTTGGCAGGGTACTCAAGGTTCGACTGGCTGTGATACAGCAGATCCCGGACACTATGTTGATTCAGCGGCGGCTTCAATACAGACAGCCTGCAATTCAGGCACCTACAATCCAAACTCCGGTTCAGTAAATTCTGCAGATTGTATTACAGCCGATGCTGGAAGTTACGTTGCTAATTCTGGCTCGCCCGAACAACTTCTTTGCCCAGCAGGAACCTATCAACCAGCACCAGGCCAATCCCGTTGTATCGATGCGGACTTTGGCTATCATGTTCCAAGCGAAGGAGCTACTGGCCAAATTGGCTGTTCCATGGGTTCCTTCCAGAATGATCGAGCGGGAACTGTTTGTAATCCTGCGGACGCTGGTTACTATGTCGACTCTCACTTCGCCTCTTCTCAAACCGCCTGCCTAGCCGGAACTTACAACCCATCTAGTGGTTCTACTTCCTCAAATGATTGCATGGATGCTAATCCTGGATATTTCGCAGAAAACATTGGGTCTGCCTCACAGGAAGCCTGCGATTACGGCTACTACCAACCAAATGCTGGCTGGTCTAGCTGCTTGATGGCAGACTCTGGCCATTATGTGAATGAGCAAGCCGCCACTGCCCAAATTACCTGTGAAGCAGGAACATTCAACCCTAACTTCGGGTCAACCACCGAGTTTGCTTGTTTAGAGGCGGAACCTGGAAACTACGTTCCAGACCCCGCCTCTCCTGCACAAATACCCTGCGAAGAGGGTAGTTACCAAAATCAACGACAACAAACTGAATGCAAAACTGCTAGTTTGGGTTACTTTGTCAATACAACCGGAGCAGTATCTCAGGAGGCAGCGCCTCTAGATTACTACATAGACATCGAAGGTGCTACTGAGGCTTTGCCATGTCCTGAAGGTCGAATTACCATGGTCCTAGGCTCTGACGATGTAGAGGACTG
Source organism: Marine Group II euryarchaeote MED-G37 (assembly GCA_002457555.1). Lineage (GTDB taxonomy): Archaea > Thermoplasmatota > Poseidoniia > Poseidoniales > Thalassarchaeaceae > MGIIb-O1. The sequence continues at coordinate 37,819 of NTJQ01000007.1, forward strand.
TCGTCAAGATTACGACGGAGATAGAACTCCTGATTTCCTTGATGATGACGATGATAATGACGGAATAATTGATCACATGGACCAATGTGACTACGGTTTACTGAACTGGATTAGTACTAAATCTAACGATTGGGATCAAGACGGTTGCGAGGATAATTCAGAGGATACTGATGACGATAATGACGGCTTCCCAGACACTACTGATCATCTTCCCTTAGACCCAACAGAATGGTTGGATACTGATGGTGACGGAATAGGAGATAACTCTGATACCGATGATGACGGCGATGGGATTCCTGATAATGAAGAGCTTGAACTTGGATTAGACCCCCTTGTCGCTGATTATGATAATGATGGTTACAATGACAGCGTCGATGCCTTCCCCAAAGATCCAACAGAGTGGGAAGATACAGACGGCGATGGAATAGGAGACAATTCCGATAAATTCCCTACAGTGAAGTTTTACCAAACCTATGGACAAGCTGCAATTCACTTGATTATCGGTTTGATTATTCTTGGAGTCATTGGATTTAGCGTGCGAATGGGTATCGGAGGTCGTCCGCAGAAAGCGGAGGCTGATGATAGCACCCATGAAATTCGCGAAATTGCCGGAGTAGAAGTTAGAGTTTCTGCAGAGGACAGAATGTTCGATGAAAACCCTCAACCCCTAGTCAAATCTGAGCCTGAACCTCAACCAGATGAAACTCCATCAACTACAATGTTCGACTTACAAGCTGCAGAACAGACAGTTACAGAATCAATGGATGAACCGATTACTGAACAAGTTGGAATGGATTTGACTCATGAGGCTGAGGTGCAGGAAGCGGCACTTACGGAATCCCAAGACACCTCACAGGCTAACGAAGATGTGGATGAATTAGACCTTGACAGCCTTCTAGCAACGGCACCGCCGCCTGTTCCGAAAATCGAAGCGCCTTCCGATGCCCAAGTCAACGAACATGGCCAGAAAGTTTGGCGCGATGACAAGGGGGATGTTTGGGTTCAGAACCCAGATGGAAGCCTACTCAAGCACAACGTCTTGACGGGTGCTTGGGAACCTTACGAACAGTGAACCTTGCATTAATTGCTTGAAGGGTCAGATTAGTCGCATTGATAATGCGGCACCTAATGCGGTTATTCGAAGGTGAGTCAAATGACAGACAATTACAACGAAATTATCCAAACTATCGAAGCCAGCGCCCACTGCGACGGCCCTTGCGGAGTCTACGACCCTGCAAGTGCAAGAGTTGCCGCCGAGGCGGTCCAATCAATGACTAAGAAGATGGTAACTCTTGCTGAAAACCACGGCTCCGACTGTGGAAGTGCAAGCTACATCAACACAATGAGCCGTTATGCTGTAATTAAGGAAGAAGAAGCACAGAAGTGCAAGGACGAATTATTGGTGCTTTGGACTGACTACTTCAAGCCTCAACATCTTGAAACAATCCCTGACCTACACAATACATTCTGGCAGGCTGCAAAACTTTGCTCAGCATGTAAGGTCGAAGTATCAGAGCAACATGCTCAGGAACTAATGGATGCGGTTGAGGCAATCCACCATATGTTCTGGGGTACCAAGGGCCGTGAAGACCCATGGATTCGCGCTTCCTGAATGTCGTCGTAAATGGCGACTCAATGTGGCCTACACTCAAGCAGGGTAGCACTGCTAAGTTTGAGAGAATCGACTCAAACTTAGTAACAGTGGGACAAGTAGTGTTGTTAGATCACCCATTCATGCCGAATCTAAGGATAATCAAGAGAATACAATCTATAGAGAATGGAAAATTATTCCTGGTGGGGGATAATCCAGACCCAACCGCCAGTGAGGATAGCCACAACTTTGGCATGGTAGATATTGCGTTATTTATCGCCGTTCTTTCTCAAGAATGATGGGATTTATCGCAAAGGGATAACCAGTCCTTTTGGGGGTCTAAGCACCCAAATTAACCAAATTATTGAAGCCAAATTTATCGCTACTGCCAAGTAGTGTACAGTTTCCATTGGTCTGCCCGTTAATCTTGTTAATATGGATTCAATCCCAATGAAATTGATTCCCCTATATATGCTAAATATCCATCCAAGAAATGAAATTAGAATTGGATGACATTAGCACCCCATGCTAAACCTCCACCAAATGCAGCGGTAACCACCAAAGTACCGGGGCGTATCAGACCTTCATCCATTGCTTCACGCATGGCAATTGGCACGCTTGCACCGGCGGTGTTTCCGTAATTGTGCAGATTTGTGAATGTCTTTTCCATCGGCAGGCCAAGTTTTTCCATTCCTGTCTTGATGATGTTGATATTGGCCTGATGTGGGATTACTAAATCGACTTCATCCAGACTTTTTCCAACACGTTCTAGTGCACTAAGTACCGCTTGTGGAAAAGCCTCGATGGCGAAGTTCCATACCGCTCGCCCATCCATGTGGAAGTATTGCATTCCTTCCTCAAAATTATCACTTGGAATCGGAACTCTAACTCCACCCGCTGGAATTTCGATTACACCGGAGCCGCTACCATCGCTGGTTAACCAAGAGCCCAAGATGCCCTTTCCATCTTCGACCTCACCTAAAACTGCGGCACCTGCTCCGTCACCAAATAGAACGCAGGTGGTTCTGTCTTGCCAATTTAGAATGCGAGAATAAATTTCAGAACCGACAACTAGAACCTTGCCGTAGCCTGGAGTTCCAGCAAAGCGGGCACCTACATCTAGGGCGTAAACCCATCCAGCGCAAACCGCATTGATGTCAAAAGCCCCACAATCAGAACAGCCCAATTTTTCCTGAATTATCCCTGCTGTCGAGGAAAGTGGAACATCAGGTGAAGAGGTTGCAAGTATTACCAAATCTATGTCATCTGGAGATAATCCAGCATCATCCAGAGCATTTTTGCATGCCTCTACAGCTAGATCTGAGGTGTTTGTTTCTTTGTCAGCGATTCGTCGCCTTTTCATGCCAGTTTTGGAGGTTATCCACTCATCGCTTGTCTCAACGATTTTCGCCCAATCCTCATTACTCATTTCGTGAGGTGGCACGTATGAGCCGAGTCCAATAATTCCCACAGAGGCCATATTCTAATGGGTCACGCGAGCGAACTCACATTTCACAGTTGATGTTTTCAATCGTGCTTGAGGCAGATGTTCATTGGTTCTGAGAAAAAGCCAAGACTCCAACGCCCACCTTCTCTTCCGACTCCACTATCCTTTACTCCACCAAATGGAGTTCTCAAATCTCGATGTAGCCAAGTATTGACCCAAACCATGCCAGTATCAATATCCTCAGCAACCCTTTGTCCCTTTTCCAAATCACTAGTCCAAACGCTTCCTGCCAAACCATATCGTGTGTTATTAGCAATCGTAATCGCTTCATCCTCGCTCTCAAATCGATGTATGGTTACAACAGGTCCAAAGATTTCTTCGGTTGCACATCGAGCATCCACCGACAGTCCTGAAATGACAGTGGGGGCCAGCCAATTACCGTGCTCGAAATCTTTTGGAAGACAGGGATATCCTCCAGTAAGGATTTCGCCGCCCTCCTGCTTAGCTAGCTCAACATAACTTTCCACTTTCGATAGATGTTCGGCTGAAATCAAAGCCCCTAATTGGGTAGATTCATCTGAAGGATCACCGATTTTCATAGATTCCACAGAATTGACAAAGGAATCAACAAAATCATCGTAAATTCCTGATTGGACAAGAATTCTAGAACCGCATAGGCACACTTGGCCTTGATTTAGGAATGCGGCCCTAGTCACCCCTTCGACTGTTTTCTCCATATCACAGTCATCGAATACTATGCTTGCATTCTTTCCTCCTAATTCTAGGCTGAGTTTCTTGAATATTGGACTCGCGGCGGCAGCGACCTTGGCTCCAGTAGCTGTACCTCCTGTGAATGAGACAAGGTCGACATCTGGATGTGATGTGAGTGGGCTACCTGCTCCCAATCCATCACCATGAACTAGGTTGACTACTCCTTTTGGAAGCCCCACCTCGTGAATAGTTTCCATAAGTAAATCTGCAGTCATCGGAGTAAATTCACTAGGCTTACAAACGACTGTATTACCCATTCCGATAGCTGGAGCGACCTTCCAACTTAGCAGATATAATGGAAGGTTCCATGGAGTAATCAATGCGCCAACACCTACCGGTTTTGGAACAACGATATTTGTAGCATCCTCCATTTCAAAGTGTTCTCTTTGACCTGCGTAGGTTTCTCGAATTAATCCCGCAAAAAATCGGAAATTAGCTACTGAACGGTAAGCATCTACTGCACGCGCTAAGGATATTGGTTTGCCTGTATCTTTGCTTTCTAGTGCAGCGATATCTTCGTATTTTGCTTCTAGGGCATCAGCGATTTTATCTAACCAATCTGCTCTTTCTGAATGGCTAAGCCTGCCCCATGACGGTTGAGCCTTCTTGGCAGCTGAAACCGCACAATCAACATCTGTTCGTGTAGAAAGTGGGACTCTGGCAAATCGCTCACCAGTCGCTGGTTGTAGCACATTCTTCCACTGCTCGCTGGAATGGCAGACAAACTCTCCATCTATGTAATTGCAAAGGTCTCGAGGTTCACTACCAACGGGGTCCCGTTCGCAAGGGGTACAACCTGATTCACAGCACTTATCAGGATCCAAAATTAACTCTCCTGACTTCCCTCATTGGCAAACGGGTCTGAACGAGTCATAGCTTCAGAGTACTCTTTCCAGTCTAGTGAGAACCGGTCTCTATCAGGGTCCCATTCGTCCCATGTTACTACTTCTTCAAGAGCATCTCGATACCGATCTGGAACAATACCAGGAACGATGAATGCTTTTTGTCTATGTAGAGGGTATGGATTACGAAGTTGAATTCCTAATACTCCTAAGACTGCACGAGAGACGTACCAAGTTGCCTGAGAATTCCAACCATGAGCGACTTTGATTACTATGCCAAGTCCATTAGGCCAATCAGGGTGTTCTACAGATAAACCGAGTAAGCCATCAGCGCCTTCTTTTGCGATTATTTTTCCTTCTCCGGCCTTAATACAAGTTGAGTCTAGTCTGTTGAATCCACCAATTAAATCCGGGTGCCTATTCATTGCCTCCCAAATCCAATCCTCTTTCCTATTTTTTGCTAGATTAGCGAACATCACGGCTAATTCATCAACTGTATTTGATGTTGTAGGAAAACCACAACCATCCTTTGCGACTCGCAATGGTTGCCAATCTGGCTTATTCATGTATTCCCGTAGAACATCAAGATACTCGGGAAACCATGGCGAACTAGGTAAAGTATATCCTGCTCTATTCATACCTCTTTTCCTCATCCCTTTGAGTATTGCAGCGTGTTCCCCAGAGCAGGTATGAAACCATCTCCTTGGCCTTCTAACCTGACGTCCGAATTGAATCAATGGGACGTCCAATGGACATTGCATCAAGCCCCACTCAGATTCTGTAAGTAAGGACTGAGCTGCAGCGACGTGCTCTGTATCTCCATTGTGTGAGGAGCATGAAATGGCTTTTTGTTTCCAATCTAAGTCGTCCAAAACTCCAGTAAAAGGCTTCATCATTAACGGCTTCATCATTGAACGACCATAGACCAAAACATTACCACCGAATGAGTGTATAATTTCGTCACCATGTGCCCAAGCAACCGCTCCATGAATGGTGTTTTCAGAGACATCCATTCGCCTGAAATCAACTAATGGTTCCCACTCTACATCACGTCCGGTTGCGATACCTTCGTGTTGTTCACCGAGAGGGTTAGTTGGGAATACCGCAGACCCAGGTCTACCCGGCGCGACGCTGGATGGCTGCTCAACTTTGCGTGCGCTCATTCGCTCCCTCCATTTACCGCCGGTGCGACTTTCATCATGAATGCCTCCATGTTGCGTTGAACCCTTTGCGAATCGTGATTAAAGAAATCAAACCAACACATTAGGCGATCTTCAGGGTCGAATCTTTCTCTGATTTGTTCAGCAACTTCGTGGACATTTCCAATTACTGCATTATCGGTGGCACGCTCTACTTTTGTTGGATCGATAGTACCCTCAAGAGCATGCCAGTAGGTTGTCAGTGCGGCTCTAGCTTCTTCTTTTGCCGCCATGCTCCGCTCGTCGACAGTCAAACCCTCCTCGTCATTAACGAAGACCATGATTGTACGAGGCATCATGTCACGAGTCCATGCACCTCCTGAAGAGTGGTAGTTTTCTTCCATTCTTTTGTGAGTTTGTTCTATGATATGAGGAGGTGTAATCGAGAGATTGAACACCTGAACAGGCGCCCATTTGTTTACCTCAATCTGTAGATTCATATCATGACTTCCAATAACTAAGTTGAGTAATTCACGACGCCATTCCTGCGGTATAGTTTTGATTTCCTCGAAGTCATATCTTGATGGAATGGTGATTGATTCAGGTGCCTGTAATAGGCTATGCATATTCATGGCAGCATCCTGAACATTCTGCCAATCTTCATCAGAGCGGAAATTATCTCTAGTCAAGACAGTCTTTCGAATCATTTCACTAGAAATCACTTCACCATTCAGCAGTCTGAGGAAAATCTCAGATGCTTCCGCAAAAATCTGACCCCTTAGAGCCGGCCAAGCCACCTCCTCAACTGCATCTCGAGGTACGATTCCGTAAGGGCGAGCCATGAATTCGAAGCGGCCGGCTGAAAAACCGATGTGTAATCTTCGATTTTCTTCTGGATTCATTCCATGTAACGCAAGAAATGAACCAACTCGTTCCGCCTGAGGAATGGGTCCTCCACTAGCCAGAATCGACATAACTGCGCTACCAACTTCCATTCTTTTTGTACGAGAATACATTGCTGTTGCGACTTGGAAAAAGTCCGTACAGAGTCCAACTTCGCCTGGATAATGCGGGACTACAGGCTTGGAGTTCTGTTTCTGAACTTCCGTTGAAAGATGCGCCTGAGCAACCCACCCTACACCAAATCCTAACTTATCGGCTTTCTCTGCTTGGTCAAGGAAGTTAGCAAACATTTCACTTTCGCTTGGTATATGTCCGGAGGTGTCCGGAGTTTGCGAAATCGAGAAGAAGATGTCAAACTTCATGTAAATCAATCCCTAGATGGATCGCATTCTGCCACCATCGACAGCCAAAGATACACCCCGAATGCCTCCACTGCTAGGTAAGCAGAGGAAGGTGACAGCCGCAGCGGTCTCTAATGGGTCGATTAAGCGTTGGATGGGTACAGAGTTCATCCAATTTTCTTGCACCTCTTCGACCGACTTTCCGGTTTTATCGGATATAGAACCTGCAAGAGAGCCAAGTCGGTCAGTGTCAGTAAATCCAGGTAGTATGTTGTTGATGGTGATACAGGGGGCTAATTCTCGAGATAATGACTTAGCCCAAGATGCCATAGCACCCCTCAAAGTGTTTGAGAGTCCGATATTGTCAATAGGTTCTCGGACTGAAGTCGAAATGATGTTCACGAAGCGGCCATAACCCAATTCGGCCATTCTCGGGGAAAGAATTTGGGCTATTGAATGAGAAGCGTGAAGGTGGCGTGAAAATGGCCCTTCAAACTCATCTAATTTGTTCGCAAGAAGTGGCCCACCCGGGGGTCCTCCAGCATTATTGACCACTATCTCAATCATACCTAATCCTAAAACAGCCTCTCTAACGGCCTCAACATCTTCTAAATCAAGAACAAGGATTTCATGTCCTGAGCCATGCAATTCTGCTACTAATTCTTCCAGTGCATCAGCACTTCGAGCACAGGCGATGACTCGAGCCCCCGCTCGTGCTAACATCTGAGCGGTAGCGCGGCCTATCCCTGCACTAGCTCCACAAACCAATGCTGTTCTTCCAGCCAAGGCATTTTCAGCAAAAGGAAATCCATCATTCAATATATCACTCATTTTTTCAACCCCTAATCCACATAGTGTGCGTATTTTTCCTCTGCAAGTTTCTCATAAACCAACTGTAAAACATCCTCTGGAGCGTTCCTGAAAGTTGGATGTTCACTTTCTCCTTGCGGATGTCGCATCTCATCCCATCGCCCCTCTTCATATGCCATCAGGGCTTCCTTCATCAATACACCAGCTAGAACTAATGTTTCGTAGCAAAGATCCTCATAGGTCATACCTCTCTTGACAGAAACTTCTCTCCTTAGCAATAAGTCCCCTGTATCAATTCCATTATCGCAAAAGTGTGTAGAACTACCTACTGGAATGTCGTGATAAACACTCCAAGCCGGAGAGGCCGAGCCACGACAATCAGGAAGTAGTCCCGGGTGTGAATTTACTACCCCATCTTTGGGGTGGTCTAGTATTTCGCCACGAATTATTCTAGTTCCTCCAAATACGATGAGTTCGAGTTGTAAATCTGCAAGGTATGGCATTACCTGTTCTGAGTTATGAATAGCAACTTCTACGTGTTGTACATCAATTCCTTGATTCGATAAATCGGCTAACTGCGACTCAATTGTTGGAGCAATTGGATTTCCTTCTATACGCTTGAGAAACTTCTCTCTCTCCTCATCTGCAATCGCTGAGTCCTCCGAAATTACGATACTCGGAATGAATCCTTCTGAGAGAATTTGTCGCAACATTTCTCTTCCATAAGGATGCTCCTTTAGGAGCAAATATGCGAAACTTGTCTTATCCCCCACTGTACTATCCCCAACCCCGCGAAGTGGTCATTGGTACCCGTTCTTTTCGGTCGCTTATTTTCCTAAATTTCACATCATCTATTCTAGAATTTCAGCTTCCATTTCTTCCTCGGAGCCGTTCACTTTCTGAAGTTTAATACCGCCAAAACTTCTGATTCTTATCACCTGATAAATCAACAGTAGAATACCTATGACCACCACCAATTCAACATGCGGGACTTCAAATCCTTCGGATTGCGTCTGTAACCCCTCATTTCCTTCATTAGGGTCCTCTTCCGGATCTTCCTCATCGGCGGGTATTGGTTCTACTATTATTGTTCCAATCATTCCAAGCTCTTCGTGAGGTTCACAGACATATTCGTAGGTTCCATTTTCACCAATGTTGAATGTGTAGGTATAGTCTACATTTCTTGATGCTTCTCCAGAATCAAACAAACCATTCATCTCTACCGCGTTGTGGGCAAGTAACTCTCCACTCCATAAGAATCGGACCGAATCTCCTTCTTGCAGAGTAATTGTCTCAGGTGAAAAACGTAAGTTTGTACTGTCTACGCTGACAATCACTATTTCTCCCTCATCTTGATTGACAATATTTCCTGTAGCCATGACAGTGCTAAGTAAAAATATGCAAGCAATACCCGCCATAATGGCTGATTTCACAAATAACCCTGAGTCGATTTAACCTATTAAGCGATGTTTAGCGAAAATAGGAAATTGGCAGTTTCAAACTAGGGAGTAACTCGAGAGCGATCCCGTGGGAATAAGACAACTTCTCGGACATTACCAGCCCCAGTTAGGATCATTAGCAGCCGTGCGACACCTAGCCCCCATCCTGCATGAGGTGGTGCGCCATAACGGAATCCATCGGTGTAGAATGTGAAGTCTGCTGGATCCAAATCCATGTTTCTTAGATTCTGTTCCAAAACATCGACACGATGCTCTCGCTGTCCTCCAGAGGTCATCTCATCACGACCATAATTGAGGTCGAATCCACGGCTCAACTGGCCATCAGTAGAGCCTTTTTCATCCTCATTATGGAAGATGTAGAATGGCTTCATCGACATTGGCCATCGTGGCAGGAAGTGGAATCCTGGGTGTTCCGCAGCAATGATGTCACAATGATGACTTTCGATATCATCACCCCATTCAATTTCTCCACCTCCCTTCTGTACGATTTCAATCGCATCACAGTATGGAATACGTGGGAATGGTAGTTCGGGGATTTCCACAGTCACCGGCTCTTGACCTTGACTTACTCTGTATTCATTGACAATATCGATGAGATGTTTGTCATTTACGACGACCTGACTCCAGATGTGGTGAATCATTCTTTCCTGAACTCCCATTACGTCTTCATCATTCATCCAAGCGCCTTCGATATCAAAGGAAATGAATTCGTTTAGATGGCGGTATGTGTCGTGTTTTTCTGCACGGAAGGCGGGCCCGATTTCGAATACTCTTTCTAAGCCGCCAAGAACTGCCAATTGCTTGTATAACTGAGGTGATTGACTAAGGAAAGCCGGTGTATCAAAATACATCATTGGGAATAGATTGGTGCCCCCCTCGCTGGCGCTAGCAATGATTTTTGGTGAATTAATTTCTTGGAATCCTTCGCCGATTAGATGGTCGCGCCCATATTGTAGTACACGACTTCTAAGTTGGAACATTGCATTTACGTGTGCTCGACGAAGATCGAGGTGTCTGTTGTCTAATCTAATATCCAATCCAACATTGACATCATCAGTAATTCCAACGGGTAACGGTGTTTCTGCAGACGATAGTATGTCGGCCTCGGTTACATTAATCTCGTATTCAGGCGGTGGGGTAGGTTCTCCTTCTGGGACCTTTGGAGGTCGCTTTTGTGCTACGATTCCAGTTACCTGTATTGTCGATTCCCGTGAGGCGGATTGGATTGCAGTAAACGTATTTTCATCCATGTTATCTTTTTTCAGAAATGCTTGGATATGTCCTGTACCATCACGTAGCATTAGGAAAGCGATTGCGCCTCGACCTCGAACTGTTTCTGCATATCCGGCAACGGAGACCTGTTCTCCAATCATATCTGCTCCATTACTCACAACCTGTCCAATAGTGTGAGTACGGAAGGCGGTTGGATGCCACTTGCTACTGTCGCGCATGGCTTTCCGTTCGGTCTTTAATTTATGAATCAAATCGAAAGTCAGTTTTGCTCCGTGCTAATGCTTGAGTAGTCGATACCCTACACACTAGACATGGACAACGACTCGATGTACTACCGGATGATGGGAAATACTGGGATTCAAGTTTCTGTTCTTTCCTATGGTTTCTGGGCAACCTATGGGGTCAAAGATAGGCTGACAGGAGATGCAGGAGTAAAGACCGCAAAGGAATTGATGCGAGTTGCCCGGGAAGCAGGAGTCAATTGTTTTGACCACGCAGAGGCCTATGGCAATCCAACCGGGGAAGCGGAGAAAATCTTCGGCTTAGCACTAAAAGAATTACAGTTAGAAGACAAAGATCTCTGGAGACGCTCAGAATTGGTAATTACCACTAAGATTTTTTGGGGTGGTTCTGGGGTAAACGAATCTGGACTTTCTATCAAGCATTGTCGCGAAGGAATGGACAAGTGTTTGGAAAGGTTGCAATTAGATTATGTCGACATGGTATTCTGCCACAGGCCTGATCCATTCACACCTACTGCAACAGTTGTTAGAGCTATGACTGACATTGTTCGTTCAGGTAGATCAACAGCTTGGGGTACAAGTGAATGGTCTGCACAACAAATTACTGAAGCATATTGGATTGCAAAGAGTGAAGGTCTAGAGCCTCCGCAATTCGAACAGCCTCAATATAATATGCTACATAGACAGAGGTTCGAAGAGGAATACTTCCCTCTTTACAACCCTCCATATTCGATTGGGACAACAATTTGGAGCCCGCTTAGGTCGGGATTCCTGACTGGAAAATACCTCGAGGGAATACCTGAAGATTCACGGCCTACTCAGGAAGGGTACGACTGGATGCTACAAGATTTAGATGAAAGAAGGGCCCGTGGCGAGTTCGAAATAGTAGCTAATCTAGTCGATTTTGCTAATAATAAAGGTTGCACTCCAGCACAACTCGCTCTTGCTTGGTGTTTGAAGAATCCAAATGTTTCGACTATACTCTTGGGCGCTACTACAGAAGATCAACTACGAGATAATTTGGGTAGTATCGAAGTCGCACTTTCAATGAGCGAAGATGAGATGAAATCTATTGAGGAAATTCTAGGAAACAAACCCGCTGATTGGATAGGTCCGGGCGGAGATGGAAATCGTCAATTAAAGACACTTTAGATTCGGATTATTCCTCTTCAATCGTAGCGATTTTCGCCGCTATCAACAAAAATGCGGTGTGTCCCATCGGCTGATTACCCGGCCGCACCCCGCCCCTGCCGGCTTTTGCCCATCGTCTTTCGATTATTTCACCAGCAAATTCTACGACAAGTCCTTCTTCTTCGACCTTATTCCAGGATTTTTCTAACTGACCAGTGGTAGGGCAATAGCATGCAATCCTTCCTCCAATTCTAAGGGTTTGAGAGATTTCCGAAACAACCGTCCAAGGTTCTGCGAGATCGAGTATTGCAGCGTCTAGCTCACCACATATTGCTGCTACTTCGGAAGCCGCATTTTGCAAATCCATTTCTAATAAATTCCAAGAGGGAAATTCAGCCGAAAACTCAGACATTCTTTCCATATTTCCACGTCCTACTTCAGCATGTTCTGGTCGGTTTTCAACAGAGATTAAACACCCCTCTGAACTCATTACATTTGCAAGATTCATTGCAAGGCCTGCAGAGCCATGACCACCTTCCAGTACACGGCTTCCGGCACCTATTCCCATCCATGAAATCAGAAATCCAGAATCCTTGATTCCAATTGTTTGCGCCCTTCTATTCATGTTCCGACGAGCCTCAGGTAGAGCGGCTTCTACTATGGTCAAAGATTTCTGGCCAACAGTGATTCTATCTCCTAATGAAAATCCTTCTAGAAGTGCTGAAGCATCGAACCTTCCAAGCCCCTTAATTTTGACTTCACCAGGGACATTGTTGACGAGATATGCTCTTCCATCGTCCTCTCTTAGAGCCACCCAATTGGGGGCTTTAGTTGTCGCCCCAGTGCCTGACATCACTAATCCTTGTAACGGTCATTTAATTCAATACCTTCGATTATTCATTCCGCTAAAAATCCACTTTCTACGACCCCTAAAGGGTCGTTATTGATTAGAGACATTACTGAGTTATGTATAAATGACCAGGATTAGACCATCTTTGCATGGGCTCAGTTACCGGCTTACAGAAAATCTCATGTCTGTCAATGACATTACTCATTCTGACTATGTCTTCAGTCGGATATTTCATGGTTGAGCAAGAGACTGCAGAGAAGCAAGAATTGCAGGCCAAAGAAATGCCTAGATTTGCAGTTAGCCCAGGCCATACTGTCTTTGGCGAATATGTCGGTGCTCACTGGTGCGGCCCCTGTATGGGAAGTGCGTCCCCTTCACTGGTTAACTTGAAAAATAGCAATACTGAAGATTTCACCTACATTTCATTCTTTGAGGGGGCCTCTACCGGTTGGCCTTCCGATGGACCTGTAAATAGACAGAATCACATTATGGCATCATCTAGCGGTTACCCGACATACGCTTTCGCTGACGAGAACTCAGGCTCCTGCTACAAGGTGGGCTCGGCTGGATCAAATTACTACGACGCAGACTTTAGCGCAGGAGGTTGTATGCATTCCGATGCTAGTGATTTCAGTATGGAACTTGGAATTGCGCTGAGTTCCGCCGGAGATGTGGTGACTACAACCCTAGACATAACTTACCTTGGTGCTAATGACATCACGGTGTTTGTATACGGAGCCATAACCGAGAAAATCGGTGCAGAGGCATATGACGATGGAAGTAGACCTCATCATGTATTCAGAGAATGGTTGCTGTCCTCTGATGACGATTTCACAGAGGTGACTTTGATACCGAATCAGGTCGAGACATTAACTTGGGATAAACCGCTAGACACAGTACGTTCTGTTGGAGGAAATACTCAGTGGGATAATTTCTGGCCAGTATTCGCCTTGATGGATGGAGACTATTCAACCTACAATGAGGTCTATGCTGCTATCGACCTAGACATGGGTCCTTTAATCGATATTGGAATAGTTGACTTTGAGGCCCGAAATTCAAATGCTAACAACGGCTTCGTTTCAGGCGACGTACTCGATCTTGATGTGGATATCGCGAATAATGGAGCCGAGGCATATAGTGACGGAGGTAGCATAGATATCTATCACCTATCAGGTGGCGAGGAGATTCATTTAGGTGGTATTTCAATCAATCAACTTGCAGTCGGCGGAACTCAGTCATATACAATTATGTTCGACACTAGCGATATCACTCTAACACCATCCGGTACGTCCTCATTCAGAGCGCGCATCTCTGGAATGGTTGGTGATCGTGTCCCTTCCAATGACTACCAAGATGGTATCGCTCTTCACGACATGCCTCCAGTGCCCAATCGCCCGGTTGCAGTTGCAGAATCGAGTGTAGAGCGAGGTACACCAATACAGTTCGAATCTTCTGCTCTACCGAATGATTTGGTCGACGACATGTCAACTATGACCGCAGATTTGCAATACAGCGTTGATGGCACTGATACTTGGGACGATGAATGGATCACTGCAATCGATATGATAGGAAGTGGTGGTAATTCGCGCTACATTCACACAATTACTCCGCCGATGAATTCCCAATCTGGATCCTATGATATACGCATGCAATGGACGGATTCTGGTGGCCAAAAATCAGATTGGGAAATCACTGAAAATGCATTTGAATTGAGGAACGCCTTACCCAAGATCTTAGGACCTGGAGACGATGGTTATGGAGGAATTCCAACCGTAAAGGTCGACACCGTAGAAACAGTCTCGATAGTGGGATTGGTTAGTGATGCGGAAACTCCACACGGCGAACTAAATATCGACTCTAATGCTCACCAATTCGTATCATTTGACCCCGAGACACTCGAAATTAGTGTACTATTTGACCAAATTTCCTACGATAGTATAGGAAATTCAATTTCTCAGGGGATATTCATCACAGTAGGAGATGGAGAGGACATCAACTCTGGAACTTTGATGTTCAACGTCATAGAGAATGGCCAGCCTCGCTGGAGTGGAATTCCAACTCAATCATTCAATGAAGGTGGCTCCTCTAGCTTAGTGCTTACCGAATACGTCAGCGATACTGATGATAATGGAAATCCCGTGCCCGCAAATACCCTTTCTCTATCTGTTGTCAGCATCAGTGATGGCACCTTATTGTCTGCCGAAATTTACGATCAGACCCTCAATGTCGCTGCACTTGATGATGATAATTTCGGTATGGTTGAAATCACAGTTAGAGCCTCCGACGGAGTCAAAGAATCAGATACCGTGATTATTTTCTATGTCAATAACATTAACGACGCTCCTATAATTGATCTGGGAGAATATTCCAATCCAATCCTCCAGACCGATGACAGATTAACTTTCAACGTCATAGATCTGATATCCGATGTTGACGATTCTGAAGAGGATATATGGATTACAGTAACTACATTTGTTCCAGGGGCGGTGCAATTCAATCCTATTTCTGGACTTGCCACGATGAGTTGGGAAGATGCTGGCGAGGAGATGGTGACGGTCACTGCAGAAGACCGTCACGGAGCCTCTAGTGCTGCCATAATCACCGTTAGTGTAGTTGATGATCTACCTCTTCTTTGGGTAGATTCATCGGGATTCGGCGACCTTAGTGTCAATATTTCTTCGACAGATTTCGGTTTGAATCCTAGCGTAACTATAGGAAATGTCGGAAATCTTGAACTCTCAGAAATTAAAGTAATTTGGAGTGTTTGTAACAGTATTACCGGAATTTGTAATGACTTTGGGACCTCTCATAATATGGGGCCATTTATTGTCCTAGCAAATGATGGAGAGGGCCTCAAGATGGCGGATTACCTCACACTTTCGGTAAATGCTGTAGACTCAGAAGGATTCGAACGCTCAACTACAGATCAATACAAGGCCTACGCTACAGAGCCTGTTGAAATAACACCCGATGAACCGGGGGATGGCAATAATCAGGAAAAGTCCGGAATATCAGTCATGACAGCTGGATTGATGGCAATCGGAATTATGCTCTCAATCGCTCTAGTGATGGGTCTAGCCATTGTATTACAGAGAGGGCGCAGAGATGGCGTAAATGCAGAAGTTTACAATTATCAGGAAGAATACGACTATTCGGAGTATGAAGAGCCTGAACCGAGCCCATTGGTAGTTCCTCCACCACCACCTGGAATGGGGCCTCCATTGCCACCCGAAGGACTACCTCCGGGTTGGACGATGGAACAATGGAATTACTACGGTGCTGAGTACCTAAAGCGTCGAGAACTGCAATAGGTTGTAGTAAGTTATTTCATAACGCAACTTCAAGAAGGTGCGCAGGACAGGGGAAACCCCGAGGGGATGTGCGATGAGTGAGAAAGAGGTACCTGTTGACCCACTAGATTCGTGGGAAGATGGTGCCGCATTCGGTGTATCTGCAGAAAAAGATCCTGTCTGCAAGACCCCTGTAGAGAAATGGGCGGAGCAACTTTCCATTGTTTCAACAGAAGAAGTTCCAATCCCTGAAAAATTGGTGGATCAGGTAATCGGTCAGGAGGCTGCTTCGATAATCGTTCGTAAGGCTTCCGAACAGCGCCGACATATCATCATGGTCGGAGAGCCGGGAACTGGAAAATCCATGTTAGCTCGCTCAATGACCGAATTTTTGCCAAAGGAACAACTTGAGGATATTCTGGTTTACCGAAATCACGAGGACGAGAACGAACCTAGAATCAGAACAGTTCCTGCAGGCCGAGGGTCCAGTATTATTTCCGAACGTCGTTCACATCTAAAACAACAGAGAGAGAGGACCAATCGGACTTTACTATTCATCGCTCTAGTCGTCGGCGCAGCTTTGTTACTAGCCACAATATCCTCTGGTGAGATTCTAACATTCATCTTCGGTTCTTTCCTACTTGTTTTTGGATACTTCTTCCTAAGGACTCGTCTAAGTTCGGGGGATGAGGGAAACATTCCAAAATTACTAGTCAAGCACGACCGTAATGAAGAGGTGCCGTTTATCGATGCTACTGGAACTCTCGCCGGTGCTTTACTAGGAGATGTTCGACACGATCCATTCCAATCAGGAGCAGATTTAGCCACTCCGGCTCACGAAAGAGTAGAGCCCGGTGCCGTTCATCGGGCAAACAAGGGTGTACTCTACATCGATGAGATTCGCATGCTAAGAATGGAAGAACAACAAGCTCTATTGGTTGCAATGCAAGAAAAAGCACTGTCAATATCTGGACGCTCCGAGCGAAGTAGTGGCGCTCTCACTAAGTCAGAACCTGTGCCGACTGACTTCATACTAGTCGCTGCAGGAAATCTGGATAGTATTCAGAACATGCACCCTGCATTGAGAAGCAGAATTCGTGGATATGGTTACGAAGTTTACGTCAATACCGACATGCCGGACACTGAAAGAAATCGTCGAAGGCTAGTGCGCTTCATCGCTCAAGAAGTTAAAAACGAGATGAAGAAAGATAGCGGTAAGTCGATTCCACACTTTGACAAAGGGGCTATTGGATTGGTTCTGAAAGAAGCCCAGCGTCGAAGTGGTCGCCGTGGAAAACTCTCACTCAGATTACGTGAGTTGGGCGGCTTGGTAAGGATTGCTGGTGATCTCGCGGCTGAGGAAAAGGCCTCAATAGTACTGTCAGAACATGTCGTGCGCGCGAGAGCGATTGCAAAACCACTGGAACAACAGGTGGCAGACCGATATCTCGAGCGACAATCTGAATACGCAATGCTAGTCAACAGAGGGGAGCGAATCGGCCGAGTCAATGGCTTAGCAGTTCTCGGTGCCGACACAGGTCTTTCCGATTACTCCGGTGTGGTACTTCCAGTCGAGGCAATGGTCACACCCGCTCAGGGCCGCTCGGGACAAGTCATTGCTACTGGTGGTCTATCTGACTTGGCTAAGGAATCGGTAACCAATATCAGTGCAGTTGTCAAGAAGTTGACCGGTAAGGATATTCAGGACTACGACTTACACGTGCAATTCCCTGGAACTCACAATGTCGATGGAGACAGTGCTTCGATTACAATGGCAACCGCAATTATCAGTGCCTTTGAGGGAGTTCCAATCGACCAAAATCTAGCGATGACTGGCTCACTATCTGTTCGCGGGGAGGTGTTGCCTATTGGTGGAGTATCGGCTAAGATAGAGGCAGCAGTGAAATCTGGAATAGAGAGAGTGATTATTCCTCGCAGCAACTTACAAGATGTTCTAATTGATGAAAAGTATGAGTCCATGGTGGAAGTGCTACCCGTTGATTCACTTGACGAAGTATTACAACATGCCTTGGTTGGAGCAGAGGAGAAGGTCAGTCTGGTAGAGAGGCTGGCCAATGTAATCGATACAATCTCCAGTGGCCCTGACACCCAACCCTCAGCATAATCTTGCAGTTTATGGCTAGTTCCTCGGAACGCCTAATTCAAGTTCCGTCTTCACGCCGTTAGGTAGGGGATTGGATGCCGGCACCAGCAATAATAGTCCATGGAGGAGCAGGAGCAGGGCCTGAGAGATTATCCAATCTGCGACCCGCAATTGAAGCAGCACGTCTTGTTTTTGAATCGGGTGGAGATGCAATTCAAGCTGCGGTAGAGGCATGTGTCGTGCTTGAAGATGATCCAGTCTTCAATGCGGGAACGGGTAGTGTGATGAGAAATGATGGTTCTGTGCTAACCGATGCGTCTTTACAGGTCTCAGATGGAAGGATGGGCTTTGTTGCAGTAATGGAAAATACCCCCAATCCCATTCGTATTTGTGTCGACCTTCTCGACGAAGAAATCAATGGTCTTGCTGGAACAGGCGCTCGAGTATGGGCGGATGAACGTGGTCACCTGAATGCACCCGTAGTTGGAAGGCCACCAAAAGGCAACAAAGGTGATGTGGGTGAATTAGGCGGCTCTATGCCCGAATTACAAACTGACACTGTTGGTGCTATTGCTAGAGACTCATCAGGCTTAATCGCCGCCGCAACCAGTACAGGAGGGACCTCCCATAGGCCAGCAGGTAGAGTCGGAGACGTCCCATTACCTGGTTGTGGTTTCTGGGTACAGGACGGCTTGGGAGTCGCCGCTACGGGGGTTGGTGAAGCGATTACAACGGCCTTACTTTCATATCGCGTGCATCAAAAAATTCAGAATCTTGATAAATTCAAATCTAAACATGTTCATCTAAATCTTGAATCCGGAATGCGATGGGGGATTAGGGAATTAATCGAACCTGAAACAGCAGTTGGAATCATCTCATTAGCATCTGAAGGAGAAGGTTGTGGAGCCGCTAATACCGATATGCCCTGGGCGACCTGGTGTTCTCCTCTTGAATTATGATTCTGCATTGACGGGGATGCGCTTAAACATGGGTCGCTGGTCGGCCCGCCGTTGGAGGCATCAAATGTCGGACATAGAGAAACGTGTTCAGCAAATTGCTCAAGTTCTAGGTCAGTTAGAGGACACTCAAGTTCCGCGTAACATTCGTAACTCTTCCAGAGATGCTGCTGAGAAATGGCTTCTTAACAAAGATAAGGAAATGGATATCCGCTTAGGGATGACTGCTAGTATTCTAGACGAAATTTTTAATGATGCAAATTTGCCAATTCATTATGGTCCACTTTGTCTGCAAATTCAAACCGCTTTAGAGGCTCTATTGAATGAGGTCCGGGGCTCCTAAGCCTTGAAGTGCAATAGGCAGGCTTCGTTATTGGGGATATCTTGTCTGATTGGACTAACCTTTCGTTTGCGAATGTAGCTACAACATCTCCCGCGGCGCATAATGCCTCTTTGGCTTGGTCCGATGCTCTTGCTAGAGGTGGAGCAGCCGAGTTTGATGGTAAAGCCGAGAAAAATGGCATGCTACCCCTTCGCCATGCAACTGCTAGATTACTTTCATGTGGGATTGAAGATGTTTGCGTGGGCTCTAGCGCAACGGAGTTACTTTGTTCCATTGCTTGGGCTGTTTGGCCAGAAGAAGGTAGTAATGTAGTCTCTACAAGATCTTCCTTTCCTTCAACTGTTTATCCATGGTCAAGAGTTGCTGAAGCAAGTGGGGCGGAAATCCGTCTAGCAGAACACGATTCAAACCTTTATACAAATCCAAAAGACATTCTAAAATTAATCGATGAAAGTACATCGGTGGTTACCCTCTCTCATGTTGAGTTTTCAAATGGACAGAGATATGATATTGAAAAATTCGCAAAAGCTGCACATTCTGTTGGTGCAGTACTAGTAATCGATGCGACCCAATCGATGGGTATGTTCCCAATCGAGGCCCCATCTTGTGGCGCAGACGTAATTGTATCCTCAGGATACAAGTGGCTTCGGGGTACTTACGGGGCCGCAGTAGGGTATATTTCTCCTTCAATTCGCTCAAAACTGAGTCCTGGCTTAGTTGGATTTCGGAGTCATGCAGATATTTGGGATTTACGGGCAGATAGGATGGATCTCCCAGAAGATGCTAGTAAATTCGAGTACACAACGATTCACTTCGGAGCGGCATTAGGATTGGCTGCTGCGGTAGAAGAAATTTGTGAAATCGGAATTGAGGAGGTTTGGCGACATGACTTGATTCTCGCAGAGACTGTTGTAACTGGTGCAAATCATCTAGGTATTGGAGTGGTTTCTCCCATGTCTGCTGAGGAAAGGAGTGCAATCGTAAGCCTACGTTTACCAGATGGAGTTAGCAGTGAGGTAGTTGCACAAAGACTCCAAGACGAATATTCGATTTTAGTCACAAGCAGGTCTGGATTTCTGAGAGTATCCCCTCATATCGATAATTCTATTGAACAGGTAAATTCTCTAATTTCAGCGCTTGAAGAAATCCTAAATTAGATGGGGTTGTAATATTCCTGCTGCAATGATAAACATTACTGCAGCGATTGACAAATCGATATACCTCCAAACCTCAGGCTTATTGAGAGCCTCTGATAGGCTTCTGGCTCCATAACCCAAGGAGAAGAAGAAGACGAATGAAGCAGTGGCTGCACCGATTCCAAAAGCTAGTCTTTCATCTCCAGCATAACGACTAGAAGTCCCTCCGATCAGCAACAATGTATCGACATAAACATGAGGATTCAGAAAGGTGAAAGCAGCCGCAGCGGCGATTGTGGGGGCGAGTTCATTTTCTCCCTCGCCCTCAGTAGTCATTCCTAAAGGATTCATTGCCGATTTTATTCTCAATAATCCATAACTTACTAGGAATATCGAGGCACCCACTGCGATAATAAATTCTGCACCTTCTATTCTTGATAATATACTTCCCATGCCCAACACACCTGCGGTGATTAACACAGCATCAAAAACAGAACAAGCCAAGCATACAGCAAATACATGAGAACGCATTAGCCCCTGTCTCATTACGAAGACATTCTGTGGCCCTAGGGCCAAAATCAACCCAATGCTGAGAGCGAATCCTTCCAAAGCCGAACCGAGCATAGTAAGCCGTCACAAACGATATTGAAAACCGTTGAGGCTTGGATAAAGAGCCAATTCATGCACTTCGGCGCTCTACAGCCTTCTTTCGAAGTCCCGTGTATCCGCACTTTCGGCAGACACTAACCTTGGCGCCACGGTGGGTGGCACTGCACTTCATGCAAATCCACTTGTGGAGCAGACGTCCCTCTGCTTCTGGAAACCGCTGAGCCATACAAGCGCGGCGACCCAACTCTCCTTCATAATCCATTCCCAACTGCTACTGGTGTTAATTCACAGTCACTTCCAGACCAATGGTTTCATACACCCTCGCTGAAGCACAGCATTACGGTGCCTGCGACGGTTGTACTCGGAGCCCAATGGGGCGATGAAGGTAAAGGCAAGGCCATAGACCAACTTGCTCCTCAATCGAAATGGGCTGTTCGCTTCCAAGGAGGCAACAATGCTGGTCACACAATTGTCGTTGGAGATACCACATTAAAGCTTCATCAGATACCTTCTGGAGTGACTTCCAGAAGCTGCAATCTAGTTCTAGGAGACGGCATGGTAATCGACCCTTGGGTACTAGATGAGGAACTCTCACGTTGGGAGGATTTGACAGGAGAAAAACCAGAAGGTGAGAGACTATTCATCAGTGAAAGAGCCAGTGTGATACTTCCTTTCCACAAGTTTTACGATAGTGCAGACAAGGTAGTTGGTACAACAGGCAGAGGAATCGGCCCAGCCTATCGAGATCGCATAGAGAGAGTCGGAATTCGCTTCACAGATATTGAGGAGGTTCTCTCCGACTCAAGAATTATTGAGAAAACGGTCCTTAGAATGAATAAGCAACTACAGACGGTAGGATATGATAAAGAAATCCAGTCGGGTGAGTTAAGCTCCCAATTGCAATGGATTTTGGATAGATTTGGTAGTGCCATCAAACCTACGGGTTTGATGGTAGATTTAGCGCTCAGAAATGGAGAATCTGTCCTTCTAGAAGGTGCCCAAGGAGCTTTATTGGATATTGACCAGGGGACTTACCCATTCGTCACATCTAGTGTAGTGGGCAGAGCAAATGCTACTCATGGTGCAGGAATTCATCCAGGTCATATCACAGAATGTTTTGGTATTACCAAAGCATATTGCACACGTGTTGGAAACGGGCCTTTCCCTAGTGAACTTTCGCTCGAAGAAGGGGCGGGGCAACATATGGCCCAAGTCGGGCATGAATTTGGCACTACCACTGGCCGACCAAGAAGGACAGGATGGCTAGATATTGTAGCGCTCAAGGAGGCCCATCGAATAAGTGGCTACTCCGGTCTTGTAGTAACCAAGTTGGATGTTCTTGGAGGTTTAGATGAAATTAAAATTTGTATTGGATACGAATTGGATGGAAATCCGATTACTCACTTCCCAACACGTGCTTCAGAAGTCGAACGTTGCATTGCAGTTTACGAGACGCACCCTGGTTTCCCTGCCTTGGCCGATGAAGATTGGATCGGCATGGCAGAGCGCAGCAGGAAAGATGGCACTGGCTACGATGCGATGCCAGATGAGGTGAAAAATATCGTCGACAGAATTGAGGTGCTAAGTGGAATCCCTGTTGTCTCAGTAGGTGTTGGCCCAGACAGACGGGCATCCATAGCAAAGGCAGGAGGTCCCTTCGATATCGAATGGGACGAGGCAACGTTCTAATCGTTGGTAATCTCGGCCTGATTCATGGGATTCAAGTCCAAGGCTCGAAAGAAGCGTGCTGCAGCGGATGCTGCTGCCGGTCGAACTGGTAAGGACAAGAAAGAGGAATTTGAGGGCCAAGTCCGGTGTAATGTAGCCGGCTGCGAAAACTTCGCCGACAAGAAGATTGGAGGCCGCCGCTTGGCTTTCGATCGCGCAGCGGATGTCTGGGGCGAGGATGGTATCGAGGGTCAATCTAGGAGAGTATCTATCTGCAAGTCCTGTTACAGAGAGTGGAAGAAGGCTAAGAAGGACGATATGGACGAATGGTCCTAAGCGATGATTCACTCAATATTTACAATATGCCTACCATAATATCAAGGCAATAATCGCCTACTATACAACATGATTGACGGGCAGTGGTGGAACCCAACAAAAAATCTTAGCCCCGAAATGAACAAAGTCAAGCGGAAAATGAAGAAGGAAAAAAAGAAAACTCCCAAAGAATTATCCAAAAAAGAATATTGGGGAGATTGGGAACCCTATTCTAAACTCAAACCATTCATTCGAATCAAGGTATTTCTCTTACTTTGGCTTCCTTTCATTAGTTACTTTAGCTATTGGACTTATGCCCAATATCTGGCTGGGGACCTCGCCTGCGAGGGGACCGCTTGTGGTACAATATTCGACCCGATATTCAATATTGGCGCCATGAGTTTCGTCTCAGGTTTTGTCTTCTATGGTTTCATTGCAGGAATTTATCTCAATCTACCTGTTTTCAGTCACCCAGGATGGCTAGATCTTACTTGTCCAGAATGTGGTTATGAAGGTAAACCGGGGCAAGACGATAAGGGGTATGCAGAAAATTGGTTTCTGTTTGGATGGGATCGTGTACAATCTACCCGTTGCCCTAAGTGTCTCCTTGAGTTTGAGGTCGCAAGTATGGCTCAAATCGACTGGCCATTCGACGATGAACCACATCCAAGTAAGAAGTATGGAGATTCTACGAAGATTCGTATTAAACCTAAGATTCCATTAAGGATGGGGCCATTCGTTTGGAGGAAAAGTAATCCGAGATTTGGTTCTGATCACTGGGAATTAATCAAGATATTTCCAGCACTTCTACTTCTATACGGATTGCATCACTTCTCATTGCTCCCTGAGAACTTCTGGGATTGGGTTTTTGGTTTCGTAATCGTCTATACGTTATTCTTCTTTTTCGTTTGGAATAATCCAATTTTTAGGGGCCTCAGAATTTTTGTCGAGGAATTCTTCAAAGATGCAATATTTGTGCCATTAGGACTTGCCAAAGAGGATTATGTTCTTCCAAAGTACCTAGTAATAATCACCAACTTAGTGCTTATCTTAATCGGCTTGATACTCGTTTACTTAATTCCTGAGTTCTTTGAATACTTCCCTCTAATCGAAGGATGAATGACTCAGAATATTCAATCGCAACAATGTTAGGCAGAATTTGTAGAGGAGGTTACATGCCTCAACCAAACAATGAGCCAATCCTAGGGTTTGCACCGGGGAGTCAAGAGAGAGCGGGTCTACAAGCAGAGATGGATCGCCAGATGGGTGAGGTAATTGAAATCCCGTGTATCATCAATGGGGAGGAAGTTTTCACTGGGACAACCACCACACAAGTAATACCTCACAATCATGGTCATGTATTGGCAAATGTTCACCTCGCGGGTAGGACCGAAATGGAAGCGGCCTGCGAAGCGGCGGTAAATGCTCAGCAAGCATGGATTGACTTAGGTCTAGAAGGAAGGTGTGCGATATTCGAGCGCTGCGCTGACCTATTAGCAGGTGATTGGAGAATGCGTGTCAATGCCGCAACAATGCTAAACCAATCTAAGACTGCATTCCAAGCCGAGATAGACTCAGCATGTGAGTTAATTGATTTCTGGAGATTCAATTGCCATTATGCTAGAGGTTTCCACGATGATTTCCAACCACTAGTTTCTCCAGAAGGAGTTCAAAATTCTACAGAGGTCCGACCTTTGGAAGGATTTGTTCTTTCGATTACCCCATTCAACTTCACTAGTATCGCTGCAAATCTACCCAGTGCTCCGGCTATTGTTGGTTGCACAGGTCTTTGGAAACCAAGTCGTAATTCGTATCATTCCAATTATGTCTTGATGCAATTGATGATGGAAGCAGGACTACCCCCTGGCGTAATCAATTTCCTTCCCGGTTCAGGTGCAAAAATTACTGAGGTCGCTTTAGCCAATCCAGACTTTGCCGGATTGCACTTCACAGGTTCAACTGCAGTATTCCAAGGATTATGGCAAGAAATTGGATTAGCACTTCCAAACCTGCGCTCCTACCCTCGCATTGTTGGTGAAACAGGCGGTAAGGACTTCGTCGTTGCTCATCCAGACTGTGACCGTCAAGGTCTGCTCGTTGCATTATTGCGCGGCGCCTTTGAGTATCAAGGACAGAAGTGCTCTGCCGCCAGCCGTGCTTATGTTCCAAGTTCTGTTTGGGATGCAATCCGTGACGATCTTGTTTCTGAGATTTCTAAAATTAAGATGGGCGATGCTAGCGATTTCACAAATTTCATGACTGCTGTAATCGATCAGCGTGCCTTTGACAAAATTTCAGGATATATCGATCGAGCAAAATCACGAGATTCCTGCAAAGTAATCTGTGGCGGAGGTTACGATGACTCTACTGGTTGGTTCATCGAGCCTACAATTATCGAAACTAGTAACCCAACTAGTGAGAGCATGGTCGAGGAAATATTCGGCCCAGTGCTAACCGTTTATGTCTACGATGATTCAGACTTTGACCAAGTTCTAACAATGTGCGATGAAGGGTCTCCATACGCGTTAACTGGAAGTATTTTCTCGAGCTCAGAAGAGAATATACAGAAGGCATACAAAGCTCTAAGATTCACAGCAGGTAATTTCTACATTAACGATAAACCAACAGGAGCAGTAGTTGCCCAGCAACCATTCGGTGGAGCACGAGCCAGTGGAACGAACGACAAGGCAGGAGGTCCTCTCAATCTACTTCGATGGATTTCACCTCGTTCCGTAAAACGTACTTTGGATATACCACAAGATTGGACCTATCCTTTCATGGATGCTGATGAATAATCCGAAGTTTGATTATCTTCCTTCTAGTGCGAGATATTAGGGGAGCTTAGTGCTGAGAGGTCGCTTTCGGGCGACGACCCTTCGACCTGATCTGGGTAATGCCAGCGGAGGAATAGAAAATGGATACAAACATCGCATACGGATTGATGATTGCAACGCTAGGTGTCTTCGGTTATATCGGATACCAAGCATCGAACGCTAAGGAAATCGGAGCAGATGACTATCTCTCTGCTCGAGGTTCACAGGATTGGCTCAGAATTGGGCTGAGTCTTTTTGCCTCTGGGATGGGTGTCTGGGTACTTCTCACACCATCTGAAGTCGCGTATTACGGTGGTTTTTGGGATGTAATGGGGTATGCCGCTTCAGCCGCTACTCCATTCATACTCCTAGCATACGTTGGCCCCATAATTCGAGAAAGGCTTCCAGAGGGGATAACTTTAGCCGATTATGCAAAACATAAACTTGGTAGACCTATGCAAATTTATGTTGGAGTCATTTCTATTTTGTATATGTTTACTTTCTTATTTGCTGAGTTTACCGCAATTGGTAAGTCTATGGAATACCTAGCTGGTATGGACCCAGTAATTCCAATGATTTTGGTGGGCATAATCACCGCTGCCTACACTGCATATGGTGGCCTTCCTGCTTCTCTAGCAACCGATAGATATCAGGCATGGGCAATATCTTTCCTGGTTATCGTCCTAATCCTGGTTTTGTTTGGATTCGATCTTAGCCAAGTCATAGACGATGCTAGAGCTTACAACACTGATGATGATTGGTCCATGCTTGGTAGTATGGATTACATGGGCTCTTTTCAGTCAGGGTTGGCACTTGTAGTTGCTATAACAGCCGCAGAGATGTTCTCCCAAGGAAATTGGCAAAGAGTCTATGCGTCTCAAGATGATGAGGCGTTGAGAAAGGGCGCACTTCTTGCTTCTTGCATGGTTTTCCCGTTAGTTTTCATCATGGGCGTTATGGGTACTGTAGCGGCAGGTCAAGGAGGAGTTTCAGACGCTTCCCTCGCATTCTTTCACTTAGTCGATAAGAGTTCTACACTAATTGTTGCTGCATTTGTTTTACTACTAATTTCTCTAGTTTGTTCCAGTACAGATACTTTGCAGAATGCAATAGCGGCCTCTGTATCGAGAGATATATCCGATGGAAAGTTTGACCTCAGAATTTCTAGAATAATCACAGTACTAATGCTTCCTTTGGCGATATATCTCGCAACAGGACCTGTAATACTCGGTCTTAATTTCGGAGATGCTTACAGTGTCTTTGGGATATTCCTTTTTGCTGATATATTGGCTGCAGCAACAGTAATCCCAATCTTACTTACTCTATGGGATGGTGTTTCTTCTAGAGGGGCCCTATTCGGTTGTTTTGCAGGAATAATTTCTGTTTTCGTATACGGGCTTATCGAACCACCGACTGATTCTGAATTTTTCATGTACTTATTACATCCAACAATTGGTGCATTACCTGCTGCAGATGGCGGTCTGACCAACCTGTGGGTTTTCGTATCTGCATTAGTCGGTTCTGGTCTCGTCACAGTGTTGGGTTCATACGCACTGCCTGATGAGCAGTAAACGTGGGAACTCCTGACAACCTACCAGCCGATAATACCTGCCAGATCCCGGTCAAGGTATTCATTCCTGGCCTTTGTCCTAAATGCGGAGCCGAAGTAAAAATAGAATGGAAAAAATGTAATTCTTGCTCTTTCAAGTTAGGATAACACTCTCGAGGGTTCTACTTTTTTTCTCAGTTCCATTGAAAAAACAATGCTAACCTCGACAATCGTGAATTCCCAACACCCTCTTGCAGAAGGTCCCCATCCCTCCAGAGTCCATGCATTACTTATGCCATGGAATCGCTTCTGGTCAGGCGCATGGTCTCGTAGATTGAATATGGGGGGTCATTGGTTCCCAATTGAGGTACTAATTATTGGTCTAATTTGTATTGCAGTGCCCTATTTTGGCTCCAACAATATAGCAAGTATTCGAGACTATACCTTCTGGACACCAATGCTTTCTATAGAAACCGAAATACCAGTAGTCTACTGGACAATTATACCCTATGCGGCTCTGTATTTATTCTATCCAGTCACACTAATTTTGTGCCCGAAAAATGATCGAGGCCGGGTTGAGATGATTCTAGCTATGCAGGGGATGATACTAGCCACTCTGTTCTGCACTTTCTTTTTCCTATTTCTCCCCACTGAAATCGACTTGAGAGGTGCAATAGACAGGGACTCAATGAATGCATTAGAAGCTATATTATTCGATTTTATTCATACCTCGGACAAACCTTGGAACGCTTGGCCTAGTTTACACATTGTGCATTCATATCTTCTTGCACGAATGATGACGGTGTGGGTTAAGAGAGAGTATATTGACAGACCATTCGCAAAACCATTTCTAGTACTATTATGGGTAGAATTCACTCTTCTTAGCATTAGCATATTAACAACAAAGCAACATTTCCTTTTCGACTTAATCACAGGTCTGTTGACTGCAGCTCTATTTTGGAAGCTGATTGAATATGCTCTAAGCATAGCAGAAAGGCATTCGCCTAGCGATATAGCCAAAGAAGCCGGTTGGGATTAATTCCCAACTAATTTCATTGGTATACAATCGGTAGGAATGCGTTAGCCGCTTCCTCACAGGCATTGGCTACATCATCCAGTCTCTGCAATACACGATACATGTGAACTGCTGCTAGAGCCTCTTCTTCACCAGTTCTGAACACAAATCCTGCGGCGTTGCTTTCCACGAGATCAGCCTCATGTTCTGCAAGGTTAACCTCCTGGACATATTTCAGAAGTTCTTCTCGGCCTGTTTTAGTGTAGCCAGATAGTGTAAGGTCACGTAGGTGGAGCACAGTGTCCTCATAGACTGCAACCGTCTTCTGAACTGCCTGTGCCATTTCCATGACCATTTGCCTTGCTTCATCATTATCGTAGAGAGGTCTGAAAGAGAGTTGCTCAGCAACATTCTGGGCATAGTCTGCAATTCTATCTTGTCTACCAAGCATGAATAGGAACTCATCAGAATCAATCAGTAATTTCCATTCTCTGGCACTCACCTTTTCTCTTAGAGCATTCTTTATGTCGTCTGCAGCCAACTCAGCATCTATTGTTGCCTGAATTTCTGCAGATGCATCTTCGCCCTTTGTCGCCTTATCTACAGCAGTCAGCATGTGGTCAACAGTCACTTCTACTGCTTCAGCATGCTTGTGGAACAACTCGAATACAGTAGGTTGTTTTGTTCCATCTCCTCCTACATCAGCCAACGCATCCTCGATTACTATCTCGTCATCTCTAGTGACCCAGAGGACATATGCTACCGTGGCAAATGCTATTGGTAATACGACGATTAGATTGATTGCAGTACTTCCCATAGCGACATACAGGGTAACTGCTCCGAATCCAGCAGCAGGAAGGCTTGCCACCCATGAGGCGAAAATCTTACCAAAAACTCTGAAATCTACATTTTTGGCTCCACCTGCTAGGCCAACTCCAACCACTGCTCCGACTAATGTGTGGGTTGTGGATACTGGGACCGCAAGGAATGGCATTGAGAATACTAGAATTGTAGTAGCTGCACCAAACTCAGCCGCGAATCCTCGGGTTGGGGTAATATCAGTAATTTTGTGACCAATAGTTTCCATAACTCTCCAACCCCATGTCACTACACCTATTGCTATACCAGCAGATCCAAGCAATATTAGCCAAAGTGGAACGTCTACCTTCCCAGCGAGTTCTCCAGGAGTTGAGGTTAACAATTCGAAAACAGTAGCCATGGGTCCGATAGCATTGGATCGGTCATTTG
Source organism: Marine Group II euryarchaeote MED-G37 (assembly GCA_002457555.1). Classification (GTDB taxonomy): domain Archaea; phylum Thermoplasmatota; class Poseidoniia; order Poseidoniales; family Thalassarchaeaceae; genus MGIIb-O1. The sequence continues at coordinate 67,625 of NTJQ01000007.1, forward strand.
CTCCGTGCGCGAATGCTACGTAGGCGGCAGTAATGACTTGTAACCAAACGAAGATTCTCTCAACACCGTGGAATCCTTCTCCTTTGAACTCATAATTCCTGAGGACCCAGTATAGAATTAATGAACCAATAATTCCGATGACTAATGCAACCATAATCGCGTTGAATGGAATCCATGCATTTTCCGCCATTGGGTTCCAAACACCATTTTCTTTGACCGGTAGCCAATCATACTTATCCGCGATTATACCTTCTCTTTCGAGTCTAGCAATTAGGCCTTTTAGGGCCTTGAATTGTAAAGCAATACCAAGTACAAAAAAGGTAGGAAGTGCCATAAGTGGGGCCATCCACCTACTTCTTTCAATAGGATTTGGAGCTTCTAAAATCGTAGCACGGACAATGAAGAATGTGAAGAAAGCAAGCAAACCACCCATTAACGGACTTGCTACCCAAGACAAAACAACTTCAGTCAACTTTTCCCAATTGATTAGAGAAGCATCATATTGTACTTCAAGGACTAGTCCGATTCCTACAATTCCTCCAATTATTGAGTGTGTAGTAGATACTGGCAATCCAAATCTAGTTGCGATTGTAATCCAAATCGCTGCCGCCATCATAGCAGCAATGAATCCGTACATCAGATCATTAGTGAAAGCCGCATTGAAGTAATCCGCCTCTGTATCAAAGTAGAGGATTCCTTTCCTTACAGTGTCAGTAACGGCATCTCCGGCAAAGAATGCACCCATGAATTCGAAGACTGCAGCAATAATCACCGCTTGCTTCAGAGTTAATGCTCTGGAACCAACAGAAGTCCCCATCGCATTCGCTACATCATTCGCTCCAATGTTCCAAGCCATGTAGGCACAAACGGCAGTTGCAAGAATCAGGACGAGCCACATTATCGGTTCCATCTATAGTATCTC
>NTJQ01000008.1 GCA_002457555.1 Marine Group II euryarchaeote MED-G37
TGGTATTTCCCATACTCACAAGGTCGCGGACATCTTGGTTGGCAAACTACAATGTTGGCAGAAGAAGCAAGCTCCAACCCTAACCAAATGGGCTCCACATCTCTAGAAGTGGCGCTCACATCCGGTGTTCAAGAGAGTTTGATTATCCTAATCCCTGATGGCGCTATTGCACACTCTGGATTGCTCGCCATTACTTCTGATTCAGATGGCTTTGATAGTTCAATAAACATTGGAGTTAGTGGGTATCAAAAATACACATCCTCATCAGACCAATATTTGACCTACTTTTCGTTCTCCCCGAATCAGGTTGCTTCGATATCAGCCATGAGCAGCTCATGGACGGATACAAGTGCAAACTCAAGGGACTGGAAAGAAGTAGAGGTCACATTAGATAGTTCTACAACACAAACAATCACACTTTCTCGATTAGCGGTATCTTATTCATTACATGAGACCGTCTCAGATTTGACTACCTCTCTCGCAAACTATCACAGTGCGGCAGCCGCTGAGAACCCCTCTGCAGTCAATATCAATATACCCACAAACATTACTGCACCGGCAGGACAGGTTTTGATAAATGGGCAAATAACTCATGAATTGATGATTACCAACAAGGAGTTCTCAGTTCCACAGACTTTCTACCCCGATGGTAATACGTATGAAATAGTTACAAGTCACAGACATCTGTATGATAATTCTGACTTGGAATCCATTTCACTGATGGGGCATGCTTCAGATGGTGAAACCATCTCTTTTGATGTGAGCAACTCTGATGATAGTTCGTGGGGTATGAGTTCAGGTTCAGTTACGTTCTATCAGTCATCCGGCTCCCAGTTAGTGTCTCTTGACACCTCATCTAGCGAGGTCTCTGTTGTTGATGGCGGAGATGGTTGGATGGATGTTCAAGTAACTTGGAAATTTGATGTTTCATGGAACTGGAACGATTTAGATCGAATTAATTGGATTGCTCAGGCGATCGATGGCGACGGGGTCTCGATTTGGCCTGCTAATTCCGTTAGTGGTGCTACTGGAAATGCAGTTGAGAATGACTTACAGATTGATTCGTTTGAAATCCGCGATCAGTATAACCGCCTAATTTCGAATCAATTCTCAACCTTCTACCCGTTCCCAATTTTGGAGGGTAGCGAAATTAATGTTACAGGATCAGTTAGGTTCCAGAACTCCCTTGATACAAGGCCAATTGGTTCTGATTTCCAAGTGCGACTAAATCTATCAGGTTCCCTACTTCTGCTGGACTCTTACGATGATGGACAGTTCTCTGGAACTTTCAGTACACCAACGGGTCTATCCGAAATCGCGGCATCTCCTGAATTATTCAGAATAGGGCCATTATCTGGTTCTATAGGTGGCGAAGACGCATCAGGCCAACCGCCTATCGTCGCAATGGTGAATGACTTCACTGCTCCGACAGCAGGGCCACTTCAGGTCATGACTCCATCTGGTTTGCAAAATGCTAACGGTAAGGTTTGGGATCCATCTCAAGCACTTACCATGTATGTTACAATAGAAGAGCCGCAGGCTAGAGGTGAAACACTAACGATGCATTATTGGAGAGCAGATTCGGATGATGCCAACTTTAACGGTATTGCCGAAGAAGAAGAGTATCTTTCTCAAGTACAACCACTTTCCGCAGGGATGACTGGTGAACAACAGGTGACTTTTGCAGGAATTGATGTTACTGGACAATCGTTCAACAGTCCGGTTCACATTTATCTTGAAGGAACAGATTGGGCCGGCTTGACCTATCAAGAAGGCGGAACGGGTGGTGGTCCAGGAGCTGAAAATTCTTGGGCAAGTGTAATCATCGCTACCGATGAGCCTACTACAATCGTCAACAATGCATTCAACTTGGACAGATTTACTGGTTATCTTTTGGCTGGTGTCCCTCATACATTTACAATGCAGATAAGTGAACCCAACGGTTTGCAAACTCTAGACAATATCACCATAATGCTATGTGGAGATACCCTTGACAATATCGGAAAGATATCCTACAACCCTGTTACTGGTGAGTTGTGGACAGCAGACGACTCTATGGTTTCGCCACTAACTGTACAGACTCAGCAAATCACACCAGCGGTTATTGAACTCGCAATGATGTTTGAACTCTCATGGAATTACCCGTGGGAAGATGGTCAATTTGGCTGTAAGCCAAGTGTCAGTATCATTGATGAAATTACAGAAGTCGCTTATGCAAATAACATAGGTGAGTTGACTTGGGTATTGGACAACTCGCTTGTAGCAGTCGCTTCTGGAATGTCTGATTTGACGCCTCCGCTAGTACTCACTGAGGATGCTCACCTCTACCTAAGGCAGGGTGACGAATTCCAGATGAGTGGTGGAGTGTTCTATGCCGGCTCTGGTGAAATTTTCACCGAAGTCCCTGATGATTTACAGGTTGAGATGAATTTAGTCTATGGAACAGAAGTAATTACTTCTCTTGCAGATGTTAGTGATGAGGGTGAATGGTTGAGTTCAATGACATTACCGATGCGGGCACCTTTTAACCCAACAATGAATGTAACTACAACTGTACTAAATGTCCCAGGACTTGGAACTACTTCTTCAAATACGGACGGTAAAGTAACTGTGGACAGTAAATCCCCAACTATATTATTCGACCAAATGAGTTATCCTGATTCGTCGCTAACGGTATTGGAATCTGACTTACTTGAAGAAGTTCTAGTATCCTTGACGATTGTAGATGAAATCGGTATGCCTGATGAAGACCTTGAAGTTGCTTGGATCTTCCTAAGAGACAACCAACCGGTAGCGGGTACCGAAGACACAGGGACTCTAGGCCTACTGTTGGAGGAAGAAAGCAGCCAAGTTTTCCAAGGCCGACTTGACTTCACACCTAATCTTGAAGGATTTACAATTGAAAATGGCGACAGAATCATGTTTTGGGTGACTTCAACCGATAAAGCTGGAAATGAAATCCAAGGATTGGGGAGTGAGCAATCACCGCGAGCAGTCGCTTTGAGAGTCATGGAGTTTAATCCATCGCTGGACAACGTAGTGGTTACACCAAAAGACCCTCTCCAGGACACTACCGTTGTTATTGAGACATATTGGTCCAATAGCGGAAAGAGAGATGGTACAGTAGAAATCAATTTGTATGAACTAAAAAGCGATGGAAGGTGGGTTGCTGAAACAGGTAGTATAGACCTAGATTTGAAGGCTGAAACCTCATCGGTCTATGCAAGGTTTGAATGGATAGCTGGAGATCCAGGCCAGCCAGTATTGTACATTATTGTCGATGATGATTTTGACAATCCTGCACATCCTGTAAGTGGTATAGTCGTACAAGCCCCCATCACCGATGAAGGTACTGGTGAAGATACAATGGTGTACGCTATCGTCGGAGGAGTATTCCTTGTCGCAGTTGCAATGGTAGGATTCTTTGTTAGCAGGTCTAGGAGCGGTGATGAGGATTATTACTACGACGATGACGATTCATATTACGAAGATGATTACGAATACGAGGATGAAGAATCTGAGCATGAATATGATGATTCTGAAAGCGAATGAGATTTTGCAATTTTCATAGTTCGAAAAACATCTGAACCCTACGCTAAACCCAATATAGCCGATAGGCTAACCTGTCGACTTTATAGACCCCAGAATTACGAAGTTTCTCTTGAGGGAATTGATTTCTCTCGATGGGGATGGGGAATTGGATCAGCATAGCGATGAGTTTACTGTAGAAGAATTAAGAGGAGAACTAGAGGATTTGCGGACACTCGTCCATACTCTCCTTACGATAATTATGGAAGAAGCGGATGGAGTTCAATCGGGGAATACTCCACAGATACCGAATCAACCAAAACGCGGATATTCGATGTAATTCAATACTCCACGGGTTCGGGATCTATTGATCTCCAAATATACCAAACACCCATTGTGCGGTATGGTTTCCAATTTTCGGAAATCTGATACAACTCTGATTTTTCCAACGTATTTCCTGAATTATACAATTTCTCCATACCTCTGATTAGTCCAATATCATCTATTGGAAATACATCCTGCCGTAACAATGCGAAAATAAGTAGCATTTGTACCGTCCAGCGCCCCACACCTCGTAATTTTACGAGTTCCTCAATTACTTCTTTATCACTCATTGAATCCCAATTGATATCATCATATCCGTCTTGCCAAGCCTTGGCTATTCCAACGATATATTCCACCTTTCTGTGAGATAACCCTACCTCTCTGAGTTCTTCGTGAGATTTGGCCAGTATCGATTCCTCATTTACTTCGCCCACACAATCACAGAATCTAGACCAAACAGCAGAGGCTGCGATTACCGAAATTTGCTGTCCAACAATTGATTTGATTAATGTCGCAAACAAGTCGCCTCTACTACTCAATGAAGGATCTTCAAAATCTTCAATTACACCGTTTAGTAATACGTCGGAGGTTGAAATTACTTGTTTTGCAGGCCCCCACCATTTAGGTGTTGCACCTGCTTCTACCATGAACCTCTCAGGATATCATTCATTATCGTCTGACCGGTCCGAGGATTCATGGATCAAGCACAGGTTTTTCTTGCAGCAGGCCTAATCTGCACCATAGCGTTCGCAGGTTTTGTATTGTTAGATTCAGATTCTAGGACCGATGGATTACCGGATTGGGAGGTATTAGACGTGTGTCTCGCAGACCATAGTGGTAGCATTTCTCACATTCACGCAACCCTGTCAGTAATCATTAATGGAAATAATATCCTAATTCCTGATGATGTTGGCCTTACCGATGAAGTCTGTCCCGATGGAATGCGTGGTGTCCACACGCATGACGATACCGGAAGACTTCACATAGAAACGCCTGGAGCTATGGATGCTCCTGTAGGTGCCTTTTTCGTAATATGGGGGGAGCAATTTGATGACTCCAATATATTGAACAAAGTCGCTAATGACGATAATGAAGTCGTCATGTTTGTGAATGGTCAACAAAATTTTGATTACGAAAATTATGTTATGAAAGATGGTGATGTAATCGAAATAGAATACCGAGCTCGACAATGAATAGTTCTCAAGTCTCATCCTTTGATTACAGCGAATGGACGTAGTCTAGCAACGGGTCTTGCTAGATTTGCCGCCTCAGTTAGGGCAATTACCTCATCCACATCTTTGTATGCCTCAGGAGCCTCTTCGGCTAGCACATTCGGGGTTTTTGCTCTAACATGAATTCCAGATGCCTCAAGTCTTTGTATGAGTGCAGAAGAATCTACAGATTTTCTTGCTGCAGTTCTAGACAATTGTCTTCCAGCGCCGTGACAAGAAGAAGAAAATGCGTCATTAGCTCCTGTTTTTGGCCCCGCTAATACCCAAGAAGCAGTACCCATATCTCCCGGCACCAAAACAGGCTGCCCAACACTTGAGAATCTGTTTGCGAGTTCTGGATGGTCTCCACCAAGTGCACGAGTAGCTCCCTTCCTATGGACACAACATTTGCAGGATTTACCATGGACTATATGGTCTTCGACTTTGGCTATATTGTGGCTGACGTCGTACACAACATCTAGTTCGCCATCAACTCCGAGTTTGTTTCTAAGCACATTTCTCAATCTTTGTGTTAGTGCAGAACGGTTTGCGAAGGCAAAATTTCCAGCAGCACGCATCGCATCGAGATAGGCTTCTCCTTCTCTACTGAAAATCGGTGCTGCTGCAAGTTGTCTATCCCGTAAACGATAATCCCAATCTGGAGCGACCCAATGGTCTCCATCTCGTTGATATTTTCTTTCTATTGTCGCCACATGTTCACTACATACCTGATGGCCAAGCCCCCTTGACCCTGTATGAATCATCGCAGTGACTTGTCCTTCTCTTAACCCGTATGCCTTTGCTGCTACCTGATCTTCAATCCTATCCACTATCTGTAATTCAAGGAAATGATTGCCCGAACCCAATGTTCCAAGAGCCTTCATCCCACGCTTCTGTGCTCTTTCACCTACACCTATTTCCGCACTATTCAATAATCCATTGGATTCTATTGCGAGCAAATCCTCGGGTTCACCCCACCCTATGTCGATTGCCGCTTTGGCGCCCTCAGAAAGAATAGAAGCCATTGTCGTCTCATTTAGTTGTACGCCACCTTTACTTGTGGCGCCGGCAGGGATTTGACTTGCAAGAGCACCGACTAGCGATTTTGGCTCAATGTCTGAAATCTCGACATCTAGTGAACACAACCGTACTCCACAATTTATGTCGAAACCCACGCCACCTGGGGAAATTGCTCCTCCTAATTCTCCAGCGTCGACATCTGTGGCCACAACTCCCCCAATTGGAAAACCATAGCCAAAATGCCAGTCCGCCATGGCCCAAGCATCACCTACAATTCCAGGCATCCCAGCAGTATTGCAAAGTTGTTCTGGAGAGCGGTCATCACTATGCGATTTCATATGATTTTCATCTGAAATCAATACCGCATCAGTAAGCATGGAACCATGTTTGGAGATACGCATTCTACCCTCTCCATCACTATGAAGATGCTCACGCCAAGCAGCGCTCATGATAACTCGTGAAGCACCCTTGATTTCAACGCGCCGCAGCAGGATGAACAATTGCTTTCAAGACGACTTGTTCGATGGGTAGGCTGTAGGGAGGGGCAGAGATGGCATTCGGAGAGACCAATATTCCATTTTGGCAAGAGTCCGGCCATTCTTGTAGACAATGTACAGTAACCGGACTTAGGTTCTGGTCCAGAGACCCTTCTCGCACTACTTCAGGAGATACAGTTGAAGATTCATACACCTTCATCGGAAACCCGATAATCGAAGGATTCCCTATGCGTGGAAAGGCATTGAAAGATGCTATGCGCGAGACGTTCCTAGATTACTTTGAACAGAGAGGCCATGCTAGAATAGACCCCTATCCCGTATTGGCAAGATGGCGGGACGATATACACTTGACCATTGCCTCAATTGCTGATTTCCAGCCACATGTAACGACTGGATTGGTCCCCCCTCCCGCAAATCCACTAGGGATTAGTCAGCCGTGTATTCGATTAACCGATGTGGCTGCTGTGGGCCGTTCCGGGCGTCACTTAACCACCTTCGAAATGATGGCACACCACGCCTTCAATCGGCCAGATGATGGAGATGTGATTTATTGGATTGACCAATGTGTTAGATATTGCGATGATATGTTGGTCAATACATTCGGAATTACACCTGCGGAGATCACTTACATCGAAAATCCATGGTCCGGAGGTGGAAATGCTGGCCCTGCTCTAGAAGTGATTGTCGGCGGTCTAGAGCTAGCTACTCTGGTATTCATGAATCTAGAGGAGCATGAGGATGGAGATGTCGAAATCAAAGGGCTTCGTTATCGGGAAATGCCTCTGCAGATTATCGATACCGGTTATGGTTTGGAGAGGTTTTGTTGGGCAGCGGCAGGAACTTCTACAATTTACGAAGCGATATATCCAGAGTCTGTGGACTGGTTGAAAAAAATCGCTGGCTTTGATTCGATGGTTGAAGGATTAGGATTAGGAGTCGATACTGATGATTTACTCGCTGAACTTTCTCAACTTGCCGGTATTCTGAATATTGATGTTGGAACCGATGTCGACTCATTGTATCAAAGGCTTGTTGAGAGATTAGGCGACGGAGGTGTAGAGATATCTGTTTCTAATCTAAAACGTCTTACTGAGCCGCTTTCATCAATTTATGCAATACCTGATCATATGCATGCTATTTGCAATATGTTAGGTGATGGTTTAGTCCCTAGTAATGCAAAAGGCGGCTATCTTGCTCGTATGATGGCTCGTAGAGTTTGTAGAATGAAAGGTGATTTGGGTATCGAAAAATCGTTGAATGAATTGGCTGCACATCATATCGACACTCACCTCGATATTACTGGATTTGTTCAGAGCAGGGAAGGAATTCTAACAATACTATCGATAGAAGAGGAACGTTATCATGAGATGTTGAGGAAGGGTGAGGCTGCGGTTAGAACAGCACTCAAAGAAATTCCTAAAGATGCAAAGGGGGCTCCAGACGGGATATTATTTCGTTTAGCAGAAGAAAGAGGTTTGAATCCTGAAATGGTAGTTTCCATTGCCGCAAAACTAGGTTGGAAAGACATCTCGGTTAGAGTGGGCTTTGCAGCCGATATGGCGGCGAGAAATGCTGAGAGGACAAAGACCGCTGCAAAGGCTAAATCCAAAGGAGAAATTTTCCAACTTGATAGCCCCCCTACTAGGCAAGATTACTATTCCGACACTAGTCAAACAGAATTTAGTGCAACGGTTCTTGATTGCAACTCCCTTTCTAAAATTCAAATTGAATCTCTAAATCTATCATCTGAGGTCGTAGTTACACCTACGCATTATGTCGTGCTCGATAGGACTCTATTCTACCCTGAGGGTGGTGGCCAACTCGGTGATCAAGGAACTTTAGGAAAAGCAAAAGTTGTCGATACCCGAATTGAAAATGGGGTGATATATCACCTAACTAATTGCTCAGTCGAAGAAGGGGAAATTTCTGGTCAAATCGATTGGGAAAGAAGGCGACAATTGATGGATCATCATACTGCTGTCCACATAGTTGGTGGAAGCGCTCGTACTATACTAGGCCCTCATATCTGGCAAGCGGGTTCAAACAAGGGTGGGCGATATGCAAGAATTGACTTAACCCATTACTCGCGACTTTCACGAGATGATTTAGATAAAATCGAAGATCATGCTAATGAGATTATTGCAAAGAATCCCGTTGTGGAAAAATTAGTTCTCGATAGAGCCGAAGCAGATTTGCAATTCGGGATCGAATTATACCAGGGCGGGCCGCCCAAACATAGTCAGATTCGTATAATAAAAATCGGCGAACACGATGTGCAGGCATGTGGCGGAACGCACCATGACAATACTGGGGAAGTTGCTGAGCTTCGCATTATCCGCTCTAGTCAAGTCCAAGACGGGGTCGAGCGTCTGCAAATCGTGGCAGGGGAGACGGCACGCGAGCACGCCCGAGTTCAGGAACGCCTCTTGAACGAGTCGAGTGAGGTTCTCGGAGTATCTCCTGATGACCTACCAAGTGCAGTATCACGTTTCTTTGATGAGTGGAAATATCAGCAGAAGAAGATTGAGTCTTTAGAAGCAGAAATCGTACGACTGCGCACCAGTGGTGGTGGAGATGGCGCAGTTGAGAAAGATGGAATTCGTTACGCTGTGATGGAGGTTGGAGGCGATATGAAAGCCGTTATGTCTATGCTCAGCCAATTAACTCGAGATCATCAAAACCCGACTCTAGCGGTTCTTGGAACTAGAGATGGCGGAGGTAAACTAATCGTTGCCAGCACCGAAGGAACCATCGCCGCAGAGAAGCACGATGCTAATGAGATTCTAAGTGCCATAGCTGGTCACATCGATGGTGGCGGCGGAGGCCGCCCGACGATGGCCCAAGGCGGCGGAACAAACCCCGATGGAATCCCCGAAGCATTGGAAGCCGCTCGTAATCTACTCGGGTTGTGAGATAAATGGTAGAACACGTCGATGTTTCTCAGCGAGCTGCTGCTATCGAATACGCGATTAGAGATGTTGTCGTTCCAGCCATTGAGTTGGAGAAGCAAGGACACGAAATCATTCGCCTCAACATCGGCGACCCGCTTGCCTATGAAGGACTCCCGACTCCTGAACACATGGTCGCCGCGTACAAGGCAGCGTTGGATAATCAAGACAATGGATATGGGCCGTCATACGGATTACCGGCACTGCGTCAAGCGATTGCAGCAGCTGAAACCGGCAAAGGTTGGGATTGTTCTGGAGATGATGTATATGTTACGCACGGAGTAACGGAAGCCCTGCAAATTATCTTCGCCGCGTTCCTAGAAGAGGGGACAAAAATTCTCGCTCCAGGTCCTCACTATCCACCATACATGGCTTATCCTCAGATGTTTGGTGCAAATACTATTGAATATCGACTCGATCCAAATGATTGCTGGCGAATCGACCTTGAAGACATCAAAGCCAAGATGGATGATAGTGTACGTCTCTTAGTACTCATAAACCCAAATAACCCTACTGGGAATGTTCTAACTTCTTATGAAATAGATTCATTGCTAGAAATTACCAGAGAATATCCTAATTGTACAATCGTTGCTGATGAAATATACGATGCACTTGACTTCACAGGTCAACTTTGCTCAATCGCCTCAAGGTCGAAAACGTCACCAGTTATCGTTCTAAATGGGGTTTCTAAGGTGTACTTTGCTCCGGGTTGGCGCATTGGCTACATGGCTTGGCACGATCCTGAAGGTCGACTTAAGTTCGTTAGAGATGGAGTTGAGAGACTTTTGAGAAGCCGCTTGTGTGCTTCCACCCCTGCTCAACATGGGTACTTGGCCGGATTAACCGATGAACACGATTGGCTAGAAGGACATCGCTCCCTAGTAAAACAAAGACTGGATTATTGTGTAACTAGAATTGCAGAAATAGACGGTTTAGAATGCGAAGCGCCGGGTGGCGCGTTCTACCTCTTTGTTAGGATAACAGACGAGTCTATCACTTCAGACAAGCAATGGGTTCTAGACCTCCTTCACCAACAACATGTATTGGTAGTGCATGGCTCTGGTTTCTCTCCAGAATTTGGTTCTGGGCATTTTCGGATGGTATGTTTACCCCCTGTTCAAGTATTATCAACAGCCTTTGACCGAATTGATAAATTCATCAACGGATGATAGCATGGGGTTGTTTGATTTCTTTAATCGAGAAAAATCTCCGTCTGGCCCTAAGTCTAGGCTAAAACAACGATGGTTGTACCTTTCTGATGGCTTGATAAAGGATAATAATTCAGCAAAAGTAAACCATTATGTTGCTAGATTCTCTACAAATGTATTCGACACATGGTTCTTGGGTTTAGAGCAAAGGCTAGGTCAGAGTTTAGGTCGTAGATTAGCCCATGCAGCTTTAGAACATCAAGAATATTTCTTGAATAATTCTAGCGTTAGATCTCCATCCAACAGAGATCTAAAATCTTGGTCATACAATATTCTAGACTGGCAAACACGGGGCCTGGGTGGGTATAGTAAATTAGACGACGAGGAGGAGATTAGATTGCTTATTGAACATCCAGCTTCTGCCCCGATATGCTCAGGCTTACTGACTTCAGCATGGGAAAAGGCAACTAGGAAGCGTCATCGTTTTGTTTGGTCTCAGAGTTCTCAAGACGGCCTCATTCTGACATTAAACTTAGACCATAAGGACTTACCAAATCCTTCCCAGCAAAATCCAGTATGGCCAAATTCAGATAATGATTCTGTAAATTACGATTTGACCGAAGAATCTTGGGAAGATCTTAGGGTGGAATCTTTTGGGATTTGGTCGATAATGAATGAAAGAAAAATGATAGTCCACAGAGACCTTATATTACGATTCGAAGAGTTCTGTCTGCCATACATAACATCCATTGAATCCGGAAGGCAGGATATAGAATGGCCGCTTGAAGATAGTCAGCGGCGGCTATGGTGGACAGCCGCGGCGGATTCAATGAGAAAAGCTCATTTTGATTCAGGTTTTCATATCCTAGTATCAAGGCCCGAAGATTGGATTGGAATAGGGCGTAGAAATCTGTCGATGAATGGCCTAGGATGTGTGAAATCAGCAGAGGCATTTGATGCCCATGGAGGTGTAAAAATCACTATGGGGAACACGTTTCACCCCGCCCTTTCAGGAGGTGTATTATTGGCTTGTTGGGAACGTGCTCATGGAAGACGTGGAAAACTAAAATGTAGTTTTAACAGCGGCTCAGTGGTATTGTTTTTATCCTCCTCGGTTGAAATCGCCAACTAATGTTTGAGATGCGTTATCGCTGAAACATTATATTCATGACTTAGGTCAACAGGGCAACCCCGTTAGGGGTTGGGTGAATATTTTGGCTTTGAATCACAATCAATACGCAGTCGCGGCCGTTGCCGTGACCCTATGCTTAGCAGGGTTCTACACGATAATTGATGCAGGGCTATCTACTACTGAATCTGGCGGATTCGACTCCGCAGGTTCGGATGTCATCATCACCGATGATGAAGTCCAGCAGGCAGGTAGGGACTCCGATGGTGACGGCCTCCCAGATAGAATGGAACAGACACTATACGGCACGGATGACAATAACCCCGACACGGACGGTGACGGATTAGAAGACGGCTGGGAAGTTGCAAATGGATTGGATCCGTTGGATAGTGGAGAACCCGATGATCAAGAAATCGAAAACACGAATGCCGATGGAGAGGATGCTGGGGAACAAAACGAAACCTTCCCCGATCCTGACAATGGTCCTTACGGTGACCCAGACCGAGATGGCCTGACCAATGAACAGGAAGCAGCCATAGGAACCAATCCTACTGCAAGCGATAGTGACGGTGACGGTCTTAATGACCGGTGGGAATCACTCTATACCGAAACAGTACAAACCCCCCAAGGGTCAGTTACTTTACTAGACCCACTTAATCCAAACTGGGGATGTCCTTTGCTTACTCCTCAAGTCGAGGCTGAAATGCAAATAATCATTGGAACTAGCATATGGAATTCTCTTCCAGTTGGACCAAACGGAGATCATTCTTGTGATTCTGTTCTAGACATCGATAAGCAAGGCCCTGATTCTCTACCGAATTATCTTGAGGAAATTTACGATACAAATCCACTCGAAGAAGACAGCGATGGTGATTTAATCCCAGACAGAATAGAAGTCGGTTATGGTTCCCAAGAATTACAAGTTCACTGTGGTGTACCACAATTCGGAACGATACGCTTGGATGCTCCATACACTGAATTAATGAGTGGAATTGGAGATTTAACTTGGTTCAATGAAGACATGGATGGCGACGGTCGCCTAAATGGACCAGGTGATTGGGATACCGATGGCGATGGGATGCCTGATGGTTTCGAGTATTGCTACAACATTTTGCTAAACCCTGCAAACTCCACCGACGCTTACGGCGACGGCGATGAAGATGGCTTGAACAATGTCGAAGAATATGAGGTAGCATACACTTGGGGGGCTGTCAATTTCACTAGCCCATTAAACGCCGATACCGACCAGGATGGAATGCCTGACGGTTGGGAGTACCATAGTGGCATTCACCCTAATGATGGCAGCAATGCGGAGGAAGACCCTGATTTCGACGGCTACGATGCCGATGGAGATGGAGCTATACGCTACACTGATTTGGTAGGAATCTCCACTGTACACAACATAGTTGTCGAGCTTGGAGACTTCGTACAGGTCAACAGAACGATACTGTGGGTTAGAACAGTTCAGGACAGCCAATATGTCAACATCCCAGTGAAAACACCGACAGAAGGCTACGTCTACGCAATCAATGTAGAAGTCGGCCAAGAAGTTACCAGCCGACTTCAAGATCTGGCAATCGTTGTTGAAGACCACGAGAGATTTACCAACCTTGACGAATACAACGCTAGAGATAGAGACGGTGATGGAATAGTCGATGGGCGCTCTACAGATCCTCTGGTCCAAGACACAGATAATGATGGGCTAATCGATGGCATCGAAGTAATCGGCTGGACTATTAGAGTGGTTGAGGTTGGTGTTCGAGACGTCCTCGTCCGTTCGGACCCCGGTGTTTATGATACTGATAGAGATGGTTTATCAGACGCCACAGAATATTACGAAACTTTCACTAACGCTACAGATAGAGATACCGATAGCGATGGATTAGAAGACTTCACTGAGGCAGTTGACGGATTTATTTGGAATGGTTCAGTGTACTTCACTAACGCCTCTATGTTTGACACCGACAATGATGGATTGAATGACGGAGAAGAGGTAATTGATGGCCTGGATCAGTATATCACCCATGCAAATAATGCAGATACCGATAATGATGGGCTTTCAGATGGCGGAGAAGTTCTCTATATTCCTCGGCCTTGGCAATCTGCAACCAATCCTTTGAACAACGATACGGATGACGACGGCCAACCAGATGGTTGGGAAATGCAGGTATTTTCTGTCCAGCATAATACAAATTCCCACAGTCTCTGGATATCCACTCAGAATTGGTTACCTATTGGTTGTACAAGTATGGTAGAATGCGGACTTGGACCCGGTGGATGGGTTTGGGATAGTTATCTCAAGGGGTTCCAAACATCTGGAGATCGTAATGGAGATGGCATTCTTGATCCGAAGTATTTCATTCATGAGATGAATTTGACAGGATTTACAATTCCAAGTGATGGGAGATGGGCTCTAGACCCGTCTTTTGGCTCGATGGCCGACTCAAATTTTGATATCGATAATGACACGCTTATCAACGCTTTAGAAGCTCCAGATAGGTGGGACACCAATCCTGTTGACGATGACACAGATGGAGATTTACTAGCTGATGGTTGGGAAGTATCTGCATCGGAGAGGGCAATCAGTTTAGGGTTAGTAGACAATAACACCCTTGATGCTCTCGGTGCAAGAGGACCAATGGATCCGAGAATGCCAGATTCAGACTTAGACGGTGTTGATGATGGTTCCGAAGATTTCGATGATGATGGTCTGAATCGTTCCCACCTGCTAAATCGATATTGCCCGGGTTGGGATAATCCACAGAATGCTGAATGTCACATCGATCCGACTACCGATAAGGGCGAACGTTTCTATGACGATTTGGAGAATTATACAAATTATGAAGAATTCCAAAACAATACCGATCCCGTACTATCCGATACGGATGGTGATGGATGGGCAGATGGCTCAGAGGTATATCATCAAGATCACGACAACGATGGAATGTGGTCTGGATGGGAATTCTACTTTGATTTCGACCCATATGATGCCGCAGATGCATTTGTTGATTCCGATGGTGATGGATACAACAACAAGTGTGAAAATAAATGGAATACAAATCCAAAAGACCCTACGAGTTTTCCCAGCCAAGGGGAATTATGTACGAACGACTAGTTTTTCCCCTCAGGTTTCATCACATAATGCCCTTTCCGAGGTTTTGGTGAGAATATGTCCTGGTGGGTAATGCCAACTACTGCAGATATCGGATTTCGTGCATTCTCCGATAGTCAAACTGGCATACTTAGGGAATCAGCTCTTGCATTACAGGGAATACAACTTTCTGATAGAGGGGTGGAATATCTAGACGGCCACATACGCCATGTCGCTGAATGGAGTATGCCGTTTGGTAGTTCAGATATTGAAAGAACTCTCGTTAGGTGGTTGGAGGAGGTTCTCTTTAATTCCTACGTTGAAGATAAATGGCTGGTAGAATCAGAATTTTCACTTGAAAAAGAATATCTCAGAGCACAAGTTTTGTGGGTTGATTCTAGAGATGTAGAGCTAGAAATAGAGGTCAAGGCAGTAACTCTTCACGACCTTGTTGTGAGGCAAGTAGGTGCAGGTGAGGTAATCGATGGGGTTGAGGGAGTACCATCGTTTGAAGGACCTGGATGGATGGCACAAGTAGTATTGGACATTTGAAGAAATCAATTAGTTGCCTCCCAGATATAGAAAACTCCACTGGCGACAATGCCGATCATTACACCGTTGTGAATCCATGAGGATTTCAAAGACTTCAACCATCTCTTTCCAACCCTAACTCCTATGATTGCCGAGACGACTAGAACTACGGTGATTTGTATGTGGGATAGAATTTCTTCTGGTTTAAAATAAAGATAAACAGGAATTCTTGAGAGGTCTACGCATAGAGCGAGAATACTCGCAGTCGCAGCATAGGCCATCTTGTCGGGTAGTCTACGAGTTAGGAACATAGCTCGTAGAGCGCCTTGATGACCTGATAAGCCACCCATGAACCCTGAACCGAATCCACCCATTCTGTCATTTGCTTCTGGTATTCTATATCCGGTCCAATTTTCTGATAGCGTCACAATTGGTAGAATAATCAAGAATAATCCAATGATTACCAACAAGGGATCTTGAGGTACTTCGTTTTGAAGAATGGCTCCTAATACTGCCCCTATTACTAACCAAACACCATAATGTCGGAAAGCAGTAAGGTCTACTGAATCCCACATACTCCAGCATTTTGCGGCGTTATGTGCCCCGTGTACTACTGCAACTACTGCCACCGCTTCATGAGGTGGCATTAAGAGCAATACGAATGGAGTTAGCATTGTAGATAGTCCAAAACCTGCTGGTACTGTTAATGAAGCAGCAAAGAAGGCCCCTAATGCCGCGATTATGAGAATTTCATCCATATAATCCCTCCTTATCAATAGAAAATGTAGGTATTTTCCAATTAACAAACCGTGAGGTATTGATTATTCCTCAACATTAAATCTCTGATAAACCTCATTCGTAGTTTGAGACACACGAATGAAGGTGGTACATTTTGGTAAGTCTTTGATACGCCGAGCTCCTACATATGAACACGCAGAGCGAACCCCTCCAAGTATCGCTTGCACAGTAATTTCTAGGGGTCCTCGGTATGGGACACGAACCTCCTTACCTTCTGGAGCCCGATGCTTGGCAACCTCTCCATAGTGAGTTTCCATCGCCTTTGCACTAGACATCCCGTAGAATGACTTGTACTGCTTTCCATTATCTGCCGTAACAAGTTCTCCACCTGATTCATCATGGCCGGCAAACATACCTCCGAGCATTACAAAATCAGCCCCTGCTGCAAAGGCTTTGGCTACATCACCTGGGCTAGAACAACCACCGTCAGCCATTACGTGGCCGGCCAATCCATGTGCCGCGTCTGCACATTCTGCAATTGCAGAGAGTTGAGGATAACCCACACCTGCTACTTTGCGAGTTGTACAGACTGAACCTGGTCCAATTCCAACCTTGACAATGTCTGCACCGGCTAGGATTAACGCTTCAGTCATTTCTCTAGTTGCAACGTTGCCCGCGATAAGTATCGATGATGGAAATGCTTCTCTCACCCGCTTTACGAAATCCAAAAACACTTCACGATAGCCATTTGCAACATCAATACAAATTAATTTAGTTCCTGAATTAGTTGCCATCTTACGCTTTAGTAAATCGAAAGAATTCTCTGTTGAACCACAGGTAACGGCGATGAATTCTGGATTTATCCCCTCACTCCAAGCCTCGGCATACTCTCGGGTAGAGTAGAATTTTTGCATACAAGTCATCATTTGGTGCTTTTGTAATTCTGCAGCGATGGAGAATAATCCCGTAGTGTCCATATTCGCAGCTACTATTGGCACACCAGTCCAGGTTACATCAGAGTGTCGAAATTTAAATTCCCGAACTAAAGTAACGTCTGATCGTGAAACCAGCGTACTGCGTTTTGGTCTAATCAATACATCATCAAAAGTTAGCTTCACATCGTGGTCTACACGCATCTGAACCTTACTAATCGAACGAAGGCCCATTTAAGACGGTTCTGACCGATTATATCCGTATAAATTCTCTAATATTTTTGGTGCTCGTGCCGGGATTTGAACCCGGGTCGACGGATCGAGAGTCCGTCATGATGGACCGAACTACACTACACGAGCGAGTAGCATGACGACCGAGACTCTGTATTTGAAAACGATGGATAGATATTTTTCGAACACACGTTCACTTTCACTTTCACTTTACACTCTTCAGTCTTCATTGATATGCTGACCGACCGACATCAGGCCATGAACCGAAGTCCAAACAACGACAGCCGAAGAGTCTACAGGAAGCGATCTGAACCAATCCGCATAGTCTCCTTATCTAGTCTAAACAAGACCACTGTTAAGCTAAACGCGAAGAATTCAGAATTTTTAGTAAACTCCTCTAATGGAAAAGCGATAGATGGTCGTTGGCAACCAATGCCAAGACCCGCCATAGAGGTCAATGTCAGTCCCTCTAGCTGGAGTGGTTTACATTCCCGGGTTCTAGAATCTAGAAAAATTACCGTGGAGGCTTTCTGATGTCCCGTACACGAAGATTACGAGAAGCTGTGTTGGTACTACTTGAGGAAAAAGGCACAGTCAATACAGTAGAGGTATTTGATCATCTAAATGAGAGGTTTCGATGGGGTGCAACCATGAACCAAGTAGGGAATATTCTTGCTAAAGATCGTCGTTTTACTAAAGTAGGTCATCAAAGGGGACGATTCAGGGGTAGTGTATACACAGTCTGTGTTTGGTCATTATCAACTGAACCGCTAATTCCAGCAGTTTAGCCGTGCAAGGAATGAAGACTGAGAGAGCCTTCCGTAGAGTGTGGGGTCCGTTCGAGATTGGCTTGTTTTGTTCCGGGCTGGAAATTGTATTACCGGATTTGTAGGAGTTTTCCTAGGAGCGATTCTTACTCTAGAAGATTTACCATCTGGTAATAATCTCAATATTACTACTCTCCTGGCATTGTCTGTGTATTCTTTCATGGCATCATGGAATGCTCTAAATGATTATCTCGATCTCGAAATAGACAAAATCAACCGACCAGATAGACCCCTTCCTTCTGGCCGAATAAATAAAACTGTAGCCATGACTGCGATAATCACGGGTTTTATCATTTCCTTTGGTTCGCTATTCTTGGCAGGCCAAATAGCTAATGATATGACCAACAATTTTGAAGATTGGTATCCTACAATTGTGATCTGGTTTCTAGCATTAGCCCTCCTGCTAAATTACGAGGATGACCGTGTGTTATTGGGATTAAAAAACAGGGGATTACCCGGTAATCTGGCAATTTCTATTTCTGTTGGGTTAGTGGTTTTATTCGGTGCTGCTGGCATTTTTGACCCATTAAATGAAAGAGCCGTATCCCTATTTGTCATAGGAACACTTTATAATTTATCTCGTGAAATCATAAAAGATGTTGAGGATATGGACGGCGATAAGGGAAGAAATACCTACGCGATGCGAGTAGGCGCTGATAAGGCTAGGTTGACATCTTGGGTTATTTTACTAATCACCTTAGTGGCTTTACTTACTCCATTCGCAATGGGTATTTTCGAGTTATTACACATAATTTTCATAGCCCCTGGTCTATTTACTCTGATGAGTGTGAAGAAACACATCTATTTGGCGGAAGATACAGCGGCATCGAGGATGATTAAAATCGCAATGACCCTGACTATGGTGGGGCTTATTTTAGCAGCATTAATTTGATTACATTTCGTTATATGCGTGCCAAGCATCATTATTACACAGATAGGTAAGAAGTGACATCTGGGCCCACATTCTATTTTCTGCCTGGTCCAATACTATGCTATTGCGAGAGTCAATAACCGCATCGGTGACTTCCTCTCCTCTATGTGCGGGTAAACAGTGCATGAATACATAATCGGGTTGAGCGTTTGCTACTAATTCCTCATTAACTTGAAAACCATCGAATGCGGAAAACTTGTCTGCCATATGTTCTTCACCCATTGAAACGAAAATATCAGTATAGATGACTGAAGCATTTCTAACAGCCTCGACTGGGTCATTTGTTCCAATTATTTTGGCTCCTGTCTTGGAGGCTATACCTTCACATCGTGAAAGTACATTTGCATCAGGCTCCATACCAACGGGAGTTGCGTATTTGATATCATAACCTAGAGCAAGGGAAGCTAATGCAAGGTCGTGAAATACGTTGTTACCATCTCCAACCCAAGCGATATGGCCCTCTGTATTAGCAAGTTCTCGAATCGCCATTAAATCGGCTGCCGATTGACAAGGATGGTGGAGATCAGATAGGGCATTGATTACTGGAACCGTAGCCGTTCTAGCTAGCTCCTCTACATCTGCATGACCGAAACATCGGTATGTTATACCATCTAAAAAGCGCGATAACACTGCAGCAGTATCGCCAATTGATTCAGATTTACCAAGTTGAATATCATTGGCAAGTAGAGTCAGTGGTTGCCCGCCGAGACGACTTACGCCCACTTCAAAGGAAACTCTTGTTCGTGTTGACGGCTTTTCGTAAATCGAACCGATCGACATACCATCTAGAGGTTTGAAATCTTGGTGAATAGATACATCATTCTTGTAGCGAATTGCCCAATTAATAATGCCATCTAAGTCCTCGAGTAGATCATCAATGGCTAGCAAGTTCTTTTTCTCAGTCTTGCTCATGTTCAATATCTCCTGCGAATCCATCCCTCATATCAGCCATACCGCCAAAAATTGTCTGGGCAAATGTTAGCATATCTGCCAAGCCCTCTTCTTCTTCGCTGGATAGGGGGACAAGTCCTGGTTGAATGGCAGCATGTTGCATCATCCTAAGTTGCCCTATGGCAAATTCGGCTCTCGAGGTACTCGAATGTTGGTCCTTTGATTCCGCAGCGGATTCCTCGTAAAGAGCGGCTTCTAAAACATCTAGGTTATCACCCCATTCGAGAATTTTGTCTAATACTTCAGGCTCTAACAAATCAGCTTTGGAGAGAAAGTTAGCCGTTGGAAGGCCAAGTCTAAAGTGGACGATTGAGGAAAGCAGCATCTGTGAAACAAATCCGCTTGGTGTTTGGGACAACATAGGGTCGAATAGGAAGGCTAGACATGCTCTACCTTGGCCTAATACTTCGACTAAATGGCTACTAGCCTCACGGAATGCAAATAACTCGACTTGCCCCGGTGTATCAATCACCAAAATGTCCCCTGAAAGTCCTTCAATCTCATCGAAGACGTCTATAGCTTGTGAAGCAACTAAGTCGGCTGCAAGAATCTGGGCGCCATTTGGTCCAAGATCATACTCATCCATAACATCAGATAAAGAAACTAAATCTCGTACATCGAATTCAGGGTCATAATGTACTCTTTCAGCCCCAGGGTCTAGATTAATTGTCAATACATCTACTTGCAAAAATCTCGCCCAGCGTTGGAATGCGGTGACTAAACTACTCTTTCCAGCACCTGCTGTGCCTACAACGAAGATTACTGGCGGGGTGGTTCCGTCTTGATTACTCACGAAGGCTTGGTGGGAGGAGAAGTAATTCAACCATTCGTGTTTGGAATCAGTCCATAGGACTGTGGGCAAGCAATGGTTAAACCAATCCAATGCACGTCAAGACCTACCCCTGAGGGTGCATCCGCCATGTCCGATACTCCACCACCGCCTCCGGGAATGCCCCCCCTCCCTCCTCCACCGCCTCCACCCGGCTTCGAGGAAGGTAACGGGGATGATGAGGTTAAAATTCCAATAGAGAATGATGGGGATGATGGTTCCGAGAAGAATAATATCCACCAATTAGTCGGTGAATTGCCCTCTTTGGAAGATATCGAAAGACCCCCGCCACCACCTCCTGGAATAGACACACCTCCGTCACTTCCACCTGGTTTTGACACACCTCCTCCACTACCTTTGGGGGTCGACAATCCCCCTCCTCCGCCACCAGGATACGAAGTAATCGAAGAGGAAGGAGAATGGGATGTCGATGAACTCGATATTCAATCATTCAATGATACACTTACATCTCTAGAGCAGTTGAATGAAAAAGAGGTTGCGGAAGAAATTAGTGTAGATATAGACGAAACTAATCAGGATTGGAATGCTGCTTTGGATCAAGTATTTGCAGAGGAGCGTGATAAACAACCTGAATTAGAAGGGGAAGAAGATCTTCAACTACCTCTATCTAGTAATCTTCGGCCTTCAGCCGAAGTCGATTCAATTCCTGGCGATAAATTGTATGTCACTCTGAGGGAGACCGAAGAATCGGTACTAAATCCAGATGGCACAGTCCGCCAACAATCCATTGATGGCGAATTAATCCTAAGAAATTCTAGTCGAAAAGATCGTGCATGGGACATTGAAGTACTGCTACAAAATACTTCTTCGACAGATATAGGTGGTGGCGCAATAACTGTCCGTGAGTTAGACGCTACCCAAACCAGCAACCTTCCATATACTGCATCAGGTCCTAGAATGATGGTCCTAAAAGAGCACATCGACACAGAACCGGAACGGCCACAAGAGTCGAGTCTTTCGATGATTTATTCTGAACATGCACAGGAGGTCCTTATCCGACTTAGTGTTGAAAATATAGCACCTGTAAGTTTGAATGATATCGTAGTTAGAAGAGCACTTCCAGAAAATTTTGAATTGTCAGAAGGCCCTGAATATGACATAAATGACAATGAATTGATTTGGCACATTGGTAGACTTCCCGTTGGGGAGAGTGCTTCTTTAGAGATACTCCCAAGGGTGACTACTAGGACAATACAACGTTTCGCAACTGGCGCCGTTAATGCCGCATATTCTTGTGAGGCCACGATCTCAAGAGCCCAATTTGATTCGGTAAAATCTAGAGCCCGTCAATTTGGTTATGTTTCACCTAAGGAAGATGACAGACCAGACGTGTTCCACTGTAAATTAGTAGTCGAAAATCGGTCTTCATTCGTTGTCAGTCTATCAGCTGCAACGGTATGGTTAGCGGGCCGTAGTGAGCCATTTTTGGAGATGGAAGATATTCGTGAAGACATCCCTCCCGAAGGTCTTTGGGACTCAATTGAGAAGAGGATTGAGGCAATTGATAAACCAAATTTCACCCATGAAATTAATTATTCAATTCTGCCTAGGGTAAACGTCGAATCCAATGGTATTTTGGAATTAAAAGAAAGAAGTTTCAAAGTACTGGATGCTGAGGTAAACAAACAGTACAGTATTTCCCGAATACGTTCCTATGTGGCATCAGATTTAGAATGCATCACTGTAGTTGAAAACACCGGGTCTGCACCAATTAACGTAATGCGTTTACTTGATGATATTCCGGGTATTTTCAACACACCCACGGCTAATCAAGTACGAATAGAAATGGAAGGCACGGATCTAAACGATGACCAATACAGAATAGAGGTGGTAGATGGGACTCAAATAGAGGAGCAACTGGTATCGCCAGATTCACAAGGCCATGCCCTAAGAATTACTGTAGGTACATCCGCTCCTCTCGGATTGCAACCTGGAAAATCATTGACCATAACTTATCCACTACATGCCGACGATCCTTCTCCTCAAAATAACAAACTCGCAGCCCCAATTCGTGCTGATTTCAGTATGGAAAGATTCGGTCCTGTTGCAACCCGGCACTGCATTCGGGTGCCACTAATTCGTGTGGTCCACCGACGCAGAAGATTCTCAACTGGAAAAGAAGTATTTCCAGCAGCAGGCGCGGGCCGCTATGAAATTCTACTAATGTTTCAAAATGACTCTGATAGTGCTCTAGAAGATTTGTCACTTCACGATGTAGTTCCGGGTACATTCAACATCGAGAAATCCACTGTTCGTTCTAATCAATCTGGCGAGAGAGTTGTCGATTATAGTAAGGAGTCTGCTAGAGAGGGGAATCATGTGACATGGCCTATTGGTAGAATCGAAAAGGATGAACGAATAGAAGTTGTTTTTGAAATTCAAGGAGATTCAGAGAGCGAATACAAGGTAGCGGATGCTCAAGATTACCACGGAGCAACTTTCGGAGACGAAGTAGATGAGGAACCGAACTTACCTGACTGGGTTGATGAAGCTAGTAGAATCACTTTAGAAGCCCCTGATGTAGAAACTGAAATAGATCCAGAGTCTCAACTTGAGGATGAAGAGGGACAAGATAAGGGCTCAAATACAGACATTGGTGTCGACCTATCTACACCCCAAGTTCTGAATGTCGAAGCAGAATCTGAGGGAAATGAGGTGAATATTTACGAATCCAATGTCGATGAAGGAGAGCCACAGCAACCAAAAATAGTTACTCCGGATGTTTGCCCTGTTTGCGGTACAGAGGCTTCAGTTGGTGCATCGTCCTGTGAAACCTGTAGCTTCCAATTCAGTTAATTTCGGCTCACATTATATGTGAGCCGCGCCGAATCCTTCAATTGAGAGCCTTAGAGACGAAGTCACATGGCGGCGCCTGCAGGACAAGGCGATGCTCAAAGTCAGGCGGCGTTGGGCATGATGGGTCCTATGTTCGTTTTACTTGCTGTCATGTTATTGCTAACCTTCAATCCTGGTCTGCGGTCAGTAATGGCGAATTCAGCGGCAACAGTTATTGAGCCAACCATACCATTCCACTCAGAATATTTCGTACCCACTGTTTTCATCATCGGTTCTTCAATTATGATTGTCAATACTGTAATTCGTGGATTTTTTATGGATCCTATGACCCAAGTTCATATCGGCCATAGAAATAAACAGATTTCCAAGCAACTGAGAGAGGCCCAAGGCGAAAGAGACACTGCCAGAGCCGACAAGATGCGTCGTCTGCAAATGGAGTTAATGCCAGACCAGATGGCTATGCAATCTTCTATGATGAAACCAATGATGTTTACAATCATCTTTATTATCGGTATTTTTAGTTGGATGGCTGAATCCGCTGCAGGCTTCAGGGTCGGTTACGTAAGTCTTCCATGGCAACCAATGTGGGGAATGATGGATACGATTTGTTGGATTTTTCCTGCTTGGGTAGTCACCTATATTGCAATGAGCGCTCCACTCGGCAGGATTATTGATCGTCACATTAAAATTATTCGATTTCGGAGACATCCATTGGTTTTGGAAGGTCTACCAATTCCCGAGCCTCTATTACATTTGTTAAAAGATGAAGAAAAGAAACCTTCGGTCACAACCCGTCGTGGTCAGAGACGGTCACGTGATGGACCTCGGAAAAAAGGAAATGCGGAACCTAGGCGTGGAGGTAACCTCCATGCCGCTCCACCAAAAACCGGTACAGCCTGTCCCGATTGTTCCTCGCCAATGGTAAATCGAACTAGTTTAGGTCGATTACGTTGCAGTGTCTGCCGTAATGAGTGGAGGTGAGGTATTGCTTAGAATCACAATAAGTGGTGCACCTGGTAGTGGAACGTCGACATTGGTAGGTAAAATTCAGCACAGCACTGGTTGGAGTGCCCTAAACGGTGGGGAGGTTTTTCGAACAGAAGCCAAACGTCGAAATCTTACCGTTGGTGAATTTAGTGAATTATGCAAGCAAGATTTGGATGTAGATCGTTCACTAGACAGACTCCTAAAAGATGCTATGACTAAAACAGATGGTCCTGAAATCATCGAAAGCAGATTGGCTGGTTGGTGGGCAAACGAGCTTGCAATTGATTGCCTCAGGGTATGGATCAATACATCCGATGAAGAAAGGGCACGTCGAGTCCAAAATCGAGAAGGAGGAAGCTTTGAAAAAAGACTGACCGAATCGACGGATAGACAAAGTGCAGACAAGGAAAGGTATCGTTCTCTATATGATATTGATCTTGATGAAATGATGCCATACAATCTAGTTGTAAACGCAAATAATCTCACTGCCGAAGAAGTTTTTTCCCTTGTTAACTCAGCAATCAATGGAGGTTGATTAATTGCTTATCCTAGATGATTCCGCCAAGACAGATGCAAAATATGGGTGTAAACCAAAAGAAAGAAATCTCGAGACTCTATTGGATGCTGGTGTTATCCTTGTTGACAAACCTAGAGGACCATCAAGTCACCAATTAACCGCTTGGGCCAGAGAAATGTTAGGGATTCAGAGATTGGGTCATGGTGGCACTTTGGACCCTTTTGCTACAGGCTTGCTCACCATGCTATGCGGTAAAGCAACTAGGTTAACTGAAATGGTACTGACTGGGGATAAGAAATACATCGCGGTGCTGAAGTTCGGAAGAGAGGTAGATTCAACTGAATTAGAGAATTTACTTAATTCTCTGAATGGAGAGATATACAACGTTCCTCCATTAGAGTCAGCAGTTAAAGTTCAAGTAAGAACTAGAATAATTCATCAAATGAGAATTATTGAAGACGAATCAGAGTCTAATTTAGTGGCATTGACAATTGTCTGCAATGCGGGTACATATATCAGGACTCTAGCAAGAGATATCGGACTTCTTCTCAATACTAAATGTGAACTTACCGAGTTACATAGAGACAAAACAGGAGCCTTTTCTCAATCAAATGCCTGCACCATGCAACAGTTAACCGATGCGGTATTTCTTTGGAAAGAACATGAGGATGACAGAGCCCTCCGCAAACTCATTGCACCAGTTGAATCGATACTAGGGCATTTCCCTCGAATGATTGTCAAGGATGGGGCTGCTGCTGCAATTGCTCATGGGGCCGCTCTTGCACGACCGGGAATGGTGAGTATTGATGAAGGAATAGAGCGAGGAGATCTAGTAGTTATTGAGACGCTCAAAGGAGAGGCTGTAGCTATTGCAGAAACCAATTCAGGGTCAGCCAAAATCCAATCTATGGAGCATGGCGAAGTTGCTAGACCTAAGGTAGTTCTAATGCAGGCCGGGATTTATCCTCAAACATGGCAGAAGGGCTGAGGTCAATTCATCTCATGCTCTTCGTAAACCCACTCATCAGTCTCTATTCTGACCTTTAGCTTCATCATCGCAAACACACACCACCGGCTCGCTAGGCGAGCGCGGTAGGCTGAATTGCTCGTCCTTCTGGGTATAACTATTCCCCGTTTTTCAACGATTATCAGCCGTACGGCGGTCTTCGGACCCAGACTCTGGATATTTTTGCTACCTCTTGGATAAGCTATCTCTTTCGGTATGGTTTACGAATACGACCAGGTCCTAATTGTAATGCTGCTATTGAAATAGCAATTAATCCAATTGACGCGATAATAATTGCAGGACCTCTGTCTATGGAATCATCACCATTGCCTTTATCTCGACCTTCTGATTCAACTAAAATTAGTATCTCATTGTTCATCTCATTCGATTCTTCTATTGAAGCTGTGCCATCTACCAAACCTCTAATTCCTATTTCCCCCGAGGTGATAATCTGTGTATCACATGTGGCAATCGATAAGCCTCCGGGAGCTACACTTTCGACGATAGTTGAGCCTACTAACATACCATCAACCCAGCATCTAACATCTACAGTATTTGCAACACCTCTCCCTTCATTTCGAACGTATATCTTGAGTTGGACTACATCGCCTTCTTCAACGGTGTCTACGACAATATTACCTTTCCAAATTTCTAAATTTTCTATCTTTAAGTCTGGTTGAGCTGTAACAATTATTTCCAAATCTTGCACTTCTGTGTATGTTCCATCACTAATCGTGATTTCGACAATATGAGTCCCTGGCTCTACAGGAGTTAAAATTAAATCTCCAGAAGAATCGACATTAGCCCAAGACCTAGAGGTAGAAATTGATAACTCAGAGGAATCGGGGTCACTGATTTCAATATCAATTACTTTACTTTCTCCAAGATTGATATAGGTTAATACAGGTAATCCCTCTATTCTTGGAGGGTCCTCAACTTCAAGCACGTTTACGCTGAATCTTCCATCCCATGTATTGCCCGATTCATCGATAACTTCCACATTTACCCACGCTTCACCGCTCGCATCTGTCTGAGGTTGAATCCGAATGTCTCCAGATAATGCCGATACAGAAAGAAGTTCAGTATCATCTGTCCAAGCCCTCACTTCAAGATCCTGCCAATATGTGAGATCATCTTCACACCTGCTTGCCATTGCTATTAGTATCCCTCCTTCATCTTCAATCAATTCTTGACGAGAAGGAGAGGAACAGGTTACATCTCGATCCCAGACTAAATTATACCCTCCTTCGATTGAAATAGATTCTATGTGTACCACTGTTGTTTCTGCGATTCCGTTTGAAGACCATTGGAATCTTGAAGCAATACCAAACTCCAATTCGCTTCCATCAACAGGTAATGCATAGCCAATAGGGACCTCAAAGGAAAATGTATCAACTTCAACCTGTACCTCATTGAGAAGTTGGTTACCAATTGCAAATCTAATAGTACTATATTCCTGAACTAAGCCTTGAACTGAACCAGCAATTGAACCAACTACGACTAGTTTCGGATCATTGACATCAATCCTAGCAGAACTAATGCAACCCTCAAAAATAGTGATTCTGACAGAATTTGTTTCATCTCTATGTTGAAGTAAATCTCCATTAGAATAGGTTTCATAATGCTCCATAGATGCTTGACCTTGGCTCATTGCCTCAATTGTATAATTTCCCTCGCCAAACACATGGATTCTTCCTAATTCTTGGTCGTAAGGAACTTCAACATCGAAAGTCCAAAACCCCTGTGTACCTTCTTCTGGAGTCAGACCACAGCTTTCAGTTACTAATCCTGAGATTTGGCCATCGTAAGGTCCAAAGTCGAGTACGGGCATATTTTGTTCTGAAATTTGATGAATGGCTTTTACAGTTTCAAATGAATACCATGGTTGATGATATTTTACTCGAATCCCTACTGCATCTACTCTGATTTCAGAATCGTCTGGAGCTCCGTCTGAAACATAATCTACGGTCAAAGATGCATC
Organism: Marine Group II euryarchaeote MED-G37; assembly: GCA_002457555.1. Classification (GTDB taxonomy): domain Archaea; phylum Thermoplasmatota; class Poseidoniia; order Poseidoniales; family Thalassarchaeaceae; genus MGIIb-O1. The sequence continues at coordinate 28,175 of NTJQ01000008.1, forward strand.
TTCCAAATCACCCCAATTCCAATCTTGTAAATCGACTATATTTTCCACCAATGGAGTCGTCATTCGATTAACAGGACCAAACGTCCTCGCAATGGTTTTGACTAATTTCTCCGGGCCATTTGCCTCTATTGTGATACGTATTTCATCCGAAGGGAGTGAATCTGGTATTGAGATGTGTAGAACTATTGAAACATTGGCTATGACTAGGCTTTCCAGACCGCTGAATGAATAACCGGTCAGGGTGATATCTGGGCCTGTTGACCACGTATAGGAACCATCCGGATTTCCTAATGAAAAGTTTGAATCTGTGGGGCTATAGGTGGCCCAAGCGGTGTAAGTTTCGAAATTATCTGGCCGATTGTGAGTAAATGACAACTCCCCATCAGCTATCATACCGACACTATGGTCCGCTGGATCATCGGAAAAGGCAGCTTTAGTGGAAATACTCCAATCATTAGGGTCATCAAAAGAACCGGCTTCCAACAACTCAATTCTTTGGGATTCGATAACCGTGTCTCCTGCGGCCATAGGGGCTAGAATTGCAATTAAAGCAAGGGTGGTCAAACCCAAACTCAGACCGACGCCCCGACCCATCAATTAGTAACGGTAGAGAACGACGCTTCAATCCGTTGGTCTCTAGAGTCTGGGTCGCTCCACGCGGAACTCTTGAAATATGGTCTGCCGCTCGAATGGCTACATACGGCTGTGGTAGTGTAGCGGTTAGCACGGTGGGTTGTGGTCCCGCCGGCCCGGGTTCAAGTCCCGGCCACGGCCCCATAAATTACTCTCAGGGTCTGTGGTGTAATCTCGTTTAGGACCCAAAATGGTCATCTGAAATTGAGTGACCCATTCTTTCGACCTTCGTAGAAAGGTAATCTCGATTATCTTGGTTTATCCCTGCGACGAGTGGCATTCTTTCAACTACCTCAACTTTGAGATTTTGTAATTGATTTACTTTATCTGGATTATTCGTTAATAGACAGACTCTTTCTACTCCGACTGCGGCTAGTATCTTTGCAGCAATCCGATAATCTCTAGCATCAGCCGGATGACCTAGCAGTAAATTAGCATCCAATGTATCAGCTCCTTTATCTTGTAAGTTGTAAGCCTGAATTTTAGCATGTAGGCCAATACCTCTCCCTTCTTGTCGAAGATACACCAAACAACCCCAACCGATTTCATTGATACGCTGCAAAGCGGTATCAAGTTGTGGCCCACAGTCACAACGGAGACTTCCAAATGCATCACCAGTTAGACACTCTGAGTGAACCCTAACCAAAACCGCGTCTGGACCACTCATATCCCCAAGCGTCAAGGCGACATGATCGAGTCCTGTGGTGTCTTCGTGGAATACACGAATTCGAAATTCACCATGTTCAGTTGGTAATTTGGCATCGGCAGGAACATCAAGCAATTCTTTGAGGTCTACAGGCCTATTTGGCACCGTCATTGATGCCACGACCTATTCAACCGTCAAGAACCCATCCGATTGGAATATTCATTTCCTAATGAGAAATCTATACTCTCCAGATGCTTCTTGAACGTTGAGTAACTTCACTCCGATTCGGTCACAGAGAGTAGGCATATCATGAAGAGTTTCTGGGTCGTCTCCGAGGACTTCGAGAAGTTCTCCCTCTTGCATTTCACTAAGTGCCTTCCTAGTTTCATGAACAGGGACAGGGCAAAAGAATCCCAATAGGTCCAGACGCCGTTTTGGCGTCTCTGTTTGCTCCATAAATAGAACCTCAGAATTCCACTATTGATGGCTTTAATGAGACTCCCACAAATTCTCTTTTCTTGATGACATCAATGACATATGATGCCTTCTCAACATGGATTTGAATGGTTGAAGATGTATCATTCATTTGGATTTCACCTAATGCGATTTCTGGGATTCTAGCTTCACTTACGATCCAATCTGCTAATGAACGCTTAGTTACAGTGGCACTACCAATGTCTAAAGACACGCTGACCATTCCAAACGGATCGGTTACCTCATCCCAATCCTCTCTCTTTCTTACCGGATCTCTTTCTATTCCCTCCGGTAGTTGAGGGGCATCGACATATGGAATCTCTAAATTCCAAGTGTTTGCAATCTTGTCAAGAGCGCCTATATCTTGCTTTGATACGAGCGACCATGCTTGCCCAAAGCGCCCCATTCTTCCAGTTCTACCAATTCTGTGTACGTAAGATTCAGTATCATCTGGTAAATCATAATTGACGACATAGGTGATTCCGTCAACGTCAATTCCACGTGCAGCTACGTCGGTCGCGACCACAATCTTTGTTTTGCCTTCTTTGAGTGATTCGAGAATTTTTTCTCTCCGGTTTTGGGCTTTGTCTCCATGCATTCCAGTAGCCTTCATTCCGAATTTTCCTAACCTGTCTTCTAGTAACTCGACCATACGCTTTGTATTGGTAAAAATTAGCATTTGATCATCTTCACTCATGTTTGCGATTAGTCTCCCAAGAACCCATAATTTGTTCGAACGACCAATTCTAACTGCGAATTGTTCTATTTCTGGAACCTCTACTTCGAGGTCATCGCTCATCACATAAACAGGTTCATTCATGAATTCATCAGCAGCATCTAGAACCTCTTGAGGGAATGTTGCGCTAAACAGCAAGGTCTGTTGTCTTGCAGGCATTTGATCAAAGATCCAAAGCACGTCTGGGAAGAATCCCATATCCAGCATCCTATCTGCTTCATCTAAACAAAAATGAGAGATATCTGAGAGGTCCAAATGCCCTCGCTTAGACATATCAATAACGCGACCAGGAGTTCCAACAATTATGTCGGAACCAGATTGCAATTCTTTTGCTTGTTTTTCGATGTCGGTTCCGCCGTAAACAGTCTGTATTGATAGTCCGCTGTCTCCTTTTAACCAGGTCAACTCCTCTGCTACCTGAACTGCTAATTCTCTGGTTGGGCAGAGAATAATTGCTTGAGGTTCCCCTGAAGGACTTGCTGCCTCGATAATTGGTATTCCAAAGGCTGCCGTTTTTCCACTTCCAGTACGCGCCTGACCTACTACATCGCGACCTTGGCGAGCAACTGGAATTGACTGAACTTGGATTTCAGTTGGATTTTTCCAACCTTTGCTGGATATTGCATCAGCGACTGCTGAATCAAGATTCCAGTCAGAAAATGCCTTATCGGCTGGGCTCATTTAATCGCCTCAGAAGGATTCAGAGTCGCTAATTTCCTTCTGAAGTTCTCCCATCCAGTACTTGCGGCAGTTCTCCTTAGTGAGAAACTGGTCCTTACTCGAGAAGCTGTGGTTGTAATGTCCCTTATCAGCACTCGAGAATTGTTCCTTACGCTTCTTGTGGTACTTCTGTAGCACGTGTTGGCGCATGTACTGGCGGAACTTTAGGGACTTGGTACGGTTAATCCCCTTCGGCGTCACGCCGTCCCAGAGTCGCTCGAATTGTTCGAGCTTCCCGTCAAAAGTCTCGCTCATCTTGTTTCCTCGCGGCCCGCCGACCTGACTCTTGTTTATGACCTTCACGGCTGGACTCTAGCTCACCACTACGTGGTGGGAGGATATTATCTATAGATGAAATACCTTCTTTTGTAGCTATTTCTTCAGGAGTGGGCTTCAATTCATCAATTTCTGGCAATTGCATCTCCGAGAACTGCTCCGGAACCTTATCAAGGGGTGCAAGGGCTCGATTTTTCTCCTCTTCTGTTCCTTCCCAATCAACATCTCGGGAGAGCCTCTCCAGCTTAGTCCTAAGTTCCGGACGAGTTTCTTGCCGAAGTAATTCTGCGGCAACTTCTCGTAACTTATCTCCGGTCAAGATAATTGATAATTGACCGATACAAGCTTTGCGAAGATCAGGATCTCTATCTCTGGCACCCTCTTGGATTAGTTGAGCGACCCTTGGACTTTCCATATCCAGCGTTTTCAATGTCTTAATCACATTCTTTTTGACCCCAGAATCTTCGTCCAACATTGATGATTCGACTAGTATTGTAGCAACCCTAGATTCTACATTTGCGAGGGTTGGTAGGCATGCTGAAGCAGAACGTCTAACCTGTGCATCTTCATCCTGCAGAGACCAAGTGATTAGATCCCAACCTGTAGCGCCACCCTTGGAAGTAATTGTACGGAGAATTTTTGCACCTCTGCGACGCAAATCTACATCCTCTTCCCGAATTAATTCGTCTAGGTGAAGACACCCTGTTTCAACCCAATTTCGAGAAGTGTCTTTCAAAGTTGCAAAGGCATCGTTTCGATGTTGTTTAGTCTCGTGCCTTAACTCTCGTCTAAGTATTTCTTCACAACCCGAGGGGAATATCGGCGCTACCTTCCTCAGACAATCTCTCGCGGCTTTTCTTACCTGCTCATTTTCTTCTAGTAATCTATCTGAAAGATAGATGAATAGGTCGTCATGTTTTTTGATAGCAAATGAAGGCATAGCAATTAGTCCAGCAATACGGATAACACCTTCATCGTCATCCAAAGCCTCACATAAGGCCCCATGAGCATCGGTAATCATTGCAGGAAGTACTCTATTTAGAGCTAGAATTCCATCTATACGCCTAGCCAAACCTCCACCCTCTGAACGAGGTATTTCTACCATCTTTACTTGACCGGATGCAAGCGTAACAATGTCTCTTCGGGGAATACGCTCCCACACACCAGATGGTGGTAAAGTCGACCGGATATCGACTTGCTTTTTAGCACGACGCTGATTGATTGGGCGGCCTGTTTTTGGGTCCCGAGCAATGTAATCGCGTGCCATATCGAAGGGGCCCCAGAGCACCGTGCTTCTTCAACCAAATGATTACAGGTTCTCAAAACCGACTAAGCTCAATCGGGTAAGACTCAAGCGATATAACTGCCCGAAGGCGGAAGAGGAGCATGAGTGAGCAGAGCGATATCTCTCGCATACTCTTCACCATTTTTGATGGAATAGAAACACTAGGGATTCAAAAAGCGGATGTAGTTCGTCTCTGGTCTCTAGAGATGCAGTGGTTTTCTCCTGAAGAATCAGAGAGAGTCATAAATGCACTTACAGAAGCGGGTTGGATATTACAGGAGGAGGGGACTTTGCATCTAATTGAGGGAGTCAAATTAGAGATCCCGTCTTTGGGTTGGAGGCCAATGACCCGAAGGATGTTATCGCCTCCAAGGTGTAACCTTTCAGTAAGTGAAGAAAAACCAAGCACAGATTCTAAATTTTCTCAACCAAGAGTTAGTTCGCGAGAAGAAAACCACACCCATTCAATAACAAAAGAAAGTTACTCACACCCGAAAGTCAGGAAATCGACTCACGAAACATCCTTACAATCTCCTAAATCATTCAATCCAGTAGATCGAGCCGAGGGTAGTATTCCAACTTTAATCGAATTAATCGCATCGCAGTCTGGTTTAGATAACAAGGAAGTAGTTAGGCGCGCTCAACGAAAAAGAAGAGCATTGGGTCCAGTTACCCTTTGGATGGCTCTAGCCCTTGTTGCTAGAGAACAGGGTTTGGATATGCAAAGGGTTTCCTCAGCCATTGATAAAGCCGCAGAATGAAATGTTCCTTATTCTAGATTTGATCTTCGAACTTCTGCGGCTAGTAGCCCTGGTAGGACTAATAATGCTAGAATTAGTGAAAAGGCAACAGAAATCGAACTTACTAGGCCGAAATCCTTGATTACGGGCACTGGGGATAGAAGCAGAACCATGAATCCACAAATTGTGGTGCAGGCTGACATAATCAGGGCAGATCCGGTTGTAGCATACATGTCTCTCATAGATGCCCAAGTGCCCATACCGGATTCTCGATTTGCCTCAAATTTTCGCCAGACATGTATTGAATAATCAATACCCAATCCTATTGTAAGAGCAGTAATCATAACAGTCAAGACATTCCAATTGATGTCTAGAATCGCCATCGCTCCAACAACCCAAGTTCCGGCTAAACCAACGGGCAGAATAACCACTATTGAGGGGCCAAGTCTTCGTGTCAGAGTCACCAACACAAATAGGGACACAGCTAAGCTGAAAGCAGTTGACTCTACTTGGGAGATTACTAGCCCAGATAGTACATTATGGACAAGAATCAGGTCACCGCTTAGATGAACTCTAGCTCCTGTGGAGTCTTCTAAACTGATTTCAAACTCCTCGAATTGATTCGCCAATCCAGAAGATTCCTCACTATTTCCTGCGGTAACGTCAATTCGCATCCTGAGATACCTGAGCGCATTACCATCGTCGGTTAATGCGACATATGTTGCAGTTCTTTCACCCCAAGTTTGACCACGAATAGGGTCTCCAATTGTATCGTTGGTTAAGAGATAACCCACCGCTAAAGCAATATCGCCTTCAGAAAATTCTCCAGTGACATCAACTGCCCCATCGAAAACACCTAAATTATACCTCTCTCCAAAGTTTTCATCAGACTCTATTGCATCTCTCAGTATAGGGTATAACCCATCATAAGAAGGCCTAGAGGTTCCCTCTGGAGTTACTACGTTTGTTGTCCATGTTAAATCGTCATCAAGTCGATTTAACTCCTTGAGCAAATCTCTTTCACCAGTCAAAGCCTCCATTCCGGGAGATGGCTCGATAAGAATGTCAACCGATTTCAGAGCTTCCACTTCATAGGAATCATACATCGAGTTCCTAACCTCGATAACCTCCATTTCTTCACCTAAAAAGTCGGTTAATTCGAATTTGGTATCTAACTGACCAACTGAAACTGCAATCGAAGAAAGAGTTAGTCCGGCCACAGCCAGAAGAATTAGCGCAGTGTGTCTTCTCTGAAATTCAGTAGCCAGCGTAGTGAAACCGGGTAATTCCATTGACCTACGGGTACTGGTTCCAGTGGTTTTCTCAACCATTACATGTAGAGCTCCAACGGTGACTGTACTGGCTACAAAAGCAGACACTACACCCAGCGCCAGTGTCAGTCCAAAAGATTTCAGAGGCGGTAAAGGGGATAGGAAATTAGCTAGGAAAGCGAATGCTGTTGTAATCACTGATAGGGTAAGAGCTAGCCTTAGGATAGAAAATGAGCGAACCCAAGCCTGCGCAGGACTAAGGTCAGTTTCTCTAGCCTTCTCATAGGCCCGTTGCAAGTGAATGGAATAATCAATACCTAAGCCCAATACAACAGGGGCTACAGCTACTTCAAGAATAGAAAATTCGGAGCCTGCAAGCGCTCTAATTCCGTAGGTCCATACCAAAGCCGCTGACAACCCAAGCAATGGAGCAGCCACCATCATGATTGATCGGAAGGCGAGTGCTAGAACTAAGACGACTACACCGATTGAGAGAATAAGTAACCAGACGAGGTTATCCAAAGTTGATTCGTTAATGTCGTTGGTTACCAAGTCATCCGAAACTACCCCGTAATCTAATGCAGAATCTTCTGATTGAGACGCCTTTTCCAATAAACCACGCAGTTGTAAGGCTTTTTGCAACCTATCATCTACATCCAGGCCACCATCTATTTCGATTACCCACATGGTACTTGATGCAGAGGGTGTAGGGTCTCCTTCCTGTCCATTTGCTAACCAATCACAAATCGGTTCGTAGTCAAAATCGGAGTGAAGCATAACGGAACGGGCAAAAGAAGCCGTGGCAATTGCTCTTTCTTCACCTATTGCATCTGTACACTCTTCGTCGCTGATAATCGATTCAAGCAACTCTTCCCAATTATTGAATTCTGAGAGATTGCGTCCATTCTCATCCCGTTCTTCTAGGGCCACTTGAAGAATTTGAGCCGCATTGATGTGTGATGTGATGAAATCCCCATTGGAGGCAGATAGAGAGTTCACGGCCTCTAGGTCAGCATGTAGTTGCTGAATAGCTCCCATTTCCAAAACATTAGCGCCTTCCTGTGTTGGTTGAATATGAACATAGATACGATGTGGAGACGGTGGCATCACCTCATCCATTCTTTCAACTGCTGCATCAGCATCCGAGTCTGGTGCGAATGCATCAAGATCGGTTTGAAACTCGGGCATAGGGCTCAAAGCCAAACCGCTGACGATAGTCAGCAAGACGCTAATTAAAACGATTGCAGGTGCTAACTTTTCGAATGTCGCAGCCACCCGATTCTCTAGCCCAGGCCTGCCAACCATCGGTATCCCCATCACCACCGGCTAAATAATTCAAGCAGTGAATTGGACTCCTTGGTTCCAGCAATCAGATGAAAGGCCTCAAAAGGGAGGGTTCAGTGGCGCGCTCGTCATGCCAGTAAAGGTACTCAAGAACGAAGGGTCTGAAATCCGACTACGTCTGGTTGGTGAGGACCACTCTACACTGCAGTTGTTCAGGTCCCGCTTGAACGCTAATGACAAGGTCGAGTATGCGAATTTCTTCACCGGGCACCCTGACCTTGACGAACCAGAACTATATGTTCGCGCCAAGAAAGGAGCCAAGGCGGACAAGATTGTGAAGGATCTCTGTTCAGACATAGCGAAGGAGTTCGCCGACCTCAGCCTCTGAGGACGGTGAAATTTTGGCTGAAGCCCCATTTGATTTGCGAAACGATGAGGATATTGAGAGGTATCTAGGCCTAGATGGCTGGGTACATGATAGCGCAGGTATCGGAGGCTTGCTTAAAGTTCGAATAGAGGACTTTAGAGTAGAGGAGGTTTCCAGCCCTCCAGCCCTAGACAAAAAGGGTAGATTTACAGTTGTTAGAGCAACATTACACAACTGGGAAACCAATCGTTACTTGAGAAGATTAGCAGGTGCTTGTGGGATCAGTCGAAAGAGAATTTTCTCATCAGGACTAAAGGACAAAAGGGCGGTTACAACTCAATTATTGGTTATTGATGCTCCTAGGCATAAGATAGAATCAGTTGAGATTCCCGATACTGAATTGGAAATCTTAGGGCGTACACACCAGAAGGTTGGAATGAGTGACCATGATGGTAACCGTTTCACAATTACAGTACGTGGGTGTTGTGACGTTGACGGCACCCCTCTCGATGCCAAAGAAGCGATGAGAAGGGTTTTGAATATCAGAGAAGGTATGGCTGACCGTTTGGGTGACGATGCCTTTCCAAATTGGATAGGCCCGCAGAGATTTGGGGCAACACGACCTGTTACACCCAAGGTTGGTCGGGCGGTTGTACAGGGTGATTTTGAGAAAGCCGTAGATTTGTATCTAGGTATGCCCGGGACTAGGATGACAGATGAGGTACGGGCATTTCGAAAAATGTGGATGGATACCAAGGATGCTGCGGCTTGTCTAGAGCTGGCACCTGACCACTTGGGTTACGAAAAGAGCATCCTACGAGCTTTAATTGAAAATCCTAAAAATCACGTAAAGGCATTTAGGGCATTACCTCCTTCATTGCAATTATTGACAATTCATTCACTTCAATCATTGGCTTTCAATTATTCATTGGCTGGTCGTCTTGCGGCTGGTTTGGATCTACTTGAGCCAGAATTAGGCGATTTGGTCGCACCAATACAGGCAAGTGGTCGAGTCGATGTCTCCAAGCTGGCTTTGGTAACTGAAACCAATCTTGATAGGTGTAAAAGAAATTGTAGGCTTGGCAGGCTTGGAGTTACAGGGCCGTTGCCAGGAAAAGATGCAAGTTTAGCGGAGGGAAAGCCGGGGAAAATCGAGATAAAGGCACTTGAAAGTACGGAATTAGATAATATCGACTGGCGAGTCGCTAAAATTCCAAATCTCTCTACTAACGGTACCAGGCGTCCTTTGAGTGTGGTATTCCAAGATTTCAACGTGGAGGAGGCCACATTACTTTCAGAGGATTCTTTTTCCAAGCGTTGGGAAGAAGGACCCAATGAGACAGACAGGTGGCATTCGGATGGTGCAAATTTAAGACTTAGATTCACCTTGCCACCAGGAACGTATGCCACAGTCTTAATGCGTGAATTCATGCGGTCACCACTGGACCACTACTAATCATGTGGGTTCGCTATAACTCAGAGGCGGCCCATTTCTAGAGCCTCGATTTGTCCGATAATATCATCTATTTCACGGACTCTGGTCTCAAACCCATCAACAATGCCTTCTCCTTCTCCGAGGACGGCTTGAACTTCGATGAACATCATACCAAATGCTAGAGGTTTGATATCACAAGCTTGCACTTCTTCCATGGATGAAATAAGATTAGCTATTCCCTCGTAGTCAGGGCTTCCTTCTTCTGGTTGGTCAATAGTGACCTTGTACTTCACAACAACATGACCCATGTACATACACCTATTGGGGAATCAGGGACCCACAAAACCGCAATTTGGGCATACATAGGCAACTGCCTGAACACGACATCTTTCGCTGCGTCCGATGGATTCTCCACACTCTGGGCATGGGAATGCAGTGCTCTTGTCCTCCACCAAAGGAAGACCGGAGGAGGTGCAGATGTCTGTTGTGGCTGCCATTACGTAGTCCCTCAGCGAGGCGGGCGAGCCACCTCCCCCTTTTAGCGTTGACCGACGACTAGGTGGCCGATACTTCCCCTCAGTATACGGCTTTCAAACTTGGAATGGCTTAAAATCATCAAGCCTTCAGCATATCTTGGAGATAGTAATGGACAAATCCGAACTTTCACTCACGGGAGAGCAAGTAGACCTTTCGAAATATATCGAAGATGCAGGAGGAATTCATGGTCTACGTGATGTGGATAAGGTCCGAGGTTGGAACAATATTGAATATGGAGCCGGTCTTTCAGGAAAGAATACTCCATCTACTGGTTTATCGATGAATAAGGCATTCATTCCACCAGGAGGTATAGCAAAAGCCCACATTCATGTTGACTTCGATGTTATGATCTTCCTCCTCAAAGGATCTGTAAGGCACGAATTCGGAGATGGTTGCAAGAAATCAGTAGTACATAGTGCAGGAGATATGTTTTACATTGAACCAGGGCTTCCTCACGAGGTTTTCAACTGTTCAGATATAGATTGGGTAGAGGCAATTGTTGCACGTTCAGATGCTTCTGAATGGCAAAATATTGTACCTTATGACAGAGATTCCGAGTGATTTTCCAACCACTCGAAATGAATCATTCCTCTTCTTTCTTACTGAGTCTACGAAAACCACTTACAATTTCTTGCTTTTCTTCATCATCCTCAACATTGACACCAACTTCCGTAAGGTGTTTTTGAACTTGTGAATATGCACTCATTCCTAGCGCCCTCTTACGTGGTTTAGGCAAACGATTACGGCAGACCAGATAGGTTTCAGAGGAGGCATTCCGACTAGCCATAGGGGCAAATCGTTGAACGTTAGTGAATCGATCTTTTGCAGCCAAAATCAAACCTTCAATTCCGACACCTTGGAATATTTTGGTAACAAATGCACCTCCCGGGGCTAACATTCCCATAGCTACATCAAGAGTCATAGTCGATAGCTCGAGAGAAATGGCTTGGTCAGTATCATATCTACCAGTCAATTTAGGTGAAATATCAGATAAGACAACATTCAGTTCCTTTCCGTTAAGTAATTCTTCAATTCTATCGATAGTATCCTGCTTTGAAATATCACCTTGAATTATGCTCGAGCCTTCAACAGGAGAAGTAGATTTCAAATCTACACCAATCACCACTCCTTCTGGGCCGGTTTCCTCTACAGAAACCTGCGTCCATCCACCAGGATGGCATCCAACATCGAGTATAACATCGGATTCTCTAATCAGTTGAAATTTATCTTGAATTTGTTTAAGTTTGTAGGCAGAACGAGCCCTATATCCCTTGGACTTAGCTTGTCGACGCCAAGGGTCGCGCCGATTCTCCTGATACCAGCGCTTGCTCATCGAATCATCGGCGACGACACTCTGTTATGAAGCCGAGGCGCATTCATAGGCCTATTTCGTTAATCAGAGCCCTAGCAGTGTGCCTGATTGCGGCCTCTGATTGCATAGTTGGTTCAAATCCAGTTGAGAATAAATATTCCACATCCAAACTGGTCTTGGGGACATCTCCAGCCCAACCTCGGTCTCCACCTGTGTATTCTATTGAAACTCCTTCTAAACCTGACTCTTCGACAACAATTTCAGCAATTCTTCGAACTGAGCAAGTGTCGCCCGTCCCTAGATTATAGAGGTTAATGGCATCATCGGTGTCGTCTACAAGATGCACCATAGCTCTAACACAATCCTCGGCCGACATATACGATTTCTCTTGTAATCCATTACCTAATACTTCCAATCGACGGGGATCTCTTTTCAATTTGTGAATAAAATCGTAAATTACACCATGTGTCCCTCTTGGTCCAACAATATTGGCAAAGCGATGAATCCAAGACTTAGCGCCAAATGTTCCACACCAAGCGGTAATTAGTGCCTCGCTGGCTAATTTACTTGCTCCATAAAGGGAAATTGGTTTTACAGGCCCGTATGTTTCGGGTGTTGGCATTACACTAGCTTCTCCGTAAATCGCGCTTGAAGAGGAGAAAGAAATGCGTCTAACATCGGAATTTCTCATGGCTTCCAATACATTGTAGGTTGCAAGTGTACCTTGACGCAGGTCGGTATCGGTAACTTCAGTTCCTAATCGAATGTCGGGGTTAGCAGCCAAATGGTGTACCGTTTTGACTCCCTCCATAGCGGACTTTACTGCATCAATATCAAGCAAATCCCCTTTGAAAATTTCAACCATTCCTGAATCTTGGTGGTGAGATAGGAAATCTTCTCTACCACTGGAAAAATTGTCTAATACTCGTACTCTTTTTCCTTCAGCGACCAATGTATCGACTAGGTGTGAGCCGATGAATCCGGCACCTCCAGTGACTAGTTCCATGGTTGCTCCACATAGGCATATACTTTGAGCCATTCGCCGAATTGTCAAGTTACCAATCTTTGATAATTCTTCAGTACCAAGCACTAATTTCTCTTCGTTCCCTAAGCGTCCAGACTGATATCAGGTATCCAATTAAGGCTAGGTGGGCTATTGTACAGAATGGACAAATGTGTTGAACCACAAAGATCTCAATACCTACTAAAATGAATAGAAAAGGCACTCCTGCAAGACCTAGCCACCAAGCATAATTGGTATATTGTTCAGACCATTTTGCTAGCGGGTCCATGCGTATGCACAAAATTAGGAAAAATAGAGTTGCAAATGCAGTAAAACCAAGCATTCCCCATGATATGCCAAAGAAGTTGTTGTATCTAGGGTCGCCGATTACCGATCCACACTGAACAAACCCTTCTGTGGCGCAAAATTCTCCACCGAGAGGATTTCTGACTAGGTCATTGTAGATTACCCAAGTCCATGCGGAACCAAGTAGCCCTGTTGTGGCAAACGCGAGGCCACCGTCTAGCATTCTATTTGTTCCTTCAAGACCTTTTTTCCCTCTTCCATTCGCTAGAAGATAACCCGAGGCAAATAATGCTGCGATGAAAAATAAAAGTACAGGGTCTGCTAGTGGGTTGGCCATTTACTCACCCTCTTGTAGCAGGCGCAATAACGCCTCACCCATGTCTTCTCCTGCCGGGTGATTTTCAGACTGAGCCTGGTTCCAAACAACGGTGCCTTCTCCGTCTAGAATCACATTGAAAGGCGTCCCGGGAAGTTCCCATTCACTAGCGATAGAAGAACTTAGGTCATCTACATACATCCATGAATGAGGTGCTCCAGGTCTTTCAGCACAGTTTTTTCTTCCTGAATAGCAACCATCACCATTATTTTGATTATCTCCAAATTGCGTTTTATCTCTGAATGCTTCTATTTCCTCTCTGGTACTTTCGTGGCCTGTAATGGAGAGTTCAACCGCGATAGTGATGAACATAACCTCTCCAGATATACCGTCAAAAATTTCTGAAAGATATTCTGCCTCTGTCCAGCAGTGAGGACAATCAGTATCTAGGAATGTAATCAACACTAAGCGACCATCGTACAACTGGCTCAGTCGAACTTCTTCCCAGTTTCCTCCATTGTATGCTGAAGCGACGAAATCTGGAGCGAGGGAGCCTTCCTCTGGCCCAACATTAGCGGGCGGGGCAATAAACATCGAAGCCACGATTACGATGCTAACTACTCCTGCTGTGATTAGCCCAGCCGTCATCCGGACATCTTCATCCTTGCCTTTTGGTTCAAGTTGCCTCCGCCTACGAGCCATGATTATCGACTCTTGGACAAACTCATTCACTTTCAGCCGTTCGGCGAACAGTTCCGAAAATAGCCTGATAACAAACACTCTTGCGATTGCTTCATGTGGCCTCGCTGGGGGCAACGTCTTCGTGCCCGATGACGAGCGCGATGATGAAGCGATATTTTGGGAGCGCTTCTTTGAGCGATTACAGCCCATAAGGGAAGCTGGCGGGAAGGTTATCCAGAAAGTTGATTCTTCCCCAGTAGGTGATGTAGTAGACTATGCAGATTACTTACTAAATGCCGGTGCCAAACGAGGTCATGCAATAGCCCAGCGTCTTACTGAGTTTTGGTATTCTGCAATTCTTCGTAGCCCTGGTTTGATAGTTGCCTTACTTGTAATTGCTACCGTTTTAGTTGGTCAAAAATCATTAGACTTCGGACAACAAATAGACAAAGATGTGGAAATATATCTTCCCGATGATGCCGATTCTACAGATCTTCTCAAGCAGGTTAGGACTCAATGGTCAACGGATATCATGATTCTGTATGTGCAGACAAATAATGCCATTCACGAGGAGTGCGAATCTGGTATTCCAGAAGTTGATGGGAAATACAAATGTAGAGGGACTGAAAACATAACTAATGTTGATATTTTAAAACAGTTATCTTGGCTAGAAGGCGATGACCTAAATTATGGAAATGGAGGTTATGGTTCAGGTCTGGATGAACATAAGGACGATCGAGGAGATCTCGATGGGGTTGTATGGATTCTATCTCCGGCACAGGTGATTAAGGAAGCAAATTCCTCCAGTTATCGATTCAATTGTGCCGTAGAAAAATACGGCCTGCCTACAGGTCAACGAGATGGATGCGCAGTGGCCCAATTAAATCCGTTCTACGGCTATAGTGTTCCTGGCGATCAAGATAGTCTTGACAATTTAGTTTCTCAAACTGAAAGCCTTTTGTCTTCATTTGTTATGGATACCCAGGATCATCCTTTACTAGATGAAAACGGAGATGGTAATTACAATAATGACGGAGATGGAATTTGGGATACTGGAGTGATTATTCTTGGGCTAAAGTATGACATGGACGGAACCGATGTCCCTGCCAGACAAGATAAGAAAGACGGGCAGGTACAGGATCATCAGGCCTTTATTCAGTACACAAAGCAACTACTTGAAAGGGCAGATTCAACCGACTACGATGGTGACGGTGTTGAAGATTGTGAGATTTGCAATCGAGTTTACGAAGGAAAAGTAATGTCTTCTTCAGTAAGTACTGAAATACATTCACTTTGGCTACAAGAGGCAAGGCAGAAAGACCCCAATATTCCTTCAACATCTCCTGCAATAGGCGTTACTCCGGCTATGATTTCTCAAGCAGAATCGATTGCCGAAGACCGTCCTGTACGTAATGCCACAACTGTCACTGGGCTAACTCCTGTAGTCCAAGATGTTTCAAACGCTATTTATTCAGAATTAGTAACAAAAATGCTTCCTTTAGCCGGTTTATTGGTAGCAATTACAATGTTAATTTTACATCGTAATCCAAAGGTGATAATAATCTGCGGTTTACCAATCGCCATGAGTTTAGCGATTACATTCGGAACTACCGTTTTAGCAGATATTACATTGACTCCTATGATAATTTCTGCAGGGCCAATTTTGGTCGGATTGGGGGTGGATTATGCTTTACATTTTACAAATAGAATTGAAGAGAATCGTAAGGAATTACTTGAGGAACGTCTCGAAGAATCTTGGAAGAGACAAAGAGACGGATTCACGTCAAATGAATTGGACCCTTGGGATCCTGTGATTAGCCTAACTGCTACGGTTCGAGCGGCACAGACTACAGGCCATGCAATTTTCCTATCAGCGATTACTACAATTATCGGTTTCAGTGTATTAACTTGGCAATCTCTTGTCCCCATTCATCCAATGAGAACCGTAGGAGTGACACTATTGTTGGGTATATCCATTACCTTCCTCCTGTCGATGGTAATGGTTCCCGCATTAGTGCATATCTTCCGCTATAGAAAGTCTGATATTGGCTTTGAAATGCCTACTCTGCAAACTCTACTTATTTCATTACTCGTGGCTTTAACCGCTGGGTCCTTGCTGTATATCCAAGGAACCACTACAATTGGGAATGCTATTTTCTTCGGCGGTTTCTTCGGCGGTACAATTCTTCTTGCTTTCGAATCCCAAATTTGGCAGAAAATAGGCGAGATACCAGTAAAGGCTACTCTCGTTGTACTCCTCGTCGCGATGGTTTCTACGGCCGGTGGTGTGGCTATTCTAGAGGAAGAAATGGGTAAGCCGATTACAGGTTCATCAGATGAAGTACCTCCAAATATCCCAAGTTACGATGCATTAAGGGAATACAGTTTCGTATTCCAAGGCGGACAAACAAATATGTTCATCGTTGACGCTGAGACAAGAGGGCCGGTTAATTCCACTGCTCCGATTAGAGACCTGCCAATCCTAGATGCTATCGATAACATGCAGGAAAAGAAAATCAATAATATCCCACAAACTTCTAGCATAAGTCTAGTCAATGTCTTGAAGGCAATTCACGTTGACGTTAACATAACAGATCCAATAACAGGAATTAGCCTTGAGGTCTACGATAGAAGCCTATGGGAACTACTACACGATGAATGCTGGGACGAATCTACAAATCCACTACGACCTGAATGTTGGGCATATGTGGTCAGTAGTAGAGAGGACATGGTGAATATCGCTCTCGATACATTGAGTCCTGAAATTCGCAGTATGCTGATGAATGCAGACCAAAATGTCTGTCAAGGTACAACACCTTGTGAAACCAAAACACTGGTTTATGTCACACAACCATACATAAATTTGCAAGATGCTACCCCCCTCAGAGATGCTATTGATGACCATCTTGATGGGGATGGGAATTGTAACGATGCGCTTTCTTGTTCGGCTTTTGGAATTGAAGGCGTTATCAATTCAAAGTTGACTGGTGGATTGCCAGTAAGTATTGATATTAATGCTGGAATCCAAAAGGCACAGAGTGAAACTACAATCGCTACAATGTTCATTCTGCTAATCACTATGATGATTTTATTCCGCTCTCCTAGATTAGCGATATTTACAATGGCAGCTGTGGCTGTTGTTGTATTATGGCAGCCATTATTGATGCGTCAAGGTTCGGTAAACGTGAACTTCTTCACAGCGATGGTTGGTACACTCGTCTTTGGTATTGGGGTTGACGATTCGATACACATTATTGACAGAATCAAAGACGAGGGTGAAACTCCTGCTGGAATCGTCAAATCGGTTTCCAGAACCGGTCAAACAATCTTTGAAACCACCGCAACAACTTGTGCTGGGCTTTCCGCAGGATTGTTTGTAGAAATCCCTGGATTGCAAAATTTCTTCGTATTGATGATGTCGCTTCTAATTCTAGCATTACTGACCTCGAGTGTCTTGTTACCGAGTTTCATTGTCGCTTGGCACGAATTACGTTCAAGATTGCTAGGCAAGGGGCCTTGGCTTGATTACGAGGATAGCGGAGCCCTAGAAGCCTCTAGCGTGCTCGAGGCTACGCTAGAATAAGCCTAGTTATCACTAATTGAAATTAAGTGAGGGTGTAGGGAGTAAGCCCCTTTCTGTTCACCTTCCGGCTGGTCGCATTCAACTATGCATCCTACCCGGCCCTATCGATGCACTACGGGCCTGCTTGGACTTGCTCCAGCGGGGTTGCTCGTTCCAGCCGCGGTCAGGAAACCTCACCCTTTCGGGATCATCGTACGCCTGGCGCGGGACGTTTCTGTTGCAGAGCCGGCCCTCCCGGACCTCCGGCTTGCACCGGACCGCTTGCATCTTGGAGAGGGGACTTTCCTCAGTGTCTGGCACTGTCAGCGACCCTCCTACTCCCTCATCTTCCCCGCATGGCATCGACGAATGAACCCAGCGGTTGCCAATTGTTGCAGATTTATTCCTAAATCTAGTCTCCCAGGAGGGTAACCATCATGGCCGTCTTTCGTCTGCCCTCACTCGTGAGCAACGTTGAGGCGCTAAAGCAGCAGGCCGGAATCGCAGCTTGTGATTTTGTTCAAGATGGCATGAAAATTGGGCTCGGAACTGGCTCAACCGTCCGTTACACGGTGCTAGAGTTGGGGCGTAGAATGCAAGAAGAAGGCTTGTCTATCGTCGGAGTTCCGACCAGCGAGGCAACTAGAGAACTCGCTGAGAGGTTAAACATACCACTAGTGCCGTTGGCTCAGGCTGGAGTATTAGATTTGGTAATCGATGGAGCAGATGAGTTTGATTCCGATTACAATCTAATCAAAGGTGGCGGTGGAGCATTAACACGCGAAAAGATAGTGGCACAATCTAGTATTGGTATGGTTGTGGTTGCTGATGATAGGAAACAGGTAGAAATTCTAGGTGCATTTGACCTACCAGTCGAAGTATTACCATTTGAATGGAAGAGAACAGCAGATAGAATCGCGGAAATCTGTCCAGGTACTGTCGTTAGAAGAGGTGGCGATGAACCATTCATTAGCGATAATGGAGGTTACATTCTCGACTGTTCTTTTGGTTCTACGATTACTAATCCAAGTGGATTAGAATCGTCTCTATTGAATATAGCTGGTGTGGTTGAAGTTGGCTTGTTTGTGGGTATTTGCGATGCGGTTGTAATGGCTGCCAGTGGTGGAGTTGCCACTCTAATTAAGCAAGGCGGTAGATTAGTCTGATATCCAGCTAGACCGTTCCGATTAAAGAGGGGGGCCAAGTCGGCGGGCTGGGTCTGTAGCTTAGTCAGGTAGAGCACCCGGCTCTTAACCGGGCGGTCGCGGGTTCGAACCCCGTCAGACCCGCCAATTCTAATCTTCTTGGGGGCTTCGTTTGATATGTGGATGCCCCGCCCAAGGGACGGGGTTAGTATGACCAAAGAGACTTGGATAGGAGATGTTCGAGCCGGAAAATATGACGGCACGGAGGTTGAATTGAAGGGATGGGTTCATCGTTCCAGAGGTTCAAACAAGATCCGATTCGTTGTCCTTAGAGACTCTACTGGTACAGTTCAATGTGTCGTCAAAAGGGACATCGTGGGCGATGAAACCTTTGAGACGGTAAAAGATGCACTTATCGAGTCCAGCCTGATACTACATGGGACCGCTGAACCAACTGACAGAGAACATGGACACGAGATTCAGGTTACCAATGTGGAGATAGTAGGGCCGGTCAATCCAGACACCCCATTTCCTATCACCGAGTCTGCGATGGAACAAGCGGACGGGGGAGAAACAGAATTCTTACTCGATAATAGACATCTGTACCTTAGAACCAGTCGAATGACTACGATGCTGAAAATGCGCTCTACGGTTTTCGGTGCAATTCATTCCTACTTTCGAGATAGAGAATTCACAGAATATCAAGCTCCCAATTTTGTCGCAGGTGCGGTTGAGGGAGGAAGTACTCTATTCGAAGTGCCATACTTTGGCAGGAAGGCCTACTTGACCCAATCTTGGCAACTATATGCGGAGGCCGCAATGCCCGCCTTAGAGCGCCTGTACACAATTGCTCCATCCTTCCGTGCAGAGAAGTCACGAACACGTCGTCATCTTACAGAATTCTGGCATGCGGAAATGGAAATTGCTTGGGGTTCAAATGACGATGTAATGGTCCACGGTGAAGGTGTAGTTCGTAATATTGCCAGTACTTTATTGGATCAACATTCAGATGATTTAGAAAGCATGGGTCGAGACTTAGAGTTAGTTGCTAGATATGCGGATAATCCATACCCAAGAATGCGTTATGACGAGGCTGTAGAGACTCTGCAAGGTATGGGCGTAGATATCGAGTGGGGTCAGGATTTAGATTACTCCAAGGAAAAGGTATTGACTGAAGATTTCGAAATACCTCACTTCCTGACTCACTATCCCAGAGTGGCTAAACCATTCTATCACAGACCAGACCCCGAAGATCCGAAATATGTTCTATGTCATGATTTGTTGGCGCCAGAAGGATACGGCGAAGTTATTGGTGGGGGAGAGCGGACTTGGTCAGAGCCCGAGATTCTAGATAGAATAGATGAGGAAGGCAATGACAGAGAAGCATACGAGTTCTACATCGACATCCGTCGTTATGGAGGTGTCCCACACGGCGGCTTCGGACTTGGAGTTGACCGAGTCTGCGCATGGCTGACCGGTGCGGATCACATCCGTGAAGTAATACCATTCCCACGTGATAGCCGCAGAGTCACTCCGTAATCGACACCTACGGTGTCGCTTGGTATTTCGCTAACACTCATACCACAGGCCTTGCTCGCAGTAGTATGGCCGAGTGGGAGACAATAGATCTGGCGAACCCTACTGAGGAGCATAGAATGCTGCGAGAGATGGTTCGAGATTTTGTTCGCGAAGAGGTTGAACCGCAAGCTTTGGAATACGATAGAGAGGAGAAATTCAATCTCAATTTATTCCGTAAATTAGGCGAATATGGGTTACTAGGAATTTCCGTCCCTGCAGAGCACGGCGGTTCTGGAATGGATGCCACCGCCGTTGCCATCATCAATGAGGAACTAAGTTACTCAGACCCTGCCTTCTGTCTGGCATATCTAGCTCATTCACAATTGATGGTAAACAATCTTGCTTTCAATGGCACAGAGGAACAAAAGGCCAGGATTTTACCAAAGGTCTGCAGCGGTGAATGGATTGGCTGCATGGCAATGAGCGAGCCTGGATACGGTACAGATGTTCTAGGAATGCAGACGACAGCGGAGCAGAATGCAGACGGAGACTGGGTCATCAACGGGAGGAAAATGTGGATTACCAATGGCTCGGTCGATGAGGAAGGAACTCCTGCTGATATTTGTTGGTTGTATGCGCGAACCGGTACAGATGCCAAGGGCCGAGCTGAAGTGACTACATTCCTAGTGGAGAAGGATATGCCCGGATTTAGCGTGGGTCAGAAGATCTACGACAAATCAGGTATGAGGGCCTCAAACACTGCAGAGTTGGTCTTCGACGATTGTGTAGTTCCTGCTGGAAATATTGTAGGCTCACCTGGAGAATCGATGATTCATATGATGCGCAATCTAGAGTTGGAAAGAATAGGTCTTGCTGCGATGGGTCTAGGGATTGCGCGAAGATCTCTAGCGGCAATGAATCAATACGCCAGTGAAAGAGAAGCATTTGGGCAGGAAATCAGAGATTTCGGGCAAATACAACGACATATTGGTGAGTCTTGGGCTGAGTATCGTGCAATGCGTTCTTACATTTACGATACTGCTAGGAACACAGACCTCTCAAAGTCGGGGAATAGATTAGACACTGATGGAGTCAAGTTGTTTGGTACAACTGCTGCAAAGAATATAGCCGACCGTGCAATTCAGGTTATGGGTGGTTACGGCTATGTCGGTGAATATACTGTAGAGAGGCTTTGGAGGGATGCAAAACTGTTAGAGATTGGTGGAGGGACATTGGAATCTCACCAGAAAAACATCACTCGAGATTTGGCTCGAATGCCCGAAAAAATCGAGGAATAAGCGGGTTGACTTATTGGTAGTCCCGCCCGGATTTGAACCAGGGTCCCCAGGACCAAAACCTGAGATGATGGACCGCTACACTACGGGACTGTGACCCCGCGGTCTAGTGTGGTCGCTTTGGACTTGACGGGCCGTGAAGCCGCAGACTACAATAGAGTTCGTGCCGCCAAAGGCAACATGCGTCAGCGCCTTGCGGTGTCTTTGGTTCTGCTGATGTTGACATCTATGATGTCATTTGGCATAGTCGGTGGTCAGAACCCACAAACCATCGATTATTCAGTCGAAATTCCAGAAACAGGCGAAATCAGTCAAGTGTCTAGAGATGTTTTAGTCAATCCAAATCCTTGGATAGAACCCAGCCTATGGCAACGTGTTTATTCCGATCAGGAAGAAATTCGAGTCACTGTAATCAGCCATTCGTTAAGGGAACTCAATGCATGGCAACATAAACACGGCCAAATTGAAACTCAAACCTCAGCATTCGACGGGCAACAATTAGTTGTAACCGATTCGACAGATGACGTAATCGACCATCGTACATTTTGGTTAGATTCGAATATGTTTCACAAATTATCAGGGGTGGCGGGAATAATAGGTATCTTGGACGCAGAAAATTCTCCTGAACCATACGACACCACTCCTCTCGGTCACGAAGAAAATCAACCCAATTCTGTTAGATCAGGGGAAATCCATGGGGCAACAGATGCTTGGGAGAGAGGATATTCTGGCGAAGGAATAATTGTAGCCGTGGCAGATACAGGAATTGACTTCGCCCATCCTGATTTAGATGGCACTCAGGCTAGAATTCAGGACGGTAACCAACATGATGGTTGGCCAATGATGTTCGATCATAATTCGATGTATTATTGGCTAGTTAACGGTGAAGCATATCCTGAAAGAAATACATGGTATGCAGACACATCAACCCTCGATTACGACAATGATTCTAACGGTGTATTAGATAACTCAGGACACATCATAACAGGCATTCCAAACTCGACATCTGGAGTATATCATCTTGGAGAGCACCCTGACTCGACTCTAAGGAGTCAAATGGGTGGGGATATTCCAATTTTGGTAATCGATTCTGTCACTAATGGGATGTATGATATTGTAATTCCTGACATTAATCGCAATGGTAATTTTAGCGATGATGAATGGATGTTCAAAGGTAACGAAACCGCAGGACTGGATGAGGATGGAGATGGAATAAGAGATGTATCTGCGGGTTTATTATATTGGATATCTGACGGAATAAATGGTGTTCCTTATGGTGAAGTTTACGCAGCTAGGCATGGTTATTCCGATCGCATTTCTGGCCCCGGTAATCTTACTCTATTCATGCTCGATTCTGGCAATCATGGTACACTGTGTGCTTCTGCCGTGGCGGCGCAAGCGCAGGTCAACGATGGCGCTGTTCTTGGAATGGCCCCTAATGCCACAATTGCAAGTATCGGCAATCACTACTCGGGAGGTCACTCACTAGATGGTTGGAGGTGGATTGCGGAAGGTAATGATGGAGACCCTTCTACTTGGGACGACCAACCCCACATAGGCTCGTTTTCTTTTGGCTATTCCGGTATAGATGACTCAGGTGCTGATTCATACTCCCTTTACCTTGATTGGCTAACTCGAGTCTACAACAACCAGACTCATTATGCAGTTGCGATTGGAAATGGAGGGCATGGTTATGGTACTGTGAAAGTACCAGGAGCGGCGCAAGGGATTTTCTCTGTCGGGGCATTTTCAAGCCGGTCAAATATGCTATGGGGGCAAAGTGCTCCATGGAATAATAGAGGTCCGAATATTATTGGTAGAATGGACCCAGACATTGTGGCAGTCGGTTGGTCTGCGACCGGAGATTTACCACTTAACACACGCGATAATGGAAACTCTGCAACCACTACTTGGGGTGGTACAAGTTTGGCAACGCCCATTACTGCTGGATTACTTGCAGTGGTTGAACAGGCTTGGATTGTTAATCACGGAGATTTCCCGAAATCTCAAGATTTCAGAGACTTTGTATTAGCTACTGCGGATGATAGGGGGTACGATCCATTTGTCCAAGGAGGAGGGTGGTTCAATGCAAGCAGGGCTACCGCTACTCTGGATGGGGAAAATGGCACATGGTCAGTCACTCCAAGCCAATGGATGACCGGCACTTTCCAAGGTGAGCATCGAGATGCAAATATCAACGTGATTTACCCTGGTGAATCTCAGACAGTGCCACTTGAATTAACAAATCACGGGGACAGTTCGCTTGATTTTGTTATTTCTCCTGTTAAACACGAAGCACTGGCTCACGAAGTAGGTCAGTGGCTCAGTATTGGTGACGGTAGTGGAGAGGGGGAAAACAATACTTGGGATGGTTACCAAGGCGATAGGCCAGATTTGTTAATTCCAATCCATGTCAACAATACGACCTACCAATTACCACCTCAAACTAATCTTGTAAGGGGAAGAGCAGTAATTGAATACGCAGCTTTTGACGGTAATTTAGATCGTTCATCAAACGAGCGTATAGAACTCACACTCTATCGTTGGAGTGACGATGATGGCGATGGAATTTGGGTTGGTGATGAAGATAATGATTCAATGGTCGATGAGGTAGATTGGACAGAATCTTCTGAATTTGATGCCTATGGGACTTGGTATCATCACGGCCCTCAAGCAGAGTTCCGAGTGGGATTGCCATTCGAAGATATGGAAGATGGTTTATTTTTGGGTGTCTCAAGAAAGGATTCTTCCTCATCGGGTCTAGAAAATGTCAGCATAGAATGGGATTGGACTGCGTTCGGTCTAGTAACTGAAGATTGGATTAGCCCCCGTTCAACAGGAGAGGGGGCGCCTCCCTTTTGGACAGTTTTACCTAACTCAACTACAACTTACAATTTCACAGTAAATGTTCCTTTAGATGTTGAACCTGGACTTTATCAACACGGCTTGGTAATCAAAAGCTTTGCACACAATATGTGGTCTTCACCATTACATCAGTGGACTCTACCTGTCATCACCAACGTACCCTATACAGCACCTATCGACATCACAGCTCGCCCATTGGACGGAAATGTATCGAATCAGACCTTGTATTCTGAATCATGGATTTCAGGAGCACAAAGATGGAGTTGGCGTGCAGAATCCGGTGATTGGCGAATAATGACGGTTGATTGGCCTGAGTTGTTAGACACAGGTGGTACAGCGATTATAGACGTGGATTGGGACGATAATCCATTTACAGACATCGATGTACTATGGATGTCTCAAACTCCTCATGGATATTTGGATGAAGATACATCTGCGTACGGAAATTCAACATTCTACATAGAAGAACGCTCAATAAACAATCATAGAGGCTCTGGCCGCCACGATTGGGGGACTTATACTGGAGAATCAAGAGAGGTATTTGCCGTACCTGTCTCTCCAGGAATCCACCAAATGGCACTACATACTGCCCACCATGGTGTTACTACAAATGATAATCCACTGAACATCTCAGTTGGATATGTTGCAGCGGAACAATCAGGATTCCACAAAGTCGTTACCGACTGGTCCGAGGCCAATGGGACCGAGGAAATCCATGTCGTTTCAACCGTTCCAATACCACTGGAAAGTATCGAATCATTTGGTTGGACTCAGCCACTCTATTTCGATAACGAAACGGCATATCAAGACTCATCTGGAGATAAGATGACTGCATCATGGTGGCATAATTTCTCAATTGAAAATGCTACAGAATTGAGCATAACAATGGATGCATATGAGGAAGCTGATTTGGACCTCTATTTATTCAGAGATGATGACGAAAACGGCGAATTTGAATCTAGTGAAGAACTTGCTAGATCTTGGAGTAGCACGAGTGCCGAGAGTATAGAAATTGATGCACCTGAAGATGGAAATTACTCTGTTGCTGTACATGGGTGGTCGGTTAGCGACACTGTACAGTTCTGGATAGATGTGGAAATCATTGCTGGAACCTCATTAACGGTACTGAACGCAACATCCCTCAATCAAAGTGAGATTATTTCACAATGGCCCAATGGTTCTGAGGATCTTGCCGGTGCTATCCCATTGGACGCATTGGAATTAGAATTAGAATACCAAAGCCCTCCTTTCGAAGGATTCTGGGAAGGGTACATAGAAGTCATGCTAGATGGCGGAATTCCAATTAGGATGCCATACATCTATGAATTGGTGGATTTAGAGCCCGAATTAGGATTCGTGACTCCAGAAAACCTAACTCAAACTAATGTAGTCCTACCAATTTCACTTCATGCCAAGGACATTGGCAGTGGTTTCCATTTGTCGGATCTGACATGGGCTGGATTGGACAATAACACCACTGTGCCAAATGCAACTACAGTCGAAGCCACTTTGTCGAATCTATCCTTGATCAATATCACATCGATTTGGAATTCTGGAAATCACACCTCGAACTTGACATTCCGAGAGGTTTGGATAAATACAACCCTGCCAGCTAACGAGCAATGGCATGATTATGTTGCAGATATTGCTGATTTATCTGGACGGCAGTCCTCCGATTGGCTTTCAGTCAAGTTCGATACCACTGCTCCGATTTTACTTGTTTCAGATATCCCATTAATTACGACTGAAGCACGCCTCGAACTCATTATTCAAACAGAATGGGATGCTGAATTAATCTTTAATGGTCAGATTATAGAAACCAATTCAAGTGGCTTATCTAACTTAATAATCAATCTTGATGAGTCACAGGAATTGAATTGGAATAATCCATTCATGATGCCGAAAAGTGGTTACCTAGTGAATGGTAACAATACATTTTCTTTCAGTGTCTTAGATCCAGCAGGTAATCAATTCAATAGGTCGTTTGAGGTAGTATTGGATTCAACCAAACCCGAAATTTTCTCATCCGCATTCTCATCTGAAAACTCCGTGCACCTTTTCGATAATTGGTCTTGGTCAGGGCCAACCCTTAATGTTACAAATTCTGCATTATCCTTCGAAGTAACACCGGATATTCAGTCAATATGCATAGACCTAATTTCTAATGCCGATGAACTTGTCATTGAAAACTGTAAATTTGACTCATCCCTTCTTGTTACTCAACAGCATTTGGGTAATGCTTTCAATACTGAATTTTACACACCATTCTTACTCGACCTGGACAACATAAGCGATGGTGGATATCACCTCGAGGTCGAATTAGTTGATTGGGCTAATAATAGTAATCATTACACCTATCCTCTAGTGCTAGATCGAACTCTACCAGAGGTTGATTGGGGTATTAGTCCATCTAACAATGGGGTTCTATCTGACCACAGATTGGGGCTTTCTTGGACTAGTTCTGAAAACATTGAACTTGAATTCCAGCACAATGGTGAATTGATTTCTGAATGGAATGCTAGTTATGGTGGGCATTTCTTTGAATTGAATTTTACTGGAGAACATGAATTCTGTATATTGGCTTGGGACTCAACACAGGGGCAGTTCAACGAAAATTATATTTCTGAATGTCAAAAATTTATGCTTGAGCCATCCCTCTATTATTCGGCAATTTGGGCAAACTGGGACGGGTCAGTTGTTGGAACAGAATCTGTAAATCTTGCATTCCATAGGGGCCCCGCTCAATGGGCTAATGTGACACATGTGGCTGCCGGCACCGACGTCGAGGATTTACAGCCGACATACAGTTTCGAACCAGGTGCGAATTTCATTGATGTTGAGTTGCAATTAGATGAAGGTGTGAATGAATTCTATCTTGAAATCGATGCACTCGACCACGTCCAAACATATTGGTTGGGAGTTGAAAGGGATACAGTCAATCCAGTAATTGAATTGTATGAACTCGCAAACCGAACTAGCAATCTTGACTCGATTCGAATACTTGAGGGAATTTGTGAGCCAAGAGCCAGTGTTACGGTTTGGACAGAAGTGTCTGCAACATCATTCATTTGTGGAACTGAGGGGAACTTTAGTTTGCAATTGGGAATACCTGCTAATGCGTCTTGGCACAAAGTAGAGGTTACCACAGTTGACCTTGGGGGCAATACAAATGCGACTAGCATAGAAGTTCTGTATCAAGAATGGTTGGATTGGGCCATTGATGATGCAGAGGCAGGTGGTCCAATTCTGTATTATGGAATAGGTGTCATTCTTGGATTAATCGTAGTAATTGGTTTAACTGTAGCCCTAGTTGGCAGAAAAAAGGCAAAGATTCGAGAGTCTCAAAACACTCTGGAAAGTGCATCGGATTGGATTGATGGGATGGTTGAGGAAACGGCTCCGCCAAAGCTAAATTTACCCCCCGAGCCTCTGCCTGAGGAAGAAGAATTACGTGCTTGGGCAAGGGGGGAAAGAGAGGTGCAAGATTGGCAAGATAGAATCCCAGATGAGGATATCCTCGATATCGAGTGAGAATTGCTTCCAAGCGAGCCTTCATGGACAACCTAACACTGCGCCATAGCATGGGCATTGAGAAAATAGCCGTACTAGGCGCAGGTCAAATGGGTAATGGTATCACACAAGTAGCAGCCTGCGCCGGATATGATGTCGTGATGATTGATATCAAGCAGGAATATTTGGATAAAGGACTTGCAGCGATAGAAAACTCACTTTCACGGGTAGTCAAAAAAGAAAGAATGACTCAGCAAGAAGCGGATGACGCCCTTTCTCTAATCTCCATTGCTACCGAGAAAATAGCAGCATCCGATGCTGATTTAGTCGTTGAAGCGATTCCTGAGATACCTGAGCTAAAATTCTCAACATTCGCCGAATTAGATTCAATTTGCAAACCGGGGTCAATACTTGCTAGTAACACCTCGAGCATCTCCATAAATGCAATTGCTGATGCTACTAATAGGCCGGACAGAGTAATTGGAATGCATTTCATGAATCCTGTTCCTGTGATGAAATTGGTAGAAATCATCAACGGCCAAGACACCTCTACTGAAGTGACTGAATTAGTTATTGAAGCAAGTGAACGTATGGGTAAGGTGCCTCTAGCCTGTAACGATTCACCAGGTTTTATCTCTAACAGGATACTTTGCCCGATGATAAATGAGGCAATTCTCGCATTAGAAGAAGGAGTTGCAGAACCAGAGGCTATAGATGGTATCATGAAGCTCGGGATGAACCATCCAATCGGTCCTTTAGCACTTGCCGATTTAATTGGTTTAGATACAATTTTCCACATAATGAACGTACTTTTTGAAGGTTTTGAAAGCGATCCAAAATATGCACCCTCTAAGTTATTGCGAGATATGGTGTCAGACGGTAAATTAGGCCGTAAATCAGGAGAAGGCTTCTATAATTACAATTCAAGCTAAAATCGGGTATTTATAGTAAGTTATTTTCCACTCAATGCCAAAAATTTATGATTTAGAGCATGAAATCGTTTTTCATCAATAACGAACGATTTTGATACACGGGGCGGTATGATTATATCAGTCACATAGTGTGGTCACTTACAGTGACGCCCATGAACGCCAAACTTGTTCGTACAATATCGATAGCCCTACTGATGATAGTATCAACACAAATTGCCATGCTGGACACAGATGTTCAGGAAAAATTGGATGATAAAGTGATGATAGCGTCAACCGTGCCCGTCCCTTCTTCGGGATGTCTCGGTGATGATGCATGTACCGGAGTAGACGCCGGTACTACGATGGCCGATATTATCGACCTAACACCTGGTGTAACATTCACGCCTTCTGCGACAGGGACAGACACCACATTCTCCGGATATCTACCAACTTACGGTTCCGCTGGTAATGACATTTACATGCTGAGCGTCCCTTGGGGATACTCTGTTGAGGCGATAACCACCTGGGAAGATACACCTGGGTCGGGAACATCGGTCCAAGACTTGATTTACATTACAGGAATATACACTTGTGATTCATTCGACTTAGGACTGTATGGCGGTATTGCTACAGGGACATATGGTTCACCATGTGGCGTTGACGACAACTACGGAAGTTCTTGGGGCGGAACTCCAACAATGTCGGGAGATTCAGCATCAACAATTGGTACAGATGTCGGTGGGCAAGACATCTTCATCCAAATTTATTGCTGGGACTGCGGCTGGTACTCTAATCCATCAATCACAGACTATGATCTAACAATCCGTGTCACACCATCCGATGGTGGAGAGGGAGATTATGGTGCTTCGACTTCGACTACCACCACTCCAGATCCTACTCTTTATTCTTGCGATCACCCATCTGCAACTGCAACGGCGTGTATCGAACAACCAGATCTAATCGATAATTTCCACACTAACTTCACAGGATTCGTAACTGGTTACGATGAGGGGGGGTCAAATGCATTCGACTCATTCACAATCGACATACCTGCGAACCACGACGCTACAGTAAGTCTGACAATTGATTGTTATGCAAACTGTGATGCATATTACTTCCAGTACGTCTACCTATTCACAGATGGTGATGCATCTTACGCAACCACTAACACAGGTACACTAGTTAACTCTGGAGCCGGATTCGGTAACACTGGTCAGTACATCCTAGATCTTCCTATGTATGGTTACACAGGCCCAGTATATGACTCCAAGACTTTCATTATTGCTGGTTCTGCCGCTGATACTTTTGATCTACAATTTAGAGCACCTTCCCCTTACGCTTCCGCTGCGGGATTCACCTACACAGTGTCTGTAGAATACACTCCAGCAGCTAATGCCCCGTGTGCTACATCTAATGATGGAGGCTCAGGTGTAGATGCACCAGACGAGGGTCCTCTCACAAGTTCAGAGTCGACGCTAATCGTTTCCGGCGGACAAATTACCGGAACAATTTGCCAAGATTATGATGACGAAGACTTCTATCAGATCCACGTTCCATCTGGTCAAGGAGTGTTCGCATCACTTGAATGGGATGATTCTGAGGATGTCAACTACGAGGGAATAGATTTCACAATGACTGTAAATGATGGAAGCAGTCTAAGGTCGGTTATGTCCGCTACTAAGGACGATTCATCCCTCCAAGCAGTATCCAGCAACATGAGTGGTTTATTCATGCCAGGAACTTTGGCTAGAGACCTTGAATGTTCATTGGAATCTTTTGGTTCAGCTACTGATTCTTGTCAGGTCACTCTAACCACTGGAGATATGCTTGACATTGAACTAGATACTAGGTCATGGGGATCCGAGGTCATGGTGACTATCACCGAACCCGATGGTACTTCTACACAATATGGACGTAGCCCTGGAGTATACGTATCAGGAACCTCAATTTATTTCGCCTCTAACTCTTACTACGACCTTGCAGCATGGGAATGGACAGCACCAGGAACATACACAGTATCTGTTACTGACTCATATGGTGATGGTTGCACATGTACAGTATTCGCTTACAGAAGTTACCCGCCTACTCAGCAGGCTAATGACGTAGTATTCGAAGTATCTGTTGATGCACTACCTGAGGACACAGTTGTTAACTATACTATCAACTACGAATTTTACAATGTGCTTATGCACCAAAACATGGCAGTTCCTGACAGTCCTGCAGGTGCCGATACGACTAGTACTGCACCAGGAACCTTGTATTCTGCTAATTACTCGTACACAGGATACATGCACGATGCGTGGGATTCACAGGATTACTACGAAATTTTCGTCCCTGAAAATTATGGAATAACAGTGTCCGTAGTTAGCGATGTGAAGAATGATATCGATCTATATTCCTCATTCGGCAACAATCTCGGTGGTACAGACCCCGCAGGCCCGATTACAATGGTATACAATCCAACAGCAGGCGGTTCCACTGAAACTATTACACTACAATCAGTTGTTGGTTCTGGAATGTACACAATGATAGTCCAGATGTGGACTGTTGATAACGGCCCTGATGCAGGTCAGGATGACGCTGGAACTGGCGGGGATGCTGCGGACCACCACCTAGACTATGGTGCGAGCCAATGGTATCTTGGCGGAGTACACTTCAATGATGGTACTAATTCCGACGGTACAGTCACATGGTTGAATGCTTCAACACAAAACGCCACCGGAGTCCCAGTAGATTCTGCATTGACCGGAAAACTCAATCACGTTTGGGACAGGGTCGACTCATACAGACTAGCTATTCCAGCTGGTTACTACGCTAACATCACTGTATCTAGCGATGACGACTCAGCAGTTACAGCAACGATCTTCGAACCTACTGCTTATAATCAACCATACACTACTGGAAACGAGCAAATCGTAGATTACATGACTAGCTTTGTGAATCCGTTGGAATCACAAACTACTCACGCCAACGAAGGTCACTTCGTATCAATTAACATCTGGTCATACAACATGGTCGGAGATATTGATTTCGATTATGATATTGATGTTGAATGGGATGACATTTCCAACCTGCCATGTGCAGCCGATGATGCTGGAACTTGCAGCGATGCACCAGATATCTACACCAATTGTTTGGTCTACGGGGATTGTGATGATGGGTTGATGATGAACAGTACTGTTGGTGTAACCCACACATTCAGTGGCTGGGCACACAGCGCTCTAGATTACAGAGACTTCTACAACTTCGACGTCCCTCAAGACTATGGAATTGAGATTACAATGTCTGCTGGTACAACCACAAGTTACTCGATGACACTTTACTCATCAACAGGTGGCTTCATCGACTCATGCTATGATTGTGATGATGGCAATGTGAATAATGACGTGAACACCAATGGAAGCTCAACCTTCACCGGTGGGGAGATTGTGGCTCTATACGTGCGCGCTAATTCTTATCACGATGAAACAACTCAATGGTATACAATATCATACTACATATTCACTCTCGATACTGATGGTGATACATGGTTGGATAATGAAGAGACAGATTGTGCTGCTGCATCTACTACAGGTGCGACTTACGATCCATTAGACAACACTAGCTACCCACCTGACAATGATGCAGACGGTATCTGTGACGAGTTGGACTCCGATGACGACAATGATGGTATCGATGATACCTTAGATCAGTTCCCATTCGACGAGAACGAGTCTGGTGATTTGGACGGAGACTCCATTGGTGACAATGCAGACGATGATATCGATGGCGATGGTTGGTTAAATGATGATGAGACCAATTGTCTGACCGATGCATTTGATGCATCCAGCTTCCCTAATGATATGGACTTCGATGGTATTTGTGACCCACTTGACTTGGATATGGACGGCGACGGAGTCACTAACGATTATGACTACTACCCAACAGATGGTGGAGCCAGCGTTAACACCGATGGTGACGATTACCCAGACGAAATCCATCCAGGATGGACTGAAAATGCATCTGCGTATCTGTACGATGTCGATAACTCCGTCTTCGAGACTACCCTGATGGCGGATTCGGATGATGATAACGACGGATATTCAGATACTCACGAGGCAGATTGTTTGTCTGACCCATTGGTCTCTACAAACGTCCCAATCGATTCTGATGGTGATGGAGTTTGTGATGTAAACGACGATGACGTCGACGGTGATGGCGTATCCAATGACGACGATGCATTCCCACTGTCCGCCTGTGCTGCAGTTGATTCTGATGGGGACGGGTATCCAGATACTCTAGTAGCGGATTGTTCAACTAACCTTGTTGAAGATCTAGACGATGATAACGATGGATTCAGCGACGTAGTAGATGCATTCCCACTCGATGTTACCGAGTGGTATGACACAGACATGGATGGTATCGGTAACAATGCCGACATGAATGATGACGGCGATGCATGGACCGATTCTGAGGAAGAGGACTGTGGAAGCGACGCATTAGACAGCGACTCAGTCCCTTCCGACTACGATGGTGACATGATTTGTGATAAGTTGGATACAGATGACGACGGAGATGGTGTTGTGGACACATTGGACGCATTCCCATTCGACGCTTCAGAGTCCACTGACAACGATGGCGACGGACTGGGCGACTATGCTGACAGCGACGACGACAATGACGGATGGTTAGATGATGAGGAGCCTAACTGTGGTACTGATTCAATGGATGCTAACTCTGTCCCTGCGGACAATGATATGGATCGCGACTGTGACATCACAGACCAGGACGACGACAATGACGGCGTATTGGATATCGATGATGCATTCCCAATGAATCCAGCTGAGTACCGTGACCTAGATGGTGATGGAATTGGTGATAATGCTGACAACGATGACGATGGAGATGGTTGGTTGGACACAACTGAAGTTCTGTGCAGGAATGCACAGGGTGGTATCGGAGACCCGAACGAGGCTTCAGTATACCCAGTTGACAACGAAACCGATCCTGGTGCTGACGGAATCTACGGAACTGATGACGACATGCCTGACGTAATCAAGGGAGACAAAGTTTGTAACGCTCTAGACCCAGATGACGACAACGACGGCGTACCTGACCCCGCAATATACGTTCTAGATGCTAATGGCGTCTGTACGACCTGTGAGGATTGGGAGGACCACTTCCCGTGGGATCCAACCGAGCAGTTCGATGGGAATGGTGATGGAAAGGGAGACAATGCAAACTCTCTCACACTAATTGATGACATTAAGTCTGATCCAGCTCCATTCCTTGGTATCACAGCAGTCATTGCTCTTCTAGTAGGATTAGTCGCTAGAACCGCTGGCGGTCGCGGCGACGGAGACGAGTTCGACGAGTTCGACGAGACTGGTGAATTCCTCGACGAAGACGAAGAAGAGTACGAAGAAGAAGAGATCGACGCTTGAAGCTTCGAACTCGAACGTAACCGGATTTCCGGGACCCCTTAGGGGGTCTCGGGTCTCCGGCCACTTCAATAATTTCTATATCGATATCCGAAATCCAGTGTAGATTATACACTGAAACTACCGGTAGAGGTGTAATTACTACACCGCATTAAGCTAAGTATTGAGGGTTAACTACCCCTATTAGACGTTCTTTTATCTCAAAATCAACACCTATCACTTATAAATAGACATAATTATTTTCATAATTTTATTACCTAAACTCCTTTGGTTTCTGATACGATTGTTATGAAGTCTTGAATTCGAAACCACAAATCGTAATGTGAAGATTTAGATCTAGATCGGGGGTCCTTCAAGTTGTCTTCGGCGTAGTCATTTCGGGTGCTGATAATGTGTGGGGAATTCCGAAACTACTGTAGGCTGATAATTATGAATCAATGGTCGTTTTATTTGTGTTCTAATCTAAATCGAGTCAAGACGCAGTTAAGCGTTTATTTTGGGAAAACATGCCAATAGGAAATCCCTTTTTTTCTTTATTTTTATGTTATTTTCCCATGTTTTTCAACCTACTATAAATTGATTATCAGCCATACCTAGACCGCCCCACCCTATAGGGTGGTTTCCGCAACCTTCTAAATGCAGAATGGACGTGGAACCAAACATGGTTGCAGCCATGCCGCTCTCTACAGAGAGACTAAACAACGAGAAGACAGTGACAACGAACGACCTAAGGAACCTCGCTCTGTTCCTTGCCGGAGGACTGGCATTACTGCTAGTTGCAAGCCAAATGGTGGATAGCGGTAGCGCTAGCGCTACTGCTCTGGAGGAAACTTCAGAGAAGCGATATGTCCCACCATTCGCCGTTACAACTCCAACAACCTCGTCTACAGAAGACGTTGCCTACAGTAGCACAATTCAATGGAACGATCCTGATGGCACCACGGTGACACTTACCTGTTCCTCTTGTTTGTCATGGATGTCATTCCAAGATAATGGTGATTCTACTGCAACCATCACCGGAACTCCACTCGATGCCCATGTAGACGCTGGCGGAACTGCAATAACCGTCCAGGGTGTTTCAGGCGGAGAGACGGTTC
>NTJQ01000009.1 GCA_002457555.1 Marine Group II euryarchaeote MED-G37
TTGTTGTTTGGCAGGTAGTTCGGCCGATTCACCGCCACCAGCCGCAGCATCGAGGTCGATTGCAAGGTCTGCCTCACCCTCTGAAATGATTGCAGAATCCCAAGGACCGCCGACCAATGGTCTTCGGCCTTCAACGGAAATAATCGATCCACCCTCTGCAGCCCAAGCGGCGGCGATTGCACGAGCTGCAGAACCACCGCCACGCATTCGTAAGATGCTTTCATTCGGTTCAACACCGATGTATCGGCAAGCAGCGACAAATCCAACACCATCGGTGCTGGTTCCAGTCCATTTTCCATTTTGCAATTTTAATTGATTGATCGCATCAACCCCTTCCGGCCCAGACACAGCAAGTCTTGCCTGAGGTGAATGTTTCAATGGTGCCGTGCAACTCAACCAAATATCTCCTTGTAGATTATTCAAATTCGTTACAAAATCATCCATAGAATCTGCTTCGAGATAGACAGATTCGGCATTAAGACCAAGTTCGGCCCCTACTAATTCGAACAATCGTGGGGTCAATGAGTGGGATATTGGATATCCCGCGATGCCCCAGTATGCTGGTCCGTTCACTATTGAGGCCTATGAATTCTCCAAGATGAAGGTTTCAAGACGGGCAGGTCGGACCGATTGATGATGGACAGCGACCTTGACATCGCCCGAAAGGCTACAACTCGCCCTGTTGAAGAGGTGGCCGAGAGGCTGGGATTAGAGCGCAATGACTTGATTTTACAAGGTTCTTCGATGGCAAAGGTATCTTGGGACAGACTCAAACAGGCTGGAGATGGAAAGCAAGGCTTCCTAATTTTGGTAACCAGTGTCAATCCGACTCCATTCGGTGAGGGTAAGACCGTAACCACGATTGGACTGAATCAAGGGCTCAATCGACGCGGCCATAATGCAACCTGTGTAATCCGTGAACCTTCGATGGGGCCAGTCTTTGGAATCAAGGGTGGAGCTGCTGGTGGTGGCTTCTCTCAGGTATTACCGATGGAGGAAATCAACCTACACTTCACCGGAGACCTACATGCTGTAACAATGGCTCACAACTTATGTTCTGCTATGCTCGACAACCACCTTCACCGCGGAAATAATTTGAATTTGGACCTAAATCGAATCCTTTGGCCTCGTGTCATCGATATGAATGACCGAAGTCTACGAGAGGTCACTATTGGACTCGGAGGCAAGGCCAATGGAATCGTCCGAACCGAGAGGTTCGATATTACCGCAGCAAGCGAAGTCATGGCGATTCTAGTACTTTCAAAGGACTACGCCGATCTTCGCGCAAGGCTTGGCAGAATAGCTCTCGGAGTATCAACAGATGGGAGTCTAGTGACTGCTGAAGATTTGGGTTGTGCGGGTGCAATGGCCCTGCTTTTGCGGAATGCCTTATTGCCTAATCTTGTACAAACTCTTGAGGGAGACCCAGCCTTCATTCACGGAGGCCCATTCGCGAATATCGCCCATGGTAATTCATCGATTATTGGCGACTCACTCGCACTTTCATGCGCTGATTACGTCGTCACGGAAGCCGGCTTCGGAGCAGATATGGGGGCTGAGAAGGCTTTGCAAATTAAGGCACAAGCCGCTGGAAAGGTGCCAGATTGTCTAGTACTCAATGTAACCGTGCGTTCGATGAAATTGCATGGAGATGGATTCTCCACCGGCGGAGGAAAGAGACCTCCGAAGGAGGAGTTAGAGGCTGAAAACGTCGAAGCGACTCGAGCCGGTGCTGCAACAAACCTACGAAGACACGTGCGAAACCTATCCTCGACGAATGTTCCCGTGGTTGTCTCAATCAATCGATTTGCCAGCGATACAGACGCCGAAATCGAAGCTATCCGCGAGGAAGCCGTAGCCGCTGGTGCTAGAGAAGTCGTGGTTTTCGAGGGACATGCAAAGGGCGGAGAGGGCGCAGGCGCTCTTGCTGATGCTGTTGTAGAAGCCTGCGCTGCTCATGATGCAGCAGGCCGACCATACGAGCCAATCGTTGAGCCTGGGATTCCGGCAGACCAAACTATACTTCGAGTCGCAACTAATGTCTATGGGGCGCACACAGTTGACTTTTCCCCAGAGGCTCACAAAACCCTCGAGTTATTGCGAGCGTGGGGTCTTGATAATCTGCCAGTCTGTATGGCAAAAACTCAGTATTCATTTAGTCACGAAGCAACCGAATTAGGTGCGCCTACTGGATTTACTCTACCAATTCGTGAATTGAGACTTAATTCTGGCGCGGGATTCATCGTTGCCATCTGCGGCTCGATGATGACGATGCCCGGACTTCCCATACGCCCAGCCGCTATGGACATGGACATGGATGAAGATGGAAGGCTGACGGGCGTATTCAGCTGATGGAAGTGAGGATTTGCGACAACTGAAGGCCTCGGACGAGGGTGTCAGACTTCGTATTGATCACGCCGATGATCTCTGGACCCTGGCTCAGATTTGTCGAGTTGGTTCCAATCTGGGAATGTTGTCCCACCGGCGTGATTCGACAACTGGAACTCAAGAAGGTGGACGAGCCAAATCAGCTGAAAGAAAGCCGATGTGGATCGAGATTCAGGTTTCAGAATGTTCCTTCCAAGCATTCACTGACAACTTAAGAGTTCACGGAGTTATTTCAGAGGCAAAGATCGATATTGGCTCTCATCACACACATATCGTCGCATCAGGAGATGAGGTTGAGATATCATTCGAAGGAGGACTCCCAGAGGTTGATCGAGAGTTGGTCAAGTCTGCTTTAGCCGCAGGGACTCAACCAAAGGCAGGACTGGTAGTGGTGGAGAGTGATGAAGTATTGATTTTCGAAGTCTCAGGACATGGGATTAGAGACCTTTCTTCGTTTTCAATGAGGGGTGGAGGTAAGCGCGCAGACGATTCTACCGGAGTCCGTCGAAGCTTCTTCGAAAGAGTATCTCGAGAGACAAAGATGGTTTTTCCAGATCAAATGCCCCTAGTGATTTGTGGTCCCGGAATGGCTCGTGAACAATTCGAAGGAATGCTTCGAGCGATTGGAGCAGAGAATCAGATTCTCAATGCTGCTACTTCGATTGGTGGTCGCGCCGCCGCTAATGAGGTGTTGGCAGGCGGCGCTGCAGACGCAGTTTTGGGTGAACACGAATTGGTCCGTCAGGTTCGGGCAATCGAAGATGGCCTGACTCGAATTTCGACCAATGGAGCAGTTTCCTATGGATTGAATGCGATCGAGGAAGCCTCCGAACAGGGTGCTGTTGAGGTTCTTATCGTAGAGGCATCTTTGCTTCGCTCCGATGATAGATCAATTAGATCTAGATGGGATGGAATAACTTCTGCTGTCGCAACAAATCGAGGTGAGGTTATACAAGCCTCGGTTGATCACGATGCAGGTCAGCAACTTCTCGGCATGGGTGGAGCCATCGCTTTGTTGCGCTGGAAGGTCGATTGAATGGAAACCGTAGTTAGAATAGTTGGCTTTGGCGACTCGGTAGTTTCAGAAGTCTTGGATTCAGCAAATAATGGATTTATCGATCGTATTGAAATTCCAAACCTATCGGATTTCAGTCATGGTGAAATCGATTGGCGAGGGCGACTAGAAGGTGCTCATTGGCTTGTGCTATCAACCTCTACAGTACTTGCCGGAGATAGTGCGAGGAGTGCTCAAGGGGCAAGTATGACCTTTGCTGAATTCGAAGGTCCTCGGACAGTTATGGTGACGGATATCCCATCCGATCCAAGCCGACTTGCCGAAGCTTGGGGTTTTGTTATTGAGAGAATTCGGCAAATCCACATGCTGTTTTTCACCAAGAAAGCCTTGTCGGCAATAGCTAAAATTGAAGAGATGGAAGAATCAGAATTACTGCGTGAAATCCGATTGCGTGGGATGACTCCGCAAGTAATCGCTTTCGAATCTCCCGGAAATGCTGTTACAATCGAACATTCTTTGGGCAATTATGTAGGCACTTCGAAGGCTGAGAACGCCGCGGAGTGGCTCGGTCGATACCTCTGCGAACTACCCTCTCAAGGCCCGGGTACTGAGGGTATCAAAAACGCAGCAAATCGTTGTTAAGTAGGGCATAATCAAAGGTATTCTGAACTCAATTTGATGTTCCAAGTC
Organism: Marine Group II euryarchaeote MED-G37; assembly: GCA_002457555.1. GTDB lineage: Archaea > Thermoplasmatota > Poseidoniia > Poseidoniales > Thalassarchaeaceae > MGIIb-O1. The sequence continues at coordinate 4,094 of NTJQ01000009.1, forward strand.
AAACCATCAGCGAATATGCCTTTAGTAGGGTCACTCCTTCGGCCCACCCTGCGGGAGCGGAGCATATGCCACTTAAACTCGGACCAGCCGGTGTACCATTGTCCTGTAAGGGACGAACAATTGTAGAGGGAATGGACGATATCACAGTTCTAGGTTTGGAGACAATGGAGATTCAAACAGTCCGACAAGTTCAGCCACATCACTTCGACCAATATTGGCAGGCTGGTATTCTAAGTCACAAGACCGACTTCGAGATGAACGTACATGGCCCATACTACGGTGAACTATTGGGTAGCCGCCGGGAGCGTAATCGAACCCTGTCAAAGATGGAGTCGAGCATGCAGGTCGGAAAGATAGTCAACGCCCGACACATGGTTTGTCATGTTGGCCCCTATGGTGAATACGATCCGGGGACCAAGGCAAATGAAGAGGTTGCCAACATACTTACTGGAGTCGTAGATAGAGTCAAATCAATTTGGGGTCAAGAAGGCGAAGAGGTAGATTACGCAGCCTTCCCTTGGGTGCATGAAGCAGAACCAACATTGGTTGCTGTAGAAACTTCAGGTCAGCAGGAACTTTGGGGGACTGTAGAGGAAGTTCTAGAGGTCTGCAATCACGTTCCAGGGACTGTTCCTGTTCTAAATATGGCTCATATTCACGCCCGCGGTCACGGTCGTCTAAAGACTTCAGAAGATTATGCAGAATTGTTTGACCAAGCCCGAGAAACCTATGGAGGTAAGACATTCTACACTCACTTTGCAGGAGTCGAACACAGAATGGGTAATGCTCAACATTACACTCAGATAAAGAAGTCAGATCTCAAGTTTGAGCCATTCGCAGAATACCTCGCTGAGGAAGGCGATTGGATGGATATCACAATCATCTCAGATTCACCTCTGTTAGAACACGATGCAATGTACATGGTACAGCATTACGACAAGGCTCGACAGAGGTTGCTCGAGATTAGGGCGCGTGACGAGCGCAGAATGAAACTCGCCGCCGAATCTGGTATCGATGTCGAAGAATTGGCACGTCGCGAAAAGGAACAAGCAGAAGCACGCAAGCAATCACTAGAATCCGATAAGGAGAAGATTGTCGCCGAGATGTCAAAGACACCCGCTCAAAAGAAAATCGAAGCTAAGAAGGCCAAGGAAGCAAAGAAGGCCGAGGAAGCAAAGAAGGCCGAGGAAGCAAAGAAGGCAAAGAAAAAGCCAACCAAGAAGAAGGACGATGGAAAGATGATGTCCTTCGATGATGATGGTGGCGAAGAGTTCGATGATTTGTTCTAAGTCGCAATTCCGACAATCAACTTAAGTGAAGTCCATGGCCAAAGTGTGTTATGGCCCGAGGGAAATGGTGGGAACCTGAACTCCCTCAAGATCATCGGGATATAGAGGAAATCAAGGCCGAATTTGAAGAAAATGGATTTACAAATCTCACTCCAAAAGAGATCAAACGATTTCATAGATACAATAGAAAGGAGCAAAAAAGACTTATTTCAATGCCAATGAAGGAAGTCAGTCAAAACGCCATAGCAGAACAGAAGGCAGGTATGTTCATTGTTTCCGGTATGTTTTTTCTTTTGGGATTCAACACACTATGGGGCTATGATAAGAACGCAGGAGTTGCTATGATATCTTTCGCTGTATTACTTTCATTAGGCGCTTATGCAAGATAAATCTAGTCACGTAAAGCGATAATTTGGTGGGACTGGCCGGACTTGAACCAGCGGCCTCCGCATCTTCAGTGCGGCGCTCTCCCAGCTGAGCTACAGTCCCCGTAGCACCTTTGCGATTCCACCTTCACCTTCAATACTTCTGAGGTGGTATAGTCTCATTCGATACTGTCGAGTACACGAATTTGCATCTCATTGAGGGAAGCCACACCAGCGGTTGCAGCTTCCAGTAAGGCATCGAGTTCTTCTCTAGTATAGGTGAATTCTTCACCAGTTCCTTGAACCTCAACGAACTTGCCATCAGCGGTCATTACCACATTCATGTCTACATCTGCATTGCTATCCAAAATGTAATCCAAATCAGTGTAAACATCACCATCAATTAGTCCAACGCTTATTGCAGCAAGATCGTGAGGAATAACTGCATTCTCGTGCGCCACGGCTTCCTCTGCACTTAGAGTAGGTGCTTTCATTCCTGACTTGATTTGGTCGTGGGTTAGCCTCTTGTTAGCCGGTAAACAACGTCCCGATGCAATTAGTCTTCTAACACACAAACGCATTGCGATACCCGCGGCTGTAATCGAAGCGCAGCGAGTTCCTCCATCGGCGTTCAGTACATCACAATCAACTGTAATTGCAATGGGGCCAAGGGCCTCTAGGTCGATAGAACCTCGAAGGCTTCTTGCCACCAATCTCTCAATTTCTTGAGTTCGGCCCTTTGCGCCGCGCCTCTCTCGTTGAAACCGTGAATCCGTAGAGCCGGGTAGCAAGGAATACTCCGCATGCACCCATCCTCTGTTAGCATCGCGAGGAAACCATCGAGGAAGGGAAGGAGCAACGGTTGCACAGGCGAGAACCATAGTCTCTCCTTGACGATACAAAACCGAGGCATCTGCATTCGGTGTGAAGTCTAGAGTGACCTCAATCTCTCTAAGTTTGTCCGCCGCTCTATCTGAACCAATGTCCCCCGACTTCATCTTCGCCATAAGTCGGCGGCCATCATGCTCCGTTAATATGTAACGCAGAATTATTCCAAGTCATCTCCGCGCATGTGGCGGTCGAAATGAGTCGACAACTGATGTATCTGTTGTAATGTAAGGCCCCCCAATCAAGTCGACACAATATGGCACAGCAGCAAATATTTCATCCAAAATTTCTCTAATCGAACGAGGAGAACCTGGTAAGTTGAGAATCAGGGTCGAATCACGGATCCCAGCAGTTTGTCTGGAAAGCACAGCCGTAGGAACGTGCTTTAGTGAAATTGCCCGCATTTGTTCACCGAAGCCTGGAAGCATTCTCTCACACACTACTTCTGTAGCCTCAGGTGTCACATCCCTCGGGGCAGGTCCAGTCCCTCCGGTGGTGATAATGACCGAACATCCCTCATCACACAAATCGATTAGAGCCTGTTCGATAACATCCTGTTCATCTTCGACAAGTCTTCTAGATACCTCCCAAGGCGAGGTTAGCACCTCTTCTAGGAATTGCTTGATTGCAGGGCCACTTCGGTCTTCGTATTCTCCGGAAGTAGCCCTGTCAGAGGCTGTTAGAATACCGAATCGGCAGGTCTCACCAGCGCTCATCAGAGTTTGACAACAGCGCTGAGATGAAAACACAGTCGGTCATTGATCCTCATTTTCCGATGGCTATCTTCAAAGACCGTCAAGGCTCGAGCACTTATCCCGGAGATGATGTGGTGTCGAGCCTACCCCAACACACACTGAGTAACATCGCTCTAAAGGATGATTCAGAATGCGCAGCATTCAATCGTTCCCGTGTTCATATAGGCTCGATATTTTGCCTCTGAACGTAGGTGAACAGATGAGTGACGATGGAAGGTATTCAACACAGATTGCTGTAGTTAAAGAAGAATGTAAAGATGCAGATGAAGCGGAGATAATTAAGGAATTCAAGAGGTATGAGGAAGAGTTTCTCATACCTCCTGAAGACGCGCTTCGCTCTGTAATTCGTAAGTTCCAAATCGCTGCGGGTCAAGAAGTGTCCACCATTTCTTCTCGCTCACGTCCGGCTATCGCCGAGAGAAAGGTCTCAAAATTTTCTGAATTAAAGGACGATGACAAGAATGTCACTATCGAGGTAGCTGTGGTTTCCTATATTCCAAAGATACAGACCGTCCGAGGCGAAGAACGTCAAATTGCCTATGGTTGGATTGAGGATAGCCCTTGGGAAGGCGAGCGAGAGCGCTGGGATTTCACCGACTGGGGTGATCACTCTCAGAATCTAACTCCTGGCTCAGTCGTTCGATTGGAAGGTGTTTCAGTCAATTTCTGGAATGACCGCCGCTCGGTTAACATCAATCGCCCAAGCCGAGTTACCGTTCTCAAAGAAGGTGGTCAACCGGTCACCAAGATTTCAGACGAACCGGTTCCAATCTCTGAGGCAGGAGAAGCGGAAGGCATCGTAAGCGTAGTTGCTAGAGTTCTTTCAAAGAAAGACGATCAAATCGTCAAGAAAGATGGAAGTGGGACACTGGACATTGTTCGAGGTCGATTAGCAGACCCTTCCGGCACTATCGGCTTCATTTCATGGAGAGATTTCAACCATGAGGTTGGCTCACTAATCAAGATAGACAGAGCCCAAATCCGCAGGTTCCGAGATACTCCTGAAATCAACATCGGGGACTTAACAAAAATCGAACCCTTCCATGACAGTTCCTTCGCTAGTATGGGCGACTTACAATCGGTAAATCGGTCTACGATTGCTGAACTGAGAGACGGAGCCCGAGATATCGAAATTACTGTGCAGGTGGAAAATTGGCAGGCTCGAACCTTCACCAATGCTGATGGCGAGGAAAGAACAGTTCGTAGTGGCGATGTAATGGATCCAACCGGCCGTTGCCGCTTGACTTCCTGGGGTGAAATGAGTCCAGAATCAGGAGCCTTCCTTCATCTGAAGGGGGCTAGGGTACAATTTTGGCAAGGCTCTCCAGACTTGGTTATCGATTCTGCAGAACAGGTTGTCGATTTGTCTGACCCTCCCTGGGAAGCAATCGATCCAGCCGACCATTGGGTCGAAGTTGACCTAACCGAATTGGTCAATGGTGGTTCACGCCGAGGGGTCAGAACCTCAGGAACCGTTGTGGCAATCGCCAACAATTCCGGCATCATCGAGCGGTGCCCAGAGTGCCGCAGAGTCATGCGAGATGGAGAATGTACAGAACATGGCCCTCAAAGAGGCGAGGAAGATGTACGACTTCGCTTCGTTCTCGATGATGGAATCTCAAACGCTTCTACTTTGATTGGAAAAGAGGCTACTGAAGCCCTTACTGGAATGGACCAGGGGCAAATTAGAGATGCCATCGATGCCAACACTAGAGCTGGATTTATCGCCACGCTAAGGGAGAGATATCTAGCAAGAAAATTGCACATCAATGGACGTGCAATGGTTGATACTCAGGGTGCTATATTGATGGCGGATTCAGTAGATATTGATACCCGAACACCGGAAGAAGCCGCCAATGAAGTCATGACTCGTTGGGGGGTGGTATTGTGATGAATCAAACGACCCGAAGAAGCCGCCAAACAGCCATTCGACTATTCGCTCAAGAGTACATGGATGCTGATTTACCGTTGGAAGGTGCGGGAGAATATGACCCCTCATTTGTAATCACCAAACTCGGTGCTAAAGTCAACAGAGCCTTGGTTGGAGGAGTAATAGATAGGGTAGAGCGCCGGGAGACAGAAAGCGGCTCTTTCTACACTGCTCATCTGCGAGATCCAACCGGAATTCATCGATTCGAAGTAGCCTCATTCCAACCTGAACTCCATGCTGATATCGAGGAGATTCTCAATCGCTTTGAGAGCGGTGATAGATTCCTCATGTTGTTGGTCGGCAGAGCCCGATGGTTTGAGACCGAGGATGGTGGAATGTTCACCTCATTTAGAGCAGAAGAATTCAGTATCGTCGACAAAGACCTCTACACTCATTGGTTAGTAGAAGCGTCAGAGGCAACCCTTCGTCGCCTCGATGCTTTTGAATCTTCAATGGAATCTGATCTCTCCCCTGCCGCTCTAGAATCGGCAGGAGTGCCAAGCGACTTAATCGAGGGGATGGTCCTAGCGAGAGGGCATTACGGGGAATTCGATACAGAGAATTACCGAGTAGGAATTCTACAATCGCTCTCGATGGCAACAGGTTCTGATGTTATTATCGAAGCACCATCTCCTCAGCGAACTATGGAACAAGAGACAGAATCTACTGAGGAAGTAGCACAGTCGCCGGCACCGACTGGTGATGTTTCAGAGGTTTTGTTGGAGACGATTCGGATGAAGGATGATGGAGGCGGAGTCGATTACGATACACTAGTCCACGCGGCGGTTATGGCAGGTCACAGCCGCGAAGATGCCGAAGATGCTATCGATAATCTGCGGGATGTCGAGGGTTCGATTATCGAGCCGCGATTCAGTTTCTTCCGACTCACGCCAGAGTAATCAACGCAATCCAGCGATTATTTGCTCCGCCTCGGTCATCTTTGCCCGAATTCTCGCGATAGCATCAGAATCTTCACTAGCGGCTTTCGGTGCACTGACAGGGGTGGCTCCAGTTTCTTGGAAAGCGAAATCTCGAGAGCCCTTCGCCTCAGCAATCCTACCCGCGACCAACAATAGACGAGTGCTGATTGTTTCATCGTCAATAGGCCATCCTCTTCTGATAGCAATTCGAAGGAATAATTCCTCTTCTTGCTCCGACCACCTTCCGCCATGACTGTTGAGAATTGTTCCAATCATGCGTTCAATATCTCGAATCATGCCAGCGAGATTTTGTAAGGATGAATCCCCGCTCTTGCCATCGCTTTTAGAGAGTAAATCTACAGCATCTTCCATTTGATGCTGAGAAATAGGTTGCATGAAATCAATAGGATTTTCAGGAACTTCAATCACAATTACTTCCTCTTCAGGCTGTTGTATTGTCTTTACAGTCTGAGTTTGAACATCTGGCAAGCCGTTTCTTCTCAAAGAGCGTTTGATTTGACCCCACCCGCGACCTTGGCTTGCAAGAACTCCAGCAACTCTTCCCATCAGAACGGTCCTAGTTCCGGTCAGTTGCAATTCCAATTTACGACACAAAGAATGCAACTTGTCGCGTTCCATTTCAGCCAAATTCTCCACAGTCAGTCTTCTTGAGTCGTGGTTTAGGTGAAGCCATAGTCTCTGCCTCCTCTCTTTGTGGGAGCCAGAGGATTTGATTCCAAAGATCTTCAAAGTATCACCTAGCTCTTGGTGTGACATCGCTTGGATTCCTTCCCAACTGAGGTCATGTTCGCCCATTACTTGATTTCTGATTAGACGAGCCCGAAGAACTTCAACAGATCCATTTTTCTTGAATCCAGCAGCCTCTGCTCGCTCTCGTAATTCCATTAATCGGGCTCGATATAACTGGTCGAGTAACACCTGATCAACAGTCATCATTACCACCGATAAGACCCAAGCGAACTCTTAGCGGTATTATCGCTTCCCCATTCTTTGAACTATCGAATGAGGGTTTTCGGGGTTGACAGAAATCGCCGTCACTTTTCCAAATCAATCCATGGTCCCTTTGCTGGTAGCAGTCCTTGACGAGTTCTTTGTTCCGGTATTGGACTGCTAGCAGTGGCCAACATTCTCTCCCAGTCTTTAGTTAGTGCAATCACAGAATTATCTAGGTTGGAAAGAGGGAGCAATCTCTCTACAGAGATGGTTTGCATACCATCATCCGATAGGAACTCCATGCGAATTTCTACGTGAACTTCTGTGGTCTCAGTCTCTCCTTCTGTGTCGTGGAATACTGTTTCCATTGTCTGGTCGGATAACTCCTCAGCCTGTCGCATAATCACACCAACTTGTCGGTGTCGAACTAGGATTGCCATTCTATCGAGTTCACTCTCAGATAACCCCCCAATCAGATTATCCTGAGTCCACCACACCGTCTCTCCTTCTAATTCAGATACTTGTTGAATCAATTTTCTTGGAAATCCACTGCGTCCGATTAAAACAACTAGGTCAGCATAGGGCACAGGTAGATACCTATCTCCTTCTCTCTCTTCGGGATCAATCCCTAAGACTGTTCTTCTGCTTGAGCAGTGAATTGAATTGAATACCTCTCTAGAAGTAACAAATCCGTCGATATCTCCATTTCGTCGAAGTTTTTCCATCCAGCGAGCAATTTCATCTTCCGAATCAGGCCTGTCTTCGATTTCATGGATTGACGCATAAGCCTCGCTGGAGAGTAAACGCAATCCTCGACGAGCCCGCTTTAGCTGCCGGCGAATGATTTTATCATCACAGAGAATTATCGCACCTCTTGGTTGATACCAAATACGATTTTCACTAACAAAGAACCTAGCCGGTCGCCTTGGAGTCCTTGCTCCCAATACTTGACAGCCTGCTTCCAGCAACTTGATTTGTTTACCATGCAGTAACCTTGCAGGCATGGCTAGGAGGTCCAATTCACCTTCTTTCAGGCCCTCAATAGCCTCTTCCAGAGTATTCACCGGATTAATTTCCAGTTCTAAATTTCCAGCCTCTTCTGAAGCCAAAAAAGCCTCTAAATTCCTAGAAGATAGACAATGTGGATGGTCTAGTGATGCGACTATTAATCGGTCCTTCACAGCGTCCACCTCGGGGGGGGGAGCACGCAACGTGCTCATCTGCGCGGCCACACACCCGTTGATATAGGCACCCCCTCACCATTGGATTGGATGGTATCCCTTAGCAACCGTCAGATGAGTCTAGAGAGGCTCAGAGACCAAGTTGAAGAGTCCTTGGAAAATTTTGTCCAAGACAGATTGACTAAGAGCGATGCTCCCGCTATGAGTTTGGCTCGTGATATGCTACTCTCAGGAGGTAAAAGATATCGTCCAACGGTAGCCTTACTAGCCTATCAAGCGGCTGGTGGCAAAGACTTAGATTCTGTTATGGACCTAGCTCTTGCGAGTGAATTGATACACACAGCCACCCTAATTCACGATGATATCAACGACCAAGCAAAGACTCGTCGTGGACTTCCAACTCTGCATTCAGCACACAGCCAATCTCATGGTATAATCGCTGGAGATTATCTCTTCGTACTTGGATTCGGTCTAGGGGGTAAATTCGATGCCCGAATTGTCGATCGTATGGCTGAGACTTCCGCCAATATCGCCGCTGGCGAATTATTGCAAATCAAACACATAGCAGACCTAGGCACAACTCCTGAGGACTACTATGCCATTATCGATGGAAAAACCGCCGGGCCATTCGCCAGCGCCTGCTCTTGTGCAGCAATGCAGGCAGACGCTGAAGAAACAATTGTGAACACCCTCGATGAGTTTGGATGGGAAGTTGGAAGAGCCTTCCAACTGGTTGATGATTTGCTCGACTTAACCGGCGACCCATCGATGGGTAAACCAAGAGGTACAGACGTTCACGAAGGTAAGATGACGTTACCAATCATCCATGCTCTTACCATGTTACATGGAATAGAGCGGGAACAACTTGCAGATGTTCTACAAAACTTCAGCGATGACAGATGGGGAGAACTAACGGAATTGCTTGAGAGTGCAGGTTCATTTGAATATGCTAAGCAATTAATTCAGAATCATATCGATCGAGCTCAGGAAAGCCTCGAGTCCTTACCAGATACGGATGCAAAATCCTTGATGATAGAGATTGCAAAACTCTCTCGTGGCCGACGCACCTGAGGTAGCCAAACAACGCGCTGAGCTGTGATTTCCATGGTCAAAAGAACTGATTGGGATGTTATTGTAATCGGAGGAGGGCCTGCCGGATCTACCGTCGCTCGTTATATTGCAGAGGGTGGAAAAGACGTCTTAGTCATCGATGGCAGAGATTCCATAGGTAGCCCTCTTCAATGTGGAGAACTAGTTCCAAGTAATGAGGAAATGAGGCAATTATGCCCAAATGTTCCTGAGATTGATGACCTACTTCAAACCCCTGAACATGCGATATCAATGAGGACTTCACAAATGCATTTGGTGCCACCATCAGGCCGACCACTTCGCTACCCCTTTGAAGGCCTAATGTTAGACCGAGTGGCCCACGATGAGTGGCTTGTAGATTTAGCAAAATCGAAGGGCGCGAATTACCTAACCGGTGCTAGGGTTGAATCGGTGGAAGGTGAAAAAGTAAGCCTTCGAGACGGACGCAAATTTACTGCCAGAATCATTGTCGGCGCAGGTGGACATAATGATCCATTGCGCCGCAGTTATTGGGATGAATCAAGCCTCAAAATACCAATAAAATTCGTTCTGATGGACGGTGACTTTGGGGATGCTGTAGAACTTCACTTTGGTTCTATGGCACCTGGTGGATACGCCTGGATGTTCCCAAAGCAAGGAGGAGCAAATATCGGTGTTGGCATTCAGAATAAATTTGCCAAAGGGCGCTCATTGAATCTGTTTGCAGACGAGTTCATACAACGTTATGGCGATGCAGTAACTTTCGCAGGAGCAGGTTCGCTTCCGATGTCAGGAACCATCGATTGTTTCGTCAAAGAAAATCATCTTCTTGTTGGAGATGCCGCCGGTATGGTCCTACCGTCTAATGGCGCCGGAATTACCATTGCTATGATTGGAGGAAGGATCGCCGGTCAGACGATTGTCTCTCACTTAGAAAACGAAACTTCGCTACATGAATATGAACTAGAGTGGAAGAGACAGATGGGTTCAGTGATGCGTAATTCAAAATTATCCTTCAAGATTGGAAGTTGGATTATGAGACTTCCAGATTGGATTCTCAATCTTGCCTTCAATCCCCTAACTAAGCCCTTTGTTTGGCGCTTTGTTACATGTAGAAAACCATTCATTATTTTCTGAATTGAGTGATTTCCATCCGCTAAATTCACGAGTCTAAGACACGAGTATATATGCAGTGGATGAAAAAAGATACATTTCTTGATAACCCCTACTCCGTTCGCCAAACTATGAATCCAAGAACTATACTTGTGATGTTGATTGTTAGCTATGCCTCGTTTGCGGTGACCGCAATGACAATTACACCACTGATAAGCTAAACCCAAAAATGCGACACGGAAGTAACCAAGATGTTTTTCAAGACTCTATTTGCAATGTTCGTCTCCGGATACGTTTCATTCGGAGTTTCGATGATGGCAACGGGAGGATTTCCGCGATCGGATTTTATGACAATTATCCTATCCTTTTCGGTTATCTTCTTGCTGAGCTTTTCGATGGTATCATCTGTTCTCACTCCACGTCAGAATCGACTTTTCGCATAGAAGGTAGTTTACCTTATATTACGCCAGAACGATTCAATTCTAACAATACAAGTACTACGCAAATTATGCTGATAAATATCCCAATCGGACCTCTCTTAATCTTTGAAGAGGGTCTGAATCCAAGGATTGGTTCGGTCTTGTCCGCAAGGTCCTTTTCGATTTCACCGATTGACTTCATGACAATTCCGTAAAGTTCCCTCTTTATGATATATGCCCAATATACTGTATCAAAGGGTACCCTATGATTCGGGTTTTCTTCCTTCCCAAATAGTCGCCATTCCAGGAAATACGACCTTAGCGGCGACATTTTCAAACCCTACATCTTCCATCATTCGGACATAATCACGAGTAGTTCCGAATGTTACGTAAGTCTTGGTTAACCATTTCCAAGGATGGTCCTTTACTCCACAAATAATCCGTGCGTAAGCGCCTACCCAAAACCTCATCCAAAACCAGCCAAGGACTCCATGGATTCGATTCATCTTAGCAGGATCGACAATCACCACCTTAGCACCAGGTTTCAACACTCGAAGTACCTCACCCAGGCCTGCTCTCTTGTCGTACCAATCTCTGAACGAGAAAAGAGAACATGTGCCATCGAAAGAATTGTCTTCGAAAGGCAATTCTTCGGCCTTTCCTTGTACGAATTCAACCTCAGAGTCCCCTCGCTCTTGTCGTTTTGAGTTGACTCTTGGCTTAGCCGCCTCAAGCATCAAAACGCTAGGGTCTAGGCAGACTAAGTCGACTCCAGAAACATCCTCAGCAAAGCTACCCGGCCCACATCCGACTTCGAGGATTTTGGCATCTTCACTTGGTAATCTTGCCCTTACCATACGTCTCCATTTGTCGACTTGACCGATGGTTGCAAAGCGATTTATTCGGTCGTAAACAGGGATGGTTGCTTCTAGGTTTAGAATCAACTCGTCCCAGTCCTCAGAGCCGATGGTTTCGTGGTCCACGAATGCTGTGGGAAGTGGACCTATATTTGGTTGGTTTGGGAAGAGGTACCGCAAACTATCGGCTAATACATTTCTCAAGTATCGAAGGTTAGCATGATATACCCATTTCCGGTCGCCGGCCTCACCAAAGGTGAAACAAATGGGTCACGAAGATGTACTCCGCACCATAAGGGAAGCAGAAGAGGCCGCTGCTGCGGCCATATCAAAGGCAGAATCAGAGGCAACAAGTATCGTCCAAAAGGCAAGACTGGAAGCCGCTGAGTCACTTCAAACAGGACGTGCAGATTCCGAAGCAGAAGCACAGAAAATCGTCGCTGATGCCCGCGCAGCTGCCGAAAAAGAAGCCGGAACAGTATCAGCCAATGGAGATTCAACAATCGATTCAATTCACAATAGCGGAAAGAAGAACCGAGATAAGGCAGTCAATACAATTTTGGATGCTTTCCGAGCGTGAAACCCAATTCAAGGAGGTCGCTAGAAATGTCACAGGTTCAGACTAGGCAGATGGGTCGTCTGACCGCTGCTGGGACTTTGGACAAACTCGATGACGCTCTTAGCCTTCTTGCCAGATTAAAGGCCTTACATTTCATTGATTACGACGGGTCAGAAGATGACCTGTCATTGGGGACACCAAACGACAGGGCAGAAGAGATTGCTAAGTTACTCAACAAAACTAGAGCCGCTGCTTCTCAAGTCGAACCATCTGGCCCTAGCAAAGCGACTTCACTTGCCACAGTCAGAAAATCAATCGATGAGGGACTCGAAGACAAAGTCGACTCACTATTAGGTGATCTTGGCCGAATGGACGAAATTGAAAACAGTATTTCCTCACAATCTGAAGAAGAGTCAGTATTGTCTCTCCTCGCCCCTTTGGGTATTGATATCGAACTACTAACCGGATACGAATCAATCACATCCTTCGTTGGCACGGTTGACGACCTCAAAGTAGCAGAGGCCGCTGCTGGAAATGGGATGTTTGTCAGTGGTACATCCGGCAAGACCAATGTTGTTGCTGTATTTGTTCGAAACGACGACGCTGATTCAGTATCATCAGCACTTTCCGAAGCAGGATATACCGAGATTCAACTTCCAGAAGGTTCGGGCGATCCGGCATCTCGAATGAACGAATTGATGAACCAAAGATTAGCACTGCAGACTGAGGGTGAGGAAATATCCAATTCTGTATCGAACTGGGTTGAAGATAACGGCGAGGAGCTCATCTGTGGCCTAGAAGTTCTAGAAAGAGACCACGAGTTGATTACCTCTCCAGTAAAGGTAGCGGTATCAGCCCATGCTTTCGTAATTGACGGATGGGTCGAAATGGATAGGTCAGCGGACATCAAGGTCGCGCTCGGTAATATTTGCACCGTAGTAGATGTTGAGCCATTCGTAATCCAAGCCGGAGGCGCTCATCACGACCATGATGACGAACACCATGAACCAGAGATGCCTCCAATTGCCTACCAACCGAGGTCAACGACAAAGCCAATGGAACTAGTTACCGATATGGTAGGGAGGCCAGGATATGGGCGACTTGACCCTACTGTATTCATGTTCTTCACGTACCCAATTTTCTTTGGTGTAATGCTAGGAGATATGGCGTACGGACTTGCAACCGTAGGTCTCGGCACCTTCCTATACAGTAGAGCAGGAACAAATGACACCCTGAAATTAGGTGGTAGGTTCCTCCAAATGATAGGCGTATCAACTCTAATTTTCGGCTACTTATATGCCGAAATAGCGGGTTTTGAAATATTCTTGTACGAAAAAATGACCTATGCCGATGGAAGTTACATGAAAGATGCAGCTGGTCATTACATGTATAGTGACAATCTATCTCCAGTCGCCTTCCTCAGCGCACTTTACTTCCCCTTTGAAATCGAAAATGGATACGGTTGGGAAGCATCCTATGGTTTCAGTCTATCACTTGCTTTCCCATTCCATAGAGTTGGAAGCCACATGACCGATCTAATCATCATCAGCCTATACATGGGTTGCTTCCACGTCCTTCTAGGATTAATCATGGGATTCCGTGATATCCTGCTAGTTGGAAATGGGCACGGAGGGGTGGGCCTAGTCGCAGCATTCTTTGAAAAAGGAGTATGGATGATTCTAATGGCTGGAGGATTCATGTTTGCTCATGGATTCCTTGGCAGCTACGACGAACTATTGCTACCAGGGGTCTCACTAATCGCATTCTCAACGATTTGTCTAATCTGGACCCTTTACAGATACCACGGTTTGGATTTATTCGTCGCATTCCTCATGGGTCCAGTCGAAGCTATTGGACTAATGCCGACAGTAATTTCCTATGTTCGACTTTTCGCAGTAGGAATTGTCGGAGTTAAGATTGCTGAGACCGGCAATCACATGTTCTTTGATAAAATCTCAATGGACGAGCCTTTGATGGCAGTTTTGCTAATCATTGGCTGGCTCCTAGTCCAAGCATTCGCTTGGTTGCTAGGTGTATTCAGTCCAAACATCCACGCAGCACGTCTGCATATGGTAGAGTGGATGAAGCAATATTACGATTCCAGCGGACAACCGTTTTCGCCCTTCGGCGGAACCTCGCAATATGTGGAGGGCGAGTAATCAGCCGGCTGTCAGCATGGGAAAAAATGGAGGAAGAAAAATGAAGAAAACCGCAATAAAAGGAATGAGTCTATTGTTCGTCCTGTTTGTCGTCGCTGCTTTCGCAACCGGCGTACAGGCTCAGGATGCAGCAGACAATGAGAACACCACAGCAGGTTACGCCGCTCTCGGAGCCGGTGTAGCACTAGGACTGGCAGCAATTGGCACTGGTATGAGCCAAGGCCCAATCGGCGCTGCTGCTGTAGGAATGATTGCAGAAGACAGGTCACGACTTGGTCACGCAATTTTGTTCACAGCTCTACCTGAAACAATTGTTCTGTTCGGTTTCCTTGCAATGTTCGTTATGCCAGGCCTCGCCTGATTGCGAATGCAAAGAAATTGAATTATTGAATAAGATAACGAGTTGATAATATGACTCTTGAAGCGCTAGCAGAACAGATTGCAGCCGCGGCTAAAGCCAAAGGCAAAGCAATCACAGAGACCGCGCGAGAGCAAGCCAAAGAGATCGCATCAGAGTCAGCCGCTACTAGTGCGGCTGCTCGCGACCAGGTTGTTGCTCGAGCAAAGCGAGAAAGCGACCAACTATCTGTAGAAGTTGTAGCATCATCGCGCCAAGCAAATCAGAAGCGAGAGCTAATTGCTCGCCGTGAGGTTCTAGAAGCAACATGGCAAGAAGTACAAGAAAAAGTCGGCGCAGCCGATTTAGCTGGTCGTACTGACTTACTGAATTCCCTACTAAAAGAGGCTAAATCTGCAGGTGGAGATATGGTTCTTCACCCGGTGAATACCGACAGAAAGGCACTCACTGGAAAGGGATTCGATCTTGGCGATGATGTAGATGGCTTAGGTGGATTCATTCTCGAATCCTCGGATGGTTCAATACTATTGGACTACAGATTCGATGGACGATTACAAGAGGTTTGGGAAGCCAACCTCGGTGCAGTAAACAAACTAATGTTTGGAAATTGAATAGGTGATTAGATGGCAAGATTAGCGGTTGGAAGCTCTAACATTTCCAATGCCGGAGCGAGAGCAAAAACTCGCAAAGCGTCGCTAATTGACGGTACAAGGATTCGCCAACTCCTACAACAAGGTACTGATTCAATAGGAGCCAGTATCGGTGAATTAGGATATAGGCAAGAAATGGATCTGTATTCTACAAGGATGTCTGGTTCAGATGCTATTGAAGCCGCGCTAACTCACAATTTGGATAATGACCTAAATTCTGTACTCAGATTCTGTCAAGGAAACCTAAGAGATCTCGTGGCTATTTATGTTGAGAGATACCAATATGAGAAGGTCAAGACAGTTCTGAGGTCAGTATCAAAGGGCGCATCAGATGAGATGATTGCCGATCAGATATTACCCGAAGAAAATCCGAGTAATGCACATTGGTTGCACATCGTCCGTACGACGGAAACCGTTCAAGAAGCCATAGATGCAATGCAAGGCTCTCCCTGGGGGAGATGTCTAGCAAAATTAGATGCAGATACATCTCTAACCGAGATGGAGGACTCTTTGGATAGACAGTACTTTACTGATTCACTCGCAGCATCTCGAGGCAAAGAAGGAAGCCCTCAATTAATCAGATATCTGCAAATCGAAATAGATCACAAGAACATCGTGAACCAGTTCAGAGCACTGAGACAAAACCTGTCTACTGAAACACGTGAGAAAATCAACATCTCAGGTGGTAAAATTGCGGATTCAGTAATCAGAGCAGCTTCACATGCAGATACAGAGGAGGCTTTGCTCGATGCTCTCAGTCGCTCGAACTCTTTCGACGACTCAGGCTTCGATGAGGCCCTACGAGAATCAGCGGAGCGTTCAACACTCGACCCGCTGGTCAACTTGTTAAGGCTAAAGAGATTGAAGATGCTTAGGAGATTTTCATACCTCAATCCAGTCTCTGCGTTCCCTGTGATTTACTATATTCAAGCCAAGGTTCTGGAAGTTCAGAACCTACGTCTACTCGTGCGCGGTAAGGCGGCAGGCCTCTCCGACGAGGTCATTGAAGCGCACTTATACATCTGAGGTGAGAAAATGGATATCGCAGTAGTCGGAACACCAGAATTCACCCTCGGATTCCAACTCGCCGGCGTAACCCGCCTGCACAATCCAGCAGATTTAGAGGAGACAGCAAATGTACTCCGAAGTCTGATGGATACACCCGAGGTCGGTATTGTCGTAATCGACAGCTCCGACCTCACACAGATGCCAGAGAAGTTGAGATTTCAACTCTCAGAAAGCATCACCCCCACAGTATTGGGCATTGGGACTGAGGAGGATAATACCCTCCGCGAGTCTATTAAGTCGGCTCTAGGAGTTGACCTATGGAAGTAATTCCAGAAAAAGAAAAGGAAGTGAAAAAAATGAGTGAGGAAAATGGATTGATTTATCGCATTTCAGGACCAGTTGTAACCGCAGTAGGTATTACCCCAAGAATGTATGAGGTTGTACGAGTCGGTGATGAAGGACTGATGGGTGAGGTCATTGAATTGCACGGAGACCAATCGGTTATCCAGGTCTACGAGGAAACATCGGGCATCAAGCCAGGTGAGCCTGTAGTCAGAACGGGGCAGACTCTGTCTGTTCAGCTAGGTCCGGGTCTGCTTACGCAGATTTATGACGGAATCCAGCGGCCGCTGGAGGACCTTGAGGAGACTATGGGTGCCTTCATCACACGTGGTGTAGATGCTGATGGTTTAGATCTCAAGAAGAAGTGGGAGTTCGATGCTACCGCTTCGAAAGGAGATGAGGTCAGTGCGGGTCACGTAATAGGTACAGTCCAAGAGACAGAGACTATCGAACATCGAGTGATGGTGCCACCAGGAAAGAGTGGTACAATCAAGAGTATCAAATCGGGCAAATTCGATGTCACACAGACTGTTTGTACTCTTGATGATGGTACTGAAATTGCCATGATGCAAGAATGGCCGGTTCGAACACCGCGTCCATTCGTTCGAAAGTACGCACCGGATGTTCCACTAATCACAGGTCAGAGGATCCTCGACTTCCTTTTCCCTCTGGCTAAGGGTGGTACCGCTGGTATCCCTGGGCCATTCGGAAGCGGTAAGACAGTTACCCAACAGCAGTTGGCTAAGTGGTCTGACGCTCAAATCGTTGTTTACATTGGATGCGGTGAGCGCGGAAACGAGATGACTGAGGTACTTACTGAGTTCCCTCACCTAATCGACCCGCACACAGGAAAGCCTCTGATGAACAGAACCACCATGATTGCAAACACATCCAATATGCCGGTAGCTGCTCGTGAAGCTTCTGTATACACTGGAATCACCATCGCTGAATACTTCCGTGATATGGGATACGATGTCGCTTTAATGGCTGATTCAACAAGCCGCTGGGCAGAAGCAATGAGGGAGATTTCATCTCGACTTGAAGAGATGCCAGGTGAGGAAGGTTACCCTGCTTATCTATCCAGCCGACTGGCTGAATTCTATGAGCGCGCAGGTCGTGTTCAGACTCTCGCTGGAGACGACGGCTCGGTATCGGTTATCGGAGCGGTATCGCCTCCTGGTGGTGACATATCCGAGCCAGTCAGCCAAGGTACACTACGTATCGTCAAGGTGTTCTGGGGACTCGATGCAGGTCTTGCTCGACAGCGACACTTCCCTGCGATTAACTGGCTGAGTTCGTACTCGCTTTACCCACAGGCATTAGACCAGTGGTATCGCGATAATATCGCTAGTGACTTCCCCGAGATTCGCACTGAAATCAGTGCTCTATTGCAAGTTGAGGCAGAGTTACAAGAAATCGTCCAATTGGTCGGTTCCGATGCTCTACCAATCGACCAGCAATTAACTCTCGAAGTCGCTCGTATGATTCGTGAGTTCTTCCTTCAACAAAATGCGTTCCACGATGTGGATACTTACAGTAATCTCAATCTACAATACACAATGGCTAGAGCAATTCTAGCATTCCAAGATGAAGCAAAGAAGGCCATTGCTGGCGGTGCAGACCTAGAATCTGTGGTTAACGTACAGGCTAGGACCGACATCATGCGTGGCAGATTCGAAGAAGGATACGAAGAGCGTATCGAGAAACTAGTGAAAGAAATGGGCAAGCAGATTGCTGCTACCATGGAGGAGAACTGAGGAGGGATATGAATGAGTGGAAAAGAATATCGAACCATAACAGACGTCAAGGGGCCGCTTGTGTTCCTCAACAAAACCGAACCTGTAGCTTACGGTGAAATCGTTCAGTTGCGACTTTCCAATGGCACCATGAAGAACGGACAGGTTCTCGATACATCCGATGACCAAGTTATCGTGCAAGTTTTCGAAGGAACATCCTCGGTTGATCGACAAACCGGTGTTAAGTTCCTAGGCGATGTATTCCGCCTACCTGTTAGCAAGGACCTAGTCGGTCGTATTCTAGACGGTGCGGGACGACCTCGTGATGGCGGACCAGCAATCGTTCCTGACGAAATGGCCGACATCATCGGAGCTGCAATTAATCCATACTCTCGTGAAAGTCCTGAGTCTTTTATCCAGACTGGGATTTCCGCAATCGATGCATGTACCTCTCTTGTCAGAGGTCAAAAACTGCCTATCTTCAGCGCTGCTGGTCTTCCTCACAACGACATTGCACTTCAGATTGCTAGGCAAGCAAAGCTTGTCGGCAGCGACGACGATTTCGTCGTAGTTTTCTGTGCGATGGGTATCACAGCCGAGGAATACAACTTCTTCGTCCACGACCTTGAGCGAACAGGTGCATTGGAAAATTCAGCTCTGTTCGTCAACTTAGCCGACGACCCAGCCGTCGAGCGTCTGATTACACCACGTCTGGCATTGACCGCTGCTGAGTATCTTGCTTTCGAGCACGATTATCACGTACTGGTTATCTACACAGACATGACAAACTACTGTGAGTCTTTGAGACAAATCGGTGCCGCTCGTGAAGAAGTTCCTGGACGACGCGGTTACCCTGGATACATGTACACTGACTTGGCAATGCTCTACGAGCGCGCAGGTTTGGTCAAGGGCAAGAAAGGAAGTATCACCCAATTCCCTATTCTAACAATGCCGGGTGACGATATTACTCACCCAATTCCTGACCTATCAGGATATATTACAGAGGGTCAGATTGTTATTTCCCGTGAATTACACCAGAAGGGTATCTATCCGCCAATCAACGTTCTACCTTCGCTAAGCCGATTAATGAACGCCGGTATTGGCGATGGCAAGACTCGTGAAGACCACAAGTCGGTATCCGACCAGTTGTATGCTGCCTACGCTCAAGGTAAGGAATTGCGAGGGCTGGTTGCAATTGTCGGTGAAGATGCATTGAATGAGCGTGACCTTCAGTTGTTGAAGTTCGCTGATATATTCGAAAATGAGTTCTTGCGACAGAGTCGTGACGAAGACCGATCAATCGGTGAAGATACACTCGATCTTGCTTGGAATCTGCTAACCAACATCGACACAAAGTATCTTGTTCGATTAGATCAGA
Source organism: Marine Group II euryarchaeote MED-G37 (assembly GCA_002457555.1). Classification (GTDB taxonomy): domain Archaea; phylum Thermoplasmatota; class Poseidoniia; order Poseidoniales; family Thalassarchaeaceae; genus MGIIb-O1. The sequence goes on from NTJQ01000009.1 coordinate 24,023, forward strand.
AGTGGATTGACAAGTATCATCCAACCGAGAAGAAGGAGTGAAACTCTCGAAATAAGTCGATGAGGAGGTGGATAAATGGCATTGGACATCAAACCAACCAGGTCCGAGCTGATCAACCTCAAGCGACGCATCAAGCAGACCTCTAGTGGATACAATCTACTGAAGATGAAGCGTGACGGATTGTTCCACGAGTTCAGAACTCTGTTGTCTGATATGATTAGTGCAAGAGAGGAACTCGTCGGCACTTATCGCGAAGCGGTAGAGGCCATCAGTTTAGCAAGCGCAATCGAAGGTGGGCTTGTTGTAAAGAGTGCAGCTATTGCCAACTCGGCCTCACCGGAAGTTGAAGTTAGCCGCCGAAACATCATGGGTGTTGTAGTACCTCAGGTAGAAGGGCAGAATCTAACCTCGACAATCGAAGAACGCGGAACAGGTCTAATCGGTGGTTCTCCATACATAGACGAGGCAGCAGATGCATACTCCTCACTAATCGCCAACATCGTCAAAGCCGCTGAGATGGAGGCTACTTTGAAGCGACTTCTAGAAGAGATCGAAGCAACAAAGCGACGCGTCAACGCACTAGAGTTCAAGGTAATTCCAGAGATGAAAGAAGCGCAGACTTTCATCCAACTCAGATTGGAAGAAATGGAGCGTGAAGAGACCTTCCGTTTGAAGAGATTCAAGAATAAGTGAGAGCATCTTTGCATCACGGTTTGCGCATTACGCGGTTTGATAGGTGGGTGCATGAGTTCGCAACCACCGAAGGTGGTTGCGTAGTATGTCGGAAGCCGAACCAATTGTCCTCGACCACTCGGCTTGGAACCAGCAAGAATTGATCCTCCACGTCATCCATCGCTACTTCGATTTAGGCAATGAAGCAATGGCTGGGCAGGCTTGGGAAGTAAGGGCAAAAAGTGGTAGAAGCGACTCAGAGGCGTTAATCCAACTCAACAATGAACTGGAGCCCTTAGGCTATCTTTCGATGCTAGATAGGGGTAATCCACCCATACTCAGCATCGCTAATTATCCAGAAGGCCAGCAAATCATTGCAAATTGGCAATTATCTGCTGTTTGGCTAATGATGGCCGGCTTCCTTACGATGATTGGTAGCGCTTGGTTAATGCAGTTCGATTCAAGCGCTACCGCACTCGATTCGAATTTACTGCAAGAATCAATGATTTACATGGCAATTCCAATGATGCTCGTCTTGGCCTTAGCTAGCGAAGTGCGCAGAAGAATCGCCTTACAATATGGCGTAAAAATAGGCCATATTGTGCCGATAGCCTTCCCTATTTTGGCCGTCAGTTGGCCTTTTGGTTTAGCTGGTGTATTGAGTCAACATAGAGCTGATTTACTTCCAATCCCCAATCGAAGGGCTCTGGCTATAATCGAATTAGCGGCACCACTTATCCTATTCTTTGGTGGAAGTTTACTGACCCTTATCGGTTTACATTTGACTCCTCTGGAGCCTCCTGAATTATCCTCTGCGCCTATTGGTTTCGACAATAATATCCTAATCTCAATCTTAACTTTAGATTGGATGGGTGAAGATTTGCTCATCAAATTACAATGGATTCACATTTCTGGTCTTGCTGGAATCGGTCTCACTCTAATCGGTTGGACTCTGTTATTGCCTATTCCTGGATTCCCTGGCGACCGATTATTGCATGCTTTAATCGGTCCTGCCGAGATGTCCGATTCAAACCGGCAAACCGGAATTTTCGTTCTAATGCTTGGGGCATTGGTGATTATCTTTGCAAATACCGAGTATATGCCTTGGCTGTTGATTGCAGCCGTCGCGGCTATGCGTCGTTTCAGTCCAGAGAATTCTCCTCCACCTCTGGTTGTTGACGAGTCAATAGTCCCCTCTAACAATGAACGTAGTCGTTTTGTCACACTTCTTGTATTCGTTCTAATTTTGGGATTCCCTGGTTTGACTCCCTCCTTTGCAATCAACCAATGGGACGAAGGTTTGGACACCTCTGGATGGGTTGATGAGATCGAACTTAACTTCTCAGAAACCTATAATCTAACTCTAGAGTTGACTCCAGAAGGAATCAATCCGGTGTCCGGATGGATACAGATTAGATTGGAGGGGGAATATTCCCAATTATGGGATATTAATTCCTCTCAGTTCAACGAAAATAAAATCTACAGGTTTGATGAGGTGACTCAAAATTCACCCGACGGGCTAAGTCTGACAATAACTCCTCTGGATATTGCTCAAAATGATCAGACCCTAGTTCCCGACGCCTCTATGTGGTTGAGAATTCTAGTCGATGTCGAAGGTCATATCGAAGAGCATCTCATCGTTCTGAGGGATCCCGCAACAACCTCTCCAATAGATCCTCTTTGGCTACTGATTGAGGATACCGAGACTCCAAGAATTTGTATGAGTATTCAGAAGAGGGATAATAGGACTGCCTCTTTAGTTCTAACAAATCCATTTTGGGAGTTTGAGAACGACACTAACCTGACTCAACCAGGCCTTCACGACGTTTGTCTAAGAGGCTACGAAGGTGCATTGCAATCATCACAATACAAAGATGAATTTAGACGGGTCATGGGTCCAGCACTGGCACTAGATTTCGAAGATGGTGAGAGGATGACTTGGTGGTTGCCAGTGAATGGAACCGAAGCCAAATTACGGATTTCTGATGGCGCTTGGCAAATACCGGATTGGTATTCAGCAAATACAGATTACACGATAACTTTCGGTGGTCAAGGAAATGCATTTTGTCCTTCGACTACAATAATGCCTGAGATGGAAATTGGAGATAGTTGGAATTGGACCTTTTCCGACCGTTCTTCCATTAGAATCCCAGCCGGTCAATTAGGTTCGGGAAATCTATACTTCGCTTCTAGTGGTTGGTTAGCCTTCTGTAAGGAAGGAGTAATGCTACGTTCGTATATGATCACCGAGGGAGATGATGTGATTTTAGACGGAGGGGATATTGGGATGCATTTGGCGTTCTCTGAATACATAATCTCTAATCGCATGAACAAGACAATGCCGATTACAGTAAGTTGGACAGGAGATTCACCCGAAGCAGATGTTTGGGCAGTCTCTATACCTGACGAAATCTCACCAAACTCAGATTTGATGATACTTCTGGAGACTGCAGGTCCAACCGCTTTGTATCGTGCTGTTTGGGTAACCGTAGATGAGGGTGAAATCACAGTTAACCTAGCCGCTCGTTGTCCAGTTGATGGGTGTGAATAGATGAGAATCGCAGTTCTTGGAGTCGGTTCAATCGGCGGAGTTGTTCTCGGCGCCCTTTCAGATACAGATGCAGACCTTGTGGCAGTATCTCGCGGCCAAGCTGCTAGTAATCTGGAAATGATTGGCTTGATTCTACACACTCCAGAGGGTTCGATAGAGATGATCCCTCCAGACCGATTTAGTGTCTTCGATAGTCAAGAAGGGCCAATTCCTGAACAGATTAGAGGCACATGTGATGTTGCTATAGTATGTGGCAAGGCATCCTCGACTTCTGTTTTGGCGCAAATCGCTGAAGAAGTCCTAACTTCAAATGGAATTGCAATCAGTATACAGAATGGCCTTGGCCACTCGGAGATGTTGGCTCATCGTCTAGGTAGGGAAAGAATACTTGGCGGTTCAATTACTCATGGTGCTTGGAAGGATGATGAATCAGGAATTCATTGGGTCGGCCGAGGAGTCATTCGAATGGGCAACCTCGATGGTGGAGATGCCGCCGAGGTGGCATTAGCTCTAATACAATCATTTGAGGATGCAAACCTCAATCCGATATGGTCCGATGATGTACAAAACATAGTTTGGAGAAAGCTATTGTTGAATGTTGCAATCAATCCAGTCTGTGCGATTGCTGGAGTTAGAAATGGTGCTCTTATCGACGTACCTGAACTCTGGAATCAAGCGATGGCTGCTATGTTAGAAGCAGCGGCAGTGGGCAGAGCCTCTGGGGTCGATTTAGGCGATGTGGATTTGGAAGAACACTTACGAAAGGTGGTCGAGGCAACTTCTGACAATCGCTGCTCGATGTTACAAGATGTGATGGCTGGACGCGCCACAGAAATTGATTCACTTTGTGGCGCTGTTGTAGAGAGGGGCGAGTCGGTTGGGATTCCAACTCCTGCAAATCAGTCTCTTTACGCATTGGTCAAAGGTATAGAACGGTCTGGCGAGTTTGCCTAATTATTCGCAATCGATATTGTAATGGAGTCCGACGTTTTTCCTTCTAGCAATCGAGGCTTCAATAACAAGTTCAGCACAGATAATCAGATTACGTAATTCGACCATGGCCTGACTTGGTTTTGTAGAATGCCAAACCGGAACTACATCGGCTCTGATTTGTGCAATCTTCTTTCTTGCATTATGTAATCGCGCATCACTCTTGACCAAACCAACATTGTTTGTCATCATCGTCCTGAGTGACAATAAATCACTTTGTAGAGTTCCATGGTCTGCTAACTCCTCAAGGTCTTCGCCTCTCCAATAAGTGATGTTTTCAACAATATTTGGAAGCAATCCATCTTCGGCTCTCAAGATAATCTCTGTAGCGGCTCTCTCAGAATATACGACCGCCTCAAGAAGTGAATTGGAAGCGAGGCGGTTAGCGCCATGAAGTCCGGTTCTAGCAACTTCTCCGATAGAGTATAGCCCAGGTAGAACTTGACCCTCATGCATTGCTCTGCCTTTCTTGTCGACCTTGACTCCTCCAACAAGATAGTGTGCTGCAGGGCGCACAGGAATAGGATCAGGTCCGAGATTGATTCCATGTTCAGCCAACTTATCTGCAATCGTTGGGAACTCTTGACGAATTGCATCAACATCTAGGTGTTCAGTTACTAGGAGTACGTGAGAATCTCTACTTTTCTTCAATTCTCTATCGGTGGCTCTTGCGACGACGTCTCTAGTGTCCAATGACCCCTTGTCTGAATATCGGTTCATGTATGATAAATCATCAGGAGAGTTACCAACCTCCTTCCATTTGTGATATTCGGAACGGGTCATCAAAACCGCCCCGTGTCCCCTCATAGCTTCTGTAATCAAAAACGGATTCTGCGAATCGACGGCTAATGCAGTTGGATGGAATTGAATGAATTCCATGTCGCATACATCTGCTCCTAATCTATGCGCCATAGCTACACCATCACCTGTAGAAACCGTTGGATTTGTGGTGGCAAGATGAAGCATACCAGCTCCTCCAGAAGCTAACACAACGCAGCGTGATGCCAAGGTGTAGACCTTACCATCTGGGGCTAGGCACCACAAACCCGCAACTCCTTTCTCGGGCTTATGCAAATCGCGCCTAACAAGATCTAGAACCATCCAGTCCTCTAGAATCCTCAGACCGGATTCGTATTCATCTGCCGCACCTTCAGTCAAGGCACGTTCGATTTCAGCTCCGGTTCTATCACGAGAATGTAGTATTCTACGCTCGGAGTGACCGCCTTCTCTGGTTAGGTCATAGAGACCATCTGCGCTCAAATCAAATTCCACTCCATGTTTTACCAAATCACGAATCCTATCAGCAGCATCGTACACAACCGATCGCACAACATCCTCATCACACAAACCTCCTCCTGATGCTAACGTGTCCTCAACATGAGCCTCCAGAGCCACTTTGTTATCGATATCAAGAACTCCAGCAATTCCTCCTTGAGCCCAGTTAGTAGATGAGGTAGAGATACTCTTCTTTGTGACGATTGCAACCGAGAGTCCGGCTCGGAAGCATCGCAAGCCAAGAAACAGTCCAGCGATGCCCGAGCCGATAACCGCGACGTCGACTGGCGGCAGGTCCCGCTTGGCTGCATTCCCTGCCATGCTGATTCCTCAAACTAACTTGCATTGAAGATAACCATTCGTCGCCCAGGTCTCTGGCTATTGGGAATAGTGTCTGCAAACACTCTCCGAATCGCTTTGATGCCTCAACCTTCATAGTCTTGAAAGGGGGCAGGGCGAGACTGACGTTGGGGAAATTTCCTTCGTCATTTAGGTGATGGGATGCACTTGCTGAGAATAGAAGTGGAGAACTTCAAGTCCTTTGGCGGTGAGATTACCATACCCTTCGATGAAGGGTTTACTGCGATAACCGGCCCTAACGGGTCAGGGAAGTCAAATTCTGGCGATGCCATACAATTTGTACTCGGCACACGTTCGACAAAAGTCATGCGGGCAGACAATGTTGGTGACTTGATATTCAACGGTGGAAAGCGGGGTAAGCCTGCCCGTCACATGTCGGTGACCCTAGTTTTTGCTAACAATCCCGAATTAGGCGGGCGACGAAGACTACGTATTGATGAGGACGAAGCATCATTCACAAGGTCTGTCCGCCTGAGCAGAAAGAATCAACCTATTTCATCTTACAAAATAGGGGAACGTAGCGTCACTGCAACCGAGATGAGGAGAACTCTTGCAGAGGCCGGATTACACGGCGACGGATACAACATAGTTCTACAGGGCGATGTAACCAATCTTGCAACCATGACCGATTGGAAGAGAAGAGGAGTTCTAGAAGAGGTTGCGGGAGTTACAGCTTATGATTCAGAAATTCGCTCAGCAAATAATCAACGTAAAGCGGTTGAGAATGATATTGAGACTATCGAGTTATTCGAGTCGGACCAGAAGACTCGCCTGAAGAAGTTGGAAAAGGAGAGGGAACAGGCTCTCAAGTATCGCGACCTCAAGGAGCAGTTAGATCGAGCTAGAATCATCTTGGCCCAGGCCAAGTATCGTAACCGAGTCGACGAGATTCGTATGCTCAATGAAGACCATGAAAAGTATCAGGAAAAGAGCAACAAGGTCCGTGAAAGTGTCAGAAATAACGAATCTCGCCTTTTACAACTCGAAGAAGAATTGGTCAATGTCTCTCGTGAACTCGAGAATATGGCAACTGGAGAATCCAAGGCAGTTATGGATGAGATTCGGGCCTTGGAAATCGAAGTCGAGACCAGCCGCGACAGAATCGGCGACCAGAACCGAGCCTCTGAAGACGCGACCGATGAACTCGAATTTTTCCAATCCGACCTAGAATCTGCCGAGGCTGCTATTCAACAACTCGTAGACGAAATCGAGGCGGCCAAACAATCCGTCACGGATGCCGACACCGCTCTCGATGAGGCGGAACGAAATGAGTCAGAGGCTCGCAAAGCCATCGAATCTGGAGACAAGCATTCTCGTGATTTGAATCGAGCCTTAGGATTAGCAAATGAGGAACTATCCAAGGCACATGACAAGATGGCTGAGGCCAGACTAGAATCCGATAGAGCCGAGCAAGCCTCAAGAATTGCATCGGACAATCTAGCGGATTTGGAGGAACAATACGAGGTCGTATCACTTGAGAGAGACGACCTCGAACTAACCGGCGAAGATCTACAAGAAGAAAAGCCGGTAGAGGATAGAGAATCATTGGCTGTTAAACTAACACAATTGCAGAAACAGGAGGCCGCACTTCGCGGTGATCGCGATAGTGCGGAGGAACAATTGAGAGGTGCAAATCGGTCACTTGACCGCGCTCGTGCCGCACAGGAGGCTAGAGCCTCGAAACCAGGTTCCGCTGTAACTCTGCGCGCATTATCAAAACTTAGACAGAGCGGGGAAATCAGGGGGGTACTCGGGTCTCTTGGAGAATTGACTTCACCAAAGGATGACTCACACGAGGAGGCATTAGCATTCGCACTTGGGGGCGGAATGAACTCAATCGTTGTTAGCGACGATGAAGTTGCGGCAAGTTGTATCAAGTGGCTCGGTGCAAATGGTGGTGGAAGAGCAACATTCCTACCTCTCAACAAGATTAGTGCCTCTCGTGCTCAAGGTCGTGCGCTAATGGTTGCTAGAAACCCTGGAATTATTGGATTCGCGCATGACCTATTAGATTACGATGAAGAAATTGAAACCGCTGTACGCTTCGCCTGTAGAAACACATTGATTGTTCAGTCGATGGACGTTGCACGCCGCAATATGGGTGGAGTTAGAATGGTGACTCTTGATGGTTCGATAGTCGAAGCGACTGGCGCTATGACAGGCGGTTCATCAGCAAAGGGGGCACGTCCTTCATTCGGTGGCGCTGGAGCTGTTGGCGCCGGAATGGAGAAACTCGAGTCAGCAGTTAATAGAGCCAACTTGAGGTATTCAACGGTGGAGGCTGCACTGAAAGAAATCCGTGACAACATGAATAATCTTCGAAACCAAATTCATGGTCTCGATGATAGCGATCACTCTGTAAAAGTCAGGAATTGGAAGGCTGATGTTAAGATTGCACAGAAGCAAGTGGATGATATCTCAAAGAAGGTTGTCGATGCTCGCAAAGAATACGAGAGATTGGAAACCGCTAGTCAAAACGCTACTGCTGCGGCTGTTGAATCGGAAAAAGAACACGAAGGCGCTGTCGATGCTCGCCGATTATCCGCGGAGGCATTACAGAATCATACACCTGATCATCTCTCACAAATTCTTCGAAGCGCTCAGGACACACGAACCGAGGCTGAGCGCACTAAACTTAGAGCTGAATCCGACATTTTAACCGGCGGCGAGAAACTCAAGGTTCTCAAAGATAGAAAGAAAGATCTCGCTAGGTCTGTTGAGAGACAAAATGAAATCCTTACAGAAGCCACAAAGACGATTGGGACACTTCAGACTTCAATCCAGAAGGCAGAGGAAAGCCTCAAAGAACTCAAATTACAAGCTTCACAATTCAATGAAGAGCATCAGATTCTCAGCGGGCGTAAGGACGAGATAGTCGACGAGCGTGCAAGCCTTCGAGCTCATGTAGAACAGATGCAGACTCAGCGTGAAACAATCAAAGCAAGATTGGAAGGTCTCGTTGAGAGTATAAGGAACAAAGAAGAGACCTTGGTCGAATTACAGAGTGATTTGGCTGAGAATGAAATCGGACTTCCTGATTTAGAAATTCAATTGCCAACAGTGGCCGAGGCGGAGAAGGGGGTGCAGGGCCTAGATCGCCGCCTCGGCCAACTCGGCGACGTCAATATGCTAGCTATAGAAGACTACGACATAACCGTGGAGAGAATCGCTGGTCTCGTCGCCGACGGAAAACTCTGCAAGGAGAGGCACGCAATGTTGGTTAGCCTTGCAGAACAACTCGAAGACGAGAGAAAGACAAGACTTCTCGCCGTATTTAACGAAGTCAACCAGAACTTCACTCGCGCCTACAAGTTACTACAGCCTGGTGGTGAAGGTGAATTGCAACTTGAGAATACCAAGAATCCGTTTGAGGGTGGACTAAGAATGGCTTGTATACCTCCCGGGAAGAGTAAGAGAACTCGTCGAAGTTTCCTCTCCGGCGGAGAGAAGTCGATGGCGGCTTTGGCTTTCGTTTTCGCAATCCAAGATTACGAACCTAGCCCATTCTACTACTTTGACGAGGTTGACCAGAACCTTGATCCATTCAACGCTGAGCGAATCGCTACTCTCTGTAGAATTCGTAGTACCCACGCTCAATTCATCATGGTGACTCTGAGAAAGGTCAGCCTTACACTTGCCGACCACCACATTGGAATTACCCATGCGGGAGATGGCCGAAGTCGTCGAATTACCGACTTTGACAGAGCAGCTGCAATCGAACTAGGAGAAGAATTCGAGGCCGAGCAAGAGGCACTGAAAGAAGCACAAAGTGCCAAGGAAGGCATGGGTGACTTGCCAAGCGCTGAGACCATGCCAAAGGTGCCCGAACCAATGGATCGTCCTTTGAGTTTAGGCGGCCTTGCCGATAGGGCTGGCGTCGAAGTATCCGATGATACTGAAGAAGAGGACTTAGACCCAAGTGAATCAACAATGTCTTCACTGAAGGAAAGAACTGACGAATGGAGTGAAGATATCGCAGAGAAGGAAGCAGCCATTCCTCAACAGGAAGACGAAGAAGAACAGGTTGCCAGCGAGGCAGCAATCGAGCAGGAATTGGAGAAAGAAGAATGACAGTCTTCGATGCTACTGCAATGAGGGACGATATCGTCGAAAGGCTATTGCAAGGTGAGGAAGACCTTGAAACCAGCCGTTATCTAGACAGATTGGTCGAGCTAGCAAGTTTAGAGGAAGCTGAACATCAATTCCTAATCGACCCATTTGACCGTTCGGTAGCATTGGTATTCCAATTATTCAGATCAAAGGACTTAGACCCCTGGGACGTCGATCTAACTAGTTTCTTGGAGATGTTTGAGCAACGAATTAAGGCCAGCGAGGATATCGATTTACCAACTTGTGGAAGACTAATCCGAATGGCCTGGCAGATTCTTCGAGGTCAAGCATCTACTCTTATTGAGAGGCAAGATCACGCATGGGCTGAAGTTGAGGATGATTTCCTCGACTTCGATGTCGGTGGTTGGGAATCAGAATTTACTGAAGATGATTACAACTTCTCTGTAGGAGTTATGACAGGAGCGGCAGACAACGTACTCCCCTCGATGTTTGAAGGCCGAATCCATAGAAAGGAAAGCCGCCCGGTGACTCTTGGAGAATTACTAATGGGGTTACAAAGCGCCAAACAAATCTCCGAGGATTTGAAACTTAGAGAACAAATTGCCAAGGAGAGGAGAGAGGCTCATGCAAAGGCAAGGGCTAGGTTCTCTGGCAGCCTTCACGTCGAGGATTTGGAAGCGGATCTTCGCCGAACTTGGGATGTTCTCAGAGAAAGATCCGATGAAGGTGATATGGCGGTCGACCTAAAGGAAATCGCAGGAAAACTGAGAGATAGGTCGGTGGAAGGTGGATTAGAATTCGACGAAGCTGATGCAGAAGCCCAAGTCACAGCCTTGGTATCGGCGCTATTCCTAACTCACAGAGGTTATGCTGATTTAACCCAGAAATCAGGTAGGGATGGTTTGATTACGATCAAAGACTTACACCCAGATTACAATGACTTTGACGTACTAACAGAGAAGATTAACCCTAAGCCAGAGATGGAGGTAGAAGTCGATGTCTAATTCTGTCGAGTTGTCGACCATTCTAGAAGCAATCCTGTTCAGTGTAGGTCGCTCAATGACGGTTGAGGAATTGATGGAGCAAACCGGAAAGACCCGTTCGGAGATTTCAGGGGCGCTGGAGAATCTGCGTGCTACCATTAGACGTCGTAGAGACTCTGCTTTGCAACTAACAGAAGTTTCAGGCCGGTGGATTTTCGAAGTTAGACCTACACTTTCTTCATATTTGCCGGAATCAGTTAGGCCAGAAGTTCCTGCAAGATTGTTACCACCTGCTGCTCTAATCGCCTACCATCAACCGATGAAGCAAGCACAGTTAGTCGATATGATTGGTCCTTTAGCCTACGATCGGGTTAGAGAATTGGCCGGATTAGGATTCATCGATAGGCGTAGGGATGGATTGACCCGTAGATTGACCACAACTCGCAGATTTGCTGAATACTTCGGCTGCCCTGAAGTTGAATACCAGAAGGTAAGAGAGTGGTTTAGGGCAGAAGCCACAAAGGCTGGGCTTACCAGCGCGGAGTTAGCCGCTTCTCTCTCCGATGAACAAATGACTATCGAAGAATTCACCGAGGTGCCATCGGAAGAGGCACTGGCGATTGAAGCCACGCAAGGTAACGAGTGATTACTCGCCGCGAACCTGTTGCAAGGCAGATTCAACTGCTGCCATGGTGATTCTTTCGCCAGTTTCTCTAACAATCACGGCTACTGGTTCGATCTCTTCCGCAGAAGCCCCTGCGCTAGCAATCATGTTTCGTAGGTGGAGCTTCATATGTCCTGCCTGTATACCAACTGTCGCAAGGGCTCGAAGGGCACCAAGGTTCTGTGCAAGGCCTGCAGCGGCCATTACTTTCGCAAGGTCATCAGCCGAGTTAATTCCTAGAAGTGCTACATTTGCTTGGGCACCAGGGTGTATTGTAATCGCCCCACCGACCAATCCAACCGCCATTGGAATCTCAATCGAACCGACTAGGTTCCCCTCTGCATCCTTTTCCCAATGGGTCATCGAACCATACCGGCGTTCGTGTGCAGCGTATGAGTGAGCACCGGATTCGACAGCTCTCCAATCCTGTCCACAGGCAATTGCAATAGGAGATATTGCATTCATTATTCCTTTGTTATGTGTAGTTGCTCGGAACGGATCTGCCGCCGCAAAATGGTAGGCTTGTAATACGCCATCGATAACTTCTGCCCCTCTTGCTGCATCCTTACCAGCATCTGACATCTCTTCTGCAGTGAAAGTTGCGCTGACTCTAGCCAGTCTATGTACTGCTAAGTTACTGATAATTCGTAGAATCACAGTCCCTCCTGAGATACTTTCTATTCTAGGAGCAATGGTTTCTGCCATTGTATTAACCGCATTTGCCCCCATTGCATCACGACAATCAACTAGGATGTGCACGATTATCATAGGGCCCGAATCAGTTTCAATAATTCTCGCCTCAACATCTCTACATCCTCCGCCGAATTTCACTAAAATCGGATCTACATCATTGCAGGATTCTATCAATTCCTCTTTAGCGGCAAGAATTGCATCTCGAGATACCTCCGGGTCTTCACAACCGACCACCTGAATTTGCCCAATCATTACTGGGTCTGTATTGTTTGAGACAAAGCCACCGTTCATCTGACACCTCTTGGCCATGTTGGATGCGGCTGCAACTACACTTGCTTCCTCAACTACGAATGGGATAACATAGTGTTCTCCATCGATGATGAAGTTAGTTGCAACGCCAATAGGTAGTGAATACCTACCGATTACATTCTCGATCATTCTGTCTGCGGTGCCTTCGTCAAGTTCAGCATCCGCCCATGCTTGGACTTGTTCTTCACTGAGGCCAGCAAGTTCTGCAAGCATGGCTCTTCGCTCTGGGACGGATAGTTTGTAGAATCCACTCAATCGGCTATTATCTATGGGCATAGTTTCACCGAACCTTGCGACAACCTTCTGGTTCTAAGCACTTCGCGGTGATTATGCCAGAAACACTCTATTGAGAGCCAGGTAGGCACTCGGCCAAGATTGCCGATAATCTATCTTGAATGGGAGTTAAGTAGCCTCGATTAGAAGATATTTCCAGTTTAAAAAGCGTTAATTCCCTCGTTAACGCATCGTTAACGCATTAAGTAAGCGTTAATAAAGCGTTAATATGTATTTAAAAAAACGTAGTACTGTGAACTTATGTCTGTTTAAAACATCTGTGTTTATCAAAATATACGTTAATTATGTACTAATGATGCGTGAGGATGCGTGAATATTATGTACTCATACTCGAGCGTGGACGATAATGACTGAGGAGCCCACGACGATACTCGATTTACCTCCATTACGAGGTAACCCCTTCGACCTGCGTCCTATCGAACCAAATCGCGCAGAATATCTAGTCGGGCGAGATCGACTACTAGCGGAATGGCGTGAACACCTAATTTCCCAAACTCCACGGTTGTTACTATTGGTTGGTGATAGCGGCTCTGGGAGAACCTCTTTCCTCAACGCTCTAGCTTCAACTACATCCCGCCGTCCGTACATTGCACAATTCTGGCCAGAAGCCGATGATTCTGTTCAGGGAATAATCCATGAGTTGTCGGTACATTTCGGCGGCTTTGAAATCCCACCGTCAATACAACAGGTTTCTGATAAGATGGTGGAAGTCCTCGACAAAGAGACAGGAACACTGCCATTAATCGCCTTTGATTATCCCGCTAATGTCGATTTGAACTCCGTATTATTTCGATTAGCACCTTTACTTCAGAGACTTCGAGCACTTGTTGTGGTCGTACTTACTCCCTCACAACTGGCCGGGTTAGATGAGGGCGTGTTGGATATTTTCGACAAACCTCATTATTTACAGAATTTAGACGAAAAACAAATCCAGATGCTTAGTAATCGTAGAATTTCTCGCTCGGCCAATCAAAAGTGGAATATCAGGCCCAGCCTACTAACTGCAATTCACCAACATACAGATGGAAACTCACGTAGGGTAATCCGCCTATTGCGCGACTTAATCGATGAGAGGCATAATCCGGCCGAAGGAGGTGTTCTAGATCGACTAACTACTTGGAGAGCCCCACCAGTAAAATCAGAACCCAGAGTATTCGAAGAAGCCGATATAGCACCAGATATAGAAGAAATCGCCGAAGAACCAGAGGTCGTAGAAATAGAGCCTGAAGAAGAAATTTCCCAAATAGACGAATTTCAACTAGAGGAGGAAGATGAACCAGACGACCTTTGGGATGAAGACGAGGATGAGGAAGATAACGAGACTTCATGGAATGATGAATTCGAGGCACCCGACGAAATTTGGAACCCTCCAGGAGAGCCGGCAGAACTAGAGGTTGAGGAGGAAAGATTCCATCAAGCCGAACAAACTCCTGAATCCGAACCTAGTGAATTGTACCAAAGAGCTGGAGACGAATCTGGGTTTTATTATGTTGAAGAGGGGACTGAACCTCCTGAATTACCCGAATCTAGGAAATCAAAAGGGAATTTTGGGCGTTTATTAGGCCGTACCATGCAAGTCAATGATAGGATGCCGACAACAGGCGATGATACACCGATTCAGGTCGCTGAGCCTCACAAGAGTTTGGTGCCAAGGGCTCCGGTAAAGGAACTGCCTCCCGAAAGCGTAGAGGATGAACAATCAACTGCAAGAATCGACATATCGGTGCAGTCTGGTATAGAAGAGTCCGTTTTCCACGACGATCAGTCAGTTTGGATGGTTGATTCAGGTTCCAAATCTACCTTACCCGACAATCCTAGAGTATTCGAACCAATTACACCAGAGCCAGAGCCTGTTGTCGAGGAAATTGATACTGAATGGTTCGTCGATGACGGGCGTGCTGGAGAAGAGCTCGAATCAATTCCTGAGCCTGTTTTTGAGCTGGAACCTCCCCTGGTTAGTATCCCATTAATTCCAACCACACCACCACCAACTCCGGTTACAACTCCGCCACCAGATCCATCACCAACTCCTGTACAAGTCCCCGTGCAAGTTCCGGTTTCATTAGGTCCGACATGGGAACCAGATCAACCATTCAATCCAATCGTTTTGCAAACACTAACCGAGGCCGAGAGAATGATTGTCGAGGCCTCGTCAATGCGCGAAGTCTCTCCATCTGATAACGAATTACAAGCTCGCTTAGAGGTCGGTCGTTCCCGTCTCTCGCAGATATACAATGGAATGCGACGCAAGGGTCTTCTGTCGGTAAGAAAGCAAGGTAGAACTCGATACTTCAAACTCAGCGAGGCCGCAAATCAACACTTGCGTGGAGCGCCACAGGAGGCTGCATAATGTCGGACAAAGGTTCTACGGTAACGAAAGAAAAGGTCGAGAAGTATCTCAAATTAACAGCAGAAGCTCGAGCAAAGGCGACACCGATTGCAGAGTCTCAAGAGGATATAGGAAGGCTTGATTCGATGATGGGAATGTGTGATGACTACCAAGCAGATGCAAAGCATTTCCTCGAGCAAGGAGATCTAGTTCGAGCCTTTGGTGCAATCAATTACGCACATGCTTGGATTGATGCTGCGGTTAGGATTGGCTTGATGGACGGGCATGATGATGATCGCCTCTTCACCCTTCCATGACTGCTAACAATTATCTCCTTCATGTTTTGAGGTGAATACAATGTCCAATTGTCTTGAAGATCTCCCCAACCAATTAGAACCAAGTTTTTCTTGTTTTCAAGACTCTATATCTGCAGGACCAGCCTCTGGTATTCTAATCTTGATACTTGGAATTCCTTTGATTGGAATAGTTAAGAGATATTTAAGAAGGTTCCTCGATAAAACCGACTTTGATGAAGGACTGGAAAATTTTCTTTTCCGAATTGCAAGTGTCGTACTATGGGCGGTCGTTATCCTAACCGCAGCAAATGAATTCGGAATAAATGTCACAGGTCTGGTTGTCGGTTTAGGGTTTGTAGGATTAGCAGTAGCCTTTGCGGCACAAGATACAGTAGAGAATGTAATTGCTGGTATTTTCATCATAATTGACAGACCATTCAGAGAAGGTGAGAGAATTCTATTACCAAAGAGTCTAGGTGGCACTTATTCAAAATGGGGTGATGTTAGTTACATTGGGTTGAGGACCACCAGAGTAAGATCAACAGATGGAGTCTTACTTACCGTTCCAAACAAGATTCTAACAAAAGATGCAGTTGCAAATTTCAGCCACAGTTCTGACATGGAACTGAGGGTAAGGATTAGACTTGGGCTTACGGCAACTTGGGCTAATGTCACAAAGGCCGAAGAGATTGTGCAAGATATCGCAGATAATCATCAAGATATTGTTAGCAAACCAAAACCACCAGAGGTTGTTTTGAGAGGATTCGGAGACCAAGAAATAGTTATGGAAATACGATATTATGTGAACAATGCAAAGAAGATGAGGCCTTCTAAATCATTCTTTGTTACAGAGATTTTAAGAAGATTTGAGCAAGATGGAGTAACCTTAGCCTTCCCTGTTCGAGTCAATATGAATAGTGATGTGAATCTAGAAGATCTTGGATTCTAAGCGATTCAAAGGGTACCCTATGAGTCTCATACGAGTCTCAAAGAAGGCCCGCTTGTGACTTCGATATACGAACCACCAGCACTAACCAATCGCTCCTTCAATCTCCTGTCAACAGTCAAGACAGGCCAACCGGATTCAACTGAAAGTTCAACCAACATATCGTCAGTATGCTTAATCCCTTCAATATCTGACATCCTCTCAGATCGTTGCTCTAGCAAATCGAGTAGTAGACCGCCGCGCGTCTGCGACAATTTCTGTAATTCAGCATCCACCGAATCCAGAACCAATAATCTCGGCGAACCAGCAACTGAAGCCATTGCCACATCAAGATTTAATCTAGCATCGACTAATGCCACCCAACCACAAGCGTCGATGAGGACGCTGGACATCACTTCACCCCGTGATGGTTCCATGACCTATTAGTCGCCATCGTGTTCCGATTCTTCGAGACAAAGTGATTCGACTTCCCTCAAGCGCACAAATCGGCAAACGTAGGTTCAGTGTGCATTTTTTACCTTTAATTGCAGTGACTTGACCAACACTTGTAGCAGTTGCAGAGTTGACCATTAACATCTCATTTGGCTGTAGCGGCCTAACCTTTTCAGGAGCATCATTGCCACTTGCCACCATATGTTCTAACAAGTCTAGGTCAAGATTGAACTCCTCCCAAATAGGTGGTAGTTCACCTTGACGCGCCATTACTTGTCCAGACAGGTCATCAGCTTTGGTTACGTTAGGGTCCATCGGAGTAGCAACTCCACAGAGTCCACCGGCGTGAATCGTCTCTAGGTCTATACCGCCACCTTGTACAGATTCGACGACTGTCTTGATTGGTTCCCATCGGGTTTTACTTCCTTCTTGGATTCGGCGACCTGGGGCGATTAGGATATCATCCCCAACTGAGAATTGGCCTTTGACTACAGAACCGCCAATTATTCCTCCTCGTAGTTTATCCGGCCTTGAACCAGGTCGATTGATATCAAAGGATCTTGCAACATACATCAGTGCCTCCTTCTGCTTCCCATGGTCAGGGGTAGGAATTATGTCCTCAATAGCCTGAATAAGAATATCGAGATTTACATCATGATGCGCTGAAATAGGGATTATTGGTGCTTTTTCAGCAATAGTTCCCTTGACGAATTCCTTGATTTCATTGTGAGACTCAATGGCTCTTTCTTTTGTCACGATATCGATTTTATTTTGAACGATTACAATGTTTTCGATACCTGCAATTTGTAGAGCCGCCAAGTGTTCACGTGTCTGTGGTTGTGGACATTTTTCAGTTGCAGAAATCAGCAGAAGTGCTCCATCCATAATCGATGAGCCTGAGATCATTACAGCCATCAGCGTCTCGTGTCCGGGAGCATCGACGAATGATACAACTCTGAGTAGTTCCTTGTCAACGTCCTTCTTTCCATCAGGCCGCTTACCTGTAGGGTAATATTCTCCATCCTTAGTTTTGTAGAATGCAGTGTCGGCATAGCCAAGTTTGATACTTATCCCTCGCTTTCTTTCCTCAGAATGGGTATCTGTCCAGACTCCTGAAAGAGCACGGGTTAGAGTCGTCTTGCCGTGGTCGACGTGTCCGACCATGCCGATGTTGACTACAGGCTGGCTAGGTAATTGACTTGCCAGACTCATCAACTCCTACCGGTTCACTCCTCTTCGTCAGAGGGCGTCTCGGTAGCGGCCTCTTCCTCGAGACCAAAAATTACTGGTAGCGAGCGCTTTCCTGCCTCGACGACCTTCAAATTGATTTGACGTGTATCCTGACTGATTACATTGCCTCGAAGGTTCCTTCTTCGGCGAATCCCGTCATACTTGTAGACATATTCTTGGGCGTTCTTCTTGACGTATCTCTTTCCCTTGTATCCAACTCCGGGCGATACGAGGACCGACTTTACTCCTCCACCATCTAGGTCAGGACGCATTGGTCGGCCTGTGACATCTGAGCCACCGGTGATTTGCAACTTGTATCCAGAAAGTGTTTGATCTCCATCTCCAACGAACATTCCATCTACGGAATCCCCGATTTTCTTACCCAAGAAATGGTTGTAATTTGCACCTGTGATATCGACCGCATATGCCCGATGGTCAACTGTTCCATTAACCACCGCCTTGAACGCCTGTTCTCCTGCCATGATGTCACCTGAACGGGCTCCCGACAGGAGACCCCTATAAGAGCGGTTCGGATTCACCTACGGTGAGCCTTAGCCCCTCAAAAATTCACTCTCAATTCTGCTTTCGATAGTTGCTGGTGCAGTATTGTTCATTGTGATGTGTTGAGTTCTACCTCTTCCAACGTTGGTATTGGCAGTCCTAGTTTCGATTAGTCCTTCGGTTTCCAACGTCTTCAGATGCTTCCAGAAAGTGGTGTAACTTCGCGGTTTCACCTCATATTCTTCACAGACTAGTAAGTAGAGCTTGTGAGCATCTCCGCTCGAGACGTATTCTGCCTTCTTCAAACGTCTACAAATACCTAGCAAAGACAATTTTTGGTGTTGCGATAAATTGTCAACCGAACTCGGCTCCAGTGATGCCTTTCTCAAGGTACTAGGTCTCACATCATCAGGTAAAACTTCACCACGTCCCTCTTTTTCCGTTCGGCGGATGGCCGCTTCCAGTAGTTCAATCGCCATTCGCGCATCTCCGGATTCTGCAGCGAATTGACCGATTTTAGTCAGAGTTTCATCAGCTACCGAACCAGTTCGACAGGAAACTTCTACCCTTTGGCTAGCGATACCTGTCAGAGTCTCTGCATTGTAGGGTTGCATCTCAACGATATTCGATTGCCCTAAGCGTGAGATAATCGCCGGCTCAAAGAGCTTCATCAAAGACAAATTCTGACTAACAAGAATCATCGAAATCGTACCTTGGTTTTCTTTTCCTTCATCTATTCTCAATAATTTGTAGATTAGATCTGAATGATCGCGATTTACCAAAACATCAGCCTCATCCAAAATTAACAGAAGATGACTATCGTGTGTAATCAGATTTCTTCGAATAGATTGGATGATTTCACCCGGACTAAATCCTCTCTCTGGATGCCGTTCGTCGAGGCTGAGTGCAATCTGTTGCAAGACCTGTGGTCCGGTTGGGTGATTACGACAGTTTACGTGTGTAATGACGGTTTTTCTTCTTCCTTCGAGATGGCGTTGAATATCTTCTGTAAAGCGACGTGTCAGAACCGTCTTTCCCGAGCCAACCGGCCCCATGACGACCGCTTGGCAACTGGTTTCATGGTTCTCAATTTGCGAGAAGATGGCCGCCATCTCACCCAATTCTTCGCCTCGACCTATCAGAGATGGCGGAACCCAGTCGTACGACAGGGGGGCCTTATCCAGCAGGACTTTGCCTGCTCCGATGCGGTCGAGGTATCCTGCCATTCAAGGGAGTCGTGCTCTCCCCGTTCTTAGAGATATTTGCTGCAACACGCGCATACAGGAGTCTGTGACCCGCGGCCAGAAGAATTCAATCAATCCCAATTATGGAATTTCATCGAATTGGTAACCGTTTTCCCATTGCTTTTCACCTAGGGCTACTTCCAATTCGAAGGGTGTGATTAGTGGCTTAGCATACTTCACCGAATCATCGATTGCTATACGTGGGCAGGCGGTATTGACAAAGGCATCAACGGGATAAAAGTCGATTAGTTCAGGACCAACGTGATCTAGTGCGAGAAGGTATCCTTTACGCCCATGTTTTTCGAGAAGCCGCTTCATTCTGATAGCTAGATTGCGCCGCATTTGACCTGGCTTCTCACCGATGAGAATACCGAATGACTTCGCCTCATCGACAGAGAAAATTAATCCCATTCTCTGTCTAAGAATCCGTTCGATGCGTTCGAAAGATAACTCGCTGGCTTCGCCGGTATATGGGTCTAGCAAGGCTAGTGGTTTACCGGTGTGCATGACCAATCCAATCGGGTGGAAATCTCCTGAACCTAGGAATATGTAGTGCCCGATAGAGGGGTCATCTCCTGAATAATTGCAACCTAGGACTTGTCCTGGGAAGGTCAGCCGTGCCCCTCCTGTTGGGATCTCAACCTCAAAACCAGCATTTTCAAAGCGTTCTTTGTACTCTGGAAGAAGGTGCAGATGTTGGATAGAGCCGACTAGTCCTAATTTCGTACCAGACAAAGGAGCGACTCTACCTACTGCATCGAGGAATCTATCTTTTGCTTCATTCTCACTGAGGTCGAAGGGAGCTATTGACTCAGCCAACCTGGTTTCTGCGATTGTCTTGTGCCTGGCTAAGATAGGAATCACAGGATCAATTTCAGGGTCTCCTTCATAAGTTACCGGAATGAAATGAGTTGGCATACCCGAGTCTATATTCATTGCACTGTGACCCATATGAGCAACTAATTCAACACCCATCATACGCATTTTATCATGTACCAAATCGCATGCCCCATAGCAAGGGTCTGCAGCCAAGACTACCTTGGCTTCCGAGCCTTCTTCAATCGAATCCATCATCTCAAGAGCTTGCATTTTCAGCCCTTCCGGAACTTGCAAAGCAACCAAGCGGTGGTCGTTGTCTTTGATCCGCTCGACTAGGTCGTCGAGCTGGAAATCGTGACGTTCCATGTCCATGATAACCAACTAGCCGTCCTAAGTTTGGTATTTGAGCGATTTCATAGTTCTTCACGAAGCTCATGAACCCGAGGAATGACTTCTGTTGCGAATAATTTGATGGATTCCATACAATCTTCATGCGGTAAAGTGCCATTACTGTATTTCATGTCAAATCGATTGATACCTAGTTGTTCGGAAACGTTGACGATTTTTTTCGCGACGGTTTCCGGTGAGCCAATGAATAATGCACCATCCTCACTCGCCCCATATTCAAATTGGTCGTATTGCATAGGTGGCCACCCACGCTCCCTACCTATACGCGCAAACATCGCTTGATGATGTGGCCACACCTTCTTCTTAGCTTCAGCATCAGTCTCGGCGATAAATCCAGGACAATGAACGGCAACCTCTGGATTTTCATGTCCAAACTGTTCCATAGATTCATGATACAAATCAACAAACTTTCTGAATCTAGATGGTGAACCGCCAATTATTGCAAGCATCAGTGGAAAGTCGTATCTTGCGGCTCGAACTACAGAATCTGGGCTCCCGCCAACTCCTACCCAAGATTTCATTCTGGCTGCTTTTATTTTTGGAAAGACAGTTTGATTTTCAAGAGGAGTTCTAGTACTGCCTCTCCAATTTACTTCGCCTCCGTCTCTAAGTTGAGAAAATATTTGCAAGCGCTCCTCAAAGAGTAAATCATACTCGTGTAGGTTGTATCCAAAAAGTGGATAGGATTCAGTGAAAGACCCTCTTCCTAGAATAGGTTCTGCTCGTCCATTAGACAATGCATCAACTGTGGCAAATCTCTGGTAAACTCGAACAGGGTCATCGGTACTCAGTACAGTAACGGCGGTATTGAGCCTAACATTCTCAGTTCGAGTTGCTAACCCCGCCAACAGAGTTTCTGGTGCTGAAATTGCAAAGTCGGCTCTGTGATGTTCCCCTACTCCGAATGCATCAATGCCTAATTTGTCGGCTAAAACTCCCTCATTTAGTACATTACGAAGAACATCCGCATCATGTAACATGGATCCGTCCGTAGCCTTTGTGACGTCTCCAAAGGTGTGAATGCCGAACTTCATCACACCTGAATCAGGATTAGCCTTAGCCATTGAATATTTGTGCTGAGGCGACTATATTCAAAGCATTGGTTTCAACGATGATACTTAATCGTCTGAATTTCAATCGACAATCTCCACTTTTCCGTCTATGATGTCGATTCTTGCCAGTGAACGAATAGGCCAATGTGGTTTTTCACGATTCAATCTCACTAATCCTTCGCCCTTTTCGATGGCGATGACAATATCTTGTAAGATTACCCCCATATCTTCGAGTTGCTGAATAAGAGGCTCTAGAGTTCCACCTGTGGAAATTACGTCATCAACGATTACGATTCTTTCTCCAGCCTTGATATCGTTGATGTAGACGGTAGATTGCGAATATCCGGTTGCTACGTCAACACGAGTTTCTCCTTCCATACCATATGAGCGCTTTCGCACAACCACCGTTGGCTTTCCAGTAGCATCTCCGACCGCTGCAAGAAGTGGCAGCCCCATCGCTTCTACACTGACGATTAGGTCGACCTGTGACCAATCTACGCTAGATACGATTAGGTCGCGTGTTGCCCGAAGTACATCGGGGTCCATTCTTGGAATACCGTCTGAAATTGGATGAATGAAGTAGGGATATTCACCCTTCCAAATGATTGGAGCACCACGCAGTGAATCTTGCAGTACTGTAAGAGGATCAGCAGATCCCATACCTGGCCAGCCTCAGACTAATCCCAATTCACGAAGTCGCTCGTGGCCCTTCTTGACATGAATAGTGGTCGGGCTTGGGAACTTCATTCCTGCCTTACGAAGTGAATCACGAGCGGCTGCGTAAAATTCAGCAGTTGTTTGAACTGAGACTATGACATCATTTCTCTGCACGCGGGCTGCGGTTCCGACATTCTTTCCAAAGGATAGTCGCATACCCTGCGATACCCTGTCTGCTCCGGCGCCTGTAGCCTGCTTATTCTCCCGTAGGATGTTGTGGGGGTACTTGTGAATTCGAAGAGCATAACCCATCTCTCCAGATGCTTCTCTTATTGTTGCGTTAGAGACTTGTCGAGCAGCCTCTAGTGCTGTATCTCGGATTTGTACAGCGTTGTCTACAGTTAGCTCGAGTACTACCTCGAATCCTCCTGCCTCGGCAAGCTTTCTGTTACCCATATGATAGCGAAGGATCCGATTATTTGGAACACCACCAGTATACTCTCGGCGTGTGTATGCCTGACCCTTGACTTGACGATACATTTTCGCCGGTTTGCGTGCCATCTCAACTACCTCGGGCTCGGCCGACCTACCAGCCGTATTTAACGATAGGTGCAGCCCCTACGGGGCTAATTAAATCGGTTAAGCAGTTCTCAATGCCTCACTTTCACGCTGTACCACTCTAACACCGATAACTATCAGAATGAATCCTAGAAGAAGAGTCCATCCTATATTCTCGTTTAGTAATATAACGCCACCCAGTACCCCGAAAACAGGCATCAAGAAAATATACGAGGAGGCGGCAGTTGCACCAAGTTTCTCAACTCCAATAGCAAACCAATAGTAAGCTAAAACTGTAGATATAGCAGCGAGATAAATGATCGCATACCAATCGGTCAGGGTCGGCTCGGGGATTCCATGTTGCCATGTTTCCCAAGCCGCAAATGGCGTTAGTAAAACAGTTCCAATGAGAGAATACCATACGACAATTTCCAATGTTGTCGCTTTTTGCTCACCATTTCTTTGTTCCATCATTCTCTTGGTATTATTCGTCGTCATAGCCCAATTTAGTGAAGCCAATAAAATCATGAAATCTCCAAGAATTCTATCTTCAAATGGGATGTCTGTATTGGGACTCCATCCGGTAACCACCGCCACTCCAATGAAGCCACAGAATAGGCCAACGAACATCTTGCGAGTAATTTGTTGGCCTAGCATTGGAGCAGCCAATAGTACTGTAAAAATCGGATTGAATGTGATTATGAGAGATGCATCACCAGCAGCTGTGAATCGCATTCCATTCATGAAAAATAACTGATAACCCAAAACGCCAGTTATCGCAATCAGAGTTAGTGTTCTCCAAGTTTGTCGACCTGTTGGTAACCAATTTACTTCGTTTCCTTTCAAAGCACGACCTACAAACCACAGATAGAATAAGACCATCGTTAGGACGTACCTAAGCCAAGCACCAGTCATTGGAGGCAAACCCAATGCTAGGATTCTTCCCACTGCCCAGGCCATTCCCCAAGAGAACACAACTAGGATCATCAGTCCGTGGACCCTCAACTGTTTTCCATTACTCATCCAAAGCGCCTAACTCAATGCTGGGGGTACTTAGGTCAAATAGTGTCCTAAGATTACAACAGATGTCTTCCGATGCGTTCCCAAGCCATCACTGCAAATACAGCAATTGTAGAAACCAACCAAATATTGTAGGCAGGTTCCGGTACCTGAATTTCTTTTCCTCCGACAATTCTTGGAATAATTGAGCGTAAAGAGAAGTAAACAAATGCGGTGTATACAAATGGTGTTCCCAAATTGAAATCAATAGCGGTCTGTAAATCAAAATGAGTAATCGCAACAAAGCCTCTGGTCATCCCACAAAAAGGGCATTGATGACCTGTCAGATGGTACCATGGGCATAGATTCAAACTGCCCACTTCGCCGTGTGGGAGAATTGCGGAAGTAATCAGAGCGCCAGATGCAATTACACCTTCGATATCTTCTTTTGATATAGAAAAAACCCTGAATTTCGACATATTTTCAACACCTTGTAAATAATGCCTCATGGCTTACGATAAGGCGATGCTGGAGATTGATTTAAACCTAAGACGGAAGACGATGTGATATGGATGAACAAACCTCAGACAAAGACTGGACCACGCTATTGATTCTATCTGTCCTATTGGGTGGATTGGGAGTTGACCGATTTTATGCAGGGCACATCGGCCTCGGTGTACTGAAGCTACTTACTATAGGCGGCTGCGGAATTTGGGCGCTTATCGACATCATCATGGTTGCAACTGGAAAGTTCACAGACGCTGATGGTCTACCGATTGTCAACCAGTGAAAGCTGCTTACTCAGAATAACCAAGTCCTTCCCGAAGGGAAGTTTAGCACAGGATTGCTTATGCACCCTAGGCTCACAGACACCGCCCACGCGCAGCGTAAGCAATGGAGGAGTCTGATATGGCAAAGCGATCAATGCTTGACCAATTCGCTGAGATTAAGGCGCAGCACCCCGATACTGTGCTATTTTTCAGAATGGGCGATTTCTATGAGATGTTCTACGATGATGCAGTGTTAGCATCGGAAGTGCTTGGAATCACTCTGACTAGTCGTGACAAGAGCGCGGATGAACCGGTTCCGATGGCAGGTGTTCCTTGGCATTCTGTTGAGTCCTATCTACAGGGTATGTTGCGAGCCGGGCACAAGGTGACCTTGTGCGAGCAAGAAGAGGAATTGCGACCCGGTTCAAAAATTCTTGAAAGAGTAGTTACCCGTGTTTACACTCCCGGCTCGCTTTACGAGGAGGACCTGATTGGAGAAGATGGCTCAAGTTTGCTTGCAGGTCTAATTTCACGAGGAGATGGCATCGGCCTCGCAATCCTTGACTCTTCAACAGGTAGAGCATGGTTGCAAGAGCACTCTGGAGCCGGTCGCTATGAGCGAGTCCGTGATGAATTGCAGAGATGGTCACCAAGTGAGTTAGTTCTAGGTCGGCGTGAAGCCGAGAGCGAGGAGTCTCGAGCACTGTTGTCCTCGCTAGATAAGGTTACTATGAGCGTTCACGAGGGTGGTAAGGAGCAACATCTTCAGGCAGTCAAAGACCACCTAGAATTGGTCGACTTAGGTTCTGTTGACTTAGATCGTAGACCCTTGGCAATGGAGGCCTGTGGACTAACAGCTGGCTATCTAACAAAGTTACACCTCGTCGATGTAGTGCCTCTTCGTGAGGTACATTTCGACGCTGATGACGGCCATCTCGTACTAGACCAAACAACACTACGTAACCTAGAGTTAACTCATACATTAGCGGGAGAGAAAGACGGTTCGCTTGTCCAAGCCATTGATTGCACTCGTACTTGGATGGGGCGAAGACAACTCAAAGAATGGATTCTACGCCCTCTAACTGATTTAGAGAAAATTGCCGCAAGACAGTCTGCTGTTGCAAGTCTAATTCGCGCACCTCGTCGCTTGGATAATATTCGAGAGGCGCTTAAGTCGATGCGCGACTTAGAACGCCTTTCAACTCGCTTGGCCTATGGTAGGGCCAATGCGAGAGACTTGGTTGCAGTCGCAGATTGTTTGGAGAGAATGCCACGACTGCAGGGGTTACTTTCTGAAGGAGATTCTGAGTTACTCCACCAATGTGCAGAAGGATTGTCTGATCTCGATCCTCTAATGCATCATATTGCATCCAGGGTTGTTGAAGAGCCTCCGATGACTATCCGAGATGGCGGTATTTTCCAAAATGGCGTAAATGAGCAACTGGATGACTTACGTCAGAAGGCCGGAGAGGGCACAGATTGGCTAAAGCAATTTGAATCTAGAGAGCGCGAAAGGCTTGATATTCCAAGCCTAAAAGTCAAGCAGAATCGTCAGTTTGGATTCTTCATTGAAGTCACTAAATCTCATTTATACAAGATTCCTGACGAGTACCGTCGAAGGCAAACAATGACTAATGCAGAGAGGTATACCACAGAGGAATTGAAGGAATGGGAAGAAGTCATTTTAACAGCAGATGATCGATCTAAGGCCTTAGAACACGAATTATTTCTTGAACTCCGTAAAGAGGTTGCATCAAATGCGGCCAAACTGAGTGAATTGGGGCGAAAGGTTGCCTCTGCTGACGTTCTGTCAGCATTCGCCAAACACGCCAGAAAGCACTCTTGGAATCGACCAGCTATCAAACATGATTCGACAATGGAAATTGTAGCAGGCCGTCATCCAGTATTGGAGGGTGATGGGCGTTTTGTACCGAACGACATAAGCTTTGATAAGCGTAGAAACTTCCTCCTCTTAACCGGTCCAAATATGGGTGGTAAGTCAACATATCTTCGACAAACAGCGCTAATTACAATCCTTGCTCAGGCAGGATCGTTTGTACCCGCTGAAAAGGCAAAAATTGGTATTGTTGACAGGGTATTCACTAGAGTCGGCGCTCATGATGATTTACGCCGAGGTCGTTCGACATTCATGATGGAAATGATTGAGGTTGCTCATATTCTACGAAGAGCGACACCTCGAAGTCTGATCCTGCTCGATGAGGTAGGAAGAGGGACCTCCACTTTTGATGGTCTAGCGATCGCTTGGTCGGTTACAGAAGACATCTCCAACAGAGTTGCTGCAAGGACTCTTTTTGCCACTCACTACCATCAACTTGTTGGCTTGGCTAATGAGATTGAAGGATTGGTAAATATCCATGTTCAGGTAGCTGATGTCAAGGGCGAGATTCGTTTCTTACACACAGTCGCCGACGGACCTTGTGACGATTCATATGGTGTACAAGTCGCGGCTTTGGCAGGTCTTCCTATCGGGGTTGTTGAAAGAGCACGCGACTTGCTGATATTCCTTGAAGGTCAAGCTCAGGGTGCTCGAGCCGGTAGTGAGGACACACCCGATGCTAGGGATTCTGGTCAGTCTAGCCTATATGGTTGGATGCTGGGTAATGGAGACAAACCACCGGCCTACAGTCAGCCAATTTTGAATGAAGAACCGACCAAGCAAATAGTAGTCTCAGAAGACCCAGTACTGCGTGAAATAGCAGAGAGGCTAGAATCACTCGACCCAGATACACTTACCCCTCGGGAGGCATTAGAAGCGCTCTATGCAATGAGAGCTGCCCTCAATAACACGCTCGATGGAAAACATTTGGAGGAGTGATTATGGCATCTCTAGAAAAGCCAAATAGAGTCTCAATCAAGCAACTTGATGAGTTAACCATTGGGAAAATAGCAGCCGGTGAGGTTGTCGAAAGACCGGCTCAAGTGGTTAAGGAACTCGTAGAAAACTCAATCGATGCCGGTGCCAATAGAGTTCGAGTTGAAATTGAAAGAGGTGGATTCGATAGAATCACCGTTATCGATGACGGCCATGGTATTCCCAAAGACGAATTGCCACTAGCGATAACTCGTCACGCAACTAGCAAATTATCGGGTCCTGACGACCTTAGTCACATTGAAACCAAGGGGTTTCGAGGAGAGGCTTTGGCTTCAATCGGAGCCGTCAGTGAACTAGTGGTTGCGAGTAGAATAGGAGATGGAGATGGTGTTCAAATTCGCGTCGATAACGGTATTGTTGGAGATGTAGAGGCAGCAGGCATTGCCCCTGGCACTCGTATTGACGTCCTCAGCCTATTCGCTAAAGTTCCAGCACGTCTTTCATTCCAACGCCGTCCTTCAACAGAAACCGCTGCCATTGTTGATGTCGGTGTGCAAATGGCATTATCTGAGCCTAATGCAGGCATATTAATCGAGGTTGATGGCAGGAAGGTGTTGGATTGCCCTCCAACCGAATCAGCCGAGGACCGATTGTACGATTTGTTCGGCTCAACCTCATCAGAGTTGATTCCGCTTACTTCCTCACAAGCCGATAGCGATGCACCAGGGGGTGAGAAATGGACTGGTTGGATATCACCACCAGGGCTGACCAGAAGCAGAGCGGATGATGTTCACATTCTAGTAAACGGAAGGCCAGTAGCTCCTGGCCCCTTCCTTCAATCAGTTAGACGCGGCTACCATACTCGGTTAATGGTGGGAAGACATCCAATTGGTGTTCTATTGCTAAGTCTGCCTCCAGATGAGGTGGACGTCAATGTTCATCCGACAAAAAGAGAGGTTAGGCTGAAGAATTCATGGCGTGTATTGGAGCGGCTTGAACGTTCGATAAAACACACACTTTTGCAAATCGCAACTAGGCCAGAAGCTAGTGAAGATACAGTTCTGGAAGGTATCTCCGAGAGAGCAGAGCCAATCCCTCTCGAATCACCTGCAACGAATCTACCCGAATGGGCTAGCGCTGCTAGTGAGAATCCCACTGTCCAGACTCGATTTTCTAGTATTCGTTATTCTGTAGAAACTGCCGCCCGCATTCAATCCAAATCTACTTCCGAGTACATTACTGAACAAGACACTCTACCAGGTATGGACTCAGAACCGACAACACCCTCTCTATCCTCAGAGGAAAGAGAGCTACACAGACACGCGGTTGGAAAATCAACTTCTCCACTTGATGAACCAATCCCAAAAGCAGCGGTTATACCAGAACTTCCAGAGATGACTCCATTAGCACAGTTGTCTGATTCCTACATCTTAGCCGAGGGCCAAGATGAGTTATTCATTGTAGATCAACACGCTCTACACGAACGAATTCGCTATGAGCGATTGCGTGAACAAATGGTTAGTTGGGACGGTCAAGATTTACTGACTCCAATTTCTCTCTCTGTTGGTGCAAGACAGAAGGCTGCCGCTATTGCTCGTCAGCCGACATTGGAGAGTTTAGGTATCGCGTTTGAAGCACACAATGACTCACTACAAATTATTCGAGTACCGGAGATTTTGGTTGGAAACGAATCTTTAGAAGAATTTCTCCAAGATTTATTGATCGAGTTAGTAACTACTCCAGATGAAACTGAGGAATTTGATGCTGTCACAAACCTCCGAGATCATATTGCATTCATGCGATCTTGTCGAGGTTCGGTCAAGGCAAATGAAAAGTTGAACCTTGCTCAAATGAGGAGGTTGTTACAGGACATGCGAACCGTTCCAAACCCCTGGGCTTGCGTGCACGGCAGGCCGACAGTGCTCCGATTAACAATGAAACACTTAGATCGTCATTTCGGTCGTCATGGTTGATATAAGCCAAGTAATTGCTGAATAAATCCTGGATGTGAAACTTCGCAAATCTCCGCATCAACAATCTCACCTCCTACCTTGCTTGCAAGAATCATTGCAACCATTGCTAATCTATGGTCCATGTAGGTTTGAATTGGCTCATTTGGAGTATTGGGCGTCTGTCTTCCAGGGATGACGAGACCATCATCAGTCTCCTCTGCTTTCATCCCAAATGACTGCAAAAGCTCCACAGTGCGCAGAATTCTATCAGATTCCTTTCCTCGAGCATGTGGAATTCCGGTTATACGACCCCCCTCTCCCAAAGCCATCCAAACCGCGGCTGGTGTGACTAAATCGCTCGCATCTCTCAAATCGACTTCACCTCCATTTGCTCTGTCGATTGCATCAAATGCCATCAATAGCAGTGGGTCATATGTTGCCAATTCGGTTTGTAAGTGCAATCCATCGTGGAGAAGCTCCAGTAGAATGGCCATTGGGAATAGGCTCAACTCAGGTGGGATATCGATTTCATTGGGTGGATTAACAATCCAAGGTTCGAGGATTAATTGAGAGCTCATTTCTATTGGGCAACCGCAAGTCCGAGCAATGTCGAAAGTCATACCAAGATATCCTCTACTGACAGCATCTCCTTCGACATGTATCTCAATCGCTTCCTCGAGACTTGGGGACGCCAAAATCAATGCACTTAATGGCTGACTTGATTGACTTAGATCTACGGTAGCGCCACCTTTCATTTTTCCATTTACAGTGACGGGTAATGAATCACTATCGATATCCACTTGTAAATCCCTCAAAACTCTTCCAAGACTACTACTTCTAGTCCTTAATGACTCATCTCCATCTAATTTGATTTTTTTACCCATGGTTGCTACAAGGGCACTGAGGAATCTCGCAGAGGTTCCTGAATTGCCACAATTTAGAACTGCATTCGGAGCACTTAGGCCCTGTTTTGGAGGTTCGACAAGCCAACCATATTTCTTAGGGTGAATATTTACTCCCATCTCTTGAAGACACTTTGACATCGATTCCGCATCTCCTCCAGGCGATTCATTGAACTTGATTAAACAACTAGAATTACTTTGGGAAATCATTGTCAACCATCGGATAATGTGACTTTTTGAGGGGGGTAAACTCCACTCATGAGAGCCCGAAAGCCGCATCTCAGGTATGCTTAGCACAACCTCTCATCGAGGCTAGACAATTCAACCCAACGATGTGCAATAGAGAATTTGCATCAAACAAATCTAGGCTCTGATGACGTCTCCAAAATCATCCTCGCAATTCCAATCCCTTGCTTTTTGATCGATTTCACAGGCGGTCAATGTTTCCTCCAGAGTGCCGCTCATTTCAATCAAATTTGCACGTTCCAGCATCTTTGGACTTAGCCCCGGCATCAATATAGAAATAGCTCTCGGTACTCGTTTGGGATAGACTTCGTTTACATGTCTAACGATATTTGTGGTACAGGTGTTAGTGATGGTGTTATACCATTCAGGATTATTTACTAAATCGTTGGTCCTCTTCAAGTAGGATTCAAGCATTCTTCTCTCATTCCCAGGACCTAAAACCACCGCTTTGAATAGATGGGTTACCGAGTGTTTTCTACATCGTGTGCGAACTCCAATCACGTCGCTTTCCGTAGCCCAGACATAGATTAATTCATATTCACGAAACAGTCCTTTCACAGGGTGATATTTCTCACCTTGTTCCCTTCTAACTTCTATGGAACAGGCTAGGCGTCTGCCATCTTCAAATTGAAATGAGAGAATTGTATGGGCCATTTGTCTGTGTCTAGGATCAAAATATTCCAGTGTTAACCAGATAGAATCTACCTTACTTAGGTCATATTCCGAGTCTATCCACCTCTCATCATAATCTCTAGTAGTGCGCCAGTTGAAGTCTCGAATATTCGTGATTTTTGCAATGTCTCCTTCGAAATCTATGGTCGCATTACGTGAATTATCATTCACCCAATAACGGTCATTGGAAGGCCGTAATCTCTGAACCCGAATCCATATCGCGAGTATAATCAACAACCCGATAATCGCTAAACCGGCAAGCCCGGTAGTCAACCAGCTGGCTACGCTCACAACCTTTGAGGCGGCGTATCAAAGCATGAAACCTCTCCTTACTTTAGGTGGCGCGGCAGGGGAGATTCGAACTCCCGAGGTGAAACACCACTGGATTAGCAATCCAGCGCAATGGCCAGGCTATGCGACTGCCGCAGTGCTCCGGCGACCTTAGATTGGGGCTTAAGGCGAGCGGTTGGAATCATTCTTCCTCGTTTGCCCCGTCTGAATCATCGTCATCTCCATCGATGAGTTCAGCAGGCAGACGAGCTACGAAGATTATTTGGTCAACATGGGACTTTTTGTTCGAGCCCCTCAATTCCATTATTCTCGTGCCTTTTGTTACCTTACCCAGGGTTTCTTTGGTTTGGGTAGCAGGCATGCGAATCATCATTCCACTGCCGGTCAACATGAATAATTGATCAGATAAATCAGGGATTTGTCTTACACCGACAATTGCATCTTCATCGGATAGTGCCATAGTTCGAACTCCCTTAGTGCCACGATTGGTTTTTCTGTAGCCATCTCTTTGCAACATATCCTCGCCTTCGTCATCGACAAGAGGTGTTCCGTCTTCATTAGTAAGCTGAATCATACTTCCTGAACCTAAACGGCTACGTTTTGCCATACCGTATTTGGAAATTGTAAGTACACTGGTGTCGAAATCATCGGTAACGATCATGCCAATTACGCTATCTCCGGATTGTAGTTTCATTCCACTTACGCCTTGACTAACTCTGCCTTGCACCCTAACTGTGTGAGTTGTCTGAACTTCTCCACTTGTGGGGTCAGTTCTAGTTTTGACTTCCGCCGGCACGAAGCGGCAGGCATATCCGCCTGAAGACACCAAAACAACATGGTCGGTATCAGTTGCAGGCCTTACCTGTACCAATGAATCGGTATCGTTTGCAAACTTCAAAGCATATTTCCCATTTCGATTAATTTTAGCATAATCAGAAAGTTTGCTTCGCTTAACTCGCCCCTGACTCGTAGCGAAAATGAGGTAATTCCCCTCAGGATTTTCTATTAGCTCTCTATTCATTGGAAGTATCGAGATAACCTTTTCATCATCTCTAATTCCCTGCAATAAGTTACGAATATGAGTGCCTCTTCCATATCTACTTGCTAGAGGAGTTTCCCAAGCTCGCAGCCCGTAAACGCGCCCTTGGTTAGTGAAAATCAGTAACCTGTCTTTAGAAAAGCAGGTGACGATAGCCGCCGGCGCATCTTCATTCTTGGTTGCAACTCCCTTGAGACCCTTCCCTCCTCTATTCTGAAGTCTGAATGCCTCTACGGGCAAGTGTCTGATGTAGTTGTCAGTGGTGAGTGAGATCACAATCGCCTCCTCTGGAACAAGGTCCTCCCTATCCATTGAGAGTGGCATTGGATCGATTTCGGACAGCCTCTCATCTCCGTGGCTTTCTAACATCTCATCAAGTTCTTGGATCAATATATCCAAACGCCTCGCTCTTGATTCGATAATATCTTTCAGATCGGCGATCTTGATCTTCAGATCTTCAAATTCATTGGTCACCTTATTCACATCTAGGCGACTCAACTGGTACAAACGTCGTTCCGCGATTGCCTTCGCTTGTGGTTTTGTGAAATCAAACTTGGCGATTTTGGGCATCTTCTCGTTTCCTTGCAGTATCGCCTCAAATTGCTCTCTTCCAGAGCTTTCCCTACCAGCCTTTAGGACATCTTCAATTCGTTCTTGCGCCTTTACTAGCCCTTCGAGGATATGAGCTCTGGATTCGGCCTTATCAAGATCGAAAATCGCTCTCCTTTCTATGATTTCTTCTCTGTGGTCGACATATGTGTGTAGCATCACTGGTAGGGTTAACAAAACCGGTCTTCCGTCTAGGATACCCATCATATTGGCAGAATATGACTCTTGCAATCTGCTTGATTTGAATAGCTGATTGAGTACTGCATGTGGGTCAGAATTGTTCTTCACCTCTATGACAACTCGAATTCCTTCTTTGGAGGACTCATCACGAATGTCCCTGATTCCGGTTACGACCTCCTTTGATACCAAATCTGCAATGTGCACTAACATGTCGGATTTCTTGACCTGGTACGGGATCTCGTGAATGATGATCTTCTTCCCGCCGGAATCGTCTTCGACATCGCACTTCGAGCGTATGTGGAATCTGCCCTTTCCCGTGGAGTACATGTCAACGATGCCATCTATTCCATGGATTGTAGCACCGGTGGGGAAGTCAGGGCCCTTCACATGCTGCATGTACTGTTCAAGAGAAATACTGGGAATCCCCTTCTTATCGACTCCCTCTTCGAGAATCGTATCGATATGCAATCTAATTGCGCCCGCAACCTCTGTAAGGTTGTGAGGAGGTATTCTTGTCGCCATCCCGACTGCTATCCCATCGCTCCCATTCAGAAGCAGATTTGGCAACCTTGCAGGAAGTACTGTGGGCTCCATCTCTGAATCGTCGAAGTTGGGTTGAAAGTCGACTATTTTCTTTTCAATATCCTCTAACATGTGTTTTGAGATTTTATCCAGTCTACTTTCTGTGTATCTCATTGCTGCAGGTGGGTCCCCATCAATAGAACCGAAGTTTCCCTGCCCCTCGACTAGGGGATATCTTAGTGAAAAATCTTGAGCCATCCTGACCATGGTGTCATAGATTGACTGATCTCCATGGGGGTGGTACTTTCCCATCACTTCCCCAACCGAACGGGCGGACTTGCTATACTTCTTCTCAGAGGTGTGACCACCTTCGTGCATACCATAGAGTACACGTCGATGAACAGGTTTCAGACCATCTCTGGCATCAGGTAGAGCTCTTCCAATGATTACAGACATTGCATAGTTGATGTAGGAGGTCTTCATTTCCTCATTCAAAGAATGATTCAGGATGTTCTCATTCTTTTCCGGCAATTCTACGTCTCCACCTTCTTCAGATGTCAAGGTTGGTCACCTCCTTGGCATGCTTTTCGATGAAGGCTCTTCTATCTGGAACATCATCCCCCATCAATATCTCGAATAACTCATCAGACGCCTCTGCATCTTGGACCGTTACTTTCAGCATCGTCCTAGTCATTGGATTCATCGTAGTGTCCCATAGTTGCTCTGGATTCATCTCTCCTAGTCCCTTGTATCGTTGGATGCCTATTTTTGCGTTTGGATTGTCCCCCTGCAACTCTAGAGTAACCGAATCCCTTTCTTCATCGGAGAATACGTATTTGCTTACTCTTCCTTTAGTTAATTGATAAAGTGGGGGTTGAGCTATGAATACGTACCCCTCCTCTATTGCAGGTCTCATGAATCTCCAGAGAAACGTCAACATCAGTGTCCTAATGTGAGCGCCATCAATATCCGCGTCGCACATTATTATTATCTTCGAGTATCGAAGTTTACTCGTATCGAAGACCCCCTCTTCCTGCTCTTCTTTATCCGGGTCAGGATTGCCGACACCAGCACCTAGTGCACGAATCATCGTCTGAATCTCTTGGTTTTGGAATACCTTTGCAGCATTATGCTTCTGTCTTTCCACATTGAGGATTTTCCCTCTTAGGGGGAGAATCGCCTGTATTCTTCGATCTCTCCCCGTTTTTGCCGAACCGCCTGCAGAATCGCCCTCTACGAGGTAAACCTCGCACTCGCGCGGGTCTCGTGATTGACAGTCGGCAAGTTTCCCAGGTAGTCCCCCCCCTTCTAGAACCCCCTTTCGACGAGTGAGGTCCCTGGCTTTTCGCGCCGCCTCCCTCGCCTTGGATGCAAGTAGCGCCTTCTCAACAATCTGTTTCGCGACTGATGGATTTTCCTCGAAGAACTCACCTAGTTTGTCATAAACAATCGTCTGAACAATCCCTGTAACTTCACTGCTCACCAACTTATCTTTAGTTTGGGAGGAGAAAGAAGGATCAGGGTGCTTGACGCTTACTACTGCTGCCAAGCCTTCTCGTACGTCATCACCCGACAAAGCATCCCCTTTGAGGAGCTTCTTCTTCTTTGCATACAAGTTAACAGAACTGGTCAGAGCCGTTCGCAAACCAGACATATGAGTGCCCCCGTCTTTGTTTCTTATGATAT